>NZ_FQYX01000045.1 GCF_900141935.1 Arenibacter nanhaiticus | reverse complement strand
GGTTGGCTACTATGACTTCGGCTGACTTCTCCATTTAGTTACACGTAACTTTGGAGACCTCCCCAGGTAATGACATCTTCTTTCCCTCGATTCCTGCCAGATCTACTGCTTCGGCATTCACTTAAAAGTGTTTCGGACTTTACAATGATGTGCTTGCTCATCCATCCTCACAGCCTCATATCTGGTTCCTGTTCGTCAGTACCGAGTTTTGTAGTCTCGCTTCCTTCAGATGTAACCTCGCAGTTACCACCCTTGCGACTTACTAATGGTTCAAGGCGTTACCCCTGCCCATAAGGGACTTGCACCCTCTAGATTAATTATCTACTTTGCAGTAAATAAAAGATGCCCATGCTGGGCACACACAAAGGCTATAACAAATAGGGTATAAAGTACTATATTTAAAGGTTTGGGCATGCTTGCTGAGTCCGCCAATTCTTTTGGCTTTGGCAATTAAAAAAATAAAGTTAATTACAAAACAAAAAGCTTCGGCTACAGTCTAAATGTAAAGGAAAGTGCTTATCCGCTGCCCTACTTGTCATAGCCAAACCGTTCTCTACAAGTTAAAAAAAAACCGATGAAAAAAAAATTATTAGCCTTACTGACAATTGTCTCAATTGGTTGTATAGCCCAAGAACCCGAAAAATATAATCTTGGTTTTGAAACCCAAAGTGAGAATACATCACTTCCTGACGGATGGTTTAAATGGGGTAATTATGAATTAACAACGGATTCCGTTGCTCATTCAGGCACTAAATCAGGAAAAATCACATCTGACCAAACAGGAAGTTCTTTTGGAAGTATTGCATACAAAATCCCAGCAAACTATGAAGGAAAAGAAATAAGACTTGAGGGTTTTATGAAAATCAAAGATGTTGAAAACGGATATGCAGGTTTGTTGTTAAGAGTTGACGGGAATGGTACTTCTTTGGCATATGACAATATGCAAAATCAAAACACAACGGGAACTAAAGATTGGCAGAAGTACACTATAACACTTGATTATCCAGAGGAAGCAGAAAATATATTTATTGCTGGAATTCTTACAGGCAAAGGCGAAGCTTGGTTTGATGATTTTGTTTTATCAATTGACGGTAAAAATGTTCAAAATCTGAAAGAAGTCGAAAAACAATTATCAAGTGCACAGCTTGATAAGGAATTTGATAACGGGTCTTTAATTGAGCTATCAAAATTAACCACCGAAAAAATAGAAAATCTAGAATTGTTGGGCAGAGTTTGGGGGTTTCTTAAATACCACCACCCCGCAATTGCAAAAGGCAACTACAATTGGGATTATGAACTTTTTCGATTTTTACCAAAATTTATTAAGGCAGAAAACACTATCGACAGAGATAAACTTCTTGTTGAATGGATAAACTCTTTTGGTCAAGTACAAGAATGTGCAAAATGTCAGCCGACAGATGAAAATGCTTTTTTAAAACCCGATATGGAATGGATTAACAATCTAAGTACAGATTTGAAAAATAAATTGCTCTACGTTTATAATAACCGTTCACAAGGTAAGCACTATTACATTGGAATGATAGCAAATGTTGGCAACCCAGAATTTAAAAATGAAAATCCATATTCAAATATGTCATTTCCCGATGATGGATTTAGACTACTATCACTGTATCGATATTGGAATATGATAAACTACTTTTTCCCTTATAAACATTTGATGGATGAAGATTGGAATGAAAAATTAAAAGAATATATACCTCTTTTTATTAATGCCAAAGATGAATTAGAATATGAATTGGCTGCCATTCAACTTATTGCCGATATAAAAGACACACATGCAAATCTTTGGGGTGGAGCGGACAAAATTGATGAATGGAAAGGCTCAAACTATCCACCAGTACACGTTCGTTTTATCGAAAATCATTTGGTTGTCACAGATTATTATAATCAAGAATTAAAAAACGAAGTTGGATTAAAAATTGGTGATGTAATTACCAAAATAAATGGCAACCCCATCGACAAAATCGTAAATGAAAAATCTAAATATTATCCAGCTTCTAATGAGCCATCAAGACTACGGGATATTTCGGCAGACCTTTTACGCTCAAACTCGAATAATATTGAAATTGAGTTTGTTTCGGGTAATTCCAAACCTCAAACAAAGAATCTTAAGCTTTACCCAAAAGATAGCCTTGACATTTATCATAGGTACAGAAAAAGTGATGGTAAATCCTTTAAAATGTTGGATAACAACATAGGTTATGTTACACTTCAGTCAATCAAAGAAGATGATATTGCACAAATCAAAGATGAATTTAAAAACACTAAAGGAATCATCATTGACATTCGTAATTATCCGTCAACTTTTGTTCCTTTTAGTTTAGGTTCCTATTTCGTTTCTTCTTCCACACCTTTTGTGAAATTTACGAACGGAAATGTTGATAATCCAGGCGAATTTACATTTACTAGTAATTTAGAAATTCCGAGTCAAGGCAAAACTTACCAGGGGAAATTAGTTGTATTAGTCAATGAATTATCTCAAAGTCAAGCAGAATATACGTCAATGGCTTTTAGAGCAGGAGATAATACAACAATTATTGGAAGTACAACAGCAGGAGCAGATGGAAACGTTTCCGCTATTTTGCTCCCCGGTGGATTAAGAACAATGATTTCGGGAATTGGAGTAAATTATCCAAACGGACAAGAAACCCAACGAATTGGAATAGTTCCAGATATCGAAGTTAAACCAACAATTGAGGGAATAAGACAAGGAAAAGACGAATTGCTGGAAAAGGCGATTGAAACCATATTGAAGGAATAAAACCTTAAGAGAATCGAGTGGATGCCTCCGCCATCAAATGACGGAGTGCACCCCTCAAATGCCAAAGCATTCACGAATACCTTATTCCAAGAATAATAATGCATGAGTACACCACCGTACCCTTCCCTGAGGTTTTCTCGAAGGACTCAGGACAGGCCAAGCGGGTCTCGCCCGTCCGCATCGTCCGGGCAAGCACGCCTAAAGAATGGAACGAAAAGGTTTGTTGTTTCCAAACACCTTAATCATCGCGAAAAATGAACTACGGAGATCTATGCCAAAATCATAGACAAGAAAATGAAAGAAGCCGCGAACTTACTACCTAAGTTGAATTTGGATTTGTTGTAGTGATGATTTAGAGCATATTGGAAGTCCTATTTATATATCTCCTATATTAGTTGCTGATAAAATGGTTAATAGTAATTTGTTACCTTATCCATACGTTGGCAGTCATTTAAAATAACGCAATCTTTAGATGAGAAAATATTTTTTAATAATTACATCGTCTATTGTTCTCTTTCTCATTTTAGGAGCGGCAATATTTTTAATCAGTAGGTCTCTTAGTTTTCAGTTTTTCGGAGAGATATATCCCAATGTTGTTACATCAAAAAAAGTAATCGCATTAACCTTTGATGATGGTCCAAGTGTAAAAACGGACTCAATTTTAAAAATTTTAGAAGACAATAAGGTAAAAGCTACGTTCTTTTTAAATGGTAATAAAATTGAAAACAATTTTAAAGAAACTCAAAGGATTGTCCTATCTGGAAATGAAATCGGAAATCACTCCTATTCACATAATCGTTTGCTTTTTAAAAGTAAAAGACACATTAAAGATCAAATTGTAAGAACTGATTCATTAATAAGATTGGCAGGATATTCCCACCCAATCCATTTTAGACCACCCTATGGGAAAAAATTTTTAATGCTTCCCTTATATTTAAAAAGCGATAATCGAAAAACCATAATGTGGGATATTGATCCAGAATCTTATGCCGACATTGCATCTGATTCTGATAAAATAGCCGATTATGTGGTTCAAAATTCTAAAAACGGTTCCATCATATTACTTCACGTAATGTTTAGAGAGCCATCTTTAAAATCTGTTGCGGTGATAATTAAAAAGCTAAAAGAAGAAGGTTATGAATTTAAGACTGTCTCAGAATTATTAGAGTTTAATGAGTAAAAAAAAACGCCTGCCAATAAATAAGTATTCGGCCCGCCGATAGGCCAGGGCTGAATATCTTGTTGACGGATCCGGTCTCCCTCTATGGGGAAAGCTTTCTTTTTAGCGTTTTTTATGGAGTCGTATTTCGGCAGACTTGCCTTGGTTTTGTATTGGCAATTGAACTTCGGCATTTTTCTAGTGACCTAAACCCAACTTTTGCTCCAGTTTGGCGAACCGTCCTGTCTCTTTTTGGTTTAACATTTACCTTAAGGCATAGCGCTTCTGCCTCGCGGTTTGCAAGTAGTTCCTATGGTTGATTCGTAAACGTCAGCAATTCCTTCCAGCATTGGGGAGGTCCACGCCCGTCGAAGGTCATAACGGTGACCAATTTTCCCTTTTTGCAGATGGGACACTTCCCCTTGAGCAATGGTGGCTTTTCCTCTTTGAGTTTTAGCGGCTCTGTGGCCAGCATATCTTGAAGGGCGGGCAGCTTTTCTTTTTTCCAGCTACTGCTCAAGATGCCGTAATGCCGTATCCGTGTAAAACCCTTGGGCAGGACATGCAGTGCAAATCGGCGTACAAATTCGTATGTGGAGAGTTTGAGCAGTTCCTTTTGGCCTCCTTTTTTGTAGTTCTTCATCTGGAAAGTTACCGTTCTGTTAGCCTTGTCCAATTGTTTAATCCGATAATTACTGATAGCGATCTTATGCGTATACCTGCCCAGGTATTCCACTACATATTTTGGTGTATGGAACTGCTGTTTCGCATACACTACCCAATTTTTATCAAAGAGCTTATTGTAAATTTCTTTTGGAACGGGCACCTTTTCCTTACGTAGCAGTGCGACATATTTTGCTCGGAACACGCCACTCATCGATTCCACATTAAAGAGGTACTTCCCCTTGTTCTTAGCTGGTTTCCATCTGCCCGATCTGTTCACACCGCCACCGGGGACAATACAGTGCAAATGGGGGTGCAGGCTCAGGTTTTGGCCCCAGGTATGCAGGATGGCGATCATACCCATTTGTGCGCCAAGGTGTTTTGGGTTCGCACCGAACTGCACAAGGGTTGCCCAGGCCGCTTTGAACAGGCTCCCATAGACTGTTTTCGGATGGGACAGGGCATAAGTGTTCAGCTCCGGGGGTAGGGTAAACACCACATGGAAATAAGGCACATTTAGAAGTTCGCTTTCCCGGGCCCGTATCCACTCTTCCCTTTTATGTCCCTGACAGGTAGGGCAATGACGGTTTCTGCAACTGTTGTAGCTGATGTGGAGTTTATGGCAGCAATCGCACTTATCTATATGTCCGCCCATAGCAGGTGTCCGGCACCTACGGATGGCATGTAGGGTACGCTTATGCCAGCCCGTAAAGGTTTGGGACGAGATCTGGCCCTGTTCCATCTCCAGCACATCGGCCACCTTGAAGTGGCTGCGCATTATTCAAAAAGCGTATCGAGCGGGCTGAACTTGTGCGAACTCCCGGTATTTGCAACGTGCAGGTACACCAGTGTTGTCTCGATAAAAGCATGCCCCAAAAGTTCTTTCAGGCTCATAATATTGAGCCCTTCTTCCAGCAAATGTGTTGCATAGGTATGGCGCAGGCAATGGGCGGTTATGACCTTATGGGTATTTACCTTGCCCCTGTTTTCTTTGATCACCCATTGTATCCCAGTGGTAGTAATGGGCCGTGGTGCCCCATTGTCGGTTACCTGGCTGTTGAACAGGAAGGTTCGGGGAGATTCCGTTGCAATATATTTTTTCAGCCCGCGTGCCAAGTGTTTGCTAAGGGGCAGGTACCGATCCACTTTGCCCTTCTGCTTTTTCACAAAAACGGTCTGTCGGTCAAAATCGACATCGCAAAGGCGCAGTGCGCAGAGTTCGTAACTCCTTAGGCCACAACCGTAGAGCATCCCGAGTATCAAGCGGTGTTTGAGATATTTGGGGGCTTTGAGCAAAGTGCGTACTTCGGCCTTGCTCAGCACTACGGGCAATTTATTCTGGCGCTTTATTTGCGGAAGCTTGACATGCCTATCTTTTATTCCCAAGACCTTATAAATGGCACGAAGACCGAAAACGGTGTGCTTAAAAAAACTTTCGGATGGGCTCTTGTGCAAGTTCTTGCAATGAAAAAGATAATCATTGATCAGCTCGGTAGAAAGTGTCTCCGGGCTTTGTTTGTAATGCAGGGCCAAATGTGCCAAGCACCGCATGTAGTTGTTCAAGGTACTCTCGGCCTTGCCATTGATCGTGAAACTCTTCAATAATTTCTCGCAAAGGTTATCAAAGCCCGGAACTTCTGTGATAGCGGTCTCTACTATCGTTTTACTTTTTTTTGTACATAACGGTAAATTTTAAGTGTACCATAAATATAAGAAATGTTGTATTTTGCTCTGGAAAGGCTTCCGACCGGTAGGGAGGATTCGTTCAACAGTATATAAAAACAATGCTTACTCGGTATTGAATCGAAGCTTTGTGTTCGCTTCTTGTGCTGATTGTCCTGCGGACAATCACCCTTACCCGCCCGCACTGTTTTAAAACGAGACGTTATGCTTCATGTCAAAAAATATGAGAAAGAATAAATGACATTACAAATAATAATAGTACTACTTCTAACATTTGTTATACACTTGATTAGTACTTTATCTTATTCGGTTAGAATTGTAGGAACAAGAACTCGGAAAATCGCAGTTTCATTTGCACTATTTAATATTATGGTTCTTATTTCAAGAACTTCAAATTCCTTTCAAGCCCCGTTATTGGCAAAGTGGGTTGAAAACAACATTAATCTAAACATTGACCCAGGAACGTATGAAATAAGATTGATTTTACTAGCTACGACTATAGCTACCATATTTGGAGCTTTATTGATACCAACTTTTCAGAGAGTATTATCTAAAGCTGTTATGAATTTCAGTATTCATAAATCAATACCTAAGTTAATCTTACATAGTTTCACAAAAACAGGCATTAATCAGTTGCGCAATGAAATTAGTATCCCTGACAAAGGCAATTTTACTTTAAACTCCGAAACGAAATTTCCATTAAAAATATTCATATTTAACATTATCGCGGTAGCAATATTATCCGTAGGTGTACTATCATCACTATATGCAGGGTTTATTACACCTGAATTAAGAACTACAGCAAGCTCAATGTCAGCTATCGTAAATGGATTTGCCACAATACTTATGTTTGTAATTATTGACCCTAATCTTTCGATTTTAACTGACGAGGTTGTTGAAGGAAAATTTACAGAAAGTGAATTTAGAAGGACTATAAGATTTATGGTGCTTGCTAGATTAATAGGTACAGTTCTAGCCCAATTTTTATTAGTTCCTTTTGCCCATTTTATAGCATTTGCCGCCAAAGTAATATAAAACACGAAAGCACAATCGAGTAGACAGGTCCGCCCCTAAATAGAAACGGACTGCGCCTCTCACACCACCCAGCGTACGGGTCTCGTACTGGGCGGTTCGATAATGAAACTTAACGTTTGTAGTACTCCAATAAACTAACATAACCTTTCCTCTTTAACCGTTTTACGGTGATCGTAGTACATAGTATTGGGCTTTGGGCTTGCTGTACATAAGGTACCTGTGTATTCGTTAGGCGAGCCCGCCTGTATCCTATGGTTAAAACAACTATTACTCCATAATTTTTTTCTATATGCTAAGCTGCATATCCCATAGTGTCAACATAGGGAGTGCCTCTTTTCACCACAGCAAACGCCCTTGCCAAGAGTTTGTTCCTTACGATGTTCAGTGTACTCATCTCGTTCTTTCCCTCTTTCAGCCGCCTTTGGTAAAAGACCCGCATCTCCGGAACGCACTGTATGGCCGTCATGGCACAGAGGTGGAACAGTACCTTGCCCTCCTTGTTTGCTAGGTGACTTATTTTTGTTCTTCCCCTTACACTTGTTCCGGATCGGTTAGGAAAGGGAGCTATGCCACAATAGGAGGCAAACTTTCGCCAGTTCCTAAAAGCCGTGAACCCAACGGTGTAAACGATCAGGAACCGGGCAGTGACCGCCCCGATGCCCTTTATGCTGGTCAAGAGACGGAACAGCTTCTTCAGTTCGGGGTCTCCGTACATAATCTTATCCATTTCTTTTTCAACAACTCTTATTTGCAGATCAAGTGTATTTATGACCTCTTTCTGAACATGGAACAGCACCTTATTGATTTTCCCGTCCAATACCCTTTGCTGCTCCCCTAAAGTCGTCATATGCCCTGCCCGTTGGGCTACTAGCTTCCCGCGCATGGACATGAGTCGCTTTAAGCTGGCCAAAGCCTCGCTGGGCATCCGATAAGGCTTTACTTCATCGCGTATGCGATAGCCGTACTGGGCGATCCGTTTAGCATCGGCCCTATCGTCTTTCCCCCGGGCAATCCCCAATGATCGCTTGATCTCCAACCCTGGGACTACATGGAAAAGATAACCTTCCCCTCCAAGATACTGGATCAGCTCATAAGTATATAGCCCCGTATGCTCAAAAACGAACAAAAGTTCTTGTTTCCCTACGCCACTAATGTCAAGTGACCACTCTGCCATTGCCGGGATATCCTCAAGGGTGTTGCCAAATACTTCCTGCGAACCACTGTTGTGGATGCAACAATCCAACGTTAATTTGCTCGCATCGATTCCGATAACTTCTTTTATTTCCATAATTTTACATTGTTTAAAATGGTCGCTTAGACTAAGACCTTTACAAGCCAAGGCTAGAATCCTATTTGGTCCTGGGCGACCGGTAAGGGGAACGGGGACTAATACAGGCGATAGGCCGTAAACCTAGAACGACACAAAGTTCACCCCGTTCCTTTTTAAATTATAAATTAAAGTTATGAACATTTTAAAAGTTATGAGTCTCCCCCAGACCCCCTCTTTTCAACATCATCATTATAGATTATATTTATAATACAAATCTAAAGGAATGACATCGTCGGGCAGGCTTGCACCCTCTAGATTAATTATCTACTTTGCAGTAGATAAAAGATCCCCATGCTGGGCACACACAACGTATAGAAACAATGCAATCTTAGTTTAAAATCAAAAGTCTGTGTGTACTTGCTGCGTCTGATTTTCCTGCGGAAAATCATCGCCGGCAATCGCCGCACTGGTTTTATACGAGACGTTAGTGGTAAACAAAAAACACAAATAGTGAAGGATAAGATAAAAGACAGGGGAATTAAAATATCAATAATCGTGGCACTATGTGCATTGATAACTTGGTTGATATTTTCCATTCTATACAAAATATACTGCGTAGGCGATTTGACAGATTCCGAAATTTCATTTTTAATAACAACTTCGAAAAACTTCTTTCAAATCCTGTTTTTCATCCTAATTGGTGTAGTTACGATTTTGTCCTATTTACAAGCTCGAAAAACATTATTCACTCCAATAAAGACTGAAACTTTTAAGATGCAAATAAAAACATTCGAAGATATTCTGGCATTCTTTCAAACGAAGACTGAAACGGATCTCACAGATTTATTTGACTATAAATTTATGGTAAGTGCAAATGGAAGTATTATGTTCTCAGAATTTATCGAACATTTCTATTCTGATGAAGTTAAAGTTGACAGGGATAAAATAACCGAATTAAATCGGGAATTTGTTGGATTTATAGCAACGCAAAGTTGGGCTGAAAAGAACTTCACATCTCTTGAATACATTGAGAAAACGGAATATAACGAACCGGAAAAACCAACAAACCCAGCAATTATTTTAGACAGCTGGAAAAAATACGAATTTGGGCCTATTAGCTATTCTCGGAAATTCCATGAATCAAGAGAGAAACTTCAGCAATTAATCGCTTCCCCTTTGATTCCATCAGAATTAAAAACCAAACTGGAAGATTTTGACAAAATTGTACATCACAACTTAAGTGCAATTGGAATTACTCTAAATGAAATTGCTCAAGAATTGCCAGAAAAATTCCCTACTTCTAAGTCCTTGAGTAACCTTGACCCACACGGGATTTGGAATCTTTATATTGACAATAAAAAGGCAATGGATAAACCTGCAAAGGAAATTCTCATATACATTAAAGATTACTTGAAAATTGACTCTTTAACAAAATAAACGTCTACTATGTATAAATTAATCTAAAACTACCTCACATTTCAATCTAAAAGTATACCACTTATTAATAACTTGAACTGATATGCCGTATGCATCTCTCTAATGATCCAAATAGCCTGTCCAGAGCGTAGCCAAAGGATTACCCCTGTCACAAGGGACCTGTCGTAATGGCGTAGTCGGGCAGGCTTGCAGCCTCTAGATTAATTATCTACTTTGCAGTAGGAAAAATATGCCCATGCTGGGCACACACAATACCTATAAACAATGCGGGCTCTGGTTTTTAAATCAAAGTTTTCTCTATATTTATGAGGAGCAAAACCTTTTCAGTTTTGCCAAGAGAATAAAAATAACCAAACCATCAAAGCTTTTGCTAGGGGCGAGCCGGGAGAGGTAAGTGAATGCTTGCCACCGCACTACTCATACCCAGCACTTTGTAAACATTTGACGCATCCAAATGGAAAAATTCGCATCTACTTTATAAATAAATGTCATGAATAAAATATTAATATTCTCTTTAATTGGATTTGCTTTTTTGGGTTGTAATTCTGAAAATGATGATGTTATAAATGATACCGATTATGCAGAATATATAATTGAGAACTCTATCGATACAGTAATAAATTTTATGGCAGAAGAAATATATACAACTAACGAAGCTCAAGAACCTGTTTTAAAATTAAAACTAATTACCTCCGAAATATTCCCTTGTATCAACTATGAGTTGGCAACAACTGAATTTACAAATGACAATGAACTTATTGTAAGATTTGAACAGATAATTGAACCCGAATTGTGTTTAACTGCAATCGGACCAGCAACATCCTATATTGAATTACCTGAAAACATAAATAAAATAACCTTTTTAAATGGAAGTGTAATTGACAAGTATTATATAGACATTAATCAGCAAAAAATATCTTTAACACTTATCGAAAACAACTTCACAACCTCGTTGTACAACAAAACTTTTAGAATTCCTGAAAATTCATTTGCATATGTTTGTGGAACTAATACAACTAATACAAACATTTACACAGATTTTTCAGAGATAATAGAGCAAAATCCTGACTTTATAGAATTTGACTTTGAAGGAGAAGGGAGAATACCTTACCCAGAAACAACTGATGGAAATTGGGTCAATCATCCCTCAAAATATTATAAGTACACAAATTCATTAGAATTTAACAATTTAGCTAACGTAATGAATGAATATTCTTCTGAAAACATCGAAGAAGATTCTGGAGTCACTATTTCAATAATTAGTTGGAATAACGTCAAATTCTATAGTTGGCTTGAAAATTAAAAAACTATGCCCAGTCGAGTAGGTAAAGGGGAGTCTCACCTCTAAACCTCTTGATCCCCCGCTGATGCTGGCACCACGCGCATTCTAAATCAATACAACCTAACTACTTTATCCATACGGATAATCTCAACCAAAACTGTCATACCAGGGTTTATAGTTCTAATAGAAAATGGTGCGGATATCTATACTTTTTAAACCACTAGGACACCGTGAAATAGGAACTACCGAAATCTATGCCAGAATTATAGACAAGAAAATGAGGGAAGCTGTAAACTTACTTTCTAAGTTGAATGCGGATTTATCGTTGTGGTGATTTGATTCTCTTTGACCAACCTAATGGAATAAGGTTTATATTAGTTAATTCAAAAAATTTTGGGTTAAGTAACTTGTTATTATACCCATACTTAGCTACAATATGACAAAAATTGACGAAAGAAAAAATATCATAGTTTCTCTGAAATCAAATTACGGAGAAAGAAAAAAAGGAGTTGAAAAAAGGATTAAATATCTGAAAGGAATGAATATACTGAATCTGATATTAACCATTCTTTGCGGTGGAATAATTTTGACATCAATAATCCTTGAGCCTTTTGGTTTTGAAGTTTTTAAATGGCAAAAAATGGGGTTAGTGACAATTTTAAGTTTGAGCTTCATTTTAAGGCTACCAGAAGAAACTTTTGAGTTAAAACTTCTAAAACATTTAAAAAGAATATCAGATAAATCAGATTTCGATGGAATCGAAAAACTAAATTTAGAATTAAAAACAATCGTTGCCAACTTGAATAAAAGAATGAATTATCATAGGATTTTTATCCCACTAACAATTGCTATTTTAATTTTAGGAATGATTCAGGTTCTTTCCGAAGATTTAAATCCATATTGGAATTATGCCAAAATACTTGTGTTTCTATTTTTTGGAATGGTACTTACAAGATTTTACAAAGTGTCTAAAAAATTGAACCGAAATATAAATGAAACGGAAAAACACTGTAGCCAATCGAGTAGGTAAAGGGGAATCTCCCCCCTAAACCTCTCACACCCACCTGCCGGAACGGGCAGGGAACCGTACGTGAACCTGATAATGACCTGCTATAACCTTAGGAGACTTATGTCCATACTTGGCCCAAAGGAGCTGAAAAACAGGCTCAAAGGGCTTCGTCCTATAATTTCAGCCATCTTGCGTCCAATTCTGGGCCATGTAAGCCAACTTATTACAATACCAAGGCTTCAGACTCCAGAATTACGGAACGACAAAACTTCCCTTAATCGACTTAAACTAAGTTGGAAGTTGTTATTTTTATGAAAAAATGGAGTTGCTGCGCAAACTCACGTTAGCAATAATTTCCATAAACCAATATCGGAAGATTACTTATGGACTTAATGGTCGAGTTATTTTTTAGAGGACTAATAGTTAATTTCTTTGGTAGAAATGCTAGGTATCTATTTTACAAGATTATTGGAAAACCAAAATCAATAGAATATTTGACAGCGGACAAAACAAAGGACAATTACGAAGCACTGTCACAGCATATATTAAATGTTATAGTCGGATTGATAGTTTTTATTGGACTTTCATTTCTTGGTGCTTACCTGGTATATAGTGAGGTAATTGGACTAATTTGATGGAGAAATTATTATCGGAATAAAAACTATTGCTAATAACTAAGTCTTCATGTGGTCGGTACTGCCTGTCCTGAAAGTAGGTGAGGAAGCCAAACATGAAGACCTTGTTGACTGAACCGGGTCCGGTTGCACCTTACTATGGGGATTGCTATGGTTTAAATGAGTTTTATAGATGGATATCGATGTTCTATCGGGGCCATAAAGTTATTTATAATCACTTTCCCATGCCTTGTTCAAATAGCCTGTCTAGAACGTAACCGAAGGGTTACCCCTCCCCACAAGGGACCTGTCTGTCCGTCAGGCAGGCCCGCCTAGACAGATCGGGCAGGCTTGCACCCTCTAGATTTATTATCTACTTTGCAGTAGATAAAAGATACCCATGCTGGGCACACACAATACCTATAAGCAATGCGGACTCGGGCTTTTAAATCAAAGTTTTGTCTATATTTATGAGGAGCAAAACCTTTTTAGGTTTGCTTCAATAAATAAAACTAATCAAACCCTCGGAAACTATTCAAACCCTCAGAGCTTTTGCTATTGGAGAGTCGGGAAAGGTAAGTGAATGCTTGCCACCGCAACTAATCATAGCTAAACGTTGTGTGTAATTTCCATTCAGATGTAACATTTATCCTTTTGAAGAGCCTTCATGTAAAGGCATTGATCTAAATGAATTAAAAATTTGGAAGATTACTAATGCCAAAAACTACCCACAAACCAAATTATGTTCAACTATGAAAAATTTGAATCCAAATGGAAAAAGGGAAATCATTATATTCTCGGTAATTGTTATAGCCTTGAGTTCGGTAATATGTTTTATCTCTTATAAATTAGATGATCCAAATATCTCAATATTAACTGTTTTCACACCATCAATAGTTGCACTGATTTTTACGGCCATCACAAATGGGAAGAAAGGTCTCTATGAATTGTTCATTAAACAGACGGTGAAGAAAACAGGCTTAAAATGGCTTCTTATTTCAATGATTGGAATTCCGGTCCTTGCATCTTTAGCCATGCTTACTTCCTTGGACTTCGATATCTCCAGATTTGATTTAAGAACTACTCAACTGCTGCCACAGATTGTTGTTATTGTATTAATTGCAGTAGGTGAGGAATATGGTTGGAGAGGGTTTTTACTTCCCAGATTGATGGATAAATTTAATCTGTTATATTCAAGTATAATACTTGGTTTGATATGGGGAATCTGGCATTTTCCAGCATATCTGATTGGAACAGGGGTACCATTGCAAATGGACTTTACAGTGTTTTTATTATGGATTATTCTGGGAACACTTTTTATAAGTTGGATTTATTACTATACCAAAAGTGTGCTGACATCCATTCTCGCTCATATTAGTGCTAATGCCGCCTTTAACTATCTACTAATTTTGCCGGAATTTACTGGAAGTATGAATACATTCTGGTTGTTTATTCTATACTTATCTGTTTTGATGAATATGATCTTCTACACTAAGAGAACAGATTTATTAAAAGGCGATAACAACAAATATTATTGAGTCGAGCGTATATTAAAAACCTTATGAAGGATGGTTAAAAATCTCGAATTAAAAACCTCCAAAAATAACGGTTAAAATTAAAAAACCACACACAATCGAGTAGACGGGTCCGCCCCTAAATGGAAACGGACTGCACCCCTCAAATGCCAAAGCATTCACGAATACTTATTTCCAATAATAAAATGCATAAGTACACCACCGTACTCTTCCCCTACCCCAGGACATGCCAAGCGGGTCTAGCCCGTCCGCATCGTCCGGGCAAGCCCGCCTAAAGAATGGAACGAAAAGGTTTGTTGTTTCCAAACACCTTAATCATCGCGAAAAATGAACTACGGAGATCTATGCTAAAATCATCGATAAAAAAATGAAGGAAGCTGCGGATTTATTTCCTAAGTTGAATTTGGATTTGATGTAACACTCTTTTTAGGTTACTATATCACCTAGCTTATACAGAAGTGTTCTAAATCTAAAGCAATTTCCAGACTCCTCCAATTCATTTCCCGACGATTCCATCTGGTTATAAACATCTGATTGTTAATTATTTTACAACCACCACCTGGATATTTTGGGAAATAAGGTTTATGTTAGTTGATGTTGGCAACAATATAACCAGACCAATAAACTTTTGGCATGAAAATATACTTTAGCGATTTTTTTGGAATAGACTCTGACAAATTGGAGGACTACGGAGCGTTCAATATTTCGTTAATAAATGACCTTCCTCTTTTTATTGACCCTTTCCTTCTATTTGGGAGTTCAAAGCCTGAATATCAAAATGAACATAATAAGGTTTTAAAATACTTAACGTTCTTAAAAGAAAAAGCGGAAAATGGACTAAATAATAGCTCGACAATACAAGCTTGGTATGTTTTTAAAGAAGTAAAACAAAATTGGTTTGGGTATAGCAAAGTAGGAAATTCTGGAAGCGGTTTAGGTCGAAAGTTTGGAAAAGCATTTTCATCTTCTATTCATATTGTATTTGATGATTTGGGTAAAGAGCAAGTAACTCAATCTTCCCATTTGGAAAAAGCTGGCTTATTTCAAATTGGTGTCGGAAAGGACAATATTAGTGATTTTTCTACTAACCTATTAAAAGAGTTTTTACTTGATTACACAGAAACGTTCGCAAAGAAAGAGATTGACAAAAAATATCTCAAAACAGTAAATATTGAACGAGTTTACTTTGACTATAAATTAGAACGGTGGATGCCAAAACAATTCGTTCTTCCTTATATCAATGATGATTTCGTCATTATCACACCAAAAGACATTTTAACCAAAGATGAAAATTGGATAAATAGTAACGATTTAAGAGGCGACTTTACTCGCATTTGCACAAGCATTTCAAACGACCAATTAAGAGGAGAAATCTTCAACTACTTTAGAAAAATGCTACCTGCAAAACAGCCCAACCAAAAATACACTCAAAAAGAACGAACTGCTGCAATTCAAAAAACAATTTCAAAATTCCCAGAGATTATAAAGTTCTTTATAAAGGAAAAAGAGGAGAATAAAAAAGGGGCAAAAAGCATTGCGGAAAAAAGAGTTGAGTTAGTAGACACAATTTTCGTGAAAAATGTCAGCTCATTCGTGGAATTACTTTTAGAAAAAAGTGATTTCTACGACATTCCGCCAAAATCATCTTTTGACGAAGCGATGAAAAGAATAGTTTATTTAAAAGATGTAATTGAGAAAAATGACGGTTATAAACTTTTCTATATTGACGGAAAGCCAATTAAAAGAGAAGCCGATTTACAAATTATCTATCGACTCACTTGGTTTGCATCAGATTTTGATGTCAATAGAGAGCCGAATAATGGACGTGGTCCTGTAGATTATTCTGTGTCAAAAGGCTCGAATGACAAGACCGTTGTTGAATTTAAACTTGCATCTAATTCCAAAATGCGTCAGAATTTAGAGAATCAAGTTAAAGTATATAAAGAAGCAAACAACACAACAAATGGAATAACTGCAATACTATATTTTAGTACGACAGAATACAATAAAGTAAAGAAATTAATTGGAGAACTTGGAATCAAAGAAGTTGAAGAATCAATAATTTTAATTGACGGACGACGAGGGTGTAAATTAAACTCTGTCTGAAATAAATTTAATTATTAATTTTATTCAGACAGCATTATGACAAACGAAGAACAAAAAGAATTAGAGAAAAAGGCCCTTGACCAGTTAATGACTGGCAAAAGTCTTTTCGGCAAGGACGGTGCCTTTGCACCTATGTTGAAGAATTTCATTGAGAAAGCCTTAGAGGCTGAGATGGATGGCCATTTAAACGAATCCCAGCGTTCCAAAGGCAACAAGCGTAACGGCAAAGGAAAGAAAACGGTCAAGAGCGGCTTTGGTACCTTTGAGATCGATACTCCGCAGGATCGACAAAGCAGTTTTGAGCCGGAACTGGTAAAGAAACGGCAGACCATTTTAGCCGATAACCTTTCGGATAAAATAATTGGCCTCTATGGACTTGGGATGAGTTACCGGGATATTTCCGGCCATATCAAGGAAATGTACGATACAGACATCTCTCATACGGTTTTAAGCCAGATCACCGATAGGATAATCCCAGATGTGAAGGCCTGGCAGAACCGTCCCCTAGAAGCTGTCTATTGCATAGTATGGCTTGATGCGATGCATTACAAGGTAAAGGTGGATGGTAAGATAACGCACAAAGCCCTTTATAATATATTAGGGATCAACAAGGAAGGGTATAAGGAAGTTCTGGGGATGTATATCTCCGAGAGCGAAGGGGCCAATTTCTGGCTGCAGGTACTGACCGATCTCAACCAACGTGGTCTGGAAGACATCCTGATTGCCTGTACCGACAACCTCAAGGGCTTTACGCAGGCCATTTTGAGTATTTTCCCCAAAACCCAAGTCCAACTGTGTATCGTCCACCAGATTCGCAACTCCCTAAAATATATCGCATCAAAAGACCAAAAGGAGTTCATGCGCGACTTAAAGCTGGTTTACCGTGCTACCAGCAAGGAAATGGCAGAGGACGAATTATTGGCCCTAGAAGAAAAATGGGGTGACAAATACCCTGTGGTAATTGAAAGCTGGCAACGCAATTGGGAAGAACTTTCACAATATTTTCAGTATACCGATCCCATAAGAAAGATCATCTATACCACCAATGCCGTAGAAGGGTTCCATAGACAAGTACGCAAAGTAACCAAGACCAAAGGAGCTTTTACCAACGATATGGCACTATTGAAGCTAGTTTATCTAGCTACCAAGAACATCGAAAAAAAGTGGACGAGCCCTTTACACAATTGGAGCCTTACTATTCAACAACTTTATATTAAATTTGGAGATCGGATACCACTGGTTCTAAACACCAATTCCTCTGGGGCTAGCCCCAGAGGAATTGAAACACCGGACAGAGTTTAATTTACAGACCCCGGACGACCAAAGAAATCTGCTTCCAATGTGAAATAAATACTGTTGCCAGTCGAGTAGGTAAAGGGGAGTCTCACCCCTAAACCTCTCACAGTATTCTATGACTAAAACAAATTATGTTTCACATTTTTTAAATTAATTTACGCTGCATATTTCATCAAATTTACATAAGGGGATTTTCTATTAATAACAGCAAAAATTCTAGCTAATATTTTATTTCTGATAATGTTTATTGTCGACATTTTATTTTTCCCCAATTCGATTCTCTTCTTGTAATACAATTTCATCTCTTCATTGTATTGTATAGATGATTTGGCACAGAGATCCAGCAGGCTCTTTAATTTTTTATTTGCTAAATGACTTACTTTAGTTTTACCTCGAACACTTGATCCGGAAGTATTTGGAAAAGGCGCTATACCGCAATAAGAAGCAAATTTCCTCCAACAATCAAACTTTTTAAAACCCTCTGTAAATACGATCATATACAGCGCAGTTTGTTTTCCCACACCTTTTATAGTAATGATTAGCTCAAATTGGCTTCTAAGATTGTCGTCTTCAGTAACAATGCTTTCTATTTCCTTTTCAATAATATTTATTTCTTTAGTCAGACATTTAATAAGGACTTCTTGAGTTTTTAAAAGTAATTTATTATCCTTTCTTAAAAGTATTTCCGATTGCTCCTTTAAGCTCATTTTGTAGCCGGCTCTCTGCTTTACCATACGCTCACGTAATGAGAACAATCGTTTTAATTTAACGATACTCTCAGAACTTTGAACATGTCTTTTTAGCCTATATCGTTTTTCATAAGCATAAAGAGCTATTCTTTTAGCATCTGCTTTGTCATTTTTCCCTCTGGTCATTCCCATAGATTGTTTTATTTCCAATCCAGGAATAATCACATAATTAAAGCCTTCTTTAGACAAAAAAAGAGATAAATTGTAACAGTATATTCCTGTATGTTCCATAGCGAACATCAGGTTTTCTCTTGGAACATCATTATTCTTTTCAAGCCACTTAACCATTTGTTTGAATCCTTTCGTATTATTCTCAAATTGCTGGTGAATATCCCTTTTGTATAGGTGCATATCGATTACTTTTTTACTAATATCGATACCAATGGTTTCTAAAATTTCCATATTTTTAATTATTAGATTAATGGTTACTTTGACTAAAACCTTTAGTAATTTATTACTAATTAGTATTCTATTTGGTCCTTTGTAACCTGATAATAAAGAGCGGGGACTAATACTGTGAATAGAGACGTAAGCTCTAGAACCGTACAAAGTTCACCCCGTCCTTCTTAATAAAAATATGAACAATTTAATTAGTTATAAGTCTCCCCCAGACCTCCTCTTTTCAACAACATAATTATTAATTAATTTGTATATTATTTCTAGATTCAAATCTAAAGGAACCGTACGTGAACCTCTCGATTCATACGGCTCTAGTCATACAATCGGAAGGCCTAAATAGTTAGACCAGTTTGTATCCCAATACCCAAAACATTTTCGAAAACCTTAATTCCTTAATTATATCCATGAGTACACCTTCTTACCTTTTTCCAGGCATGGACTACCTAATAAATTTGGTACTATTTTTTATGCTACATTATGCATGTTTTTGATTTTTAGTTCGAATTCTTTTTCAGTCGGTGTTTTATAGTCCAAGGCAGAATGTATTCTAACATTATTATACCAATTAATGTAGTTTTCAATAATTTGGTAAGCTTGAAAATAGGTTTTAAAGTTGTGCCTATGGATACATTCATATTTTATGGTCTTAAAGAAACTTTCAGCTACGGCATTATCCCAACAGTTCCCTTTCCGGCTCATACTTTGAGTTGTTTTGCAACTTAAGCTTAACAGGCTTGTTATTTTATTTGAAGCATACTGGCTCCCTCGGTCGGAATGGAAAATATGATTATCCGATATTTCTCTTCTTTTTCTGGCTAAGATCCAAGCCTTGTATACTGTGTTTTCAGTGCTCATATCTTCACTTAAAACCCAAGATAACACCTTCCTATCTGCTAAATCCAAAATTGTTGTTAGGTAATTCCAATGGCTTCCAATTTTGATATAAGTGATATCAGATACCCATTTTTCACCTAGATAATCACTGGTAAAGTCTCTTGCCAATAGATTTGCTGCAACTGGGAACGAATGTTGTGAGTCAGTTGTAGTTCCCCTGAATTTTCTGCTTAAAATACTTTTTAATCCCATTTGTTTCATCAAATAAGCTATATAGGACCTACTATAAAACATTCCTTGTCTTTCCAATACTTTTTGGATTCTTAAACTGCCATATATCTGGTTACTGTCGTGATATATTTCTTGTATGCTTTGTTTTAAAATTTCTAGGCTGGAATTAGTGGTATTGGTGTTCCTCGTTCTTAGCCATGTATAGTAAGCATTTTTACTGACTCGCATGATTTTACACATCTTTTCAACAGGAAATTTGTCCTTATGATCCTTTATGAATCTATATCTCATCTGTCGCTCTTGGAAAAGATGCTCACCGCCTTTTTTAAAATATCACGCTCTAATTTTGTTTCCTTTAACTCTTTTTCTAGAGCCTTGATTCTTAGTGCCTCTTTGGTCTCCTCAATAGCTTGTGGGTTACCATTTGTGATTGCCATCCTTTTCCACCTGTTAATTGAGGCCTGGCTAACTCCATATTCTTCTGACAAGGACTTAACAGGCCGCCCTGCATTTACTAACTCTACAATAGTGGTTTTGAATTCCCGGTCGTAACTTCTTTTATCCATATTACAAATTTAAGTTTATCACATAAATCCGTACCAACTAAATTAGACATTCCA
>NZ_FQYX01000036.1 GCF_900141935.1 Arenibacter nanhaiticus | reverse complement strand
AGCCAATCCCCGCTAAAACAACAAAGCGTATTGCCTCGCAATACAGGCTTGTATTTGCAAAGGGGAGCGTCAAGGGAAAGGCGCAGCCAATCCTTTTTGCGTCTTTTCTTTTGGCAGTAGTAAACTCTTAATTTTGCTTTTTACGGTAGCCTAGAAACCTCAGTTCGACCTAAGGATTAATAAATCAAAGTAAGTTGTGCGGTATTCTCTGTTTCAAATTTGATTCCCGGATTCTTTTCTTGAAAGGAGTAAGCGATAAGGTTGCACCAAGTTGGTAATGAAGTTTCCAAAGCTGCGGTGACGCGAATGTTCGGCTTGGCAGATGTTCTTGAGCTGATCGTTTATCGTTTCTATGACCGACCTTTTTCGTAGGGGTATCTTGTCCCGCATCTCCATCAACGCATTCTTCATATTGTTCCTGATGCCAGTGACCAGGTGCATGCCCTGATCGAAGAGCATTTCCACGAGTTCTTTCTAGGGGTATCCCTTGTCGGCATATAGACTGCCAAAGATTTTTTTCAGGACATTGCCCGCCTTCAGAGGTGTTCTATCGTCCTCGTTCGCCTGGGTAACCACGAAGTCCAACAGTTCCCCCTTATCGTTGATCAGGATGTGCAGTTTAAAACCATGGAACCACCCCATCGTTGACCTGCCCGTGGTTGCGATACCATTAAAAACCCTGTTGTTGTTTATTCTCTTATTATTGCAGACCCTTACTGGTGTTGAGTCCACAAAGGATATTCCCGTGCACTTTCCAAGACAACACGCCTTCATGCAGAGCGCCAAGGGCAGCATATTGGACTGCATCAGCTCGGTGAACCGGTTGTAGGACAAGGTGTCAGGAAATTTATCTTCCATATGTTTCTGTACATAAAAAATATAAAAATGCTTAAAGTTCTTAAAGCCGCTCACGTGATAGATAACTGAAATGGTCATCATCTGGCTACTGGACATCCTACCTGGTCTATTTCTAGTCTTTTTGCCCTGTGTTAGAAGGTTTTGTCTTAGAGGAGGCTCAAAAACCTTGGACAACCCATCAATATTGAAGAAAATTTCAGTAATTTTATCATTGGAAATCATAGCGGATAATTTAGTTAAGTATTTGATTTTTAGACGATTAAAATATGCTAAATTTCCGCTTTTTCTATGGTGTAAAAACCCAATAATATTCGAAATTCTTACGTCGAACTCAGGTTATTAAATTGTGCTGATGGAAGTACGGTCGTAAGGGGTAAGATTGGACAAGAATAATCCTCAAGAGTTTTTAAGGGAAATCAGTAACTTGTCAATAGAGGTATTCTGTTAAGGATGACAGGTAGAAATTAAGGGAATATACCGGAAGAATTAGGGGTTTTGAAGCTAGTAAATTAACCTATTGATTGCTTTTAAATTGAATTGTCTCCATAATGCTTTTTCTCCATAGTAATATATGGAACCATCCTTGCATTATTTTGCGTTAGGGATCGCAGCGGCATCCCCGCAGCAAGGCAAGGGATATAGCGAAGAGCCCGCCCGACGAAGGAGGGAACGCACAAATTATTCTGGTAAAATCTACAAGTAATTGAATTTGAGCTGACCATTAATTGAGATGCATTGTAATGTGATCTCTAAATAAAAAAATCCCATTCAATCTATGATCAAATGGGATTTTAAAGGTGTCCCTTAAATTTTAAGGGAATATATCTGAACGATTTATTGGTTCATAGTCATTAAAAACTCTTCGTTGTTCTTTGTTTGCTTAAAGCGTTGTTCTATGAATTCCATAGCTTCTACCGGGTTCATATCGGCCAAATACTTTCGCATGATCCACATACGTTGAATCGTGTTCTCGTCCAATAAAAGATCGTCTCTTCTGGTACTTGACGAAGTAAGGTCGATGGCAGGGAATATTCTTCGGTTCGATATTTTTCGATCCAATTGCAATTCCATGTTTCCAGTACCTTTGAATTCCTCAAAGATTACCTCGTCCATTTTAGATCCGGTTTCTGTTAATGCCGTAGCGATAATGGTTAACGAACCACCGTTTTCAATGTTACGGGCAGCACCAAAGAAACGTTTAGGTTTGTGAAGGGCATTAGCATCTACACCACCACTTAATACCTTGCCAGAAGCTGGTTGAACCGTGTTATATGCACGGGCAAGTCTAGTGATAGAATCTAAAAGAATAACAACATCGTGTCCGCATTCTACCAAACGTTTTGCTTTTTCCAAAACAATATTGGCAACCCTTACGTGCTCGGTAGCCTCTTTGTCAAAGGTAGAGGCAACTACTTCTCCGCGCACGTTACGTTGCATATCGGTAACCTCCTCTGGACGTTCATCGATAAGCAAGATAATCTGGTATACTTCAGGGTGGTTGGCTGCAATTCCATTGGCAATATCCTTTAAAAGCATGGTCTTACCCGTTTTTGGCTGGGCAACGATCATACCTCTTTGTCCCTTTCCGATAGGAGAGAACAAATCAATGATACGGGTAGAAATTGTGCTTTGGCTTTGGCGCTCGGCCAAATTAAATTTTTCTTGAGGGAATAAGGGGGTTAAATGCTCAAAAGATACCCTGTCTCTTACAATCTGAGGATCGATACCATTAATCTTATTTACTTTGATAAGGGGAAAATATTTTTCGCCTTCTTTTGGTGGACGAACATTTCCTAGGACTGTATCTCCTGTTTTTAATCCGAATAAACGAATTTGTGACTGAGAAACGTAAATATCATCGGGAGATGAAAGGTAGTTGTAATCCGAAGACCTTAAAAAGCCATAGCCGTCCTGCATAATATCCAAAACACCTTCGCTCTCAATAATACTGTCGAACTCAAATTCTGGTTCTTTGTATTTATTTTTCAAATCCTTATCAAAATTACTGTTGTTCTTGTCAACGGTAGTTTTTGGATGGTTGGGCGTTTTCTTGTGCTGCGGTTTGTTTTGCTGAGGGCTGTTCTGCGCCGGGGTATTTTTTTGATGTTCCTTTCTTCCCTGGGCAGGGTTGGGCGTTGGACTAGATTTCCTTTCGGGTTTATTTAATCCTTTCTTTATTTCGGCAGTCGTCTTAGGAGTCGCTACCGGAGCTGTTTTTTCAACCGTAGTATTTGGTTTATCGATGTTTTCTTCCCTTTTCTGGCGAACTTGTGCTTTTGGTCTTGCCTCACTGGAGGTCTCTTTTTGTATTCTAGAGCGCCTAAGTTTCGGAGCGGAGTCTTCTGAAGGGGCTGCAGCTACGCTTTCTTGAACGATCTTAGGGTTTGACGCCTGTACATCAAGTATTTGGTAGACCAAATCGAGCTTTTTTAAAGTTTTAAACTTAGCTACATTTAGTTCCTTGGCTATTTCCTGAAGCTCAGGAAGCTTTTTTAATTTTAATTCTGAAATCTCAAACATTAAGTCTTGAATAAATTATACTTATTTCGAAAACATGAAGTGTATTCTATTATTATTGGGTAATAATTTGGGAACGAAATCCCCTGTTGGTAAGTGATTTGACTTATTAACAAAGCAATATTACAAATAATTTTCAATATTTAGTGGATAAATTTTAAAAATGCGCTTATTTTTGCTTTATAAATAGTTAAAAAAAGTATGATCCAAAGAATACAGACAGTTTATTTATTCGTAGTGATATTAATGGGGGCGGTGCTTCCTTTTTTTGTAAATCTATGGTCAGATGCTGCTGGTAATGAGATATATGCAGAAAGCGAAGTACTTTTTTCTATCTCTTTTTATGCGACGGCCGTTTTGGCTCTTTTAGCAATAACGAGGTACAAAAACAGAAAAAATCAATTTGTGTTAAACAGGTTGAATATGATATTAAATCTTTTTTTACTAGGATTTTTCGTGTATCGGTCACTAAACTTATCCGGAGAAATGAATATTTCTGAGAAGGGTATTGGGATGCTGATTCCTGTATTTTCTATCGTTTTTTTAGTCCTGGCCAACAGGGCAATAAAAAAGGATGAAGATCTTGTAAAATCTGTTGATCGCTTGCGTTAAGCCTAACATCTTAGTAGTATTAGTGCGTTAAAACCCGGGGTTGTTTCCGGGTTTTTTTATGGCCTTACTTCAGGGGTTTGTCCCTAAGAACACTTTATAGTTCAGGAGGTTGTCGTGTGTGTTCCGTGATAAATCTTCTCTTTTAAATTCCTATTATATGGTAGGCTGGTACTTTGGGCGTTCCCTCCTTCGTCGGTCGGGCTCTTCGCTATATCCCTTGCTTTGCGGCGGGGATGCCGCTGCGATCCCTAACGCAAAATAAGGTGCTATTATAATTGTTGTTCAAATAGTAATTAAGGAATGTAGGGCCTGGAAGAATGGCGGAATTTATTTGATGGGACCACACTGCCTTTAGAATTACCTAGCGTTTATCCCCCTCGTTTTCCGAGTTCTATGATTTCTAAATCTTTAATGTTTTCGCCATCGATCACAAACCTGAGCATAGTTCTAATCTGATGGAAGCCATGCGTGCCGCAGGCACCTGGATTCATATGTAATAAGTTTAATTTCTTGTCCCACATAACCTTTAAGATATGTGAATGTCCAGATATAAATAATTTTGGGGGGTTGTTTTTAATCTCTTCGCGGATCCGTACATTGTATTTATTAGGATACCCTCCAATATGGGTGATCCAAACATCGACCCCTTCACAGGTGAATTTTAGGTCCAAGGGAAATTCTAATTGACATTTGTAGTCGTCGATATTACCGTGAACGGCGCGCAAAGGCTTAAATTTTTGTATTTCATCCGTAACAGTCAAACTGCCAATGTCTCCAGCATGCCAAACTTCATCCGCATCTTTTACGTATTTTAGAATTTTGTCATCAATATGGCTGTGAGTATCGGATAGCAGTAATATTCGGGTCATTTTTTATATATTAATAATAAGAAGGCAAAGGTACTAATGTAATTTAGGGAAGCTTATATTAAATTAGGAGAATCGAAGACAGGTTAGGAAGGTCGTAGGGAGGTGAGGACTATTGTTTGGCAGATTGCCGATTGGCTTGTTTTAAAAGGTAGCTAGTGACGGAAGCTAAAGATAGCTGTGGGCGGTATTTCAATTTTAGATCCAAAATATTTATATCCAAAAGAATAGGTTTATCTTTGTAAACTTCAACAAGAGCAGATTCATTTGAGATATTTTTTAGTTTTTTCATATTATGGGAAGGCATATCACGGTTGGCAGATTCAACCTAATGCCATTACAGTTCAAGAGGTATTAGAACAGGCTATGTCCTTACTTTTTAGGGAAACTGTGCAATTAACTGCGGCAGGGAGAACAGATGCCGGAGTGCATGCAAGGGAAATGTATGCCCATTTTAATACCGAAGTAGTTTTTAATAAGGACGAAATGTGCTACCGCTTAAATGCTTTTTTGCCAAAAGATATAGCGGTAAAAGATATTGTCGAAGTTCCGGATGATGCCCATGCCAGGTTCGATGCTATAGAACGTACTTATGAATATTGGATCGTACAGAGTAAAGATCCTTTTTTGACCGATGCTGCCCATTACGTAAAGTATCCCTTAAATGTGGAGGCTATGAACGAGGCTGGCACAATTTTATTGGAGCATGCCGATTTTGAATGTTTTTCAAAATCGAATACGGATGTCAAAACTTATTTATGCGATATTAAAAAGGCATCGTTTCAACAAAAAGAAGAGCTATTGATCTTTACCATTACAGCAGATCGTTTCTTGCGAAATATGGTCCGGGCCGTGGTGGGAACCTTGTTGGAAGTCGGTTTTGGAAAATGGTCCCTAGACGACGTGAAGTTAGTTTTAGAGAGTAAAGATCGCAGTAGGGCAGGAGTATCGGTACCTGCGAAAGGATTATATTTAACGGAAGTAAAATACCCCAATCATATCATAAGATAAAATGGATAAAGAGACAGGAAAAGCTTTTGATTTTAGATTGTTTAAACGCTTGTTAAGACATGTTAGGCCCTATCAGCTTACTTTTTATGGGGTAGCCATAGTAGCGGTTTTTTTATCGCTATTTGCGGTATTGACCCCTGTGTTGGTGGGCGAAATTGTAGATAATGCCATTACCAATAAAGACGCCGATAAATTATTGGTGCTTATCCTAGCGATGCTAGGGGTACTGATCGGAGAAGTGTTAAGTCAGCTTTCTTTTAATTATTACGCCAACTTGTTGGGGGAATCTGTGATTAAAGATATTCGTATAAAGCTTTTTAACCACCTTATGGGGTTTAAGATGAAATATTACGACAACTCTTCAATAGGGCTGTTGGTGACCCGTGCCGTAACCGATATGCAAAGGATCGGGGAGATTTTTAGCGAAGGTTTTTTTGTTATTGTAGCCGATTTGCTAAAAATGCTGGTCGTGGCCTCTGTCATGATTTTTGTTAACTGGAAATTATCACTGATCGTATTTGCCTTGTTGCCCATTATTTTATATGCCACCAGGCAATTTCAAAAAGCCATGAAAGTTGCTTTTATTGAAGTTAGGTCGCAGGTGTCCAATCTCAATTCCTTTGTTCAAGAACGTCTTACCGGAATGAAGATAGTGCAGCTCTTTACCAGAGAACAAATAGAAAAGGAAAAATTTAGGGAAATAAATGAAAAGCATCAAAATGCATGGTTAAAAACTGTCTGGTACAACTCTATCTTTTTTCCCGTGGCAGAGATAGTATCTTCCATAACTGTTGGTTTAATCGTGTGGTATGGCGGTCTTCAAAATGTAGCCGATATTAACAAGGAAGAATACGGAACTATTTTTATGTTCATATTGTTGTCTAGTATGCTGTTTAGGCCTTTACGTCAGATCGCAGATAAATTTAACACCTTACAAATGGGAATGGTAGCTGCCAACAGGGTATTTAAAATTTTAGACACCAATAGCAATATAGAAGACTTGGGAACTGTAGAAAAGGAAAGTATCAGAGGGGATATCGAATTTTCAGAAGTTCGATTTGGTTACCTAGAAAATGAAGAGGTGCTTCACGGAATATCCTTTGAAGTAAAAGCTGGCGACACTATCGCCATTGTTGGCGCCACAGGGGCGGGGAAATCTACCATTGTGAATTTGTTGAACAGGTTTTACGAAATAAACTCGGGTTCCATTAAGGTCGATCAGGTAGATATTAAAGATTATAAACTAAGTTCCCTTAGATCTAAAATAGCGGTGGTATTGCAGGATGTATTCTTGTTTGCTGATACGATTGCCAACAATATCTGCTTAAAAGACCAAGAAATAACCATAGCCCATATGGAACAGGCGGCCATGCAAATAGGGGTCCACGAATTTATTGCAAGTCTTCCCGGTGGTTATGAGTATAATATTAAGGAAAGGGGAGGCATGCTTTCTAGCGGACAGCGCCAGCTAATCGCTTTTTTAAGGGCATATGTAAGCAACCCTAGTATCTTGGTGTTAGACGAAGCGACATCTTCTGTAGATACTTATTCGGAACAATTGATTCAGCGTGCCACCGAAAAAATTACCGAGGGTAGAACTTCAATAATTATAGCCCATAGACTGGCAACCATAAAAAAAGCAGATAGAATTTTGGTGATGGATGCGGGTAAGATCGTAGAGGCGGGTAGCCATTCGGAATTACTGCAAAAGGACGGGTATTACAAAAAGTTGTACGAAGCACAGTTCTTGTCCGAAGAAGTGGTTTAGAGAGTTGGATGCCATAAACGATTTCGGCCAGATCGGGCTGTAGATTATAAAGATCTTTGTGTCGTTGTTCTAAGGATTGTTCGTTTAAAGAAGGTCTTCCGTGATTAGGCTGGTCAATTCTGTCAAATCGTTGAAAAGTACAAACTCTCCATTTTTAATATAGGAAATAAGTCCGGTTTCTTCACTTACAATAATCGCCAAGGCATCTGTTTTTTCGGTGATCCCAACTGCAGCCCTATGTCTTAGACCAAAACGCAAAGGTATGCTGCGTTCATTGGAAACCGGAAGAATGGTTCTGGTAGCAACGATATAGTTATCTTGAATAATGGCTGCTCCGTCGTGTAAGGGACTGTTTTTATAAAATATACTTTCAATGATGGGCGATGAAATCTCAATATTCATCTTATCGCCGGTAGACTTAATAAAATCTAGGGAGTTACTTCTTTCAATCACCAAAAGAGCACCGGTTTTGGTATTGCTCATTCGCTCGCATGCCGTTATTATGGCATCGACATTGGTGCCTATAGATAGTCCTTCTTGTTTAAGAAATTTAAAATGTTTTAAGAAGTTGCGTTTGGAAGCGAAATTGGTTGAACCGATCAGTAATAAGAACTTCCGAATTTCTTGTTGAAAAACAATAATCAGGGCAATTAGTCCTATGTTCATAAACCCCCCTACAATACCACTGATCATCTGCATTTGTAGCAAGGCGGTCAGTTTCCAAATGGCCCAAACGATTACGATCCCTATAAAAATATTAATGGCAACCGTTCCACGTACTAGTTTGTATACGTAATACAGTAAGATGGCCACCAATATGATGTCTATAATGTCGGTAATACTAAAATCTAGAAAATTTAAAAAATCCAAGCTCGGGTGTTTGTGTAAAAATATAAAAAAGGCTCACACTACAATTTAAATTCAATCAAAAAGTTCGAGAAGGGAAGTTTATTGCGTCGGCATTGCAAAAACCTAAAGTGAATCGGTCCCTTTTCCTATGGCTTCAAAAATTTGAACGCATTCCATGGCTTGTTTTACATCATGCACCCTTAAAATATGCGTTCCCTGTTGTAGGGCAATCATGTTTAAGGCGGTAGTGCCGTTTAATGCTTGTGAAGGTTCGGAGTTGAGTAGTTTGTATATCATGGATTTTCTGCTTATCCCAGTCAATATAGGCAGCTTTAGATGGTGTAAAAGTTGAAATTTTTTAAAAATCTCATAGTTCTGTTCCAGGGATTTTGAAAACCCGAAACCTGGATCTATAATGATGTCGTATAGGCCAGAAGCTCTGGCGAGACTTATTTTTTCAGAAAAATAATAAAGGATGTCCTTAAGTAGGTGTTCGTAACCTGTAAATTTTTGCATGGTCTGGGGAGTTCCTTTCATATGCATCATAATATAAGGAGCCCGGTATTTTGCTACGGTAGTGAACATTCTGGCATCTAAATTCCCAGCTGATATATCATTGATCATTGCCGCACCGTGAAACAAGCAACTATTGGCTACCTTGCTTCTAAAGGTATCTATAGAGATTAAAATATCCGGGAAATTTTTTACCAACAACTGAACAATGGGAACGATGCGGGTCAATTCTTCCTCTTCACTGACATATTCGGCACCGGGCCTGGTACTGTAGGCACCTACATCTATAAAAGTAGCGCCTTCTTGTAGCATGGTTGAAACCTGCTTTAAGATGGCCGATTCATCCCTGTATTTTCCGCCATCAAAAAATGAATCGGGGGTCACATTTAGGATCCCCATGACTTTGGGAGTGCTTAAATCGATTAAATTTCCTTTGCAATTTATGGTCATGTTAATTTTAGAAGATAAATGGGTGTAAAAACTTTGCTAAATTAAGTTTAAACCTCGAATTTTGATTAGTTTTAGAGTTTAATTGAAAATTACACAAATATAGAAAGATTACATGCACAATACATCCGAGCAGTACGATGCTGTCATTAAAATTTGTCGGGATTTATTCCTTAAGAAAATGCAAGACTATGGTAGTGCATGGCGAATTTTAAGGCTTCCCTCACTTACCGATCAAATTTATATCAAGGCTCAGCGAATTAGAAGTTTACAAGAAAATGTAGCGCAAAAAGTAGCTGAAGATGCGCAATCTGAATTTATTGGAATTATAAATTATTCCATAATGGCATTGGTACAATTGGAAAAAGGGGTCGTTACCCAACCCGATCTTTCGGCTGAAGAAGCAGTAAGCTTGTTCGATAAGCATATAGGGATTACAAAAAACCTAATGGAGAATAAAAATCACGATTACGGCGAAGCGTGGAGAGATATGCGGGTGAGTTCCTTGACCGATCTTATTTTACAGAAGTTATTAAGGGTAAAACAAATTGAGGACAATAAAGGGAAAACCTTGGTTAGCGAAGGGATAGATGCCAATTATCAGGATATGATCAATTATGCTGTTTTTGCCATGATTCATCTGAATGCCGTGGAGTAGGTAATCGGATTAGAAATAGATCAAAATTACTCAAGTTCCAAAGGAGACTTGATAATGAAAATATAGTAAGTAACCATAAAATAAAATAGGTTTGATGAAATACTTAGTAGGGTTTAGCAGGCTCATTGTTGGGGTATTATTTATTATTAGCGGATTTATAAAACTGAATGACCCTGTGGGGTTCTCTTTTAAATTAGAGGAATATTTTAGTCCAGGGGTATTGGATATAGCTTTTTTGGAACCTTATGCCTTAGAACTGGCTTTAATTTTGGTTGTTTTTGAGGTCTTATTGGGGATTATGCTATTGTTGGGTTTTAAAGTGAAACTAACGGTATGGAGTTTACTTGTGATGATTGTGTTTTTCACCTTTCTAACTTTTTATTCGGCTTACTTTAATAAGGTGACAGATTGTGGCTGTTTTGGCGATGCAATAAAACTCACCCCTTGGGAATCCTTTACTAAGGATATAATTTTATTAGTGCTAATAATTGTTTTGTTTGTAGGGATGCAGCACCTAAATCCTCTTTTTGGGGATAGGACCAAAAGGTTGGTAGTTGGAGTAAGTTTAATGGTCTCTGTTATTTTTGCCTATTATGTGCTTCACCATTTGCCGGCCATAGATTTTAGACCTTATAAAGTTGGTGCTAATATCACCGAAGGAATGAGCGTCCCCGAAGATGCTCCGAAAGCCGTGTTTGACTATGCGTGGACCTTTGACGTTAACGGGGAGGAAAAGGTAATCGTTACCCAAGGAGATTATCCAACAGTCGATGGGGAATTGTTAGGGGTAGAAACCACGGAAATTGTGAAAGGGTATGAACCCCCGATTCACGATTTTACGATAGAGCAGGATGGGGAAGATTTTGCCAGTGCATTATTGGAAGAGCCTAAGTTGATGATGGTGATAGCCTATGATCTAAGAAAAAGTAATTATGGCGCTTTTAAAGAGATCAAGGAAACAACAGATAAGGCCATGAAGAATGGTTACAAGGTTATAGGAATGTCGGCTTCCGATTCGGAATTTACCGCCAGAAAAAAGAAGGAGTTTCGATTTGGATTCGACTTTTATTTTACCGACGAAACTACTTTAAAAACCATTGTTCGATCAAACCCTGGCGTTTTATTGTTAGAGAAAGGAACTATAGTTCAAAAAGTACATTATAATGACCTGGGGGATTTGAAATTTTAAGAACTTTGCAAACGAAGTCTTGTTCCTTTCCCTTTTTGCTTTGGATATATTCATAGAAAACGGTTTGGAGACAAGAAATTACAATAGATGGAATTTAATAAATAGAATAAAAAAAGATAAGGAATGAGAAGTAAAATAGTTGCAGGGAATTGGAAACTGAATAAAAATTTGGCTGAAACAGAAGCCTTGGTAACTGAGCTTTCCTCGAAATTGCCAAATACTTCGGCCGAGGTAATGGTAGCCCCTTCCTTCGTAAATTTAGCTGGAGCGGTTCGTACTTTAGAATCTTCTTCCATAGAAGTAATTGCACAAAATATGCATTTTGCAGAAAATGGTGCTTTTACCGGAGAGGTTTCTGCCGATATGTTAATAGGAGTAGGAATTAAGACGGTTATCATTGGTCATTCGGAGAGAAGAGCCTATTTTGGTGAAACCGATGAAATCTTGGCTAAAAAGGTAAGTGCGGCATTGGCAAAGAATTTAAGAGTGATGTTTTGTTTTGGCGAAGAATTGGAAGACCGTAAATCTGGAAATCATTTTGCGGTAGTAGCAGCACAATTAAAGAACGCCTTATTTACCCTTAAAGCAGCCGATTGGAGTAACATAGTATTGGCTTATGAGCCTGTTTGGGCCATTGGGACCGGGGAGACTGCTTCTCCAGAACAAGCTCAGGAAATGCACGCTTTTATTCGTAAAACTATTACCGAAGCGTATGATGCTACCATAGCCGATAATGTTTCTATTCTTTATGGAGGGAGTGTAAAACCTTCTAATGCAGTGGAGATTTTCTCTAAACCAGATGTGGACGGTGGACTAATTGGAGGTGCTTCCTTGGTAGCTGAAGACTTTTTGGCTATTGTGAAAGCAATTTAATCCATTTCCTAATAAATAATATCCCCAAGGGGAATTCTAAGGGGCATTTATTTAATGCCCCTTAGATGTTCAATAAAGACAGAAGATGGCAAATAGCATTTATATAGAATATAATTTTAAGGTTAGCCCTGTTCAACCTGCATCAGATATTTTGATCGCTGAATTAGGAGAAGTGCAATTCGAAAGTTTTGTAGAAACCGAGGATGGGGTACAGGCCTATATTAAAAAAGAAGATTGGAACCCAACTATTTTGGAAGGATTGCCAATTTTAGAGAACTCTTTGTTCGCAATTGAATATGAGTACGTAGAAATTGAACAAGAAAACTGGAATGCTACCTGGGAAAAAAACTTTAATGCTATTCAGGTAGGGGATAAATGTGTGGTGCGAGCCCCTTTTCACGAAAAGCCGGCGGTAGAATTTGATATCGTTATAGAACCAAAAATGAGTTTTGGTACAGGACATCATGAAACTACCCATATGATGATGCAACATATTCTGGAGATCGATTTTAAAGGGAAATCTGTTTTGGATATGGGAAGTGGCACGGGGGTGTTGGCTATTTTAGCCGCTATGAGAGGTGCTTCGGAAATAGATGCTATTGACATTGATAACTGGTGTTATCTGAATGCTATGGAAAATATTCAGCGCAATAACTGCGAACAAATTAAAGTCTATGAAGGCGATGCCAGTTTACTGATCGATCAAAAATATGATGTCATCATTGCTAATATTAATAGAAATATTCTTCTGGAAGATATCCCAACCTATGTAAAATGTCTTACTCCTAATGGGGTGTTATTGTTGAGCGGTTTTTACAAGGAAGATATTGCTATGATTAGCGAAAAATGCGAATCCGTAGGGTTGAAATTCGAAAATAATTTTGAAAAAAACAACTGGGTTGCAGTAAAATACGTATTTTAGAGGGGAATAAAATATCATTCATGAGTACTAAGGAAAAAATCCTCGAAGAAACTCTTTTAGAGGAGACGATTACAACACAAAACGAACTTGTATTGTTTAATGATGAAGTCAATACCTTTGATTTTGTTATTGAAACTTTGATCATGGCCTGTGACCATACTCCGGAACAGGCAGAACAGTGTTCTTTAATTGTGCATTACAATGGTAAGTGTACCGTTAAAACTGGTGAGTACAATGACCTAAAATCGCGTTGTAGTAGGCTATTACAAGCCGGATTGAGCGCAGAAATAATTTAATCAATAGCAGGGAACTTTCGTTTAGATGGTGTTTGGCCATTTTTCGGTTAAGGGTCAGATGTTTAAAATAAAAAGGGCGATAACATTATTGTTGCCGCCTTTTTTATTTTGTTTAAGACAAGGAGTTCATTTTTTTTCAATCGGGTAAAACACATCATGGAGAGCCTTTTTTGCGTTAGGGACCGCGGCGGCATCCCCGCAGCAAGGCAAGGGATACAGCTAAGGGCCCGACCGACGAAGGAGGGAACGCCCATAGTAATATGCACTGTTTATAAAACTTAAGGACTGATGGGGTCTATTTATTGGAATCCACTACTGTTTATCCCGCCCTTCTATTGCTGGCGGGGCTATAAGCTGTTTTAGGGCCGTTTTCCTGGACCTTTTTTCTTAAGACGACTAATGGGGCAGAACCGGTTAGCGAGGCTTAATGCGGTAGTTTATTCCTTAAAAGTCCATAGACAAAAGTTCCTAAAAGAGCAGCGGCGATCACAATGAACATAGAAAATACCCCCGTTCCCACTAAAACATACATGGGGCCGGGACAAGCACCGGCCAAAGCCCACCCTAATCCAAAGATGGTACCGCCCAAAAGATACCTGCTAATGCTTTTGTCCTTGGGTATGAATTTAAGTTCTTCGCCTTCTATGCTTTTTACTTTAAAGCGCTTAAGGGCAGCGACAAAAAGGACGCCAAGAAAAACAGCGGTACCTATAATGCCATACATATGAAAAGACTGAAACTTGAACATTTCGAAAATACGGTACCATGAAACGGCTTCAGATTTTACTAAAACAATTCCAAAGAAGATACCGACGAATAAGAATTTTAAAAATTTCATTTTTAGAATATTAAGGGTAAAATAAAGTGGGTCATGATAAGGCCTCCGATAAAAAATCCGATTACAGCGATTAAGGAAGGTAATTGAAGGTTGCTTAGGCCTGTAATGGCATGGCCAGAAGAACATCCGCCTGCGTAACGGGTACCAAAACCTACTAGGAATCCGCCAATAATTAAAATAGATAATCCTTTTAGGGTAAGGACATTCTCCCAGCTATAAATCTCTGGAGGCAATAAGGTTTCGCCTGCATTGTTAAAGCCTAAGGCACTTAAATCCGCAATGGTGTCGGAACTTAAAGCCATTGTAGAACCGTCCGAAAGGAACTGAGTGGCTATAAATCCACCAATGACAGCACCTAAGACCACCACAAGGTTCCACCGTTGAGCTTTCCAATCGAAATTGAAAAAATCAGAAAATTTACCTGCACCACCAATGGTACAAAGTGTTCGTAAATTCGAAGACATTCCAAAGGTCTTGCCAAAATACATCAGTAATAACATTACCGTTGCGATTAAGGGGCCAGCTACATACCAAGGCCAAGGTTGCAAAATCGATTCCATATAAAATGTTTTTAAGCAAATATAGGAGGTTCCTTGAAGGTGATGTGTAATATTTGTTACAAACTGCCAATTGGGAGGTTTGGGGGTGGCAGTAAATTTAAAAGATCTTTAATTATAAACTATCGCATCTACAAACGGCCAGCATTTTCCTCGCAGATTGGGATGCCAAGATGGGGTCTTTTGTTGGTTTATAGTAGTTGCCTTGAAGAATTTGTCTTGGTAGGTGGAATGCTTAGGTCTAAATACTTAAACTTTATATCAGAACTTAGTTTCTTTGGGTCAGTGTAGAGGTGTGTGCCGGTTTAAAATGCTGTGTATCCGCGTAAACCTAAACTTTAAACGCCTTAGGGTAAAAGATCCATTTTTGAGGTGAAGATAGGCCGAGTACCGAAACGGAGGATTTGACCCGTGCTTTCTAAAGTTGTAAGGTAGCGGTAATGTTTTGGTTGACATATGTTATTTAATGTCAATAACAGCGAAAAGCATTTTATTCTAATAATATTTCATCTATAAATATCCAGGGCTGCATACCGGTGGCTTGATGCCAAGAAGGGATTTTTTCCAAGCTATGCACTAAAACCCTAAGTTGGTTATAGGTGCTTTCCGTTACTGGAACCTCGATATATTGAAGTTTTTGCCCTATTTGAGTTTCGGAATCTTTCAAATATTTGCTCCCTATCTGTTTATTGTTGGCATAAATGGTGATGTAATCAGGAGAAAAAATCCATGACCCCTGATCTATTAATGTACTTATGTATACCTTGGAAGCACTGATTTCCTTGTCTAATTTTAAGTCGATAGTAATGATATCGGATTGAAATCCCAGCCATTTATCGCCCTTTCTAAACTGTAAGCTCCCTTTTTGCATGTCTATTAAGCTTTCAGGTCCCATCGCGCTATAATTGGGATGAGGGGAGGGAGATACTTTAATTTCGGCATGGGAAATATTGTTTTTTATTTTGGCTATTTGGATAACCGACTCATCACTCGGCCAATAATCTATATGAAAGGCCTTGGCTTTTATGAGGGCGGACTTTTTCAGGGATATCGGCTTTTTGTAAACTTCGGAATCCATGGAGACCTCCTTTCCATCCGTGGTATAGCGCAAGACGGTATTTGGAACGTTAAAAAGAAGTGCTACGGTGGCGGAATTTTTAAACAATGCAGAGTCCACTTCAAGAATGGGCGAAGCTAATTGAAAAGTTTCGGTACTCGCAAAATTATTTGTCTTTGGAGAATCTTGGCAAGCGAAGAGCAAACAAACAAATAAATAAGGAACTATTAATTTCATATTTTAAACACGAGAGAGTTTTATGGGGTAGGTTTTACCCGAATTCCATTGGGCAACGTATAAGTTTTCATCATCATCTACACAGACATCATGTGGATGGTGAAAAATTTTTATCGCCTGATGCATTTTATGTAGTTTACCATTTTCATAGATAGGTGCCGATCCACCAGGGGCGGAAATTAAGGTGTTGTTTTCGTCCAATATAGAAACAAAGCCAGATCCTTCATCCCCATCGCCAGACCAAATGGTGGCTAAGTAGATATGTTTACCTGCGATAACGGGTCTGCAAATAAACGCGCCAGGAAGGTCTATGCTGTTGATGTATTTCCCATCCATGGAAAAACGTTTGAGTTTATTTTGTTGGCGTGCGGTTATTAAAAGGGTGGGGTTGGCTGCATCTCTGTTATCGATACAAATACCATGGGCATTGTAAAATTGGTGGTCTGCATCTCCCTTGCCGCCAAAGGTATTCAGCAGCTTCCCCTGGGCATTGTAATGCATAATATACTGTTCTCCGTAGCCATCGGCTATATAGACATCGCCATTATCGGCAACGGCTGTTTCTGTGGGGATATATTGGTTTTTGGAAGGGTACTTTCCCGATTCTTTGGGGAAGGAAAATATCTGTGCTACCTTTCCGTCAATCGTCGTTTTAATAACTTCGTTCCTGACGTTGTCGGCAATATATAACATGTCTGTACCATTTTCGTTTTTTAGGGTTAGGCCATGAGCACCGGGGTAATCAGTTCCCCAGGTTTCTATTAAGTTTCCTTTCCTATCGTAAATGATAACATTATTCTTGGTATTGTTGGTAAGTAAGAGTATTCTGCCCTTGGAGTCCTGTACCATCTCATGGCAATCATTGACCGGGTAATAATTAGCATTTAAAGCACCCCAGTTGAGATCTATTTTATACTTATGGGTGCCATGGCCTATAATAGCATCCTTGTAAGACGTCATGGCATTTAAAACCGGAGCCCCTGTAATAAGGCCCATGGTGGCTATACTCGTATTTTGAATAAAGTTTCTGCGTTTCATAGCTTTCGCTTTTAAATAGGCCGCTAATTTACCCAATATAAATTTAGCACAACAATAGAGGATTGTTCTTTGGCTGTATGATAAAATTTTAAGCCTTTTCTCTCAAATAGACCTTGATACAAGAGTTTGCTATATACTGTTGTCGTTTAAAATTTTACTTTTCACCTCATTTAAATAACTGCGTCCAATGGTATACCTCGTGCCTTTAACTTCAATACTATTACCTTCAATGGCGTCAATTTTATCAATGGCGATGGTAAATGATCTATGAATGCGTATAAATTTGTCAGCGGGAAGTTCTTCGGTAAAACTGCTTAAGGTTTTATGAATTATAAATTTATTGGTGGTTGTTTTAATCCTTATGTAATCCTTGAGACTTTCAACTACGATAATGTCGTCTAAAAAAATCTTTTGTAATTTTTTCTTATCTACTTTTACGAAGATGCTTTGAGGGTCGTTTTTTTCGACGGGCTCAGAGGAGTAAGCTGTTTTTCGAAGTTTGGAAATACGGTTCACCGCCTTTAGGAATCTAGGGAAACCTATAGGCTTTACTAGGTAATCAATGGCTTCCAATTCAAAACTTTTAAGGGCGTATTCTTCATGGGCAGTAGTCATTACAACCATGGAGTTGCCACTGAGTTCGCTTAAGAAGTCTAAACCATTGAACATAGGCATGTTGATGTCCAAAAAGATGATGTCTACCTCGTTTTTTTTAAGGAAGTAGGAGGCTTCAATAGCGTTCGAAAATGTCTGAACTAATTCTAATTCCTTAATTTGTTCAACATAATTTTTTAATACGTTGATAGCAAGTGGTTCATCATCTACAATTATTACCTTTAACTTCATTACACTTTTAATTTAAGGTTTACATTGAACATGTTTTCTTTTTTATAGATAGACAAATTGTAATCATTCTTCTTGAATCCCAATTCCAAGCGTTTTTTTACGTTTAGTAGTCCAATCCCTCCTTGAGTTTCCACAGAAGGAGATTGTTCTGTTTGGTTAGGAATATTATTGACAACCTGAACGTTGAGGTTGTCGTCAATAACATTAATCTTGATAAATATTTCCTTAGGGCCTATAGTTTTATTTGCTCCATGTTTAAAGCAATTCTCAACGAGCGGTATAAGTAACATAGGAGGGATGGTTTTTCCTTTCATATCTCCTGAGAATTGGAGATCAATTTTTAGGGATTCATCAAATCGGATTCGCTCCAATTCTATATAATTCCTTATAAATTCAATTTCCTTTGTCAAATCCTGATGTGGTGCATCGGAATTGTAAATTAAATAACGCATTAATTCCGATAGTTTAAGCACAATTTGAGGCGCCTTATCCGATTTTTCTAAAGTTAAGGAATATATATTATTTAAGGTGTTAAAGAAAAAATGGGGAGATACCTGCGATCGAAGGAATTTTAGTTCGGTGGTTAACTGCCTTTTTTCCAATTCATGCAATTTGTTTTTTTCCTGAAGCCAATCGATGGTCGTTTTTATGGCGGTAACAAAAGAAACTACATAAAGCTCACCAAGCATGGTGGCTATGGCATAATCTAGCGTTAGATTTTGTACCTCGCCCGCTTCGGGCATTACATTGGTGTCTATTAGATAATAGGTAAGGTTAAATTTAACCAAAAGCATTATGAATAGGGAAGACAAAATCAGAATGGTATAGGTGAAATATTTTCGCCTATACACAAATTTGGGCATCAAAAAATAGATGTTGAAATAGGCCAATGCCATATGGATGGGAAACCCTAATAAGTTTGTTTTTAAAGAGTATAGAAAATCATGATGCAGGCTTCCCCAACGGAGGATGTTGAAGGACATATAAGCTAGCCAGAAAATAATATGGTGCCTATAATTAATATTATAATCTCCGAGTTTACGTTGGAAGAAAACATTATTTATCTGATCGGGGTTTTGCATTGGGGGCTAGAGAAGTCTATTGTCTATAATGTTGGCGTTTAGCTTTACTGTATGGTTGTTGGTCTAATTTAATTATGCCATTTAAAAAAAAATACCAAATATTTAGATTGGGTTGACCCATTTTAAAAAATCTAAACAGGTTTTAAGGCGATGAACTGTCAAATATTCGGGGAAATTATAAAAAATAAAAGGACTGCAGGTGAAAATTATAAAAATTAAGCTGTTAAATGTTGCTTTTGACACAATTGACGCTATTGGCTTGTAGGTGTAATAATACAATGTTGTTTGATTTAAAAAATAAGAAGAAGAAATGGATGTAATTGATTTAGCCATAATTGTAATCTACGTGGTATTAACCCTTTTTGTAGGGATTTGGGTTTCGAAAAAAGCCTCTAAGGGGTTGAAGTCTTATTTTTTGGGAGGAAATGATATCAAATGGTATTACTTAGGATTAAGTAATGGTTCCGGAATGTTCGATGTCTCGGGTACGGCATGGATGGTAGGGATACTATTCTTATACGGAGTAAAAAGTTTTATGTTTATGTGGCTATGGCCAATATGGAATCAGATTTTTGTGATGATGTTTTTGGCTGTTTGGATCAGGAGGTCTAACATAATGACTGGTTCCGAATGGATATTGACACGTTTCGGCGATGATAGGGCGGGTAGGGCATCACATAGTATTGTGGCGGTCTTTGCAATTGTTGCCGCTGTTGGGTTTATAGCCTATTTTTTTGAGGGAGTAGGTAAATTTATGACCATTATTTTACCATGGGATATGGCATTGCTTATGGGGGAATCGGTACTGCTGACCTCTGAACAATCATATGCGATGATCATCATCTTTCTAACGACAATATATACCATTAAAGGGGGGATGTTCTCTGTAGTGGCAACCGAAGTGTTACAGTATCTTATAATGGTAATTGCAGGTTTACTTGTTGCGGGATATGCCTTTTTTGCATTTACCGATGTTGAAATAAATGCCGTGATCAGCCAAGAGTGGCGAAATGTGTTTTTTGGATGGGAATTAGGAACACATTGGGATGAAGAATATCAGGCTTTTAACAATTTAATCGATTCGGAGGGGTATAAAATGTTCGGGGCCCTTATTGGGATGACGCTCTTTAAAGGTTTTTTCGCCAGTATAGCAGGTCCTACGCCTAGTTATGATTTACAACGAATTTTGTCTACCAAATCAGTAAAAGATGCCGCCTATATGAGCGGATTTACAAACTTGGTGTTATTTATTCCAAGGTACTTGCTAATTTCTGGGATCGTGGTGATCGCTTTAGTTGTACTAACTCCGGAAATGCTTGCCAATCCATCACTTTCGGGTGCAGAATTGGAGGTGTTATTGCCTAAAGTGATTAATTTTCATGTTCCTGTAGGGATAAAAGGGTTGCTATTGGCAGGGCTATTGGCGGCTTTTATGTCTACTTTTTCGGCTTTTGTAAATGCAGGCCCGGCTTATTTGGTCAATGATATTTATAAGAAGTATTATAAACCAACGGCTTCCGATGCACACTATATAAAAGTGAGCCATATAGCCTCGTTTTTGGTCGTGGCCCTTGGGGTGTTTATGGGATTCTTTGCCGATTCTATCAATTCCCTGACCCTATGGATTACCAGTGCCCTTTTTGGTGGTTACGTGGCTGCTAACTTTTTGAAGTGGATCTGGTGGCGTTTTAATGGTTGGGGATATTTTTGGGGTATGTTGGCCGGATTGGTGGTGGCTTCCATGCAATTTATTTTAGATCAGAACAAAGGTAATTTTTCAGAGGGGAGCATTCTGTACGAGTTGTCACATATGCATGCCATTTATTTGTTTCCTATAATTTTTGGGGTATCCTTTTTAGGGTCTATTTTGGGGACCTATTTAAGTGCGCCAACAGACAGGGAAGTGTTGGTTTCCTTCTATAAAAATGTGAAGCCTTGGGGTTGGTGGCAACCAGTATATCTTGATATAAAGAAAGAAGATCCTACCTTTGAAAAAAACAAGGAATTTTGGTTAGATATGATGAATTGTGCGGTGGGCATTATTTGGCAGTCTAGTATGATAGTGATGCCTATATATTTCATGGTAAGGGATTATCCGAAGGCGATTGTTAGTTTAGTGGTGTTTTTGGTAACATGTGCCATCCTTAAATTTACATGGTTGGATAGGGTAAGGAAAATTCCAAATTAGATTGATATAAATATTTTTAAAATAGTTACTAATTAAATAAATCGTATAAAGTGAGCAATATTCCATGGCAAGAGAGACCGGCAGATAGCACAGATGTTATTTGGCGATATGATGCAAATCCGGTAGTAAAGAGAGATGCGATACCATCTTCTAACAGTATTTTTAATAGTGCTGTTGTTGAATTTGACGGTGGGTATGCCGGTGTTTTTAGATGTGACAACAAGGCCGTGCAGATGAATATATTTGCTGGTTTTAGTAAAGATGGAATCAATTGGGAAATCAACCATGATCCTATTTCTTTTCAGGCAGGCAATACAGATATGATCGAATCGGATTATAAGTACGACCCTAGGGTTGTTTTTATAGAAGATAGGTACTGGATAACTTGGTGTAATGGGTACCACGGCCCTACTATAGGAATAGGGTATACCTTTGATTTTAAAGATTTTTTTCAATGTGAAAATGCCTTCTTGCCTTTTAATAGGAACGGTGTGTTGTTTCCAGAAAAAATTGATGGCAAATACGCCATGTTAAGTCGCCCAAGTGATAACGGACATACTCCTTTTGGTGATATCTATATTAGTTATAGCCCAGATATGAAGTATTGGGGAGAGCATCGTTGTGTAATGAAAGTAACACCGTTTACGGAAAGTGCATGGCAATGTACCAAAATCGGGGCTGGACCAATACCAATTCTTACCGAGGAAGGATGGTTGACCTTCTATCACGGTGTTATTAATACCTGTAACGGGTTTAGATATTCTATGGGAGCGGCCATCTTGGATAAAGACCGTCCAGATAAGGTGTTGTACAGAAGTAAACCTTATTTGCTATCACCGCAAACACCTTACGAGTGTATGGGCGACGTTCCTAATGTTGTTTTCCCATGTGCGGCCTTGCATTCTATAGAGGAAGATAAGGTAGCCATTTATTACGGTGCAGCAGATACTGTTACTGGCCTAGCATTTGGTCGTATCTCGGAAATACTAAAATTCGTCAAGGAAAATAGTTTGTAAAAAGTATTGTTTCACCCCTTAAATATCTCATCGTTTAAATCGTAAAAATATAATCTCATGAAATTACCCCCTTTGAAATACAAGAAGTTATCACTTCTAGTTGTTCTTTTAATGTATGTTGGCTGTGTGGTAGCTACCTCACAAACAGTACCCAGAAGCTATGTTGCCTTTAAGGCAACAGAACCATTGGTAATAGACGGTAAGGCCGACGAAGCGGCATGGAAAAATTCGGAATGGTCACAAGATTATATAGATATAGAAGGAAAAAAGGAACCGACCTATAAAACACGAATGAAAATGTTATGGGATAACGATTACTTGTACTTTATGGCCCAAATGGAAGAGCCACACGTATGGGCAACGCTAAAACAGCGCGATACGGTTATCTTTTATAATAATGATTTTGAGATATTTATAGATCCGGATGGGGATACCCATAATTATTACGAATACGAAATGAACGCCCATAATACGTTGTGGGATTTGTTTTTGACCAAACCATACCGCAACAACGGCAAGGTTATAGATAGTTGGGATATTCAAGGGGTGAAATCTGCTGTAAGTATTCAGGGTACCTTAAACGATTCGTCAGATTTGGACGAGGAATGGGTGGTAGAAATAGCCATACCATGGGCCGTGATTACCGAAGCAAGTAATAGTAACAAAGTACCAGAGAACGATTTTTGGCGCCTTAATTTTTCACGGGTAAATTGGGATTTTGATCTTACCGATGGAAGGTATTCCAGAAAGAAAGATGAAAACGGTAAATTTTTGCCAGAGTACAATTGGGTATGGTCTCCACAAGGGGTTATTAATATGCACGAACCAGAACATTGGGGATATGTATATTTTTCCAGCGAAAATCCAGGTGGGAAGGCCGATTTTACAATTCCAAAAGACGATCATATCAAATGGTATATGTACGAACTTTACCGAGGGCTTTTACACGGAAAGAAAGGGGCAGAGAAATCTGTATCACAACCAAAACAAATTTTAGGAAGTACCCTAAAACCAAAATTAGAAAAACATAGTTTTGGGTGGAATATATGGGTTAAAAGCCCTTTTACAGGAAATATTTTAGTTATTAAGGAGGATGGTAAATTTGAAAGTATTGAGAAAAAATAAGGTAGTAGGAATGCTCATCGCATTTGGAGCAGTTATTGGCACCTCTTGTGAGAATGGAAAAGTAGCGTCGGCAGAGTCAAAACCTGTAGAGAAGAATCTTTTGCAATACGTGAACCCTTTGATGGGGTCGGATTCTGATTTCAGCTTATCCAACGGAAATACCTATCCGGCCATTGCGACCCCTTGGGGGATGAACTTTTGGACGCCCATGACCTCTAAAATGGGAGATGGTTGGACCTATAAATATAGAGACACTAAGATTAGGGGTATTAAACAAACCCATCAACCCAGTCCATGGATTAACGATTATGCTGCCTTTTCCTTAATGCCAGTTACTGGGGAATTAAAATATAAGGAAGAAGAGCGGGGGTCTTGGTTTTCACACAAGGCCGAAACTGTTAAGCCTGACCATTATAGTGTGTATTTGGCCGATTATGATGTGGTTGCCGAGGTGGCACCAACGGAAAGAGCAGCTCATTTTAAATTTACCTTTCCGGAAACCGACCAGGCCTATATTTTATTAGATGCTTTTTTTCAAGGATCTATGGTTAAAATTATTCCGGAAGAACGGAAAATTATTGGGTATTGCCGAAATAATAGTGGTGGGGTTCCCGATAATTTCCATAACTATTTTGTAGCCGAATTCGATACCGATTTTGAGTTGACCCATACTTGGGGCGACAATTGGACCTTATCTGAAAATACGAAAGAAAACGAAGGCGAGCATGTTGGGGCAATTGTTGGTTTTAAGACTTCAAAAGGAAAAGCGGTACACGTTAAGGTTGCTTCTTCTTTTATTAGTCCTGCCCAGGCACAATTGAACTTAGATAGGGAAATAGGCAATAAAACATTCGAAGAAACCAAAAATTCGGCAACCGAGGCTTGGGAGAAAGAATTACAGCGTATTCAGGTAAGTAGCGATAATACCGACCAGTTAAGGACCTTTTATTCTTGTTTGTACAGAGTGTTGTTGTTTCCAAGGAAATTCTATGAATTTAATGCAGACAATGAAATAGTACACTATAGTCCCTACAACGGGAAGGTCGAAAAAGGCTATATGTTTACCGATAATGGGTTTTGGGATACTTTTAGAGCGGTATTTCCATTCTTTAATATGATGTATCCCGAACTGAATACACAGATTATGGAAGGTCTTGCCAATACCTATAAAGAATCGGGATGGCTGCCAGAGTGGGCCAGTCCTGGTCATAGAGATTGTATGATAGGATCTAATTCTGCTCCTATAATAGCAGATGCACATTTAAACGGTGTCGATGGGCCAGATGCAGAATTGTTGTTAAATGCGGTGCTAAAAAACGCTACCGTGGCTGATGGAAGACCCGTAAATAGCGTAGGACGTGCAGGATTGGATTACTATAACGATCTAGGATATGTGCCTTATGATGTAGGGATTCACGAAAATGCCGCGCGGACCTTGGAATATGCCTATGCTGATTTTACGATTGCACAAATGGCAAAATCCTTAGGGAAGAACGATATAGCCGATACCTATTATAAGAAATCCATGAACTATAAAAACCTATTTGATCCTAGCACTAAATTGATGCGAGGAAAAAATAAGGATGGAAGTTTTCAATCGCCTTTTAATCCGGTAAAATGGGGAGATGCCTTCACAGAAGGAAACAGCCTTCATTATACTTGGTCTGTTTTTCATGATGTAAATGGACTAATAGATCTTATGGGGGGAGACGATGCCTTTGTTGGGATGCTAGATGGTGTATTTAGTATGCCTCCAGAATTCGATGCTTCTTATTACGGATTTACCATTCATGAAATACGTGAAATGCAAATTATGAATATGGGGAACTATGCTCATGGAAATCAGCCCATCCAGCATATGATATATCTGTATAATTATGCTAAGAAACCATGGAAGACCCAAGAGAGAATAAGGGAAGTACTAACGAAATTGTATACCCCTAACCCAGATGGATATTGTGGTGATGAGGATAACGGGCAAACTTCGGCATGGTATGTGTTTAGTGCCCTTGGCTTTTATCCGGTGGCACCGGCAACCAATCAATACGTTATTGGGAGTCCCTTGTTTGACGAGGTTACTTTGCATTTGCAAAACGGGAAGAAGTTTACGGTATCGGCCAATGGAAATTCTCAAAACAATATGTATATCCAAAATGCCAGTTTAAACGGGGAGGCATTAAATAAAACATGGATTAGTACTGAAGCTGTACAAAAAGGAGGGTCCCTTGATTTTAATATGGGCGATACTCCAAATAAAGAATGGGCAATAGGAGAAGAGGCAGCGCCTTATTCCTTGTCCAAAAAAATGGCATTATAACTTAAGTATAACAGTTAAATAAAAAATGGTCGTAAGAAAACGACCATTTTTTTATGTATTTGTAAAAATTCTTTAAGCATGCGTAATATAATGATTATGCTAGGGCTTATTTTGCTTGTTTTTTCCTGTACAAAAACTAAAAAGCAATCAAAAGAAGTTTTGGCCTTGACACAGTATGTAGATCCTATGATAGGTACAGATGCTCATGGGCATACATTTCCAGGTGCAACAACTCCATATGGGATGGTACAATTGAGTCCGTCGAACGATTTTAAAGATTGGGACTGGTGTTCCGGGTATCACTATTCTGACACTATTATCAAAGGGTTTGCACATAACCACATTAGTGGGGCCGGACTTTCTGGATTGGGCGATATATTGATAATGCCTACCATGGGTAAAAATACCACTTATGCCGGTAGCGATGCTGAGGTAGACACTAGTTATAGGTCTCGTTTTACCCATAAATCAGAAAAGGCCTATGCCGGGTATTACGGTGTTAGTTTGGAAGATTATAAAATAGATGTAGCCTTGACTGCAACCACAAGGTCTGGTTTTCATAAATACACCTTTAACCAAGAAGGAGTTACAGATATCGTTATTGATCCCACCCATGCATTGATGGAGAAGGCTATGGAAACCTCTATTAGTAAAGTGTCCGATACGGAGGTTTTAGGATATAAAAAGGTGAATATGGGGGGCGATAAGTTTCGCTTTATGTATTTCAGCGCTAAATTCTCTAAACCGTTCAAGAAATTTAGTATTACCAATAATGATATAGTGGTAAATGAGACTAGCTTAACGGCTGCTAAGGCAAAGGCTCTAGTTTCTTTTACTGTTGAAAAAGGGGAAGAATTAGAAATTGTAGTCACCTTGTCACCAACGGGTTATGACGGGGTTGAAAAAAATTACTTGGCAGAGGCCAAAGGAAAAACCTTTGATACTGCCTTGGATGAAGCAGTATCGACTTGGAATCAAGAATTGAACAAGATTCAGTTAGACGAGGTAGTATCCGATACCAAAAAGCGTACTTTTTATACCGCTATGTACCACGCCTTTATTGGTCCAAATATTATTTCGGATGTAGATGGTCAATATGTAGTAGAAGGAAAGAAGTTGCATTCGAAGCATGTTCAATACAGTAATTTCTCTACTTGGGACACTTATAGAGCCTTAAATCCGTTATTGACGATTATTTCTCAAGAAAGAACCGCTGCTATTGTAAATAGTATGGTTTCTAGGGACACCGAAGCAAATGTAGGTCAGCCTGTTTGGGAACTTTTTGGGTTTGACAATAGTTGTATGATTGGGTACACTACGGCTTCTGTAATTGGAGATGCGGTTTTAAAGGATATTCCGGGGATAGACCATGAGCAGGCGTATGCATCCATGAGGGGAGCGGCATTTGATTTGACAAAACACAGTGCGGTCTATGATGTTAGTGGATTGGAAGATTATATTAATTATGGTTATGTAACCAGTGAGACCGGAAGTTCTGTTTCCAAAACTACGGAATACAACTACCATGATTTCGTTATTTCGGAAGTTGCAAAAAAATTAGGCAAGGATGCCGATGCACAATTGTTTAAAAGAAGAAGTATAGGATATAGAAATTTATTCGATCCCTCCTCGGGTTATCTATTGCCAAAATACAGTAACGGAGATGTAAATCTAATGGATCTTAGTATTTGGGATGAATTGGTTACCAATTATGTGTCTGGAAATATCTGGGCATATTCTGCCTATACGCCACAAGATATGGAAGGGGCTATTCGCCTTCATGGCGGTAAAGAAAAATACGCTGCTTGGTTAGATGGCGTTTTTACCGATACGACTCAGCTTGGTGGTGTGCAACACGTAGATATCTCTGGCTTTATTGGAAAATATGGCCATGGTGATGAGCCTGGACATCATATGCCATATCTATATAACTTTGTTGGGCAGCCATGGAAAACCCAGAAATATGTCCACGAGGTAATTAGTACCATGTATTCTGATCGGCCAGATGGAATGGTCAATAATGAAGATTTGGGACAGATGTCGGCTTGGTATATCTTTAGTACACTAGGGTTTTATCCCTTGTCGCCAAGTAGCTTGCAATACCAGTTAGGGGCACCTTATTTCGAGAAAGCTAGTATACACCTTGAAAACGGCAATAGCTTTGTGGTTAGTGCAGAAAACTTGAGTGAAGAGAATATATATGTGCAATCCGTTCTTCTTAATGGAAAAACCTACGATAAGAATTTTATTTACCATAAGGATATTATAAAAGGTGGTTCAATAGTTTTTACCATGGGACCCAAGCCTAACAAAAAATGGGGGGCAAGTGATGAAAGTACTGCTGTGGGGAAACTAAATGAAAGTACTGTGAAAATTCCGGTAATTGCCGCATTAGCGCCATTTGATACCAATGAAAGAGCATTTTTTGCCGATAAGCACTTGGTTAAATTAAAGAGTAATGAGTCCGACGCTTCCATTTATTATACCTTAGATGGTAGTACGCCAACCCAAAAATCTAGCCTTTATATAGCGCCAATTACCGTTACTTCGGATGCGGTTTTAAAGGCCATAGCTGTAAAGGAAGGGTTAAACCCTAGTAAAGTATATGAAAAGCCTTTGGTGAAAAGTGTTTTTCCTTCGTTGAAAAAGGGTTATCCAAAAGTAGATATGGTAAATCCCGATACCGCCTATGGCAAAGGGGATGGAAGTACTCTTTTTGATGAGGTTTTTGGAAGCAGTAGTTATGGCGATGGCAAATGGACCGGGATAAAAGGCAACATTGAATTGTATCTTAATTTAGGGGAGAAAGTAGCATTAAACGGTATTTCCCTAGGAGTACTGACAGATGTTGGCTCTTGGATATTTCCGGCAAAAACCATTTCCGTATATGGCGGAAATAGTAAGGATAATTTAACCTTAATTGCTCAAAAAGAGATTCTTTACACGGAAGATTTGCCGAAGGAAGTGGTACGACATACCCTAGCTTTAAAGGGATCATATAGGTGGTTAAGGATTAAAATAACCCCTTTTGGTAATGCTCCCGAATGGCATGGGGCAAGCGGACAAAAAGTATGGCTGTTTATCGATGAAATTAATGTTTTTTAAGCCAGTTTTGTTTTTGTCAACAAAGAAAATATATGTTAGATTGGTTAAATAAGTATTTTTTTTGATTAAAACTTTGGTCTAGAGTATTTATTGTAAGATTGTTAAAATTAATAAGAGAATGATGAGTAGTAGAATTGTACAATTTTCATGGTTGTTTTTCCTTTTAATCCTAGTAGGTTGTGGAGAAGAAAGCAAAACCACATTTAGTGAAACTGATGTTAAGATTATCCCGAGGCCATCGGAGATACAATTTAAAGAAGGAGCTTTTAGGTTTACCAAGGACACCAAAATTGTAGTGGCCAATGACCAGACCGATGTTACATCTGTCTTACTTGATAAGTTTTCTAAGGCAGCAGCATGGGATTTAGAAGTGGTTGATACGGCGCCAAAGAATAATTTTGTGCAGTTATCCTTGGATGCGGCGATGGAAGATGAGGCCTATACATTAAAGGTTTCTGAAGACAAGGTGGTTATAACAGCAAAGGGGAAGGTAGGTTTTTTATATGGCCTTGAAAGCGTAAGGCAGCTATTACCAGTAAGCATAGAAAGTAACGAGCTCGTGGCCAATGTAAATTGGGATATTCCTACGGTTGAGATTACTGATAGCCCCCGATTTAAATGGCGCGGATTTATGATGGATGTTTCTAGGCACTTCTTTGATAAGGAGTATATACTAGCTACTATAGATCAATTGGCGTTTTTAAAAATGAATACGCTACACCTTCATTTGGTAGATGACCAAGGATGGAGAATAGAAATTAAAAAATATCCAAAATTAACCGAGGTTGGTGCTTTTAGGGTAGATCAGGAAGATAAACATTGGGATGCCAGGTTTACACCTGAATTGGGAGAGAAAGCGACCTATGGCGGATTTTATACCCAAGAAGATATCAAGGAAATAGTCGCCTATGCTACGAGTAAAGGAATAAATGTGGTGCCTGAAATAGAATTGCCTGCCCATGTTATGAGTGCTATAGCGTCATACCCAGAATTGTCTTGTTTTCAAAAACCTATCATGGTCCCCTCAGGTGGGGTTTGGCCAATTACTGAAATTTATTGCCCAGGGAAAGAAACAACTTTTGAGTTTTTAGAAAATGTTTTGACAGAAGTAATGGAATTGTTCCCATCACAATACATTCATGTTGGAGGCGATGAGGCAACTAAGACTAATTGGAAAGTTTGTCCAGATTGTAAAAGAAGGGTAAAGGAAGAAGATCTTGCTAATGTAGAGGAATTACAGAGCTATTTTATTCGTAGGATGGAACGTTTTATAAGTTCTAATGGACGGACATTAATTGGTTGGGATGAGATTTTGGAAGGTGGATTGGCGCCAGGCGCCGCAGTGATGAGCTGGCGTGGGTTTAAAGGAGGAATCGAAGCTTCCGAAGCCGGACATGATGTGGTGATGACCCCAACATCTCATAGTTATTTTGATTATTACCAAGGTAGCCGAGAAGCTGAGCCTATGGCATGGGGAGGTTATTTGCCTTTGAGCAAGGTATATGAGTTTGATCCAGTTGTGGAAGGGATGACCCCCGAACAGGCCAAGCATGTATTGGGAGGTCAGGCGAATATGTGGACTGAATTTATGCCTGACAATGCCCAAGCTCAATATATGACCTATCCGCGTTTAGCTGCTATGGCCGAAGCGGTTTGGAGTACCAAAGCGAATAAAGATTGGGTCGATTTCTCCCAGCGTGTGGTCAGCTTATTTGACCGGTATGATATCATGGGAATTAACTATGCCAAGAGTGCCTATCAGGTTACAACAGAAGTGAATGTAGATGAAGAGAACGGTGCCCTTTCTATAGCTCTTAAAAACGAATTTCCAGAGGCAGATATTCGTTATTCTCTAGATGGTAGCGATATAACTGTAGCTTCTAAAAAGTATGCTAAGCCTTTTGTTGTTAATAAGACGACAGAAATAAAAGCACAGGTTTTTAAGGATGGTACACCAGTTGGTGTACTGTTCGAAAAAACAATTAATTATCACAAGGCAGTAGGGAAACCAGTAACCTATTTAAACAAATACCATGACAGCTACCAAGGAGGCAAGGAAATTGGAATGGTAAATGTTGTAAGGGGATCTATGAATTTCCATGACGGACAATGGCAGGGCTGGCTCGGCGATCATATGGCGTTGGTGATAGATATGGAAGCACCTACAGCAATAGAGAAGATTACCGTTGGTACACTCGAAAATCAAGGTTCTGGAATCTATTTTCCTATTCAGGTAGAGGTTATGTTATCTTCAGATGGCAAAACATTTAAAAACGCGGGTATTGTTAAACGAGGGTTTGCGGCAAATATCAATTCGGAATTAAAAGATTTTGTGGTCGATTTGGAAAAACAATCTGCTAGGTATATTAAGGTCATAGCGACAAATCTAAGTACACCGCCAACTGGGGGTAAAGCCTGGATGTTTATAGATGAGGTAATCGTAGAATAGTAATATATTCTTCAGTAACATTTAAAGTGTAAATTAACTTTTAACAATGCAGTATAAAATTCTTTTATTAGTGGCGGTTTTTTCAACTGGACTATTTGCCCAGAAAAAGCCGGTCGATTACGTAAATCCATTTATAGGAACGTCCAATTTTGGTACTACCAATCCTGGGCCAATTGCCGTTAGGGGTATGGTCAGTGTTTCGCCTTTTAATGTGGCGGGACCTAAAAATATGCCATTGGAAAAAGACAGCCGTTGGCTGTCTACTCCCTACGTTCATGAGAATACCTTTTTAACTGGCTTTAGCCATGTAAATCTTAGTGGTGTTGGCTGTCCGGAATTGGGTGTTATTTTGGCAATGCCAACTACAGGAGCACTGGAAGTAGATCACTTAAAATACGGTACGTCTTATTCTAATGAGGTTTCCAAGGTGGGTTATTATTCTAATACCCTAGATAATTACGACATTAAAGTAGAAGCAACGGCAACGACCAGGGTAGGGGTAAGCAAGTATTTTTTCCCTAAGGGAGATGCTAACATCCTTATTAATCTTGGTTTAGGGCTTACCAACGAACAAGGGGCCTCTGTTAAAGTTGTTTCCCCAACCGAAATAGAAGGTGTGCGCAGTGTGGGCTCTTTTTGCTATTACAAACCAGAAGAAGCCTATCCTGTATATTTCGTAGCACAATTTTCAAAACCTGCCGACGAGTTTGGTGTTTGGAAGAAACCAACGACTTACAAGGGCGCAGAAGCCGAATGGATGGGGTATAATGGGAAGGAAAGGATAATGAAAGGCTTTACCAAAGAAGTTGTCGGGGATAGTATAGGAACCTATATGCGTTATAATTTTAGCGAACCAACAGTTGTAGAGATGAAAATCGGTGTTTCTTACGTAAGTATCGAAAATGCCCGTGAAAATCTAGAAAAAGAAACAGCGACCCAGTCTTTTGATCAAATTTTAGTCGAAGCCAAGGAGAATTGGAACAATTACCTTTCTAAAATAGAAGTGGAAGGTGGTTTGGAAGAGGATAAGGTGAAGTTTTATACGGCACTATATCATACTTTAATTCACCCTAATACGCTAAATGATTTTAATGGGGAGTATCCGAAAATGAAAACGAGGGAAACCTTAAGGACCGATGATACTCGTTATACGGTATTTTCGTTATGGGACACTTATAGAAACCTACATCAATTGATGAGTTTGATATACCCGTCCCAACAATCGGATATGGTAAAAAGCATGTTACAGATCTATGATGAAAGCGGATGGTTGCCTAAATGGGAATTAAATGCCACGGAAACAACTACGATGGTAGGCGATCCGGCGGGAATTATCATTGCAGATACTTATTTAAAGGGTATTACTGATTTTAATGTAGAAAAGGCCTATACGGCCATGGTAAAAAGTGCCGATCAGATAGAAGGGAATCCACTTCGTCCAGGCTTAAAGGATTATATAGAAAAGGGATACCTAACTACGAAAACCACTAATAGCGGATCGGTTTCTACGACCCAGGAATATAATATTTCGGATTACGCTATTGCACAATTGGCCAAGGCCCTAGGGAAAAAGTCCGATTATAAGCGTTTCTCTAAAAGGTCTATTTCCTACAGAAAACTTTTTGATAAGGAGTATAATCTGCTTAGGCCTAAAAATGATGATGGCAGTTGGTTGACGCCCTATAACCCAGCATCGGGGGCTAATTTTGAAAAGAACTTGGGCTTTATAGAAGGAAACGCATGGCAATATACCTTTATGGTAACTCATGATGTCAAAGGGCTAATGAAGCTTATGGGAGGTCCAAAACCTTTTGTAAATAGATTACAGGATGTTTTTGATAAAGGACAGTACGATATGGCCAATGAGCCGGATATAGCTTACCCTTTCCTGTTTAATTATGTGAAAGGAGAAGAGAAGCGTAGCCAGAAAATGGTCTCTGAATTGTTAAAAACATATTTTAAAAATAGCCCGGACGGATTGCCAGGAAATGACGATACGGGAACCATGTCTGCATGGGCGGTGTTCTCTATGATGGGAATTTACCCTGTAAATCCGGCAAATACTACCTATACCATTACATCGCCAAAATTCAATAAGATAACGATTCATCTAGACCCAGAATATTATGGGGAGGAAAAATTGGTAATCACTTCGAACGTGTCTGAAGAGAATCAATTTATTAAAGAGATAAAGGTTCAAGGAAAATCCCATAACGGGTATTTTATCGAACACCAAGAATTGGTAAAAGCAAAAAGCTTAGAGTTTTTATTGGAAGAGTAGCCTTTTTTATAACCTACTATTTTTAACAAAAAACCTGATGGACTAAATGTTCATCAGGTTTTTTTGTTTTGGGGTGTTCCGTTTTTTTGGAACGGTTTGTGAAATATTATATTTAGTTTCTCCTTAAAATGTCTTTAAGTTGTTTATTTTTAGTTTTTTACGCTTGAAATAAGCTCTTTTTGGATGTCTTTAATTGCAAGTAATACCAATTGTATTTTAAAGTTGGCTTAAATATTATTATCTTTCGGTTATGGGAATGACATCAAAAATAGAGATAGAAGAGAGTTTAGAAACTTTAGAAAAAGCCTTTAAGACTAATACGTCTTTTAAGGTTCGCCAGCGTATCCAAAGTCTTATACTCTTGAAAAAAGATAAATTTAAGCGTCAAGCAGATTTAGCAGAATTTATCGGTGTAGGACATTCAACACTAAAGACCTGGATAAAACAGTATAAAGAATTTGGTTTCGATTCCTTGACAACACTTCAAAGTGGTGGAAACTATAAGGGTGCCATAAGTGAACATCTCCACAAGGCACTAGAAGCCAAAGTAAATGACTCGAAAGATCCACTTTTGGGTTATTGGCATGCCGTTGACTGGGTCAAGGAACACCATGGCCAAGACATTAAATACCAAACCTTAAGAGCCTATTTGATACGCCACTTTAAAACCAAGAAAAAGCATCCAAGAAAATCACATTACAAAAAAGACGAACAGGCCCTAGAGGTCTTCAAAAAAACTCCCTAATACCTTAGAGAAATTAAGATTAAGTCTTAATAAGGACTATAGATCGGTTAACCTTTATTTTCTAGATGAAAGTCGGTTTGGGCTGATGACCCATGTAGGCACCTCACTTACTGCTAAGGGAGTGAAACCCATAGTGAATTACCAACAAGCTTTTTAAAACACATATTTGTACGGAAGCTATTCCCCAATTGACGGAAGCCATTTTACTTGGGAGGTAGAAGGTGTTGATACGCTTATTTTTGAAGCTAACCTCAAAGAGTTTTCATTATATAAACCAGAGGAGCTAAAAATTGTGGTCATAGACAATACGGGCTTTCATTCCACTAAAAATATTGATATCCCTGACAACATTAAACTCATAAGAATACCGCCATATACCCCAGAACTAAACCTGTGCGAAAAGGTATGGCATTATTTAAAAGAACGATTTAAAAACAAAACGTTTGGAAACTTAAAAGAACTTAAGGGGGTGGCTAAATCATACTGTTAAAACAGAAATTAACAACGAGAACATAATCAACATTGTGCATTTTGAGTTTTATACAAAAACATTTAAAGCTTGTTTTAAATTATAATTGGTATAAATCACTATCTTGTAAAGAAAACCTTGCAATGAATGATTGGAAAATCACCTTCACAGCATCAGAAAGACTTATTTAAACCTCTTCTTAA
>NZ_FQYX01000035.1:27868-35205 GCF_900141935.1 Arenibacter nanhaiticus | reverse complement strand
ATTGGTACATTAACCAATTGTTACATTTTCACATTGATTCATTGCTACATTAAAAGGCAATAAGTTCCTCAGATACCACAATCCCAATTATTACATTAACCAATTGTTACATTTTCACATTAACCCTTTTCCACATTAATCACCGACTGCGACTTACTAACAATCTCCTTAATGATCTCATCGATCTCTAGGGCCGAACTGTAAATATGCTCTAACAATAGCTCCTTTTCTTCCTCCGTGGGCAAATCTTCCTTGATCAGATCTATCATCCCCAACAAGCGCGATACCGGCGCCCTGACCACATGCGATTGGGTCCAGGCAATATCTTTTAGCTTTTGGTTCTGTTTTTCGATCGCTTTTATATGCAGTAGCTTTTCGGTGATATCGGTAGACAGAATAATTTCGGCCGGGATACCATTAAAATTAATGGCATTGCTAGTGATTTCTACATCGATCACCTCGCCGTTTTTTTTCTGATGCCTATAGGACCCCTGTTGAAAATAACGGGCTTTATGCTTTTCGTGGTTTATAGATTCCATTAAGATGGGAATATCCTCGGGGGGACGGATATCCTTGATGGTCATCGACAAAAACTCCGCCTCGCTATAGCCGTAATGGCGCACGGCGGCGGCATTGACATCTAAAAAGGCAAGGCTGTTTACATCGTAGACCCACATGGGAGCCGGACTCAAATGAAAAATATCCATATAGCGTTGCTGGGACGCTTTTAAAGAGGTGAAAAAACGGAATCGCTCTAGGGTGTAAACAATACTCTTATAAAGTACCAAAGGGTTAATAGTGTCTTTTATCAGGTAATCGGACACCCCTTTGGAAAGGGATTTAATGGCGAAATCCAAATCTGAATTTCCCGTTAAGATGATAATCGGGGTATTGTAACTAAAAATTTTTATCTCTTCCAATAAAGTCTCCTTATTAATATCGGGAAGGGAAAGGTCCATTAAAATAACATCAAACTTCCTTTCTTCCGTTAGCAATAGGTTCTGGGCCTCCTGAAATTTTTTGGCATGGACAAGGTTCGGGGCATGGATATGCTCTAGGAGGTAATCTTCTATCAGCACATAATCGCCCAGATTGTCTTCTATGATAAGGATATTGTAAGGATGCTTGTCAATTTTCATAAATACTGTTGCGTTGGTCGTTGTATTAGCTTGGTTTGGAAATTTATTTTAAAGAAACACTTGTTTAATATGTGAATATATTTTATTTCTTAACGCTCGATCCTCATTCAAATTTTACGATAAATTTTCGATAGGCCAGAGAAAAATAAAATTTTTAAAAATACCCCATTTCGTCAAATATCTTTTAATATATAGATATATAAAGTGTTCGCAAAGACTGGCTCAAATCGTTTAGAACGCTATTGATTGTTTATTAATGGTTTTTCGCATTTCTTATTTCGTTTTAGCGACCAGTGTTCCGTCATGCTCACTTTTTCAGGGTAAAATAGAAGGTGCTGCCTTGGTTCGGGGTGGACTCCAGCCAAATGCTACCTCCTAAGTTTTCAATAATTTTCTTTACAATGGCTAGGCCCATTCCTGTACCGCTATATTCGTCTTTACCATGTAAACGTTGAAAAATTACAAAAATTTTATCAAAATACGCCTCCTCAATCCCAATACCGTTATCGCCCACGGAAAACTGCCAATAGTCCCCTTGGTCTTCTGCGCCTATTTTAATCACTACAGGCCTGTCCGGGGCGCTGTATTTTAGGGCATTGTCTAGCAAGTTGTGCAGTATTTGGGTCACCGGTGCCTTATAACTGCTGATGATGGGCAGGGGAGCATGTATAATTTGGGCTTCTTTTTCGGCCATCAACTGTTTCCGCAAAATGCAATAATCGTCCAAAACCGTTTGTAGGGCAATCGTTTCCTTCTCGTCTTCGAGTCGGCCTACCCTGGAGAATTCCAATAGATCCAAAATAATCTGGCGCATACGTTGGGCGCCATCCACGGCAAAATAGATATATTCTCGGGCACGTTCATCGAGCTGCTCGCCATATTTTTTTTCTAGTAGCGATAGGAAACTGGTCACCATCCGCAGCGGTTCTTGCAGGTCGTGAGAGGCAATATAGGCAAACTGCTTCAGCTCGGCATTGGAGATTTCCAGTTCCTTGGCGTGTTTTTCCAATTGTACATTTAGTTTTTGCAAGGACTCTTCATAGGTTTTTCTATAGGTAATATCGGACATGGCCCCTACGATCCGTATGGGAGTACCTTTATTATCTCTAATAATAAGCCCTTTATCCATCACATTGGCATAGGTATTGTCGGCTTTTAAAAAGCGGTATTCGGCCTCCCATTTGGTAGCCATCGGGTCCATTAGTTTAGCTTGCAAACTGCCATGGGCATTTTCATAATCTTCGGGGTGGATCCGTTTTTTCCATTCCTCAAGGGTAGGAGTAAAGGTCGCTAGGGGAATGCCAAATTGATATTGGTACCCCTTTCCCCAATACACACTGCCATTGATAAGATCCCAATCCCAAATGGCATCGTTGGTAGCCTGAGTCACCTTTTTAAAGCGCTCGTTGGTTTGGCGAATGGCCTCTGCCGCTTCCATACGGTCGGTAACGTCCTTGATATAAATAGAGAGTCCGTTGACAGAAGGGTAGGCAATCACATCGAACCACTTTTTCAATTCGGGGTAGTGTTCCTGAAAACTAATGGTTTGCCCTGTGTCCATCGCTTTTTTATACTGGTGGTAAAAATCGTATTGGGCTACATTATCGTATAGGCTCCATAGATTTTTGCCCAAGGTGGTTTCCCGTGGGATGTCCATTAAGAGCTCCGCCTCCTTGTTCCAATAGGTAACGGTCCACTGCTTGTCTACGGCCACAAAGGCATCGCCAATACTCTCTAGAATCTGCGTTTTTTCTATAAAGGCTTTCTTTAGGGATAGCTGCGCTATTTTTAGTTTGTGAATATCCTGGATACAGCCGTAATAGCCTACGCATTCCCCTTTTAAAAACTCGGGTTCCCCTATGATCCGAATCCAGCGGTCGTTGCCCTTGGCGGTGGTAATCAGTAGTTCCATTTCCCAGGCTTCGCCCTTTACGTTGGCGGACTGTATCAGCTGTAGTAACCGCTCTTTTTGTTCGGTATCCTTACAAAAGGAAGTACTGCTTTCTAGGGTAGGGACATAGCTTAGGGGGACTTCATGAATCTCCTTGATAATATTGGACCAATGGACTTTCTCCTGGAGCAAATCGACCTCCCAGTTCCCTATGCGCGCCAAATTATTGGCCCTGTCCAATAGTCCTTGTAGCTCTTTGTTTTGGGTAACATCTTTGGCGACGGCAAAAACCAAGCCCTGTTCATCGTTGGGGGTGGCAGACCAGCTAATCCATTTGGTCTTTCCGCTTTTGGTGATATAGCGGTTTTGAAAGTTATCGCCCTGTTGGCCCTGGTAGATCTTTTTTTGCTGGTTTTTGGTGCGCTCCTGATCATCGGGATGTACAAAACTCAAAATTCTTTGGGAGAGCAGTTCTTCTTCGGTATACTCGAGTAAGGCGATACCAGCGGGATTAATTTTTTTAAAATATCCGTCATTACCGGCCACACAAATAAGGTCGGGCGAAAAGGTAAAGATTTGGTGCAGGTCGTTTTCCAGGCGTTTTCGTTCCACTTCGGCCCCTATAAAAGTTTCCAACTGTTGAAAAAGGGCCTCGGAGAAGCGTAGGTTGTTTTTGGTGTTTTCCATCCCCAATACCAAAACGCCAATAGGTGTTTTGTTATGGCTCAGGGGTATGCCAATGACCGATTGTATGTTGTTGGCTTCGGCGTATTCTGTAGGGATACAGGCCAGTGCATTCGTCCCATGGTCCCAATAGGTCCGTTCTTGGTTTTTCCAAACGGCTCCAGGGAGTCCCTCCTCTAGGGTAAAAACGGGCATAGCAGTAGCATTGTCAACCGTTTTTTGGCTGTATTGGGCCATACAATGCAGCTGTGTTTTCTCTAGATTCGGCAGCCATAATTCGGCCATTTGAAAATCGCCATAGTCGGCCAAATGCTGCAAAACGTCTTCTAGGCAGGGTTTTAGTTTTTCCTGTCGGTGGAATAACATACTGATATCGGCCAGTAATTTTTTTTCCAGTTCGCGGTTTTTCTGGGCGGTAATATCGCGTTGGATGGCAATATAATGGGTAATGCCCCCTTTGTCGTCCGCTACCGGTGTAAAGGATAGCTGCACCCATAGTGCTTCCCCATTTTTTTTATGTCCGTTGGTGGTAATTTCCCCGGCCTTGGATTCTGCTATACACTGCTGCAATGCTGTTAGGGCGTCGGCATTGGGCTGGTAGCCAAGGAGCATACGCGGATTTTGCCCTAGCACCTCTTCGGGCTCATAGCCAGTAAGGCTGCTAAAGGCATCATTAACATAGCGAATGCGGGGTCCGGCCTCATTAAAGGGATCTATATTGATGATACTGACTGCATCAGAGGTATTGGTCACCACAGACTCCATCAGCTTCAAGCGTTGTTCCTCATATTTTTGCTGGGTAATGTCCTGTACGGTACCCTCAAACAGTTTGGGGTTTCCCTCCCTGTCATACACCAACCGCCCTAGGCTATGGACCCATTTTTGTTCCCCTGAGGGGCGTCGTATCCTATAGATAAAATCGTAGTTTTTGCCACCCTTTACCGCCGCTGCTACCTTTTGTTTAAAATTCTCTTTATCCTCGGGATGAATAGTGGCCAAAAAACTATCAAAAGACACCTCAAAGCTGGCCTTCTCCAAGCTCCATAGCTTATACACTTCATCGGAAAGGGTAATAGCACCCCCTTGCAGGTCTACCGTCCAATACCCAAGTTTGGCAATGTCCGTGGCCATTTTTAGTTTGTATTCGGACTGTTGTAGCTCCTCTAAGAACTGCTCTTTTTCGGTCACATTGTTACAGACCACCAAATGGCAGTCTTTTCCCTGAAATTGCAGTGCGTGGCCTACGATCTCCATTTTTAGGAGCTCCCCATTGTTTTTTTTATGGGTAAACACCCCAAAATTAAAGGTAGTCTCGTTTTTGGGAACGGCTTTTAGGGTTTTTAGTAAATGTGGAATCTCTTCTGGGGGAATGAAATCGCGTATGTCCATCCCTATAAAACTCTCCCTAGGATAGCCGTATTTCTCTACTGCCCTCGCATTGATATCTAAAATTTTCAGGCTCTCGCTATCGTAGATCCAGGCGGGGAGTGGACTCGAGTTAAACAACAGTCGGTATTTTTCCTCGGAAGCCTTTATTTGCTGCTCTGCCTGTATTCTGGCGGTAATATCCCTGGAATTGGTCACAATTCCCTGTACGGCGGGGTCGTGCCGCAGATCGGTCACCACGTTTTCTACCCATCGCCATTGGCCGTTTTGGTGTTTGTACCGAAATGGTTTTGGGGTATACGCTTCTCCGGCCAGCAATTTGCTAAAATGATCCTGCACCTGGGCAATATCATCGGGGTGCATAAAATCGAAGGCATTTTTTCCGATCACCTCCTGGGGGTCGTAGCCTAGAATATCCATGGCGGTCGGACTCACATATTTATAGGTGCCTTTGTCATCCATAACGGCAATCATATCGGCACCGCCAAGGACCAGGGATTTAAACCACTGGTCTTTCAGCCGCAATTTTTCCTCCGCCAGTTTGCGTTCGGTAATATCCCAATGGGCCCCGGCGACGATCAAGGGCTTCCCGTCCTCGCTCCATTGTATCACGCGCCCCCTATTATTAATCCACACCCAGTGCCCGTTTTTGTGGCGCAGGCGGCATTCGTGTTCCAAATAATCGGTTTTTTTCTCTAAACACAGCTGCAGCTTGCTATCGGCTATGGGCTTGTCATCGGGATGAATCAGGGCCTCCCATTGCTCAAGGTCTATAGGGAACAGCTCCTCATGGGTATATCCCAGTATGGCTGCCCAGCGGTCATTAAAAAAAATAGCCTTGGTCTGTATATTCAGCTCCCAGGTGCCAATATGGGTGGCATCGATAAAACTGTCCAGCCTATCCAATTCAAAGGCCAGGGTCGTCTTATGTTTCTCGGCCTGTTTTTCTATGCGTTGCTGATCTAGCAAACGTTCCCCCAATTGCCCAAGGGCCGTTAAGGCCGCTAATTTGGCAGCATCCAACTGCTTAGGTTTTTGGTCCTGTACACATAGGAGGTACAAGGCATTTCCTTCCGGGGCCCTTAGGGGAACAGCGGCATAAAAAAGGCAGTCAAGGGCGGTGGCGGTATCTATGCTAGGGTCGGTACGGGCATCCTCGATTACAAAAATCTCATTGGGGCGCTCCCTAAAATGGGCATCGCGTAGGAGGGAGAGGGGAGATGGATGATCGGCCTCCCCATCTGCAGCCGTTTGGAGAGAGGGGGTAGGTTTTATAAGAAATACCCATGCCTCGGGCACATCACAAATCCCCGCCGCCAGGGAGCACAAGGACGACAGGGCCTCTTGCCCAATAGTATCGGAAACAGCATTGGGGCGGGCATCGGTGATGGACCTAGGGATTTTGGTTTTCTTCATTATGTAATATTAAGCCATTTTTACAGAGTACCTATATGATACCCCGAGCACCAGCGGTAGCATTGGCTACTCTATAGGTTTTCTAGGTTATTAATGCCCTTGTTGTCATAAAACACACTTTGGACAGTCCTAATTTCGGAAAAAAACAATAACAAAAAGGCATTTTTTCAATTAACAGTAAATAGTTATGGAGTTATCTAGTTACCGAGTTATCTTGTTATCGATTACCAAGTTATCTTGTTACGGAGTTATCACGTTATCAAGTTCCCGATTTAACGAATTTCCGAATTACCGAGTAACGGAGTTATCAAGTTCCCGAGTTAACTTGTTATCTTGTTATGAAGTTATGCTGTTATGGAGTTATGGTGTTTTGCGGTTTTGCGCGTGATTATTTTGGGCGTTCCCCTATCGGGTCGCTCTTTCCGCTGTATCTTTTTTCGCGGGCTGCGCCCACCAAAAAAGGATGCCGCTGCAATAGCTAACGCTTTACAATGAACAATTAGCAGTAAACAATAAACAATTATCAATTAGCAATAAAAAGTAAACAGTGAACGGTCAACACTAATCAGGGAAGTTCAAATATTAATCGCCAATAAAGGTTTTACTATGAAGTTTAATAGCGCGGATTCTCCCTTTAAATCAATAAACAATTAGTAATAACTTCTATGAACTAATAGGTTGAATATCACGGATTCCCCCTTAGAAGGGGGAGTGAGGGGGATGTATGGATGATTAAGGCCTGTTTAAAAGCCTCTCTATAGTGCCTTCTATTTTCAACATTACACTGAACATTTCTTTTTTTACTTCAATATCCGTTAATC
>NZ_FQYX01000035.1:0-25168 GCF_900141935.1 Arenibacter nanhaiticus | reverse complement strand
TCAGCCTAGATTTTTTTGGTTCGTTTTTTCATCAATGGAAAAAATGAACTGAAAGCGGAATACTGAGGCTTTCAAGGACTGTCCATAAAAAGAAAAAACACCATTTTTATAAAACCCTATCCATGCTAAACACTTTAAACCAAGATAAAATAAATGCAGAAAATATCTTGATAAAAGCACGAAAAATATTGTTAAAAGTATATTTGAAGTGTGGGTATGATGGGAACAAAGAGATAACGGTGGATGTGGAAAAATAGGGGAGAGAAGGAGTGAGATTAGAGAGGGGAGTAGGTCGTGAAAAGAAAAAAACAATACCAAAAAAAACGCTCTATCAACAAAAAATGCTGATAGAGCGCTAAATATTAAAAGGGAAAAAAGAAGAAGAAGAAAACTAACTTCTTTTTAAAATACGCTTATACCAAGGAGCAAGCTGTTGCTCCTCACTATACCCATACCCATACCCATACCCATAATTATACCCATACCCATAGCCCTTGCCTTTTCCGAGTCTTACATCGTTGAGTACATAGGCCATATTGATCAGTTTTTTGTTTTTGTTGAGGTCTTTGGAGAACTCCAACAAACGTTTGTCGGTATAGCCGGCCCTGGTGACAAATAGGGTGGCATCTGCATGTTGAGAGATTAGTAGGGTGTCCGTTACCAAAATGGTAGGGGCCGTATCTACAATGATATAATCAAATTCTTTTTTGGCGGCGGTTATGAATTTTTCAAACCCATCACCCGATAACAATTGTGGAGCATTGGGAGGGATGCTTCCCGAAAAACAAACCTTATGGTAAGGAATTTTGTTGTAACCTTCGTGAATGCAATCTTTCCAATTTAATTCCGGATTATGCAGGTAGTCTGCCAGTCCCTGTACGTTTTTATCGATATCAAAGTAGTTATGGAGCTGTGGATTCCGTAAATCTGACCCTACTAACAACACCTTCTTTTTAATACTGGAGTATGCCAAGGAAAGGTTAAGGGCCACCAAGGTCTTTCCTTCCCCTTTTATGGTAGAAGAAACATAGATCACCTGACCTTCGCCTTTTTCCTTTTTAGGCAATAGATAATTGACGTTAGTACTTAGGATACGGAACGATTCAGCCAAAACAGAGCGGTCATCGGCATCCATAAAACTTTTGTTGTCTTCAATAAAAGGAATCTCGGCTAAAATTGGAATCTCTGGGTTGGCTCTTTCGATAGTGACCCTGTCCTGGATTTTAGTGTCCAATAAAAAGATGATATACAATATACCAAATGGTAGCATTAGTCCGAGGAGTAGTGATCCTGCCAATATAATTTGTTTTTTAGGGGCAACAGGGGCATTACTAGTTAAGGCATAATCTACTACTTTTAAAGAAGGAGAGGTTACGGCCAGACTAATGGCAGCCTCTTCGCGCTTTTGTAATAATATCAGGAAAAGATTTTCCTTAATACTCTGCTGACGTTCTATGGCACGTAGCAATTGCTCCTTTTCTGGCAATTTAGAAAACTGACTCCCTGCCAAACGTTGTTGTTGTTGCAATTGTTTTAGGGAAACTCCCAATTGCTGTTGGTAGCCGTTGATAGTCTGACTAATATTTTCTTTGGTACGGTCTAATTGGCCGGTAAGTACCATGACAGTAGGGTTATTAGCACCAGCACTTGCTTTTAACTTCTCTCGCTCTAAGACCATTTGGTTGTAGTCCTTCACCAAGCCGTTAATACTATTATTTTCTAAGCCAATATCTGCCGGTAAGAGCTGATAATCCGTTTGGCTACTCATGGTTTCCTTTAACAGTTTGGAAAGGGCGATCTGTGTTTCTAATTTAAAAACTTCCTCTTCCGAAACAGCTTTTTTCTGTAGGTTCACACCTGCATCTGCCTCAATAAAGGAAAGGTTGTTACGTTGTTTAAACTCTTTTTTGTTGCCCTCTATAGAATCTAGTTCCTCGGACAAATAAATAAACCGATCGTCTATAAAATTCAGGGTATTCTGAGACACCATTTGACGGTCTAGAATCCCATCTCGGTTAAATTTTTCAATAGTGGTATTCAGGATAGCCTCCGATTTGGCTATGCTTTGACCAATGAGAGAGAGCGACAAAATATCACTGTTCTTATTGGTGGATTGAACTTGCAAAGAATTCACCAATTTCATCACTGCTGCCTTTTTAGGAAGGAGTACTATCTTATAGCTATGGTTTTGGTTTATGGCTTGAGGGGTATGTTCATTGAGGTGAAGGCTAAACGGTAGATTAGCTACTGTTCCCTTAGGATCCCCGTAAGGCAGGGTATAGGTATTTTTGTCCTCATCCGTTACTGTAAAGGCGGTAGCCCCTAGGGTAATATTGTATTCTAAAGGTTTATTAATTTCAGCACCTCCAATGTTTTTTTGAACCCTAAAAGGAGGATTCCATATCTCCGTAGTTTTTAGCGTTCCTACAGCATAATAGGCTACATTTAATTGGAGTTCGTCTACCACCTGGCTTAACAAACGGTACGATTTTATAACCTCCACCTCATTGTCCAGGTTTACTTGCGACTTCCCACCCAACAGGGATAGGGCATCGGTGGCAATGTTCATTTCCTTGGACTCGTCTATGATTTTTATTTTGGCGACCGATTGATAAGTCTCGGGTACGTATTTAATATACACTACACCTAACCATATAGCCAATACCGAAGTTGCCAAAAACCAAGGCCAGTACGCCAAATACTTAAATAAAATCTCTTTCAGGTTTAAAGATTCTTCTTCTTCAAACTGCTGGGAGTTATAGGGAGCTTCGTTCATTTTATCGGGTGATTAAAACTATAGAGGTTAAGAGTAAGGAAAGTACAGAGACAAGGGTGCCTGTATTACCCACAAATCCGGCACTTTTTACTTTGGGACCATTGGGGTTTACGACTATAAAATCGTTGGGTTTTATATAGTAGTAGGGGCTGTTAAACCAATCGGTGGTTGTTAAATCTATATGGGTGACGGTGCGTTGCCCATTTTCTTCTCGAATCAATAAGACATCCTTACGTTTTCCATTAATCGTCAAATCTCCTGCGTAGCCAAGTGCCTGTGGAAGACTAATTTGCTGCTCGGTAAAGCTATAGGTCCCTGGCCGTTGTACCTCTCCCAAAACTGTCACCTTGGCATTGAGCAAACGTACACTTACTTTGGGTTGATTCAAGTGCCCACCCTTTTCTAACAACAGTTCCAATTCCTGCTCTAAGGCGGCAGTCGTTTTATTGGTGACCGTTATTTTTCCCAATACCGGAAACGTAATACTCCCATCTGTAGCCACCAAATAGCCTTGTAGTTTTAAAAGTTCTATATTGGAGGCATTGGTATTACCAAGAGGCTGCACATTATAGGGCATGGCCGTTTCTGGAACTAAGGCCGAAACTTTGATGTCTAAAATATCGTTGGGTTGAATTTTGGCAGCTTCGTATTTAATATGTTGAGCCTCCAAGGTGTTGGCATCTTGCAGATAGAGGATGTCCTTTTTGGTGGCGCAAGATTGGAACAATAGAGCTATCAGTCCCAGGACAAATAAATAGTTTTTCATTTTTTGGAATGGTTTTTTCAGTATTTACTGAAAATTTTAAACGTGCAAAAATAGGGATTTCCCATGAGTTAGTCAAGGCATGTATAAAATATACATGGCTTAATGAACTAATTGAACATTAAGTTTTTTGAGGTTAAAGTTAATTCTTTAATTTTGCGTGAAGTACAGATTTTATAAAAAGAGGAGTCGAAATAAAATTCCGTCTCCAAAGTCGTTTAGGTTCTTGTAGTAATCGTGGAAGCCACTCCAACCCTAGTTTTATCCATATGGGATGGGAACGTTTCACTGTACCTGCATAGAAATCAAAAACAGCACCTATAGAAGTAATAACATTTACATCAAGACTATCTTTATGTGCATGTACCCATTTTTCTTGTTTTGGAGCGGTCATTCCAACAAATAATATATCGGGTTGAAAATTATTTACAGAAGAAATCATTTTTTCTGAGTCTTCCTGTGAAAATGCGGGCTTATAAGGAGGTGAAAAGCTAGCTACTTTTATATTAGGATACTCTTTTTTAATTCGTGCTGCAATTAGATTCAACGTGTTTTGTGCTGCACCTAAGTAAAATATTTTTTGTTGATTTGCATTGGCAATCTCTAATAAACGTTGGTGTATATCTGCCCCTGCAATTTTCTGTATTCTTTTTCCTTTTAAAAATTTTGCTGCCCATACAATGCCTACACCATCAGGTAATAAAACATCAGATGATTTTAAAGCTTGAAAAAAATACTTATCCTTTTTAGCTTCACAATAACTGTGAGGGTTAATAGTATTGATAATGATTTTATGGCGAGGTGGTAGATTGGGATAATCGGTAGCGATAGAATAGCCTAATAAATGCATTTACGTGATATTTTTTAAAATTTTACAAAGGCGATCTTCAAAAGCGCCCGTCGTAAATTTAGAATTATATTTTAATTTGGCCGATTGACTCATTGTGCTACGTAAGTCAGGGTTTAAAACTAACTTTTCAATTTCATTTGCAAAAGCTAGGGCTTCCTTTTTTGGTACGAGAAAACCATTTTTTTGAGATTCTACAATTTCTGGTATCGCACCTTCTATTGTCGAGACAATTGGCAAACCAAATTGCATAGCTTCTAATAAAACCAAAGGAAAGCAATCATTATAGGTTGGGTGTACAAAAATATCTGCTTTTTCAAAAAAAACTAATTTATCGTCTCCGTATTGTTTGCCTGCATAATACACAACATCTGTTAACTTTAATTCTATAATTTTATTTTCAAAATCAACAACACTTATGTCGCCTTCCCCCCCAATAACAGTACATTTAATATCTATATTTTTATTTTTAAGCAAACTACAAGCCTCTAATAATATATATACCCCTTTAGCTTTTAATAAGTTGGATAAGAATAGTATTTCTATAGTAGAAGATTCTTTATTTTCATTTAACCCAATAGGTAGTTTTGGGATACCATTTGCACAATAATGGACATCTGACTTTGACACATATTTTTTAATATCGTAGTATAAATAAGGGGATAACAAAATAACCTGAGCCTTTTTTAAAACTAATTTATATAAAAGATTATCAAACCATTTATTTTGATTATTAATCACCCCTTTATTATGGAAGTGGTACACGACTTTGCACCCTAAACATTTTGCTATTAAGGCTACCAATGCATCCTTATAAAAACCTGCACCATTAGCAGTAAGCGTTAAATAGACTAGGTTTGGACTAAATCTAATACACTCTAAAAACGTATTAAACAAAACATTAAAATAACGAAGCCATTTAATTATGCCTCCTTTGCCTATTTCGTCAACAGATCTAGAAGTGCCCAAATTTATATAACGCCCATTAAAATTATTGTTAATTAACGCACTTTCCATAATATACTTACCAACGATAGCTGCGCCATGAACAGGAGGAGGGTAGTGTAATATATAAAGTATTTTTTTCATCCTATTCTTTATCTCCAACCACTAAGGTATCGTAGATAGTATTTAAGGCCTTAATTTTATTATCCCAATTAAAATCAGCTGCTCTTTGTAGCGCCCCTTTACTTAATGCTGTTCTTTTGTTTTCATCATTATATAAGCTAGTTAAGGCAGCTCCAATATTTACAGCTGCTTTATCGGGTGTGTTAACAGGGATTTTAATCCCACATTGCTCATTAACCACATGGGTAAATCCACAATGATCTAAACAGATTATAGGCAATCCATAAGATAAGGCTTCTAAAGTAACAGTAGATGTTAAATCGCTTATACTTGTGATAACAAATACATGTCCTTTTTTCATTATATCAATTGCTTTAGGCTGTTCAATCCAACCATACCAACTTATATTTTTAATATCAAGATTTTTGGCCGTATTTCTCCATGATGAAGTCATTTCTCCTTGACCTAATACATGTAATTCATAATTTAAACTTACTTTATGCAAGGCTTTAAGCAGTAATGGCAAGTTTTTTCCAGGAGTATGAATACCACTCCAAACTATTTTTAAAGGCTTGTCTGGATTTCTTAATACAATATCTTCAATGTTGTTCTTTTCTTGTCCAACTTCACAAATAGTTATTGCATCTTGATGCCATATTTTTTTAATTATCTCCGCATTACTTGGGGTCGCAGCTATTAAAGCATTATTAGGTCGCTTTGCTGCACGTTTTGGGCGAGATAAAAAGTTTCTTTGCCAAAAGTTTATAAAATTTCTACCAGAATAAAATAGTAAGCCTTTAAATCCAAGACTTGGCAAAAACGCCCAAGGTGAGTTCTCTAAGCCACCAATTGGCCCCCACACAAATGGCTTATTAATTTTCCAAAGAAAACCAGGCTCCCGATAGCCTACCATATTAAGCTGATGTATCAAGTCAAAATTTTCTTTAGCATCTAATGATAACGCCAATTTATATACTTTTTTTTGCCACCCTTTATAAAACCAATAATAGGAAGGTGGCCAAATTTTACGAAGCCTTTTATTGCGATGTTTTTCTATAAAGTAAAATTTTAAATTTTCTTTTAATTCCGGATGCGCCTCTAAATATTCCGTTATAGGTTTTTCCCATTTATGCTGCTCTACAATAACATGGACTTCATGAAACTGGCTTAATCCCTTTACAAAATGCCATCCCATACCTGGTTCAGAACCACGATTAGGACTACAGGCATAAGCAGACACTAGTATTTTATACTTATTAAAACACGATGTTTGCTGTTTACTTAGCTTTAGTCCCATTGTACATTTTCTTTAATGACTTCTGCAGGATGTCCTGCAATAATACAATTAGGTATATTAAATTGATTTCTTACAACCGAATTTGCAGCCACAATACTACCGGATGGGATAACAGACCCTTTATAAATCTTTACACCACAACCAATCCAAACTTTATTCCCTATAACAATATTATTTTTTGAGTCTTTTTTATTTTCATAATGTACTTCATGAAAATCATCATCTAAAAATTGACAATCCCATGATATAATACAATTATCTCCAATTTTTAAACCATGCATAATTATCAGTTTTGTATTTGCATTAATATAACCACCTTTACCGATTTGAACCTTTGCATTTTCTCCAATATCAAATCTGCAACCACGCCCTATTGAATAGTCGCTAAGTAGTTTTAATTTACCTTTAATATTTAAAATGGTCACATCAGAACTACTCATAAAACCCACATAATCAACCCCAACTTTTAAGTTATAGTCAGTTTCAATATTAACTACGCCCGAAATTTCAACCCTTTGATGAGAAAAAATATTTTTATTATAAAATAGTTTATAATAAAAATATTTTAGTAATAGAAAATAAAAACTTGTATTAGACTCTTTACACTTAGAATATAAATGTGAAAATTTATTCATTTTTAAACAATGTTTTTTATTTTTAAGTAATAATTAAGTAAGTCATCATTATTATTCGCTTTTGCTAATTGAATTTTTAAATTACAGAAAGACATCAAATATTCATACCAATTTTTAATATTAAAATAATTAAAATACTTATCAATTATATCTGTATTTACCGAAAATGTTAATTCAATTGACTTTTTTGGTTCCAAAAGAAAATTTGTTTGAAATATAAATGTAAACAAATCATAACCTAATGGATAGGTACCAGCCATTTCCCAATCATAGACTAAAAGTTTACCGTTTTTTTTCATTATATTCCAAGGACAAAAATCACCGTGTGCAAACACCGATATTTTATCCGTCTTATAGTTTTTAATAGTATTAATATTAAGTTCAGCCAAACTATATAAACATTTTAAAATAGATTTATCTAAAACCGAATTAGCTAACCTATCTCCTTGCAGTACATCTGTTTTTAAAAGCGTACCTAGACTTGATTGATGGAAATCTAATATCTTTGGAACAAAATCTAACTGTCCTAATTGATCTAAAATAATATATTCGTTATTCACATTGCTTTGTGCTAGTGTACTTACCCCATATTTTATAAAAAAATAATCTTCAGCTTCCCAGCCCAATCCTGTTATTTTTTGTTCTGGACCCGGTGTACCTGTGTTAAAGGCCATAATAACATCTTCACCAATTATCTTTCTAATTTTAGTTTCCGGTATAAATTTTTCAATGTTATTTATAGAAAACAACCTTCGATACCATGCAAGGTTTCTAAACAACCCCCAAGATAACTTCCCAAAATTAGTATATGGTTGATAGAAGGATAAAAACACTTGATGCTTAGTGAAATCCAAAGGAAAAAAGTATTGAGGACGATGGGGATGAAAGTAACAGTATTTCATTTATTATTCTAAAGGTTTATAGACTTAAAGCGCACTGCCATATTATTAATTATTACTCTAATTGCCGAATTTGACGAATTTTCTATAGACTGCCCAGTTTCTATCCAAACCGCACGATTATGAGACGCACAAAATGCCTTTAGCTCGGCAACTTGTCTTTCTACTTCTTTTAGTGGTAATTCTGGTTTGCGTTTATGTATAAGTGTAGCATCTGCACCTAAGCAAAGTATTATATCTGGTTCTGGAATGATAAACTGACCTAATTTAAACAGCCATTTAGGAAGTTTTATCCTACTTCGTTTAGGGTCTATTATATAGTCGTAATAATAACGATCAAAAATCCAAACACAAGAGCGTATCGCTTTTTTAGGCCATACTTTTAAATAAAAGCCAAAAGTATAATCTACCATATAATACGACCAACGCATTAATGACCCTAAATAACCTGACGTTTTGCTACCGTGTGGATTAGTCACTGGGCCACTATAACTTTCTTTTTTCCCGGATAAACGGGCTATACTTGGGATTTGATTAGGGCGCATATGTTCGTAATACACGGCGTTATGAAATGCATCATTTAATATTGGCTTAATATTATCAATAATAGTGCTTTTTCCGGAACCATCTGTACCTAAAAATGCTATTGTAAAACCAGGTTGCTTAACTAGCCTATTACATTTGTTTTTAAAGCCAGAAAATTTTGAGCGATTAAAATTCTTTTTACTAATGTTATATAATTTTTTACAATGTTTAGCATCAAGCTTATTTAAATTTTGATTTAAATAAGCAACAAACTCCTGAGGAAACTGACTTAAAAGCTCGGTTTTGATTAGAGTGTTACCATATTGCTTTTGTAACTCTGTAATATATTTTATATTACAAATTTTATTATTTAAGATTTCTTTTAAAAACGCTAATACAGCACCCGTTTTAGGGTTTAGAACTTGTACACCTTGAAAAATAATTGTATTAGCAAATAAGACAGAAGCTGGTATTAGCTCTTTACCTCCAAAAAAAATAGATTTATTGAAAGCATCAATTTGCAAACCCCAATTTACACCAAGTAAACAATATTTTGGACACCTTTTATCTTGGATAAACGAAACTAACTTTATATTATATTTTTTTACAAATTCCCTTAAAAATATATTAAACAGTTCTAAATCGTCATTAAATATAAGAATATCTAAATCACTCCCATTAGTAGACTCTGGAAGTGCTTGATAATTACGTAATACACAATAGTTTATTTCGGTTTTGTTAAGAGTATAAAAAAAGTCAGTTAAAAAATTCATACAACACTATAGGTTTTCGATTAGAGTATTAAAAGTATCTTTATAAGTAATATTCATTCTGCTTTTTTTAAAACTTCCAAGGTCTCTAAAATTGTTATCATTTAACAATGTGGTGAGAATTATATTGGAAATACCATTAACATCGTAGGGGTTAAATTTATTACCATTTATGTTTTCCCTTATTAAGCTTGCTCCACCTGCTAAATCAGATGTTAGCACATAACACCCCGCCAATAAAGCTTCATTAATTACAGCACCAAATACTTCAGAAGTACTTGGTAATATAAAAACACCAGCTGTAAGATACCATGCTAGTAGTTCTGTGCCTTCAAACCTACCCGGCAAAACGACATTATTTTCAAGATTTAATGAGACAATTTTTTCTTTAATAAAGCTTTGTTCTTCACCGGAACCCACTATAATTAATCTTACGTCGTTGTAGTTAGCTACAACTGGCTTAAAAGCCTCCAATAATCTTTCAATATTTTTAATCTTAACCAAACGCCCTACAAAAAGAAAGGTTTTTTTATTTTCTAAATTATATTGTTTTATGTACTTTTTTGAAGTTTCTATACTTGCTTTAAGTTGTAAAATATATTTATCTTCACGTCTTATAATTGGAAAAATTAATAGGTTTGTTTTTATTTCTAGTTTATTCAAATAATATTCTTTAACTGTGTTATTTGTTAAAATCACACCATCTAAACGCTTTAATAAAAACGATCGCAAATGTTTTTTAAAAAAACTAACATTTATAGCAGACTCTAAACTATCATCACAAATTGTATGAATTTTAAATTTTTTATTAAAAATAAATCTAGTTGATAGCACCAAAAGTATTATTGGGTTATACTCAGGGCAAATGATAATATCTGGATTATTGTTTAAAATAATTTTAGTAACTCCAAATCTTAAAGAACGTCCCTTGAAATTTAAGCCCTTTCTTAGATAGTTACATTTAAAATTTAATTGTTTTTGCAATTGTTTTTGATCAAACTTTTGATTCATCAAATTTGAATTGAAGAAATAATATTTGGCGACAAAAGCTTCGCTTAATGAATTAAAAAAATCAACCCGATAAGGTGCTAAGGCTGGATGAATAACAAGTAATTTTTTTTTATTCATATTTAATTGGAAAGGATTTTTATATATAAATCTTCATAACTTTTAGTATATTTCTCTATTGAAAAATTTTGAGCAGCACTTTTCTTAGCATTGTAAGCTATTTTATTAGCGAATTCAGAATTTTCCATAACCTTTAATATTGCATTTACCCATTCTAGTTCATCGTGTGGGGATACTACTAAACCATCCACTGCATCACGGACAAGTTCTGGTAAAGCACCTGCATTAGATACTATTATTGGCTTTTCAGCAAACATAGCTTCTGCTACCGCAATACCAAAACCTTCTTTATAACAAGGGTGCACATAAATATCACAATTATTTAAAAGCCCTCCAATATTTTCTTGATAGCCTAACAAATGGATATAGCTATCCAACTGTAATGCTTTTATTAGTATCTCTAATTCCTTACGCATTGGCCCATCACCAGCTACATATAAATGTATATCTTGTTTTTTGTGTTGATTTATAATTACCCCCAAAGCTTTAATTAAAATTTGTATATTTTTAATAGGGATTAATCCAGATATACTCAATAAGGAAACTCCTTTTTTGTAGGTTAAAGTGTTTTTGGCATCTATTCTTTGTTCAGTTCCATTATATATAACCTTGCTTCTTTTGTGTTTTAAAAGCGGAAATTGTTTTTGTTTTTCATTTTTCACATAATTGGATATAAAAACAAAATAGTCGATTTTTCGATATATAAGCCCAACAATATAGGCTTTTAACTTAACCGGTTTGATTGAGGATTCAAATGTTACCAAAAGTTTAATTTTAGGACGAAAAAGTTTAATAAAATATCCTAATGTTTCACCTATTGAAAATTGAGTTTGAATAATATTTATTTTTTCTGTATCAATAATAGAAAGTAATTTTCTTATATGTAAGAAAATATTTCTACCATAAAATCCTTCATAAACACCCCCTCCTGTAGCAACAAACTTTGATTTGAACTCAGAAAAGGAATTATGATATACATATACTACAGACCTGTTACTCAGGTGCTTCATCAAGTCTAACGTTTTTTTTGGCGTACCTCCATACAAATTAAATGAAGACAAAATATATAATATTCTTGGTTCCATTAATCAATTCCTTTTAAAATTTGTACTGTTTTTCTTAACCAAGAAATTCTTCTTAATGGCTCTGTAAGTATCAAATAATAACTATCAATATTCGCTGGACTCAAAGTACGCCCCCCATAACTCTTTCTTATAGAAATCAATTCTTTAGCGAAATTACAACTCCCTTGTGCGGTTTTTGCGTTTGCTTGAATTCTGAATTCACCTAAACTTTCATCTAAATATGGTATAGTTTTCAATTTAGCAATACGTATAAATAAATCATGATCCATAGCGTAGTGGATATCTTCATTTAAATACCCTATTTTATCGAGTACTTCACGCTTAAAAAACATTGAGTTTTGGGTTATTCCTTTAGCATGATTAAGTAGGAAGTCAGAAGAATAAGCTTTAGACTCTATCGTTTTTAATCTATGACCATGTTCGTCAATTATTACTTGATTTCCTACTATACCTATTTCGTCAGGTTTATTAATAAAAAATTCAGCAACTTTATGTAACGCCCCAGGCGCAATACGGTCATCTGAATTAAACCAACCAATTATTTTTCCTGTGGCTTTTTTAAACCCTTTATTTAAACCATCACTTTGTCCTTTATCAGGTTCAGATACCCAGTTTAAATGTTTGTCATATTTCTTAAGTACATCTATAGTGTTGTCTGTAGAACCGGCGTCTATAATAATATGTTCAATATTTGGATAGTTTTGGTCTAGAACAGATTTAATATTATCTTCAATAAACTGTCCTTGATTATAGGAAACAGTTATAATAGAGATTTTTGGTAAGGTTATTGAATTAGGATTCATATAATTTATTTTATTAAAGATTTTTTTCTTTGATACATTTTATCATTATAAATAATAAGCATCAATAAGAAGAAAATAAAAAGGTATTGATGGTAATAGGTAAAAATTTTTGTTTGTACACCATTAAAAATTTCAGGGATAGTAATACCTAATATCATTAAAGAAATTAATGATATAAATTTATTTTTATTATGTAGATTTTTTAATCCATAAAATAAGAAAATTAAAACTGGTAATAATCTAATTATAATCCCCAATAAGCCTTCTGCCCATAACACAGGTGCTAATAAAGTGTCGTCCCCAACTACAAAATCATATTCTCCTTTTCTAGCTTCTCTTATATAACCATTACCTAATATTAAATTATCGTTCTGTTCTATACTATTATATGCCTTAGATATAAGATCTAATCTCACCTTAAAAGTACCTTCTTCGGTATAATTTGAAGCACTAATACTTTCATTTTGGTCAAAGCCAAATTTATTCACTATTCTTCCTATATGTGCTGGAAAAACCAAGAATCCTATAATTGAAAAAAGAGATAATAAAATTAAAGCTTTAAATATTTTGCCTCCTTTTATTTTGATATTTGATATAACACCTAAAGAATATATAATAATAATAACTAAAAAATAAACTATAATTTGGTTACGTACAATAGTTAAGATAGTTAAAAGAAGAGGAACAAACCACATCCAATGTTTTTTAAAATTTGAAACAGTAAAAAGTGTTAATATGGCAAATGCAAATAAAAATATATTGTAATCTGGTATTGCATTAAGATTTTGGATTATTGTTACCCCTTGAAATTGCTGAAACTCTTTATTTGAATTAGCATAAAAGTTCACACCAGTTATATTGGCTATAATATACAGTATGCCCTGAATAAGAGTGACAGTAAATAACCAATAAAAAAAGCGATACAACCTTTTATTATCCATTTTTGAAGCATATAATAAAAACCCAAGAGTTATTATTGGATAAAAGAAATTGGTTCTAAAAATAGTTACAACTTCAGTCCAAATTATATTCTGAAAAAGTAAAGAGTGTAGTATTTTAAAAAGTAAAAAAAAGCATAATAGCAAGAGTAGTTTAGCACCTTTAATACGTTTAAATTTTTGAATATATTTAAAATTTAAAACAAGGTACAATACGCCTATTAATAAATAAAATAATCTTATATCAACAAAAAAGCTTCTATCTATAAAATTAAAAAAACTAGATGGAATTGCAATTGCTGATATAAAAAATAAAACATCTTTAAAAAGATGTTTTTTAGAGGTTGTTTTTTTTAACCCTGGGAGCATTAAGGGTGTAAGTTTATTAGATCCTACCTTAGCCATAAGCCCTTTGCTGTTTTATTTATTATTTTATGATATTGAATTATCAATACAATAGAAACTATGGTAAGACAAGAAACAGTTGCAAGTAATACTCCAAAACCACCAAGATTTAATACTTTTCCAAAATAAAGAGATAAAGGCAGATTTATTATAGCACAAAAAATGTAAGTATACATTTGTATTTTAATTTTTCCTATTCCATTAGAAAAACTAGAGAATAGAGTTTGAACTGCCATCAACATAGAGTAAACACCCATTAATATAGTTAAGTTACGAGACACTAAAACTTGATTGCCTATCCATAACTTATAAATTATATCTGAAATAAGAACCATAATTAAAGTGATAATTAAGCCACCTAAAATAATAAATGACAAATTTTTTATAGTTTTTTTAATCCAATCAAAATCTTTTTTAACATAAGCCTCTGTTATAGCAGACCAATACGGACTCATTATAACAGTAAACAAAATTGTTAATAAACTAAAATACTTATAGGGTATAGAATAGGCAGTTACTTCAGATGGTCCAAAGAGATGAGAAATAATAAGGTTATCTGAGGTATAAACAACTAATAAACACAACTGAATTACAAAAAAATCAACACCAAGACCTCCAATTTTTCTCAAACTAATTATTTTAATTTTAGAAATTTTAGGCTTTACCAAATAAAACTTATTTTGAAATAGATAAATACTTCCTAATAAAATAGAAATCACAGGTGCTAAAGAAACAATAACAGCATAAGTGTAGAGGGGTGTTTTATTGAAAAAATTAAGTGAGATAAATATTCCACAAATTGAAATTATTGAGCCAACTACTCCTATAATCTGAGTATATGACGGAATTTGATAAGCCTGAAGTATAGCATTTATTGGTTTTAAAGAAAATTGAAGTAAGAAGAACAGAAGTATAATAAAACTTATGTTTTTTAAATTAGATTCACTTACACTGTAAACATTTAAAATCCCCTGAAGGTTTACGTTATAAATAAATAAACTTCCTATTATAAGAATTAGAAGTGAAACAGACAAGATCATAAAGTAAGTTGTACTTACAAAACTCCTTCCTTCTGATATATTTCCTTCTGCCAAGGCAACAGCTAAATAATTTCTCAAACCGTGGGCTAAGCCTAAATCAAACATGCCTGCCCAACTAACTATTCCTGAAATAACTATCCAAACTCCATAATTTTCAACACCTAAATAACTAATTGATAATGGTACCATTAGGTACATTATTAGCATCCCTATTGCTTTTGTACAAAGAGAATTTATAACGTTTTTTTTGGCCTTATGACTACGTTCATTTTCAGAAGAAAATAATCTTTTGGCCTGTGTTTGAATAAATTTAAAACTCAATTGTTAAATATATGTTGGAATTAATAAACAGGCTTTAATAAAGCCTGTTTATTAATTTTAAAATTTTAAAGTTCTTTTGAACTTAATCAAAAAATCAGTTATACTTAATGTGTTAAAATTTCTTAACTACACTCATAACATATAACCAAAGGCTACATTTTCACTTCTTTAAATCTCTCTATATTATCAAGAAACCACTGATAAGTATCCTTAACTCCTTCTTCTAAAACTATTTGAGCTTCCCAGCCGGAAGCTTTTAGCTTATCCACATTCATTAACTTTCTTGGCGTACCATCTGGTTTTGAGGTATCCCAGATGATTTCTCCTGTATGACCAACCGTTTGCTGAATCTGTTCTGCCAAACCTTTTATGGTTAAATCCGTTCCCGTTCCTACATTGTACAAGTGTTCTGGTAATATGTTTTCTACGGCAGATAATACAGCTTGTGCCATGTCGTCCACATGTAAAAACTCCCGCATGGGGCTACCGCTTCCCCATAGCGTTACAGCAGCGTTGTTGTTTTCTTTGGCTTCATGAAACTTACGGATCATCGCCGGCAGTACATGGGATGTTTTTAAATCGAAATTGTCAAATGGTCCATAAAGATTGGTAGGCATTAAACTTACATAGTCCTTCCCAAACTGTTTGCGGATGGCCTCACAGGCTTTTACTCCGGCTATTTTGGCAATAGCATACCACTCGTTCGTTGGTTCTAGGGTGTCAGTCAATAAATATTCTTCCTTTAATGGCTGTGGTGCCAATTTTGGGTAAATACAGGAACTCCCTAAAAAGATAAACTTGTTTACCTCATTCTTATGGGCTGCATCTATTAGGTTGTTCTGTATCTGCAAATTCTCCATTAAAAATTGGTATGGATAATCACTATTGGCTAATATTCCCCCTACACGTGCTGCAGCATCAATCACCACATCTGGTTTTTCAGCCTCAAAAAAGGCATTTACAGCCTGCTGATTCCGAAGATCAAGTTCTTTGCTAGCTTTTCCTATTAAGTTATTATAGCCAGCCGCAGTAAGCGCTCTCCAAATAGCAGAACCTACCATTCCTCTATGACCGGCGATGTATATTTTCGAATTTTTATTCATAGCTTTTTTGTTAGTGTGTAACTTGAATAATATTTTTTGTTTCTAAGATGTTACGATTGATTACGTATTAATGCGAATTTTGAAACATGCGAATTAGGGCGAATTAATGCGAATTTGGGTTTAGGATACGTTTGTATTCCAAGGATTTCTTCCCGAAATTAACAACTATACCTAATCTAGAATTTGTAGCAACCAAATAATTTTTCAACTGTGCCTGTACGGCGGTGTTTAAATATTGGGCTACTTTCAACTCTACTATTATTTTATCGAAACAAAGGAAATCGGCTATATAGTATTTTTTAAGCTTTTCTTCCTTATAATATATAGATAGCTTCGTCTGTCTTTCAAATGGGATTTTACTACTTTGAAATTCTTTTTCTAGAGCTTCCTGGTAGACAGCTTCAAGAAATCCAGCTCCTAATTCGGTATGTACTCTCATACATGCACCGATAATGTTATAGCTTTCTTCCTTGTAGATGATATCTGTCATTCCTTTATTCCCTGTAATTCGTTTTTAAATTAGCATTTAATTCGCGCCCTATTATTCGCGCCTTTATTACTCGTAATAATTCATAATCTTATACCCACCATCTTTTAGGAATTGGTCTTTTTGCATTAGCTTAACGTCGCTTTGCATCATGTCTTTTACCAAGTCTTTAAGATCGTATTTACATTCCCATCCTAGTTTTGTTTTGGCTTTTGAAGCATCTCCTATTAAAAGCTCTACTTCGGTAGGTCTAAAATATGCAGGGTCTACGGCCAAGACTTCTTTTCCTATTTCTAATTGGAATTCTGGGTTGTTACAGGCTTTTACAAAGGCTTTTTCGTCTACCCCTGTACCCTTAAATTCTAATTCTATACCCACTTCGGCAAAAGCCATTCGTACAAATTCACGAACTGGAGTTGTTTTTCCGGTAGCAATTACCCAATCCTCAGCTTCTTCGGCTTGTAGGATCATCCACATCATACGAACATAATCTTTGGCATGTCCCCAGTCACGCTGAGCGTCTAGGTTTCCTAAGTAAAATTTGTCCTGTAGTCCCAAAGCAATACGTGAAGTTGCTCTGGTAATCTTACGGGTTACGAAAGTTTCCCCACGGATAGGTGATTCGTGGTTGAATAAAATACCATTACAAGCATACATACCATAAGCTTCACGGTAGTTTACGGTAATCCAGTAAGCATACATTTTGGCTACGGCATAAGGGCTACGAGGGTAGAAAGGAGTAGTTTCTGATTGAGGAACTTCTTGTACCTTTCCGTATAATTCTGAAGTAGAAGCCTGATAAATACGGGTCTTCTTCTCTAATCCAAGTAAACGTACGGCATCTAAAATACGTAGCGTACCCAATCCATCTGCATTTCCTGTATATTCAGGGGTCTCAAAAGACACATGAACGTGACTCATAGCGGCCAAGTTATAAATCTCATCGGGTTGAATTTCTTGAATCAAACGGATAAGGTTGGTACTATCGGTCATATCACCATAATGCAACACCAAATTACGGTTCTCTACATGAGGGTCTTCATACAAATGATCAATACGATCGGTATTGAACATAGAAGAACGGCGTTTTAAACCGTGTACTTTATAACCTTTCTTTAATAGAAACTCACTTAAATAAGCGCCGTCCTGTCCGGTAATACCGGTGATAAATGCTACTTTCTGACTCATAATATTAATGTAATAATGTTGGCTCTGATGCTTTTGCCTGGTTATATATTGCTTTTACTTTATCTGATTGTCCTTTTTTCATCAAGAAAAGGGTGTCTTTGGTGTCTATAACCAATATATCTTCTATACCTATGCCATATACCGCTTTGTCAGCAAGGGCGTGTGTGTTGTGATTGTCTTCGCCTTCAATGATTTTTAGACCATCTATAGGCTGTTGTTGTTCCTGATAATCGAGTAGGGCATCAAAAGAGCCTAGGTCGGTCCAGAAAAAGGAGGAGGGGACAACCTTTATACGATCGCTTTTTTCAAAGACGGCATAGTCTACGCTCTCACTAGGAATAGCTTCCATGGCATCTAAAGGAACTAGGCCTTCCGAACTTTGTTTGTATGCCTCAATGCTTGAATTATAAATTTCAGGATGGTGTTTTTTAATTTCTTCTAAAAACACACCTGCTTTAAAACAGAACATACCACTGTTCCATAAAAAGTTGCCTTTTTCTAGAAATTCAACAGCCATTTTATAAGCAGGTTTTTCGGTAAAGCGAACCACCGTCTCTTCTTGATGTTCTATATAACCAAATCCCGTTTCAGGCCTAGTAGGCTGTATACCAAAAGTGACCAAATACCCTTCCTTGGCCAAAGTAATGGCTCTTTCTAGGTTTTTTTTGTAAATATCACTATCGCCAATCATTTGGTCCGAAGGGGTGACAAATAAAACATCCTCAGAAGCTACACTTAAACAAGCCAAGGTAATGGCAGGAGCTGTATTGCGACCTATAGGCTCTATAATCTTTTTCGATAGGGGTTGGTTTAGTTCAGCTGCCTGTTGTTTAGCAGCCTCATATTGCTTTTCATTGGTAATGATCATAAAATCGTTTACCAAATTAGCATTTCGCCTTACGGTTTCCTGAAAAAGTGATTTTCCTTTAAACAATTGTAAAAACTGCTTGGGTCTACTTTCTCGGGACAACGGCCATAATCTGGTACCGGAACCTCCACTAAGAATTACATTATAGATTTTGGTCATAGTTTTTTATGATGAAAGCTTTAAGCGGTAGGCTATAAGCTTTGTGTGTTGGTGTAATTTAACTGTAAGCTTAGAAGGATTTCACAGATTAAAAGCGATTACGCTGAATTGCTTTGTTTTTGAGCTCCTTCCACGGCTCCGCCGCTGTGAGTCCCATTGTTGGGTCACGGTAAGCGGGGATGTTTTATCCTGTATTAGGTACAGGGGGTTAATTTTTGTGCTCTTTGAATAAAAGAGGGTCAAATATTTTCAAGCGGCAAATGTACGGAAATAAGATGGGGAGTCAAGGTTGTTATTTGTTATTTATTTAGGGATTATTTAAGGTTTTGTTAGTAATTGGGTTCATGGAACAATTGAGGGATCTATGTGGAAAGGTACCAATGGGGTTTTTGGTAACTGAGGGGCTTATAGCTGTTTAATGTAGTAATTTGAAAATTGGGTTTTGGGTAATTCGTTAATTCGTTAAATCGGGAATTCGTGGATTCGATAAGGCGTTAAATTGGTATTGCTGTAACTCGGTAATTCATTAACTTGATAACAAGGTTAAATCGTTTGGATTCCCCCGGGGCCGTGGGCGCCTAAGGCGTAAAAGGGGAGTAAGGGGGATGTTGGTATTATTCTGTTAGGTAGTCAGTTCCTTGAAAACTATAGAGTTTCAATTAACCCTTCTCAAATGGATTGTAGATAGATGGGGCTTTCTCCTTTTAAAGGACAGTTCTTCATGCCTGAAATTTCTCGTTTTCTTTTCATTTTAGCTCAAGTGGTTTTTATTTGCTTTTTATAGGATTTCGTGAATCTAAAATTTAAGGAAGGTTTTAATTCCTTTGAAGCGATCTAGAAATTTTAGATTTCTTTGCTCGTCCGATGAAACCGACGAAGGAGGTTCATGAATACCTTAATAAAAAATAATATGCAATGAATAAAACGAACAGGGCCGAGAACCGAAGGTACAGTGTACCTTTGGTTAGAGGAGCCGGCCGTAGCCATGGCCAACGCACCAGCTGGCCCCTCGCTACAAATGCAAATCGTTGCATTTTCCGTTCGGTCCTGATGAATTTTTCGACAACGAGGTCGAAAACCGGTTTCAAAACTCCGCGCTTTTTTTCAAATAAAAAAGCTGAATCTCGGAGCTTCGCCAACGCGCCATCTGGCCCCTCGAGGTAAATACAAATCGTTGCATTTCCTTCTCGGTCCTGTGCGAATCAGGATCTTAGCTGCGCTTGCTAGAAAAGGAGTACTCTAAAGTTAAATCATGCGGATTCCCCCGCGCCGTGTGCGCCTCAGGCGTAAAGAGGTTTTAGGGGGGGGATGTCGGTATTTTGCAATAGAGCATTCGTTTACATAATCACTATGAAGTTTCAATTAACTTTTGGCTAATGGATTAGGGATTATCGTTTTATTTGAACTGGCTAGATAAGTTGTTACATGGGGCTTTACTCTTTTAAAGGACATTTCTTGAAAGCTTTAGCTTCTCCAACGCGCCGGCTGGCCCCTCGACGTAAATGCAAGTCGTTGCATTTCCTTCTCGGTCCTTTTCATTTTAGCTCAAGTGGTTTTTATTTGTTTTTTAACGGATTTAGTGAACCGCCAAAAGCGGTTTAGCTCAAGTGGTTGTTATTTTCGTTTATAGGTTTTCGTGAATCTAAAATTTAAAGAAGGTTTTAATTCCTTTGAAGCGATCTAGAAATTTTAGATTTACTCAAGTGGTTTTTATTTGTTTTTTAACGGATTTCGTGAACCGTCTAAGACGGTTTCTTTGCTTGTCCAGGGCCGAGAGAGAAAGGTACTGTGTACCTTTGGATGGAGGAGCCAAGTGTAGCGAGGGCTAACGCACCAGCTAGTTACTTTCTTTAATAAAACTAAGGTTGGTAGTAGTTAGTATGGTTTTAGTATTTAATAAATGGAGCTATATTTTTCTTAAGGACAGCTCTTGATAGCTTCAGCATTCCGCTTTCTGTTCATTTTTTCCATTGATGAAATGCGGAGCATTCATGAATTCCTTTAAAAAACAATAGACAAGCCATGAATAAAAAACGAACCAAAAAAATCTAGGCTGATTTTCATTTTAGCTCAAGTGGTTTTTATTTTTTTTTATAGGTTTTCGTGAATCTCCTTCGTCGATTTCTAAAAATCTACGCACTTTGCACTCCGCACCGCCCAGGCCGCTTTCACTAAGGTGAAATGCTCTTTGGACGGCTTCCGCCACCCGCTGTGAAAAGCACTTGATTTTAAACGAAAATTAAAATAGGCCGGGGATTTTGATTTTAACCATTTGAGATGAGTAGTATCTTTTATTGAAGCAAAAAGTCATATTGGCCGTCAGTCCCGCGGTTTGTTAGGGGAGGTATTGATTACTCTTTTTAACTGCGAAGGCTTAAAAACTAGTCCCTAAAGTTAAATCATGCGGATTCCCCTTTTCGAAGGGGGATTAAGGGGGATGTCGGAATTATAAAATTAGGTAATCGGTTCCTTGAAAATTATAGAGTTTCAATTAGCTTTTTGCTAAAGGATTAGGTTCTGTATTGGAAAATAATAAAAAACACCAATCCTTTTTTTCATTCTATAGGGTTGGGAATAGAAAAGCACAGCATACTCGTAACTAGATAATTCCATAACAAGATAACTTGATAACAAGATAACTCCATAACTGAATACTGGTTATCGACTACTGACTACTTTTTTTTCCTGACCACTGGCGACTGTTTACTGTGCCACTGAACCGTGGGACCATCGTATGGATGGAGGAGCCAGGTGTAGCGAGGGCTAACGCACCAGCTAGTTACTTTCTTTAATAAAACTAAGGTTGGTAGTAGTTAGTATGGTTTTAGTATTTAATAAATGGAACTTTCTTTTATTTAAGGACAGTTCTTGATAGCTTAAACCTTCTCCAACGCGCCGGCTGGCCCCTCGGCGTAAATGCAAGTCGTTGCATTTCCTTCTCGGTCCTGTTCATTTTTTCCATTGATGAAATGCGGAGCATTCATGAATTCCTTTAAAAAACAATAGACAAGCCATGAATAAAAAACGAACTAGGGCCGAGAGACAAAGGTACAGTGTACCTTTGGATGGAGGAGCCAGCTGTGGCGTTGGCCAGGTTGCTAATAAGCCCCTTCATTGGACAATTTTACCACTTTCCACGGCCGCACCGCCCAGGCCGCTTTCACTAAGGTGAAGATGGGCTGCCGGACGGCTTCCGCCACCCGCTGTGAAAAGCACTTGATTTTAAACGAAAATTAAAATAGGCCGGGGCTTTTGATACTAACCATTCTTGATGCAAGCTGCCTTTTATTGAAGAGAGGACATTCAAAAATAATAAAAAACACCAATCCTTTTTTTCATTCTATAGGGTTGGGAATAGAAAAGCATAGCATACTCGTAACTAGATAACTCCATAACAAGATAACTTGATAACAGGATAACAATAGAACCTCATAACAAGATAACTCCATAACTGAATACTGGTTATCGCCTACTGGTGACTGTTTCCTGATCTACCGTTTACTGGTTACTTCTTTTTACTGACGACTGAGCTACTGATTACTGGCGACTGTTTACTGCGCCACTGAACTATATTTCCATTTTAATCACATAGCCCAACCCCTCTAGGACCACCCAGTAGTTGTTGCCGGAGACGTATTGGACGGTGCCGTTTTGGGCTTTAAAGCCCATGGAAGTAAGGTCTATTTTGGTGCCTGGTTGAATGGTTTCTACGGTGAGGTTTTGATTGTTTTTATGGTTTTGAACGGCTTGTAGGGCTTCCACTTCCTCGTCGGTGACCTCTGCGGGTTTTCCCAGCCAAAACATATAGCGAACGGCACCAGGAGCCTGAAAAACTAAAGATCGTTCTTTCTCCGAGATTTGTACCAAGATCATGGAAGGCAATAGAGGTACTTCGACCTTTTTTTTACGATCGCTCCACTGCTTTACCTCTGTTCGTGTCGGGCAATAGGCGGTAATGCCCATGGCGGTTAGGCGGTCGGCGACTTTCTTTTCGTTCTGAGGCTTGGTATGGAGTACGTACCAGGGCATAGGTATTTATATGCTTTTTGTTAAAGGGGGAACTGATTTGGGTGAATGGTATTGTTATCTGAAACTAGGCATTACTAGCTTGATCTTTCCTTGCTGGCGTTCCATTAAAAACGGACATAGGCATAATACCGGGGCTGCCATACAAATAATGATCAGCTGCAGGTTGATGTCGAGTCCGCCTATCGCAAAGGCCAAGATTATCATTACTATATTGATGATACTCACCATAATAGTTGCTTTTTTGTGCTTTAAACCAAGGTCCAGTAAGCGGTGGTGTATATGATTGCGGTCTGCACTAAAGGGAGAGCGTTTGTTTTTGATACGGATGATAAAGACCCTGATCGTATCTAAAAGGGGGAAGGATAGTATGGCCAATACCAGAATAGGGGCATTGCTCACCGTAAAGGCACCGTAGTGGTTGTCCTGATAGGCTAAAAAGCTAAAGGCCTGGAAGGCCAATAAAAAGCCAATGAACATAGAGCCGCTATCGCCCATAAAAAGCTTTCGTTTTTCGGAAAAATTGTAGCGTAAGAATCCGGCCAAAGCACCTATAAGCGTAAAAGATGTCAATATCATAAGGTATTGGTGGTTTAGCAGGGCGAAGATCCCAAAGGTTGCGCTGGCAATTATGGCGATGGCCGAGGCCAGTCCGTCGATACCATCGACCAGGTTAAAGGCATTGACCACAAATACGAATAAAAAGATGGTAAAGGCTACCGAAAACAGGTAGGGGAAATCTCCGAGTCCAAAGAGTCCGCCTAAATTATGGATCCTAAGATCGGTGGTCATCACCACCAAAGCGGCCGATAGAATTTGACCTATTAATTTCTTTCGGGGCGAGAGGCCTATAATATCGTCTTTTACCCCCAGGAAAAATAGAATAATCATGGCCGATAATAGGGAGACGAGTTTTGTTAAGGAGGTAGGGGATAGGTAGGCCAGGCTTCCTAAAATCGTAAGGGCAATAGAAAATGCAACAAATAGTCCTATGCCGCCCAAATTAGGGATTTTCTTTACGTGGGAACTACGGTGCCCCGGGGTAGCCATCAGATTTTTTCTATATCCCAAGAGTATTATAACCGGATACATTCTTATAGAAATCAAAAAGGCTATAAACAGTGATAAACACGCTAAAAAATAGGGATTCAGTAGGATTTGATTGAATATGGACATGTTTAGTGTTATGGTTGATATTTTTTTTAATCTTTTTACTACAAAAAATTGTTGCTTTTTCTGAAAAATAGTTGTTTTATTTTCTGCATATATCTTGAAATCAGCATATTAAAAAACATATGCTGTATAGCAAAAGCGGGGCAAAAATAATACTTAAAATTTTCTTAAACTATCTTCATGCTGTTAAAAGTCATTTATTATGAGATATGATGCTTGGGCACCGAAATTTTTATCATATCCATGATGTTTAGGGCTGTTTTAGGGCCTTGTATTACGAATCTTTTACTGCTTTACAAAGGGTGTTTTGGTCATAGCACCCTATGTGTAGGTGTTTTCTTATGTTTATATTCGCATGAAATCGGGCGGGGGTCCCGTTCTTGGGCAAGGATTTTCCATGGGGAACTTTTTTGGAAGGAAATTTTGCCGCCACAAATAAAAGTTTTGTAGGTGAAATATAATCTTTTTGTCCGTTTAAAGCAGGCTTATTTCGATAAGATGCTGAATGGCTACACTTTTTTCTAATAGCGAGGACAGAAAATGCCTATGAATGGTGGTTTTGGTACTGGTTAACAGTTTGTTATGGTTGGTTTTGGGGTGAGGCCTCCTTGGGACCATGGTATGGATGGAGGAGCCAGGTGTAGCGAGGGCCAATTCTCTCATGGATCAGTAAAATGGTTCTTTCCATTTTCAAAGGACAGTTCTTGTCAGCATAAACAAACCGCTTCTTTGTTCTTTTTTGCATCGCCCAAAAAAGAACGAAAAAACGCTAGGCTGATTTTAATGTTCTAAAAATCTACGCACTTTGCACGCCGCACCGCCCAGGCCGCTTTCACTAAGGTGAAATGCTCTTTGGACGGCTTC
>NZ_FQYX01000064.1 GCF_900141935.1 Arenibacter nanhaiticus | reverse complement strand
TGAATAAAAAACGAACCAGGGCCGAGAACCAAAGGTACAGTGTACCTTTGGCTGGAGGAGCCAGCCGTAGCGTTGGCCTTTCTTGCGAAATGATTCATTCAGAATATTTTTTTGTCAGCACCTAAATTTTAGGAACTCGCTTTTGAAAAACAGCTAAATAAGATAATTCGTTTAGCTCAGACAGCCTAAAATCGCCAACGCGCAAGCTGGCCTCTTCACTAAAATAGTCCACTGGACTATTTCTTAACGTTCGATCCTCATTCAAATTTTACGATAAATTTTCGATAGGCCAGAGAAAAATAAAACCTTTAAAAAGACCCCTATATCGTCAAAAATTTTTTAAAATACAGATATATAAAGTGTTTGCAAAGATTGGCTCAAATCGTTTAGGACGCTATTGATTCCTGACCAGGAATCTAGTCGCAGTAATGCGGCCCCAATAAAAAATACCCAAAGCTAAACTTTGGGTGTTTTCCTACAAAAATTAAAATTTAATGATTACTTTAGTAAGCCGACCAACTAAAAGGGAGCTTTTATGAAAGTCATTACTTTGTTTATCCTTGTACTTTTTCTTTCCTCTTGTCAAGATCGTCCTTCCAAAGAAGAGGATATTGCTACCATTACAAATTTGTTCAATACCCAAAAAAAGGCATGGTCTAATAACGACTGGAAGGCCTATATGGACATTTATTCAAAATCTGATTCTCTCGTGTTTTTTAGTGGCTCCAAGCTTATTCATGGATGGGATAAAACATTGGAGAACTATCAAAAAGCCTATCCTACCAAGGAAGACATGGGCACGCTTAACTTTAGCCTTTTCGATATCTCTAAAATTGACAGGGATACGTATTGGGTGATGGGGCAATATCATTTAAAACGGCGAAGTGGCAATACCGATGGAAATTTCATTGTCTTGTTAAAACGTATTGGAGGCGAATGGAAAATTATCGCCAACACTTCCTGTTAAACCACGGCTGCTATATCACCTGAAACCCATAAGCGTAAGGATCCTCATCGTCTATAATTATAGTATTGTATCCATACACCTTGGCCCACCCTTTAATACTGGGCACTATGGCCTTTATGCCTTCTAAGGAGGTTTCTTCTTCTACCCTACCGATAAATTTAGAACCGATAAAACTTTCATGGATAAACTCCTCTCCAAGCTCGAGCCTTCCTTTGGCATGCCATTGAGCCATTCTCGCCGATGTCCCCGTACCACAAGGAGAGCGATCTATGGCCTTATCTCCATAAAACACTGCATTCCTGGCGGTAGCCTCTGGGGAAATGGTTTTTCCCGCCCATAGAATATGGCTTACACTATGAATGGTAGCGTCTAGTGGATGTATAAATTTATCCGGGTATTTTTGATTTATTTTTTTCCTAATATCCTGACTGTATTGAATTAATTTGCTCGCTGAAAAGTCTTGAATTCCCAAAAAATTCTTTTGGGGATCTATAATCGCATAAAAATTGCCGCCGTAGGAAACATCGAAAACCAAAGTTCCTAATTCGGAACAGTCTACGGTCAATGCTTCTGCGGCCAGGTAGGACTTCACATTGGTAAGCTGTACCCAATCGACCTTATTATTGGTCTGCTGATATGTTATTTGAACCAATCCTGCAGGGGTTTCCACCTTTAATTTCCCCGGAATTTTCGGGGAAAGCAAGCCCTCTTCTATCCCTATCGTAATAGCCCCAATGGTCCCATGTCCACACATAGGCAGGCAACCACTGGTTTCTAGAAATAATATTCCAAAATCATTGGCCGGATTGCTGGGCGGGTAAAATATGCTTCCGCTCATCATATCATGGCCACGAGGCTCATACATTAACCCTTTTCGGATCCAATCGTATTCTTTTAGAAAATGCTGTCGTTTTTCGCTCATCGTATTCCCATTTAGCACAGGTCCGCCCCCTGCAATAACCCGAACCGGATTTCCACAAGTATGTGCATCGACGCAGAAAAATGTTTTTCTTGCCATTGATTTAAGAATTTAGGCGCTACTAAGCTGGCATACTACTAATGTAAGAAATTAAAATAGGTCTAAGACAGTTCTTGTTAAGGTTAAATTATTCTTAATTTCCTAAGCTAAAAGAGCGATTTATCCTTATAAATAAAACAAAACACTTACAATTAAAACAGCTAGTAAGCTGACTATGTTTTAAATAAGAAGAAAACATACCTTTTATAGGAAAGCTATCGTACCGTAGCAGTAGTACTCCAACCATTTAATTTTCAATTTGATTATATTAAATTTCCCTATTTTTGACATATTCTGAATTTTATAAAAAAAATTAAATGAAAAAATTATTGTTTGTTGCATTAGGCCTTTCCATGGCATGCAACTCTTCTCAAAAAACAGTGCTTACTCCTATTGAAGAAGCAAAACCAAATTTGGATCCAACTACCTATATGGAGACCATTACGGAAGAGGAGTTAAAAGAACACTTATATATTTATGCTTCGGACGAATTTGAAGGAAGGGACACTGGTAAACCAGGACACCAAAAAGCAGTAGAGTACCTTAGAGCAGCCTACCAGGAACTTGGCATTCCTGCCGCAAAATCGGATGGAGATTATTTTCAGTATGTTCCTTTAAGTATTGCGAAGCTACCGATGGGCAATATTACCATTAACGGTAAGACCTATACGAACGGTAATGAAATAGTGAGCTTTACGCCGGCCGAAGGTACTTTTGACAATATTGTTTTTGTGAACAATGGTATTGAAGAGGAAAACTATTCTGATTACGACGGATTAAATGTAGAAGGAAAAATTGTCTTCATAAAAGGAGGAGAACCAAAAAATTCCGACGGTACTTATGTTATTTCCGGTACTACAGAAAAATCGGTTTGGAGCAATTTTTCCGAATCTTACGGCAAAAGAATTGAAATAGCCCAAAGCAAAGGAGCCCAGGGGGTATTTTATTACGACCAAGATAACTATAGCCGTTTTCAAAATAGGTTCGAAAAAATTAAAAATAGTGCCCAAGACAGAATGGGCTTAAAAGACGATCAGAACAATAGCTTCGTCAACGTCGTTGTAGATGCTGCGGTAGCCAACAATATCCTTAAGAACATTGCTCAAGAAAACAGCCCTAAGGTACTAGACGCTACTATAGCAATAAACTTGGAAAACAGCAATGAAGATGTACTTTCACAGAACGTCGTAGCTATTATTAAAGGTTCTGAAAAGCCAAATGAATATATAGTGATTTCTTCACATTTGGATCATGTTGGTATTGAAGACGGCGAAATTTACAATGGTGCCGATGACGATGGCTCAGGAACAGTAGGGATGTTAGAAATTGCGGAAGCCTTTAAAAAAGCGGCCGATGAAGGAAACGGTCCTAAAAGGTCTATCGTATTTTTACATGTTACCGCAGAAGAAAAAGGCTTGTTGGGGTCTAAATATTATACAGACCACGATCCTATCTTCCCTTTATCGGAAACTGTGGCCAATTTAAATATTGACATGATCGGTAGAATTGACCCAAAACGATCGGGAGACAGAAACTATTTATACCTTATAGGCTCTGACAAATTGAGTACGGAACTACATGAATTGTCGGAAGAAGTAAATAAAAAATATACGAATATTGAGTTTGATTACACTTATAATGATGAAAACGACCCAAACCGTTTTTACTACAGAAGTGATCATTACAATTTTGCCAAAAATAACATTCCAATTATTTTTTACTTTAACGGAACCCATGACGACTATCACCGCCCGGGAGATACTCCAGATAAGATCAACTATGATTTACTGGAAAACAGAAGCCGCTTGGTATTCCTAACCGCATGGGAAGTCGCCAATAGAGCAAACCGTCTTATAGTAGACAAAGCGGCCAAGTAATAAATAATTCATTCTTTTAAAGCCTTCATTTTCATGGAGGCTTTTTTTATTCCCAAAACTCTCTCCATGCCGTTTCCGAATCGTACAAAATCGGTGTAATACATAGATGCCCAGTTTTATACGTACAGATCTATTACGTATTAGTAGCATTTTATTTTGGGCGTTCCCTCCTTCGTCGGGCGGGCCCTTGGCTATATCCCTCGCTCCGCTTCGGGGATGCCGCCGCGGTCCCTAACGCAGAAAAATGTAACAATGATTCAATGTGAAAATGTACCAATTAGGATTGATCTAATTCGAAGATTTGATAATGAGCTGATCATTAATCTTGCCAACGCCTGTCCTGTTTAAGTAAAATCATCCCTCAATGCTTTGAAGCAGCACTTAGTTAGTCACTCCTTATCAACTCAGTTTCTTTTTCAAAAAAAAGCGAGTCAAAACGGGATTAAAAATATAAAACAATAATAATTCGACTTCGTTTTTTAATTGCTTCATCATTTTCTTAAGATTCCACCCCGTTGCAGCTAAAAAAGCATTGATTTGCGGTGAAGTTGCCCCACTAAGATAGTTTTGTGCCATTCTAAAGTCCGTTTTTAGATGCCCTATAACTGGCTCGATGGCCGCTCTTCTCCTAAACTTTTTGCGTTTACTCCGCTTTTGATATTCTGTATCTCGTTTTAAAGGTTTGTAGTCCGGTGTGGATATTTTAGTTGAACCTATTT
>NZ_FQYX01000034.1 GCF_900141935.1 Arenibacter nanhaiticus | reverse complement strand
AGAGCGGGAACACAAGTTAATCAGGTATTTCAGTAAATTTATTCCAGATAGTCGCAATCCCATCTTAGTCACCCATACGATAGAGAAACTTTTAAAGCAACGCGTATTTATGCTGATGCAGGGATATGAGGATGCTAATGATGTTTTTCACCTGCAACACGATCCTTTGTATAAAGATATTCTGGATGGGGACTTGGCTTCTCAACCCACCATCTCTCGTTTTGAAAACAGTTTGGATAAGCGCTCCATTTTCGCCTTATGTTATGGCTGGATTGATCGGTACGTATCGAGTTTAACAGGACGCAGCAGTATCATTATAGATATCGATGGCACCGATGATCCCACCCATGGTAAACAGCAGCTATCCATGTTCAATGGCTACTATGGGAAGTTTATGTATAATGAACTCTTTTTCCACGATGGAGATACCGGTCAAATAATCGTGCCGATACTTCGTCCCGGGAACAGTCATTCTAATAAGTGGTATGTTGGCATATTAAGAAGGGTAATTTCGAAAATCCGAAAAGTTTATCCCCAGATGAAGATTACCATTCGGGCTGATAGCGGATTCTCTTCAGCACCCTTTTATAAATTGGCAGATGATTACAATTTATATTACGCCATAGGACTTGCCAGTAATGAGGTGCTCAAAAGAAGGGCTGCAAGGGTGGAGCGGGCGGTAAAACTTCTTTACCAGTCCAAGGGCAAAAAACACCAACACTTTATAAACTTTGATTATAAAGCCGGGAGTTGGCACAAATCTCAGCAGTGTTATTCCAAAATAGAAAGTACTGGCCTTGGCATGAACACCAGACATATCGTTAGCAATCTGGAAGCCCAAGAGGCTCGGGAAATTTATTTTGGCTTTTATGTAAAGCGAGGGGAAGCCAGCGAGAATCGCATCAAAGAAGTAAAGAACATGTGCTTTTCTGATCGGCTATCCAATCACGGTTTCTGGGCAAATTTCTTCCGGTTGCTTATAAGTAGTCTTGCTTATGAGTTGTTTTTGATCTTGAAGACAAACATCAAAAATACTTCTTATAAAGAAGCCAAAAAATGGCAGATCAGCAGCATTAGGACTCACCTTCTGAAAATAGGTGCTACCATTAAAATAACCAAAAGAAGAATTTATTACCGGCTCTCCAGAGCCTTTGTGTACCAGCATCTATTCCAGGAATTGCTCTCTGGCTAAAAGTTACTCATCTCACTGTTTATCAGTCTTGGGATACCTATGCCTTATCGGGAAACTTCAGCAATATCAGGACTAAAAATAGTCATATCTGCACTAAAATATACAGAAGGTTCATCTAACAGCTGGAAAACTATCCAGGAAAATTACCTTAATCCAGGGAATGCTAAATTTATCCTCAAATTCCTTGAAGAAAAAACTCTTGGTGAATATTGCGGGTTAACTAACGTAGGGACTGGATTTGATTGTCGGAATTACCCAATAGGGTTAATTCTATGTAATCCTTTTTTCATCTTTATTTTAAACTTTTCGAAATTTTGAAGATTTCCTTGCCCACACTTTTTTAAATTTTTCCGACGGCAAGCAACCATGCCATTCAAAAGAATTTAAAACCGTCTCCTTGGAATCTGTGTAGGTACTGCTAATTTTCTTAGAAAAGCGTTTGAACCGCTGCTGGGCGGTATTTCGTCTAAACCGTATCGTAAGAAAATCATCCACGCTGAAATTTTACTTTTGTGTCAAATTTTTTCAATGTTTTAGGGGGCTAACAAGGGGTTTGACCCAATTCCCCGATTCTATCCAAATACCAAAAAAACTCCTAACTCCTATAAACAAAGGCTTTACGGAGTAAAATATCATCGTAACGCCGCTTTAGCGCGTTACCCTCTTGCTATTCCATTCCTTTCTTTCAACCTGTGCTGGAATACCTTTCTTGGAACCAAACCATTGCACCAATTGAATGCTATTTTCTTTCACCAGCTATTTTCTTCGGCTAAGGCCTTCCAACTTTAACTGATTGAACATTCTGATAAACCGATCTGAGATCTGTTTTCCGTACCGGTTTTCTATCTGGGCAAAACTCAAATTGGTCGTTATATGGGTCTTTGTCCCCAAACTTTCAAAATTCCGATAACGGTTTAAAAGGATCCGGACGAATATGTCTTCCTTTCCGTACTGGTACACATTGTTTCCCACCGTTTCAGTTCCCAGGTCATCGAAGAAAAAAGTCCCCTTGGAATAATATGCTATTACTTCGTCCTTGTTCCTTGCCGCATTATATTTTGCAACCACCTCTTGTGCCCCGATGATGGGAAACCACAGTTCTGGTTTCCTGTATTGTTTGGACATGTTCTGGATGATCTGAAAACTCGTTGTCTTGCCCGTTCCGTTGGAACCAAAAACTAACAACCCTTTTTTAAGTGATATGTTCTCCAAAATTTCGAATTGGGGGTCATAGTTCCAATATTTGCAGAAATGCCCTAAAAAGTTCTTATTGGAACCGTCCACCTCGAAATCGAGCCCAAGCTTGGCGTAAAATTCTTGGGCCGATTTAAAAAAAATTTTTTCAAAGAGCACTAGGTCGCATAGCCGTTTTCGCTCTGGTCCCCATTCCGAAAATTGATCAAACCATCCCTTTTCCATAACATTTATTCTAAGATTGAACCTCTATTTTTATTTTCTTCTTTTAAAAAGGTAAATTGTTTTGTTCTTTGTTTTTTAACTGGTTTATTATGTTGGACACTTTTGTCGCTGCTGCCACGACAGAAACTTCCAGGCTGCCCCGACACTTTTGTCCTGTCAGGCTCGCCAGTTTTAACATTGAAACGCAACAAACTTTTTAGATATCTCCTTCTTCCGTTAAAGGCCGTTTCTTCTATCCAGCCCAAAGTCTTTAGTTCGGATATGTACCTGGTAACCTGCCGTTCGGAAATATGCAGAAAGGAAGCGATGTGCTTGTTGGACATATAACATTCCAACCCATTTTCCGTGAAGCTGTGTATCTCCAGGAACAAGATCTTTGCATACCAGTTTGCCTCCGAATTCAAGTATATCGCTTTCGGTATCCAGATTCCTTTAAAATTTCTATCCGATTTTTCTGTAACCATAGGGTTCAATTATTTCCTGTTCTTTAACAAGGCCGTATTGAACTGGTGCTCCAAAGTCTCGTCCGATAGATCAGGATTTCCCAACAACCAAGCATCGATGGTATCCTTGTCAAAAAATTTCTGACGGATATGGGGATTGTTGCCCATGGGGATCAACTTTAGATGGGTCAGTTTGTAGATTTTACTTTTAGAGAGTCCAGTATACGCCACTAGATCATCTACGTTCATAACTTGTTTAGTGTGCGCCAGTAACCCTTTAATATCGGATAACAGCCCTACTATGTTTTCGTTTTCTTCCATGATATTTGATTTATGTTTTTTTCAAATTAGAAAAGGAAATACCTGCGTATGAAACTCAAGAAAATTTTAACAATTAAAACCTATAACTTTTGAGAGATTACTAGCAATTTTTAGAAATGGGTACTAATTACGCAACACGCAGTTATCATGTGTTGGTATTTGATAAGTGAGAATGCACAATATTTTGCATAGACCAATAGCTACCGATTTTTGATGGAATGCTGTGTAATCGGGCTAAAACTTAAGAATTCTGGAAGAATTTAAAAAAGAAGAAAAATGTTGTACCTATGTTGTACCCACTACCAAAAAAAAAGCCCTCCCATCTGGGAAGGCTTGATTTTACTAGTGGTCCCACCTGGGCTCGAACCAGGGACCACCTGATTATGAGTCAGGTGCTCTAACCAACTGAGCTATAGGACCCGCGAATTGCGGATGCAATATTACAGTTTATTTCTCAAGACTGCAAAAAAAAAGACCAAATTCATCATTTTTTTTTGTTCCGCTATTTTCTAGGCCCTTTATTTGGTTTCTTCGGTGCCCTTAACTTCCTGACACAGTTCTATTAAAACCCCATTAGTGCTCTTGGGGTGCAAAAATGCCACCAGTTTATTATCGGCCCCTAATTTTGGCGTATTGTTTAAAACGATGAAGCCTTCTTCGCCCAATCGTTTTATTTCTGCTTCTATATCATCGACCTCAAAGGCGATATGGTGCACGCCCTCTCCCTTTTTGTCGATAAACTTGGCTATCGGGCTATTGGCATCCGTAGCTTCCAACAATTCTATTTTATTGGGGCCCGACTTAAAGAAGGAAGTCTTAACGCCTTCGGAGGCTACCTCTTCGGTCTTGTAGTGCGCTACCCCCAACAGCTTTTTGAACAATAGATTAGACGCCTCCAAATCCTTTACCGCTATTCCCACATGCTCTATTTTGTTCATTTTTTGCCAATTTGTATTAGTATCTATCAACTAAAACACTAAAATAAACATATTGTGCGTATTTTTGTCCCATGGAAACACAACGACAGAAAAAAATAGGCGGAGTTATACAAAAGGATATCGTTGATATCTTGCAACGTGCCGCTACAGATGGTGGGTTAAAAGGGACGCTTATTTCCGTATCTAAGGTGTCGGTGACCACGGATTTATCCATTGCGAAGATTTATGTGAGTATTTTTCCTGCCGACAAGGGCAAGGAATTATTGGAAGGCATTAAATCTAATCAGCCATTGATAAAGCACGAATTGGCCCAACGCACCAAGAACCAATTGCGCAGGGTACCTCAGTTATTATTCTATTTAGACGATTCTTTGGACTATATCGATGGTATTGAAAAATCCTTAAAAGGAGAAGATAATCCCGTTAAGAACCCTGATTTATTGGAGAAAAGGAAAAAAGCATAAGGTTGAATTTTCCCCTGTACATCGCCAAGCGGTATTTGCGGTCCAAGAGTAGTCAAAATGCGGTAAACATCATTAATTTCATCACCTTTTTGGTGATCGTTATTGGTTCTGCCGCCCTTTTTATTGTACTCTCTGGTTTTGCGGGACTAAAGACTTTTAGCCTTTCCTACACCAATACGGTCGATCCGGACCTAAAGGCATTACCGACCACCGGAAAGTTTTTTAATATTTCGGAAGGTCAGATACAGCAACTGCAACAATTAGGCGACGTATTGTCCTTTTCCAAAGAATTGGAAGAAAAGGTATACCTGACCCATGACCAAAAAAGTCATATCGCCTATATTAAAGGAATAGACGCCCAGTATGTACATACCGTCCCATTGGACAGTAATGCCTACTTTTATGGCGATTGGTCCTTAAACAGCCTCCAGGCCGTGTCTGGGCAAGGAATAGCCAACCTTTTGGGGCTTAGTATAAACAATTTTAGCAGCCCCTTGGTGGTACTGGCCCCAAAACCGGGGAGAGGCTCCCTGTCTCAACAAGCCCTAAAAAGCAAGCCCTACAACGAGCTGAGCTTGGTCATTAGCGGAATTTACCAGATAGAAGAAGATCTGGACAAAAAGTATCTCTTTGCCGATTTGCCTTTGGTACAGGCCTTATTAGAGAAAGATAGCACCCAAATATCGGGTATCAACTTCAAGGTGAGGAAAACGGCCGATATTCCCGCCCTAAGAACGGCCATTGCCGCCGTTTTTGACAATACCGTCCAAGTAAAAGATCGCAAAGAACTCAATAGTACCCTTCACCGTATGTTGAATACGGAGAATTTAGCCACCTATCTTATTTTTACCCTAGTCCTTATCATTGCCCTCTTTAACGTAGTTGGTGCCATTATTATGATGATATTGGACAAACAACAAAACTCCAAGACCCTTTATAATTTAGGAACCACCATACGAGAACTGCGTAGAATTTATTTTTTACAAGGTATTTTGGTTACAAGTATTGGCGGACTCATAGGAGTGTTCACCGGCTCCCTATTAATCTGGTCCCAATTGGCCTTCTCATGGCTAAAAATAACCCCTTCCCTAGCCTACCCGGTAGAATACAGACTCGTGAACGTGGGCATTGTTTTGGCCACTATCATCGTTTTGGGAATTATCGCTTCTATCATTGCTAGCAGCCGTATCAATAAAAAATTGATACAATAAGGACTGTTTAATGTAAAGATGTAGCGATTATTAAATGTAACAATTTAATAAGCACCACCTCTCCCAACAACTCGGGGAACAACCAGCCAATGTGACTTTTTTACTACACACTAAACAAATAAAAGTTTATTCCCGTGATCATTAGTGTTTCATTTTCTCGATGTTTTTTTTCTTTTTAAAAAACTCATTGCAGCCAAGGCCAACGCGCCAAACGCCCCCTTACCCCAAATTCAAATCGATGCATTTGCCTTGCGGTCCTATTGTTTATTGTTCATTGATTGTTGCGTTAGCTTTTGCAGCGGCATCCTTTTTTAAAGGGCTTTGGGCCGTTTAAAAAAGATATAGCGGAAAGAGCGACCCGATAGGGGAACGCCCAAATAAAAATGATCCCAATCCCTACAATCATCCCCAGCAACAAAAAAAGGGCTGCCTTTAAAGACAACCCTTTTGGTATAAAAATGCTAGCCTCTAAATGGGCTAGGACCAAAAAATTACATTTCGTCCTCTATTTTGGCGCAAATTTCATTGACATCATACGAATCGATGATATCGCGAACCTTGCTTCCTTTTATAGGATTCGTTTGGCGTTTTTGTTGGTATACAAAAGAGAACACGTACTCGGTATTATCCTCTAGTTTAGGCGTTTTACCCAAAACACCGTTTTTAACCACTCCAAATGGCAAGAAATTTTTTCCCGTGGCCTTTTTGAAATAAATAACGGTATTGTTTAGCGTAACGGTCGCCTTGCTACAAGTGATACTGAATTCGATATCGAAATTTTCCGTCTTGGCATTCGGCACGGATACGTCTACTGTAGACTGCTGCCCACAACTGATCCTTTGCGCTGTCAACTCCTTTTTACCATCGATGGTATTGGCCGTGACGTTTAAGGTATAGTTTCTATTTTTTACTAGACGACTATCAAAGGCCAAGGTTTTAGTCTGACCGGAAAATAGAGTGGTAAGTTTAGAGCTAACCGTATTCCCTTGCGCATTTTTAATACTGAGGTAATACTGCGTAGCCGGACCATTATTAACCACATTAAATCTTGGGTAAGATGCGCAATAAGGGCTTCTTATTCTCTTTACAATATAATACCGACCCCACCATCTCCATGAGAAACTATATCTTCTAAAACCAAAACGCGCTGCAGAGGCCGTTTTAGCACCTGTACCTGCTTCGGTAATAGTGATTTGTTCTGGGGTATCGTTCCCAGGTGTTTTTAAATACACCTCGTATTCTTCACCATCATCTGGAACAGAAACAGACATACTAGCCAGGTTGGCCTCTGATAAATTCACTGTTTTACCATTGACCGTAGGATTGATATCGATTACGGAAAAAGGCTCTAATACATTATCACCAGGGATGCTGATCTCTTCTATTTCGTTGATAGCGCTAAAGCCGGTATCCTCGTTCCCAGCACCGGTACCCAACTCAAAAGACTGTACGTTAAGAGCAATATCGCTACCGCTTACCACTGCACCGTCCTGGTCTACAAAGGAACTTCCTTCCTCTATAGCAATACTAGCTAGGGCTTCCTCTTCATCTGCAGAAGCTATTGTTACGGCAATTGTTTCGGCAGTTTTATTGGCAGCAAGGACTGCGCTTTCCTTTTTTACTTTTATCGTGGACGGTAAGTTGGCTACTTCCAATACCGGAATACTTAGCGATTCTACCTCGGTACCATCGAAAACAATTTCGACAGTTTTGTCCAAATAGCCTTCCGCTGATATTTTTGCAAGAACTACGATAGGATCTTCTTCAGTAGCTGTAATACCATGTCTTAATCCGATAACGATACGGCCTTCATCTAGCTTAAGGGCCGATAATCCGTCCGAAGTAAATATCTCTGAGGCATATTCGCCCTCTATGGTTAATTTTACATCGTTCACCGTCGTTTCCGAATTCAGGGCATTTACAATATGGAGTTCCTTTTTATCTCCTACTGCATCTGGAGTAACGGCTATCTTAAAATCGTCTTTTAAACTCAAAAGTTTATCGGTATCGCAAGCCATAAGGGCAAATACGAGTAAAATACAACTTATTTTACCTATGTTTTTCATTTTTATTATTTTATGGTGTTGTTATATGGAATAGGAAATTTTAAAGGAAAACTGAGGAATAAACCTTAGCTCGGAAAAACTATCTTGCAATAATGCTTCTTGGTTTTTTGTGTTTTCTATAATCCCGGTAGCATCTAATCCTACTTTTGGAGAACGGGCATAATAGGTGCCTGCCTCTATGCTAAAACCTATTCTGCTATTTGGTACTGCCCTTCCGAAACCTAAGGCTACAAAAGGAGATACTTGTTCCCAAGCAGAGTCAATACTGATAAAGCCTATATCTTCTGGGGTAAATTCTACTTCTCCAATAATGATGCTTTCTTTAAAGGAAGTGGAAACCTTAAATTCGCTGTCCGTAAAGTATCCCAATCCACCTACAATCTTGAAGGCATTTTTAAACGGGTGATAATTTACTAGCACATCGATGTTCTTAAAATCAACGTCTACATCGAACAATAGATCCTGACCGTCTATACTTTGCTCATAGTCTTCTACCTCAAATGCCAAGTAGTTGTAACGTGCCGTAAGGGAAATGCTTTCGTTAAATTTGTAAGAATAGCTAAGCCCTAAACCAGATCCTGCGCTAACACCTATGGCATGTTGTTTCATTGGAGATTGCGTTTCTACCCTTTCAACCGCTTCAGGCTGGAGGACCGTAGTTTCATGTTCTTGTGCCATCAAACCGAGCGACATGGCAAAAAATAATAGGGGAAGAATTTTCCTTTTCATATATAGATATTTATTGATTTTTAAAAGTCATACTTCGGCTGCGCTCAGTACAGGTATGTAATTCGCATATTGCCATTTGTCTTTGTGACTAGTTTTTGGTTATGCTCATTTCATTTAATGATAATGGCTAATAATTAGGTTAATCGTTTATAGACAGGCTGTGTTTTTGTACAACAACCATCATTTTTTTTCTAAAAAGCAAAAGGCCCACCCTGGCATCCGGTTTAAATCTCGAATGGTCTTTACCCTGTGAACCTATCTTCTTTTCGGGATATTTTTTTCACCTCACCGGTGATTATTCCTTGCATATGATTCTGTATCGCATTTTTACTCAGGATTTAAAATATGGAATTGATCCTGTTTCCATAATTCAATATTGTGCCAGCTTTAGTTCTTTTATAAAAATTTATATAGCTAAAGTCTCTGATTTTAGTAAGTTTCTTCTTGTTTAGTTTTTCTGCTGAAAGGCCACAAATATAAAGAGTTACACTCATTTATAAAAGGCTAAACCCCTAAGGTTTTAAGTTTTATTTAAGAAATTCACAAAAAATGGCTAGGATGTTGTAATTGGCTTGGAAGCTAAAACTATACCTTTAAGAAGCCCCTTGCATCAAGGGGTTTTGAAAGAAAATTGAGGTGGCTTTGGGACTTACAATAAGTAAAAAGAAGGAAGCTCTTAAACGAATTGTTGCTTATAGGTAGGCAGCAGTATTTTTATAAATGATATGTTTAGGGGATGTGTTTTCTTCAAAAGATGTCAGTGACAGAAAAAGGGCCTTTTCTATTCGAAAAAGCCCTTTTATAATGTTTTTTTATAGCTTTCAAAGGAGAGCGATCACTCTCGGATACTTCACCTAAAATAAGGTGTATTGTTGTTATTGGTTTTCTGTGTTCTTTAATGGGCCACCGGACTGAATTCGTAGTCCCCAAATTTTTCCAATACTTCGTCAAATGCCGCAAAAACATCTTCGGAACGATCACTGGTGACCATTTTCATTCTACATTCCTTAAAATTAGGAATCCCTTTAAAGTAATTGGTGTAATGTCTACGGGTTTCAAAAACCCCTAGTTGTTCTCCTTTCCAATCGATGGCCATTTGCAAATGGCGACGTGCGGCCTCTACGCGTTCTTCCATGGTTGGAGGCGCCGCGTGGGTACCGGTTTTAAAGTAATGTTTTACTTCTTTAAAGAACCAGGGATAACCAATACTGGCACGTCCTATCATGGCTCCGTCCAAACCGTACTCGTCGCGCATTAACATGGCTTTCTCCGGTGTATCAACATCACCATTACCAAAGACGGGAATATGCATACGTGGATTGTTTTTTACTGCAGCAATAGGGGCCCAATCGGCATCGCCCTTATACATTTGCACCCTGGTACGCCCATGGATAGAAATGGCCTTACAACCAACATCTTGCAAACGTTCTGCTACTTCCACTATTTTTATACTATCGTTGTCCCAGCCCAAACGGGTCTTTACGGTAATGGGCAATTTGGTGTGTTTTACCATGGCTTCGGTAAGCGATACCATAAGGTCTATATCCTTCAATATCCCTGCTCCGGCACCTTTACTGACCACCTTTTTTACCGGGCAACCAAAATTAATATCAATAATATCGGGATTAGATTTTTCTACAATTTCAATGGATTGTAGCATGGAATCTAAATTGGCCCCAAAAATCTGGATCCCTACCGGGCGTTCCTTTTCATAAATATCCAACTTCATCACGCTTTTCGCCGCATCGCGAATAAGTCCTTCCGAAGAAATAAATTCGGTAAATACCACATCTGCACCCTGTTCCTTACAAAGCGCACGGAAAGGTGGGTCGCTGACATCCTCCATGGGAGCGAGCAACAAAGGGAAATCTGGTAACTGTATGTCTCCTATCTTTGGCAAATTGTTGTTTCTTTAATTTGTGGAGTGCAAAATTAATGAAAATTAAACAATTGAATATCAATAGAAATCAGATTTGACTCCAAGATTATGAAATAATTATAGTTTGGATTTCTCTTTTAGGCGCTCTAACTCTTCTGGGGTAATGTCTCTATGGTTGTCTACCAACCTATAATTTCCAAATTTATAGCGGACCCCTAATGAAACACTGCGACTTTCGGGCATGGAGAAAAACCCGTTGTCCTGATTGCCGTTTCTGGTAAAAACAGGAATGTTGGTGGTGTTAAAAATATCCTGAAACTCGAGTTTGATATAAAGCCTTTTCTTATAGAACGATTTCCTAATACTAAGGTCTGCCGTAAATTGATTTTTAAATTTATGCCTCCCCATGATATAGTCCGATAAATACATCAGGGAAAGATCCGCCGTAAAGCTTTGGTCTTTAGAAAGCGTAAATTGGTTATAAAACTGCCCCAAAAACCCTAGGGTATTGTTTTTTTGGACTACTCCTGTATTCCCTTGGGATAAATAGCTGTTTTCCAAATAAAAACCAGACATATAAGAACTCATATACCACCACTGCTTTATATAATCGAAGAAGATAAAATCGGTACTATATTGACAACTTCCCTCTATATTATAATCCGATGAATTGAGTATTTTATTGATATTGTCCTGTAAAATCAACTCTTCTAAATGCTTTTTGATATGCTCATAATAGAACGAAAATATATACTTATCGTTATAGGTATACTCTAGGGTAATCTTGTTTTCTATAGACGGCTTTAGGGTTGGGTTCCCGGAAGTATACTGACTTTCGTTTAAAAAATACCGAAAAGGGTTCAAGTTTTGGTAGCGCGGTCTTTCAATAGCCTTCTTATAGCTAATTCCAAATATATGATCGGTTCCCAAGCCATACTGTAGGTTCATGGTTGGGAAAAGCTTAAAATAATTGTCTTTATGTAGGTTTCCCAAAGAAATAGACTTGGCCTTTATTTGGATATATTCTCCTCTTAGTCCAAAAACCAGGCTCCATTGGTCCCACTCATTACCGATATTGGCATAAGCGGCATAAATATTTTCGTCGTAACTAAAGATATCGTCCGCTATGTCGTCTGGCATGGATGTTCCCTCATAGCGCACACTACTTCTGCTTTTGATATCGGCATACTTGCTTCCGAGCTCGATTTGATTATTGCCCAGGGCCACAGAATAATCGACTTGGCCAGTCCCTATCCTATAATTTTGCTTGTTCCAAACATTAAAATTATTCTGATCTATTAAGGTACCGTCCTCATCGTAATAATCGGTAGTAAGCTCTTGAAACTGATGATCCCTAAAGTCTATATAATTAGAAATCACTTTTAAATCCCCGCCATTTTCGCCCAATTTAAGTCCATAATCCACATTTAGGGACACATTGCTATTGTCATTTTTTAAAATGTTAAACGAATTAAAATAAGACTGCAGCAAGCCCTGTTGATCTAGATCGCGGTCCGTAGCCGTATTGTAGTTTTCCTTATTTGGAGAGTTCAATACGTTGGCGGCCAAACTTAGCTGATTGTTATCGTCCAGTTTAAAGTCTACTATGGCGTTAAAGTTATGGGCATAGGATTTTGAAGTGCTGTTAAAATTGGTTTCCCTTCTAAAATCGAACAGCTCACCTTCAAAAAAATTGATGTAACTCTCGTCTTTTTTATAGTTTTTTTTAGGGTTGTAGCTATAGCTTGCAAAGGCATTAACGACTTCATTTTTGTAATAATGACTGGTGTTAAACTCATATTTGGAATAGGTAGCCTTTGTAATATTGCTCCCCACTTCTCCCTTATACCCAATGGATAGATTTTTAGAGGCTACGATATTTAATATGGCCCCCCCTTCGGCATCGTACTTGGCAGAAGGATTGGTTATTACTTCTATAGAATTTATATTTTCCCCAGCATAATTTTCCAAAAGATCCTTTAGTTCCGTATTGGATAAATACACCCTCTTACCGTTAATATAGATAAGTGTGGGGGAATTTTTAATAGTAATTTTATCCCCTATGACGATTACTCCCGGAGTTTTTGAAAGGATAGAAAAGGCAGAGGATTGCGATAAATTGGTGTTTTCTACCTGAAACACCAAACGATCTGAAAGTCGTTTTACGCTAGGGGCTTTTAAAACCACCTCGTTTAAATATTGGGTTTGGTCCCCTATAATAAGCGGGCCTATACTAACATCTTCATTGACCTCTAAGGGCAAAAAATCGGATTTTTCATAAACATAACTAACACTTACAAAATAGGTGTTGGGGGGAATATTTTGTAGTATAAAATCTCCGTTCTGATCGGCAGAGGTGCCGCTGACCAACATAGAATCTGAAACCTTTTGAAGGTACACATTGGCAAAAGGAACGGGCTCACTTTGCTCGTTTTGTACCTTCCCAGACACCTTGTAAAGCTGACCGAAGACAGTAAGGGGACTAAGCCATAAGAGAATTAGAGTTAGCGTATTTTTTGGCAAAAGCAAGTTCGGTTTTAAGTTGGCAATCCTAACAAATTTAAGATTTATTTAAGAATTAGACGTTTATTTATCCTAAGTATTATCTCTATAATATTTTTCGCGTTAAAATTAATTATCTATAATGAATTTAGGGTCATCAGCTTCCAAAAAAATCACCACTGCCCCTTACCTTTTTGCTTTTCTATACCAGAGGCCCAAAAATTATTAATATCAGGTATTCCTTCGCCCAACAAAACGGATTTTACTGTCCATTAGGTGTTGTTGTGGTTATTTAAAGGCTTTTTAGGCTACTTATTGCAACCGAGGATGCTACTGATGGCCATTCATTTCTCGGTTGTAGGCCGCTGATTTCAAGAAGGAGCGTAATACCTTCCTAATCACCTATACACCAAGGTTTTTTGTTAAGGAAGCCTTAACCTTTTTATAGCCTATTTATAGCTAAATAAGCGATACCTTGGCCCCTTCCAAATAAGGTATCTATTGATGAAGGGAAAAGCTAGGATTTCGGTGGCCGGCAAGGCCCATGGAAAAATAAATTTTGAGCTTGTTTTAATTGTTCTTGGGATTGTATTTATAGCCGCTAATTTGCGCGCTCCTATTACGTCGGTAGGTCCGGTTATCGCCGAACTTTCCGACCATCTTCATCTAAGGCCGGCGCTTGTCGGTCTTCTTACGGCCATCCCTTTAATGTCCTTTGCCTTTTTATCTGTTTTTGCACCAAAACTCGGCCGCAAAATAGGATTGGAAAAATTACTCTTGTACTCCTTATTGGTTTTGGCCTTTGGCTTATTCATACGGTCTTTTGGCAATGTATTCTTATTATTTTTCGGAGCCGCCTTAATTGGGGCGGCCATTACGGTAGGCAATGTATTAATGCCGGCATTTATCAAAAAACAGTTTCCTTCCAAGGTGGGTATTGTCACGGGGGTGTATTTGGTATCTATGAATTTCACTTCGGCCCTAGCGGCCGGATTTAGCATACAAATTGGCGAACTCAGTGGTTTTGGATGGCGAGGCTCTATTGGTATATGGGGCTTTTTGGCCTTGTTAGGCTTTCTTATCTGGTTCCCACAGGCCCGAAAAGCCTCGGCAGTAGGATCGCAACCTAAACAGAAATCGAACTCCTCTCTTTGGAAATCGGGATTGGCATGGAATATAGCTGTTTTTATGGGCTTGCAATCCCTGTTGTTCTACTGTTTTGCCGCATGGCTGCCTACCATATTGCAAAGTTGGGGCATGTCTGCCGATCGTTCTGGTTGGATGCTTTCCTTTATTCAAATGGCCCAATTGCCCATTATGCTTGTCGGTCCCATTTTAGCGGCGCGGATGAAAAACCAGCGACCTTTGGTATGGGTTACTTTCGGATTACTGCTTTTTGGCCTAGCCGGCATAATCCTTGGAAAAACTACCTTTATTATCCCATCGGTAATAAGTATCGGGATAGCCCTTGGCTTGGCCTTTACCCTAGCGATGATGTTTATGGTCCTAAGGACAAGGCAAACCTCGGAATCGGCAGAACTTTCGGGCATGTCCCAAACCGTTGGCTATATCATTGCTGCCTGTGGCCCGCCGGTTTTTGGCGCCCTGTTCAGCCTTGCCGACACTTGGTACTATCCCCTCGGTTTATTGGTCTTTACGGCATTTGTATTGTGCAAGGTTGGCCTGACCGCTGCCAAGGACAGCTATGTTTCTTTTGAATAAAAGAAGTTGTGGGAACTATACATGGTGGCCTTTAAGTCCTTCCTTATATAGTGTTCTAGGCTCTGGAGCCTTTGTTGTAACCGTTTTCTCTAGTATATCACAGTCGGTTTCGTTCCTCTACATTCTTGGAGCGGTAGTTATCTTTTATACCAAGATTCCCAAATTTATAACGGAATCCCAGGGAGAAAATTCGCCCATCTGGTCGGTATACAGACGTATTATACTGGTTGCCATACTTACGGGTATTCCGTAGATTAAATTGCTTAAATACATCTGTAAGACCCATACTTAAGATACCTCTTTTCCCAAAAACGGTCTTTTTAAGAGATATCTCCCATTCGTTATACTTCTCCTGTCTAGAATTTCCCCTGATAATGGGAGACACGTACATAAAATTAATATTGCCGCTGAGGGACTTATCCTTGAGCAAGGAAAAATTATTGTTCCACTTTACCAAAAGCGTCCATAGGCCTTGATCTATTTTCTGCTGTGAATCCAGATCTACAAACCGCTCGGCACTATAAAAATAGGAAGCCAAAAAATAGGTGTCCCAGAATTTTGCCACTCCTTTATTATAGATAAAATCTGAGCCGTAAGCCAATTCCCTATCTACGTTGCTGGTCCTAAATCTCAGCAATTCGTACTCATTGTCCTGAAAAGTAAGCAACCTTATAATATTGGTGTGATAGCGATAAAACAATTCAAAGGTATAATCGCTCTGATAGGTATAGGAGAAAATCGCCGAATGTTTAAACGAAGGCTGCAAGTCCATATTTCCCTCTACCACAGAATTATTGGACTGAAAGACCTGAAACGGATTTACCTTATCGTAGCTAGGTCTGGCAATACTCCTTTTTACACTCAACCCCCACTGGTGATTATCGTGCGGTGCAAACCGCAAATAAAGGCTAGGAAACAATTCTAAATAATCCTTTTTTACCTTTTTGTTCAACTGACTAAAATTGCTCGTTGTCTCGGTGTATTCTGCCCTTAGACCACTTTTAAGGGACCATTTTTCGCCTTGGGTTTGAAAGCTGGCGTAGGCTGCCCATATATGTTCGTCGTATAGAAAAACACCCTTCTCGGTAGGATCTATTCCGGGTTGATCTCGGTCGAATCCCACCTGGTCAATACGGCTTTCGGAATTAATAAGGGCATATTTTAGACCGGTTTCCAAGGTGCTTTTTTCCCCTATGGGCGATTGGTAATCTGTTTGTAGGCTATATAAATTAGTCTGCTGATCATTGGTCGTAGAAAAGTCGTTCTCATTGGCAACACGCCTATTGTTATCATAGAAATCGGTTGATAACAACTGCTCTCTCTCGTATTGATAATAAGTAAGATGGGAATTAAAGCTTAGCCGCGCCCCTTCTGGGTTCAGCTTTCGTATATAATCTAGATAAAAAGCCGTGTTGACCCCTTCGGATTCGGAATCGATATTGGTGTAAAATCCGCTGCCATTAGGCGTGTCTTGCTCTTGGATCCTAGTATCGGAAAAATCCCTGGCATTTCCTAAAGGCCTTAGCGAAGCGATGGAAGAAAAAGCCAGCGTATTGTTGTCATCCAAGGGATAATCCAAAAATACGCTGGCGGTATGTTTCTTGCGCTTATCAATGGACTCTAAATAGGAGGTCCATGTTTCCCGTACATTTCCTTGGTCCATAAAATAAGTGACATCGGTATAGCGGGTTAAAAACTTTTCCTGGCCAAAGCTATAATTGAAGGAAGTTTCCAGCTTTTTTCCCTTAAAATAATGGTTGGTTCCCAGCATTTGTTGCGGAAAAACCCCTTGTTCATAGCGGTTAAATACGGCTCCATTATACCCTGAGACCAGATTTTTCTTCATTTTAATATTGATAATAGCCCCACCTTCGGCATCGTACTTTGCCGGTGGGGCGCTAATTACCTCTATCGCTTGTACTGCGCTAGCCCCCGTACCGCTTAAAAGCTGTAACACATCGCTTTGGGGAAGCTGTACCCTTTTGTCATTGATATAAATCTGCACCCCGCTTTCTCCCTTAACGGTAATCTTTTCGTTCATCACAAATACACTCGGGGTGTTTTTAAGAACCTCCCAAATATCGGATTCTGAAAGCGCTGTGTTTTCTATGTTAAACACCAAACGATCGACCTTTTTTACAACCGTGGGCTTATTGGAAACGACGACCACCTCGTGTAACTCTTGAATCTCATTGTCCAAAAAAATTGTTTCCAAGCTTGTATTTGAGGTCAGCTCTATGCGCCGAAAAGGGGAAGAATTGCCAATATAACTGGCCTGTAAAAAATAGGCGTTGGGGGCGATATTGTTAAAAGCAAAGAATCCGTTTTCATCCGAAGCAGTTCCTGTTACAAAACTACTGTCCGAAGCGTGTAATAGAACAAGATTGGCAAAGGCAATATTTTGCCCATTTGTTTGGCGTACCTCCCCCGAAATTTGGAATTCTTGTCCCCACATTGGGAATGAGAACAGACACAAAAACGCGTAATTTTTAAATAGTTGTCTCACGAAAATATCAAATTAGGGGGGGGGTTGATTTTTTTCCAACAATCTAAAATTATAACATAAATTTAAGAAAACAGGCCCTTTTCTGTAATTCGTTGTCAATAATTTACCTCATTTAAAAGATTAGAAAGGATTAGGCACTATCTGGAACAATTATTTTACCAGCCTTGCTATCTTCCAAGAAAAGAGCACTGCTTTTTTACTAAAAAAATCATGGATAAAGCCTATATTTGCAGTTGATTTTAATGCCATTGCACCCCTTGGTGTCTCGGGCGTTGAAAAATGGAACTGAAATAATTCAGCATAGATGAAAAACATACGGAATTTTTGCATTATTGCACATATTGATCACGGTAAAAGCACCTTAGCCGATAGATTATTGGAATATACCGGATCGGTAACCGACCGTGAAAAACAAAATCAGCTATTAGATAGCATGGATTTGGAGCGGGAACGCGGTATTACCATTAAGAGTCATGCCATACAAATGGACTACGAACATGAAGGTGAAAAATATATCTTAAACCTAATTGACACTCCTGGTCACGTAGATTTTTCCTATGAAGTTTCCCGATCTATCGCGGCTTGTGAAGGAGCCTTATTGATCGTAGATGCGGCCCAGAGCATACAGGCCCAGACAATATCGAACCTTTATTTGGCCTTAGAGAACGATTTGGAAATTATTCCTGTATTGAACAAGGTAGATTTACCAAGTGCCAATCCGGAAGAGGTTACCGATGATATCGTAGAACTTTTAGGTTGTTCTAGAGAAGAAGTGATCCCTGCCAGTGCCAAATCCGGACTGGGAATCAAAGATATTTTAACGGCTATTATAGAGCGTATCCCTGCCCCTAAAGGCAATCCGGACGAATCTTTACAAGCCTTGGTTTTCGATTCTGTCTATAATCCGTTCAGAGGGGTTGAGACCTACTTTAGGGTTATCAACGGAGAAATTAAAAAAGGCCAGAAAATAAAATTTGTTGCCACCAACAAGGATTACTACGCCGATGAGGTAGGAACCTTAAAATTGGCACAACATCCTAAACAAGTTATCAAAGCCGGAGATGTAGGATATCTGATCACCGGTATCAAAGACGCCCGCGAGGTAAAAGTAGGTGACACCATTACCGATGCTGCCAACCCTACCAAAAATGCCATTGGAGGATTTGAAGATGTTAAACCTATGGTATTTGCCGGTATTTACCCTGTAGATACGGAGGATTACGAAGAATTGCGTTCTTCTATGGAGAAATTGCAATTAAACGATGCTTCCTTGGTTTTTGCACCCGAAAGTAGTGCTGCCCTTGGTTTTGGTTTCCGTTGTGGTTTCTTAGGAATGCTTCACATGGAGATTATCCAGGAACGTTTGGAGCGCGAGTTCGATATGACGGTTATTACTACCGTACCCAACGTTAGTTACCACGCCTTTACCCGTAAAAATCCGGAAGACGCCCTTATCGTTAACAACCCGTCAGATTTACCCGATCCGTCTACATTAGACCGTGTAGAGGAGCCTTATATTAAGGCTACCATCATTACAAAATCAGATTTTGTAGGGAACGTAATGTCTCTTTGTATCGATAAAAGGGGACAGATTACGAACCAGACCTATTTAACGCCAGAAAGGGTAGAGCTCAATTTTGATATGCCCTTGGCCGAGATTGTTTTTGACTTTTACGATCGTCTAAAAACAGTTTCCAAGGGATATGCTTCTTTTGACTACTCTCCTATTGGTATGCGTACCTCTAAATTGGTGCGTGTAGATATTCTTTTGAATGCACAGCCGGTAGATGCACTTTCTGCCTTGATCCATGCCGACAATGCCGCCAATATCGGTAAAAAAATGTGTGAGAAATTAAAAGAACTGATCCCTAGGCAACAGTTCGATATTCCAATCCAAGCGGCTATTGGAGCGAAGATCATTTCCAGGGAAACGATAAAAGCCTTGCGTAAAGATGTTACCGCCAAGTGTTATGGAGGTGATATTTCCCGTAAGCGTAAATTATTGGAAAAGCAAAAGAAAGGTAAAAAACGTATGCGTCAAGTGGGGAACGTAGAGATCCCACAGCAAGCGTTCATGGCCGTTTTAAAACTGAACGACTAATGACTGCGGCCCATAAGTATACCCTCCAAATAATAGGTCTATGCTTATGGGCTTTTTGTATCCTCAGCGGTTGTAGTTCCTTAAAAACTCCCGCTCCAAACAGTACCGATGGTTGGCAATTGGTTTGGGAAGAGTCTTTTGACAAAAAGGATTTTCTAGACCCCGGCAAGTGGAATATTATTGAAAGGGGTACCCCAGATTGGTCCAATTATATGTCCGATCACGAAGATGTGTATCAGGTAAAGAACGGGAAATTATACCTACGCGGGATCGTTAATCCGGACCGCAGCAGGGATACCGTTCCTTTTTTAACCGGTGGCGTTTCAACCAAGGGAAAATTTGCCTTTCAATACGGGAAGATCGAAGTCCGCGCCAAATTAGAGAGCGCACAAGGTGCTTGGCCCGCCATTTGGATGTTGGCAGACCAGCCCAAATACGGGAAATATCCCAGAAACGGGGAAATCGATATCATGGAACGCTTGAGTTACGAAGATAAGATTTACCAGACCATACACTCCTACTATACCTTAGAACTAAAACAAAATTCCGTTCCTCCGCATTCTTCTACAACGGCGGTACGGCCAGAAAAATACAATATTTATGGCCTGGAATGGTTCCCAGATAAATTGGTGTTTACCCTTAACGGCAAGGAAACGTTTACCTATCCCAAATTAGAGGGGGTAGATGCCACACAATGGCCTTTTGACCAGCCCTTTTACTTTATGCTCGACATGCAGTTGGGCGGTTCTTGGGTGGGCGCTGTGTCCCCCGAGGATTTACCGGTACAAATGATCATAGATTGGGTAAAAGTCTACCAATAGCCCTTATTTGTGGCCCTAACGACTAAGACGCTACTGTTTCTGAGAATAACAATTCTATGGGCGTTCCCCTAACGGGTCGCTCTTTCCGCTATATCTTTTTTAAACGGCCCAAGGCCCCTTAAAAAAGGATGCCGCTGCAAAAGCTAACGCGGGTTTCAGTGAACAATTATCAAAGAGAAAAGAAAATTGAAAAGAGAACAAAGAGGACCGCACGAAAAATGCAATGATTTGCATTTGTAGTAAGGGGCAAGCTGTAGCGATGCCTTGGCTGCAGTCATTTTCAAGAAACAATCCAGTCTAAGGGACATGAATCAGTGAACAGTAAACACAATTGTCCATGCCTGAACAGTATTGACCACTGTTAAGCATTGTTTATTGCTAATTGGTTATTGTTCACTGAATGCTGCGTTAGGGACCGCGGCGGCATCCCCGCAGCGCAGCAAGGGATATAGCCAAGGGCCCGCCCGACGCAGGAGGGAACGCCCAAACCCCTAAACGTTCGCTAAAAAGTTGACAGGCAAAGAAGGAGAAACGACCTCCTTCCTACGATTGATTATACCTCCATTTCCTTAGGTTTCTCTTCTTTTACACCGTCCTCTAAGTCAAATTCCTTCCCTAGGTACACCAATATACAGCCTTCTGTGATGTCGTCCATTTCCTTGCTAAAAGACGAAATGATCCGTAGTTCGCCATCGGGCATTTTTAAAAATAAAGGCACGATATCCTTATCGGCTTTGGAAAGTTCTATAAGACCATCGTAATGTTCCTTGTTGTTCACCTCTATTTCATTGATCTTAGGATATTTCCTAGAAGTTTCGGTCAGGTTAATAAAATCGTCCGTATGCGAAAACAGGCCTTCTTTAGGGTTCTTTTCCGGGTCGTTCATTTCGCTCGAATTAATTAAGCGATAGGCCCCGTTCTCCCCATATTCCTTTTTAAAGTGTTTAATGGCAAAATTGTTGATGTCGGAATTCCCGGTGAGCGCCAATAAATAACCTACATCACTAAGCTCTATATTATCGGTAATGGAATCGGCATAAATATTGGCCGCGATGGCCTCCAAGCCTTGTCTTTTAGCCTTATTTACATTGTTTGGGTTGTTATCTATCAGCACCACGTGGCGGTTGTTATCCTGAAGGTAATTTCCAATAAGTCTGGAAATTTTAGATGCCCCGATAATCAATATTCCCTCGGACTTGTTTAAAAACACCCCTATTAATTTAGCAAAAAGTCTGGCCGTGGTTGCATTTAACAAAACGGTTCCCAAAACGATCATAAAGACCAATGGGGTTATAAATTGTGCATCTGCCTCGCCTTGTACCAATAATTTAGACCCAAATAAAGAAGCAATACCCGCCGCAACGATTCCCCTAGGCCCTACCCATCCTATAAACAGTTTATCCCTAAAGCTTAGGTTAGACCTCGTGGCACTAAGAAATACGCCCAAGGGACGAATGACAAAAACGATGCTACAAAACAAAGCTACGGTCTTCCAAGTATAGATTAGCTCTAAATCTGCTAGGTTTATGTTGGCCGCCAATAAAATGAATAAAATGGAAATTAAGAGAATGCTTAAGCTCTCCTTAAAATACAAGAGTTCCTTTAGATTTGGCAAATCGGTGTTACCCATCACCATTCCCATAATCACCACCGCCAATAGGCCCGATTCATGAGCGAATACATCTGACATTACAAACACCAAAAGCACGGTAGATAAGGATACCACATTCAATAAATAATGGGGAACAAAATTGTTTTTAATCACAAATACCAAGGCATGGGCAAAGGTAAATCCGAAGGTAAACCCGAACAACAAGATTTTCCCGAACTCTATTAAAGCGGTCACCGTATAGTCCCCGCCTCCACCTACTCTAATAAATTCGTAGACCAATACCGCCGCCAAGGCCCCAATGGGGTCAATAAGGATCCCTTCCCATTTCAACACTGCCGAAAGGTCTTTTTTTAGGGGTATATTCCTTAAAATAGGGGTAATTACTGTAGGCCCTGTCACAATGATCAGGGAAGAAAACAGAAAGGACATTTGCCAATTCAGTCCAAAAATAAAATGTGCGGCCAGGCCGGCGCCAAAAAAAGTCACTAAGGACCCTACGGTAATAAGTTTGGTAATCACAGGCCCCACATTGGCCACCTCCGATCGTTTTAACGTAAGGCCTCCTTCGAATAAAATTATACTAATGGCCAGGGAAACAAAATAATACAGGCTATCTCCGGGAAATAATCCTTTAGTGCCGTTCCAAATAGGTTCTATTAGTTTGGAGCTATCATCGGTAAACATGGTGGCAATAGGACCAACCAATAATCCGATTAAAATTAAGGGTAAAATAGCAGGTAGCTTTAATTTCCAAGCTACCCATTGGGCAATAATTCCAAGTATAATAATTCCAGCAAGCTCTACCATAAAAAAATTTGAAGCAATATAAGTTTTAAAAAATAAAAAAATTGCCCGATATAGAAAAAACCTTGGTTGATTTATATTAAATTTTATCCAAAAAGCCTTGAAATACCCCGAATTAGGTACCTTACTTCTTAAAAGGAATTTCACTAAGATGGTCGAACTATTTGTTGGGCATGCTTTGTCATTCGGCAATATTTAGGTATTTTTAGTTTCTTAGAGTGTTAAAAACCAATCTCCTATGGCAGAACTACAAATATTAAATCTTCTACTTGTACTAGTTGCCGCCTGGGCTGGGGGCATATTGGCAAAACGCTTGGGTTTCCCTCCTATTCTTGGCGAATTATTGATCGGTATCATCCTTGGGCCAGGGCTTTTTGGGGTTCTGGAAACCTCTGGGGCCCTCAATACCTTGGCAGAGGTAGGTATTCTGTTCCTGATGGCCTATATAGGAATGGAAATCAATTTTAAAGATTTAGGAAAAGCCTCTTGGCCAGGATTATTGGCAGCCATTGGAGGGTTTGTAGTGCCTTTTGTACTGGGGTATTATACCATAATATTGTTTGACGGCACCAACATTGCCGCCCTTTTTGTAGGTATTGCGGTAGGGGTGACTTCCCTGGCCACAAAAAGCCGTATCTTGGTAGACCTTAAACTTTTAAATACCAGGATTGCCTATGTCCTAATGGCCGGGGCACTGATATCGGACACCTTGGCCCTGATCATTTTTGCAGGAATCATTGGGTATGTTGACGTCGGTAGCGTAAACGCGGCTAGCCTGAGCTGGGTGGCCGGAAAAGCCATGATCTTCTTCGCTTTTTCTGCCCTGATCGGCATCTATTTTTTTCCCGTAGTGGGCAAGTTACTCTCCAAGTCAAAAACTATAAACCGCACTGTCCATTTTACCATAATGGTCATCATTGTTCTCGGTTTTTCCGAACTGGCAGAGCTCGCCGGACTTCACGGGATTTTGGGTGCATTTATGGCGGGACTCTATATTCGCGACGGGGTTTTTTCCCGACAGGTGTTCAAAGACGTTACCGGCGTTTTCCATGATGTTTCCATTGGTTTTCTAGCCCCTATATTCTTTGTTACGGCCGGTTTTAATGTTAGCTTGGAGGTCTTTCAGACAAACTTATTGCTATTGATCCTGATTATTGCAGGGGCCGTAATAGGTAAAATTGCGGGGACGGCATTGTTTTATTTGCCCAGTGGTCATGGATGGAGGGAAGGGGTTACTATAGGCACCGGAATGAACGGTAGAGGGGCCGTAGAAATAATAATAGCAGGAATAGGCCTTCAAATGGGAATCATCTCCACAGAGATATTTTCGATCCTTGTATTTATGGCCATTTCTACCACCCTGACCGTCCCCTTTCTTCTTACATGGACCACCAATTGGTTAAGAAAAAGAGGGGAATTGGTAATGCAGGATGCACGAAAAGGATACCTGATCTTAGGTGCCAACCCCTTAGGGCTGTATATTGCCAAACAGCTTCAGGAACACAACGAAGTGGTCCTGATAGATGCTAACAAACACCTCGTTCACGAAGCCAAAGAGCAAGGGGTCACCACCATACACGGGAATGGACTAAAAGAGGATACTTTTGAGATGGCCAATGCCCTCAACAAAAACACCTTTATAGCCTTGACCGGAAATAGCGAAATTAATCTGCTTGCCGCTCAATTGGCAAACAATTCTTTTTATATCCCTCATAAAATAGTGCTGATATCGGCTGGCGAAGACGGGGCAGGTTTAGACCTTTTGGACCCTATGGGTGCCTCCTCCATGTTTGCCAGTAAAACCGATATGGCCCCTTGGGCCTATAAAATATCTGCCAACGAATTTAAAGAGCATACCGTAGACGTGGCTAGCGACTGTACCACAAGGGAGTGGGTGAAAAAACACGGCAAACACCGGGATATCCTTCCTGTATTAATCGTAGGGGAAACCGGATACAAACGTCCCTTCCATTACAAGGATAGCATAAGCGCAAATGAGAAGGTTATTTACCTGGAATGACCTATTTTATTAAAGTTCGATACAAAGTGTTAAAAAACAACTAATAAAGTATTTCCTTTTCACAAAGCTCAATGCTTTTGTTATTTTGCGTAAAGTTTACGGAAATGTAAATATTGTATGAAATTACACCCCATAGAGACTGGAAATTTTAAATTGGACGGCGGCGCCATGTTCGGTGTAGTACCAAAATCTATTTGGAACCGCACCAACCCCGCAGACCCTAATAATATGATTGATATTGCCGCAAGGTGTCTGTTAATAGAGGATGGCAACCGTTTGATCTTAATTGATACCGGTATGGGCAACAAACAATCAGAGAAGTTTTTCGGCTATTACTATCGGTGGGGAAATTTTACCTTGGACAGTTCCTTACAAAAACTAGGCTTTCACCGAGACGACATCACCGATGTGTTCATGACCCATTTACATTTTGACCATTGCGGGGGCAGTGTGCAGTGGAACAAGGATAAAACCGGTTATGAACCGGCCTTTAAGAATGCTACCTATTGGACCAATGAAGCGCATTGGAACTGGGCCATAACCCCCAATGCCCGCGAAAAAGCGTCTTTTTTAGAAGAAAACCTTTTACCGATGCAGGAAAGTGGCCAACTGAAGTTTATTGACAGAGGGAAAGCTTCTTTTAAAAAAAATTCCGAATTGAATTTCGATATCCTTTTTATAGACGGCCATACCGAAAAGCAAATGTTGCCCCATATCCGATACCAGGGAAAAACCTTGGTTTTTGTCGCCGATCTGATTCCGACCGTAGGGCACATTCCCCTACCTTATGTGATGGGGTACGATACCCGTCCCCTACTCACCCTTCAGGAAAAAGACAGCTTCTTAAACACGGCAGTGGACCATGAATACCTGTTGTTCTTTGAACACGATGCCCACAACGAGCTTTGTACCTTACAACATACCGAAAAAGGAGTTCGGTTAAAAGAAATTCATACCTTTAACAATCTTTTTCTATAATATGGGTTGTAGCAAATTCTTTTTCCTTGCTTCCTTTTGTGATTTAATGCTTCTAGGGTTCTATAATACGGTACCCCCTAGGAATGCTTGTACTACAAAATCTCTTTTTCCCAATCGAATTGAAAAAGGACCTTTGGCAACCGTATATATTACTAAGACATCACAGAATATTTATAAAACTCCTATTACCTCAGGACTACTTAACCGTTTATCGCCATCCTAAAAGGTTTCGCCTTTTGTTGGTGACAGGAGAATGGAAACCTATACAACTATATCGTAAAGAAATAAATTTTAAAAATTATCTAACTTAACATTACAATCATATGACAATTAAATTAAACAACGCGTTTGCAGCCCTTTCGGCTTCTTTGTTTTTGATGGGTTGTGGCAGTACCGCTCTGGTATCTACCCCTATTGAAAACATTGATACTTTACCTTTAAAAGTTACGCCCTTAACGGAGGCTCAAAAACAACACTGGGGTCATGCCAATTTATTGACCGATACCATCCCGGGTATGAGTGTTGATAAGGCATATGCAGAACTAATTGCCAACAAAAAAGGTGAAAAAATAATCGTGGCCGTCCTTGATGCTGGAATGGATTTAAAGCACGAAGATTTGGTAAACGTTCTTTGGACCAATGAGGACGAAATCCCTGGCAACGGCATAGACGACGACAACAACGGGTATATTGATGATATCCACGGGTATAATTTCTTGGGAGAGTCTTATGACGAACAGCTAGAAATGACCAGAATGGTAAGCCGTAATATGGGCGATCCTGCGACTCTTGCCAAGGCCAAGGCAAAATTGGAGGCAGATCGTAATAAAGCCATGCAGAACAAGGAACGTTACGAGCAAATAATGCAGGCGGTGACTAATGCCGATGCTGCCGTACAAGAAGTATTGGGCAAGGACATCTATACCAAAGAAGATTTGGCTGCTATAGAAACCGAAAAGGAAGAAATGCTTCAGAACGTAGGTATCTTATCGCAAATGTTGAGCATGGCCGGTAGCATTGCCGATGTAAAGGAAGAGCTTAATGGTGCTATCTCTTACTTTACGGACCAACTTAACTACAACCTAAACGTTGACTTTAACGGAAGGGAGATTGTAGGGGATGATCCTTATGATATTGCCGATACCAATTACGGAAACGGGAACCCGCATATCAGAAGAGACGATGAAAGCCACGGTACCCACGTAGCCGGAATTATTGCTGCAGAACGCAATAACGGTTTGGGAGCTAATGGTGTAGCCAACAATGTGGCATTGATGAGTATCCGTGCGGTTCCCAATGGAGACGAATACGACAAAGACATTGCATTGGGAATCAGATATGCCGTAGATAACGGAGCAAAAATTATTAACGGAAGTTTTGGAAAGCCTTTTTCTCCGAACGCACAATGGGTTTACGATGCCATTAAATACGCGGCGGAAAACGATGTGCTTTTTATACATGCCGCCGGAAATGACGGGAAGGATTTAGACGATCCCAACAATCCTAATTTCCCTAACGACCAAATTAACAATGGTCCAGAAATGGCCGATAACGTTATTACTGTTGGTGCCTTGGAAAGCAAATACGGATCAGAAATGGTCGCTAGTTTTTCTAATTACGGCAAGATAAATGTTGATCTTTTTGCACCTGGAGCAAAAATATATTCTACCATGCCAAATAACGAATATAAATTTATGGGAGGCACTTCTATGGCCGCCCCGGCAGTAGCTGGTGTAGCAGCTCTTGTTTGGAGTTACTATCCAAACTTAAAGGCCCCACAGGTTAAGCAAATATTAATGCAATCTGGTCTTACCACCACTACCAAAGTATTGGTATCTGGAGAGGAGTCTAAAGCGACAGAATTCCAGAACATCTCTAAATCTGGTAAAATGGTAAATGCTTACAACGCTCTTATTATGGCAGAGCAGGTAGCAAAAGGAAAAATTAAATTATAATATCGGCATGAAGTATCACAAAGGCTTATTTATAGGCATGATTGTCGCTATCCTGGGGTTAACCACTACCCTAGAGGCACAAAGCAACCATACCTATTGGCAACAACACGTAGATTATACCATGGAAGTGGCTATGGACGTGAAGAATTACCAATACAGTGGAACACAGAAATTAGTATATACCAATAATTCGCCCGATGAGATAGATCGGGTGTTTTACCATCTTTTTTTCAATGCCTTTCAACCTGGCAGCGAAATGGATATGCGATTACAAAGCATAAAAGATCCAGATGGCAGGATGTTTGTGGACGGCAAAAGTAGGATCGCCGGTTTAACGCCCGATAAGATCGGATACCTACGGGTAACGGATTTAACGCAAGACGGTGAAAAAGTATCCTTTACCGAAGAGGGCACTATATTAGTGGTAAACTTGGCAAAACCAATTCCTGCTGGCGGGAAAACTACTTTTGATATGACCTTTAACGGGCAGGTTCCCGAGCAAGTACGTCGTGCCGGAAGAAACAGTAGTGAAGGGGTTGCCCTTTCTATGAGCCAGTGGTATCCTAAAATGGCAGAATACGATTTTGAAGGTTGGCATGCCTACCCTTATATAGGGCGCGAATTCCACGGAGTTTGGGGCGATTTTGATGTAAAACTGACCATAGACAAGAAATATGTTGTCGGTGGTAGCGGATATTTACAAAACCCTCAGGAAATAGGCCATGGTTATGAGGCTCCTGGAACAAAAGTAAAGCGACCCAGAGGAAAAACCCTTACTTGGCACTTTAAAGCCCCTATGGTGCACGATTTTATGTGGGCGGCAGATCCAGACTATATTCATGATACCTTACAGGTAGAAGATGGTCCCTTATTACATTTCTTATATAAAGATGATAAGGAAATCTTAGAAAACTGGAAAAAACTTCAGCCAAAAACGGCCGAAGCCATGAAGTTTTTCAATAACAATATAGGAAAATATCCCTATGATCAATACTCCGTTATCCAAGGGGGCGACGGCGGTATGGAATATGCCATGAGTACCCTAATTACCGGAGGCAGAAGTTTTGGAAGCCTAGTAGGAGTCATGGTACACGAGTTGGCCCACTCTTGGTTTCAGCATATCTTGGCAACCAACGAATCTAAACACGAATGGATGGATGAAGGTTTTACTTCCTTTATTTCTAGCCTTTGCATGAACCAAATAATGGACCAGAACAAACAAAATCCTTTTGAAAACAGCTATAAAGGATACTATAATTTGGTCGCTTCGGGAAAGGAACAACCACAGACTACCCATTCTGACAGATACGATTTAAATTTTGCCTATGGCGTTGCTGCCTATAGCAAAGGAGCTATCTTTTTATCGCAATTAGGCTATGTTATAGGGCAGGATAAATTAATGGAGACCTTGAGAAAATATTACGAGGACTTTAAATTTAAGCACCCTACTCCCAATGATATAAAAAGAACGGCCGAAAAGGTTTCTGGGATGCATCTAGATTGGTACCTGACCGATTGGACGCAAACTACGAATACCATAGATTACGGCATTAAAGAGGTGGCGGCCAAAGGAGAGAAAACCGTAGTTACCCTAGAGCGTATCGGCGCTATGCCAATGCCTATAGATATTTTGGTATTGTACAACGACGGAACTCAAGAAACTTTTTATGCCCCATTGCGAATGATGTACGGCGAAAAAGAAAATCCATATCCTACCTTAAAAAGAACGGTTTTAAATGACTGGCCTTGGGCACAACCGGAATATGATTTTGTTCTAGAAACACCGTTGGACAATATTAAGGCCGTGGTGATAGATCCTTCTCAATTGATGGCAGACGTCAATGAGGAAAACAACGTTTATCAGCCACAGGAATAAATCCTAAAGGCTATTTTAAAATCCGTTTAGAAGACCAATTCCTTGGTTTTTTAAACGGATTTTTTTTTCTCCATTACCACCGAAATAGGGCATCTTAGGGTTTCATTGCTACTATGGCTTCTTAATATGTATACCATACCCCTATAAATTTGAACAATCCCTTCATATAAGGAGTTTTCCAAGCCCTTAGTTTTTTTAAGTTGATGCTCGGGAACGATAAATGCTGAGAATATTATTTATACTTTTGCGCTTCTATGTCATTTACATTCCCGAAAAAAGAAAAGCTTAAAAGCAAAAAACTTATTGAACGCCTTTTTAGCGAAGGCCAGGGTATTTCTAAATATCCCATTAAGTTATTTTATTTAGAAACCGCCCTTCCCGAAGAAGTACGGGTACAAGCAGGCGTTACGGCTTCCAAACGGAACTTTAAAAGTGCTGTTGCCCGAAATCGTATAAAAAGACTGCTACGCGAGGCATATCGCTTAAATAAACCCCTTCTTTTTAACAACATAGAGGGCAACTATGCGTTAATGTTTTTATATATTGGGAAGGAAATGCCCACCCAGGAAAAAATAACGGAAACGATGGTTCTTTTAATCCAGAAATTTTCTGCGGAACTCGGTAAATCCAAGCTCGGGAAATAAGGCCTAAGATATTTTCTTTTACCTTATAACAACACACTATATGTCGTTGGCCGCTAGCTTTCTTATAGTTCATATTTCCATAAAGGGGCATTCTTCGAAATTTGGCGTTTTTAAAGATCTATAAAAGTAAGGCAGATGAAAATAAATTTTAAAAAACAGGTGCTAATTCCGGTAGTAGCCCTTGTTTTTATAGTTACCGCAAGTAGTTTTAGAGGCGATTTTTTTGAGATTGCCAAACAAATCGAAATTTTTACGACCCTATTTAAAGAGCTGAACATGAACTACGTGGACGAGACAAATCCCGCTGAGTTGATGGATACCGCCATAAAAAACATGTTGGAAGACCTAGATCCCTACACCAAGTTCTTAAATGAGCAGGATGTAGAATCTTTTAGAATTAATAATACGGGCGAATATTCGGGGATCGGTGCCCTGGTTCGTAGCCAAAAGGGCAAGATTGTCATTATGGAACCCTATAAAGGATATCCGGCAGACAAGGCCGGATTAAAGGCCGGGGACGAAATAATCAAGATCGGAGACATAGAACTATCCAGTTTTAAAGATGATGCGGGAGAGCTTTTAAAAGGTGCCAACAACACCAGTATAACAGTTGTTTATAGCAGACAGGGAACCCTAAAAACGACCACCCTTACCAGAGAAGCCATAGAGGTTGATGCCGTCCCCTTTTATAAAATGATCGATGACAAAACCGGATATATCGTTTTGGCAAAATTTAACCAAAAAGCTTCCAAACAAACCAAGGAAGCCCTTAGGGATCTTAAAAATGAAGGGGCTCAAAAAATTGTACTCGACTTAAGGGGGAATCCAGGTGGCCTATTGACAGAGGCCATAAACGTGACCAACCTTTTTATCCCCAAAGGAGAACTGGTGGTGACTACAAAATCCAAAGTAAAAAAATTCAATAGGGAATACCGCACTAAAAATCAGCCCGAGGATACCGAAATACCTTTGGTAGTATTGGTTAACGGAAGAAGTGCATCGGCCAGTGAAATTGTTTCGGGCAGTTTGCAGGATCTGGACAGGGCCGTTATTATAGGCGCCCGTAGTTTTGGGAAAGGTTTGGTACAACGCCCCTTAAAATTAACCTATGGCACCCAATTAAAAGTTACCATATCTCGCTATTATACCGCTTCGGGAAGGTGTATACAATCACTGGATTATTGGAACCGAGATGAAGAGGGGAATGCCGTCCGAAACACTCAATATAACGATTTTACCACCAGAAACGGCCGTAAAGTACAAGATGGCGGAGGGGTATTGCCCGATATAGAAATTGCCACGGCAAAAACAAATTCCCTCACCCAAGCCCTTTTATCGGACCATATGATCTTTGATTATGCTACCGATTATTATTACAACAATACCTTGGAAAATTTAGCCGACTTTAAGTTTGGGGAAGCCCAGTTCAATGCCTTTAAAAGTTATGTCCTTAAAAGTGGATTTACCTTTGAAACCAAAGCTGAAAAAGCTTTAAAGAATGCCATGGCCAACCAAGATAGCTCCTTGTTTAACGGCTCGGTAAAGGAGGCCTACAAAACCCTTTTACTAGAAATGGATAAAAGCAAAGTTTCGGCCCTGGATACCTATAAAAAGGAAATCCATAAAAATTTAGAGGATGAAATCCTTAAAAGATACTTTTATAGAGAAGGACTTTACGAATATCTCCTAAAAAATGATGAGGCAATCATGGCCGCTACCGCCCTATTAAACGATGCCGCCAAATACCGGGAAATATTGCGTTAATTAAGAAGGTATATCAATCTGTGATTCCTCCTAAAGTAGCGCTTATACCTTAAAATATATTTTCTTTTGATTCAGAAAATAGGTGAGGTACCAGAAAATAAATAATACAAAAAGGGAATTGGTCACCATAATGATAACTTCGCCCACCCCCATTGGCGATAAGATTCCTTGGGTAAAGATAAGTCCGAATTTTCTAAACCACTGTACTCCTACCTTTCTGCAAACAAATAAATAAAAATAGCATTCGCAACGACCATAGATTTCAGTTTTATTGAAGAAGTGTCCTTGAATTGAAATTATTTCCTACATATTATCCCTTAAAAATGTGGGCCGCCCCATATAGAAAATTGTATTCATTTTAATTTAAGAGCAGCGCATAAACGAAGGACCAAAGCCTTCTAATTTTCACTTATTGCCTAGGAGGCCAAAAAGGGTTCTTTAAATTTGGTTTCTTTTCTTAATTTGCAGGTGGAATCCGTTGAATATTTAAAAGAAAACGCATGAAAACTTTAAAAACATTGGTAGTAGGTTGCGGAAACATGGGTGTTTCCCATGCCAGGGCCTATCACCAGCTGCCAGATTTTGATATTGTTGGTTTGGTAAGCCGAAAACCGGAAAGCAGGGAAAGGCTCTCCAAGGAATTGGGCGGCTTAGCTACCTTTGCCGATTTTAGCACGGCCTTGGAAACTACAAAACCCGATGTGGTATCTATTAATACCTATCCGGATACCCATGCCCAATATGTTCGAAAAAGTTTGGAAGCGGGAGCTCATGTTTTTGTAGAGAAACCCTTGGCCCTCACCGTAGAGGAAGCCCAGGAATTGGTGGCCTTGGCCATAGAAAGAAACCTAAAAATGGTAGTCGGATATATCCTAAGGGTACATCCTTCATGGACAAAATTTGTTGAAATGGCACGTGGATTGGGGAAACCCTTGGTGATGCGTATGAACCTTAACCAACAAAGTTCTGGCGATAAATGGTATACCCACAAACAATTGATGCATTCTATGTCGCCCATCGTTGACTGCGGGGTGCATTATGTAGATATTATGTGTCTAATGACCCAATCTTACCCCATTAGTGTAAGTGCCATAGGCGTTAATTTAAGTGAGGAGATAGGCTCATCTATGTATAATTATGGACAATTACAGGTGCGTTTTAAAGATGGATCTGTAGGATGGTACGAAGCCGGATGGGGCCCTATGATGAGTGAAACGGCCGTGTTTATTAAGGATGTCATTGGTCCTAAAGGATCGGTTTCTATAGTAGACCAGGCCAAAGGTGCCTCCCAAGATATTGAAGGGCATACCAAAACCAATAGCCTTAATCTACATCATAGCGAATTAAATGAACAGGGAGAATTTGTAAAAAAAGATGAAGTCGTTCCTACGGCAGACGAACCCGATCACGATGGACTCTGCTTATTGGAACAAGAGTATTTGTTAAAGGCCATCCGTGAAGATATAGACGTGTCGGCACATTTACAGGATGCCGTCAATAGTTTAAAAATTGTTTTGGCCGCCGATGAATCTGTCAAGACCGGTAAAACAGTATTTTTATAAGGAGGGTACTACCCTACCCGATTTTGTAGGGCTACAATAAGGGTGCAATATCTAAAAAATCCATTCTCCCTTTAAATTGATTTAAAAGAAAGAATGGATTTACTACTTTCTTTTAATCTTTAAAGACCGGAGTTTTTACTAATTCTATTAAGCCGTCCTTGGCTTCATTTAGGTATCTGTTAGATCGTAAATAACGGTTGTAATTATAGGCGTCGTAATTGGGCGCATCCTTGTCCATACTGCTAATATGTACCCTTCCGGCCGAGTGGATAAATTCATTGTTCCCGATCCACATTCCCACGTGAATTACGCGCTCTTTGGTAGTATCGGTCGCTGGTTTTCCAAAAAACAATAAATCGCCAGGCACTAATTTGTCAAAATCCTTTTCAGCATCTACTTGTTTCCCGGTATGTATTTGTTGGGAGGCATCCCTTGGTAAAACAATCCCATTTAAAAAATAAATACTCTTGGTAAAGCCACTGCAATCGACCCCTTTGGTCGATGTTCCTCCCCATAGATATGGTACCCCCATCAAGCTTTTAGCAGTATTGACCAAGGATTCCTGGCTTGGATCTAGACGGTCTAACCACCTATCGTACTCCATAGCTTCTTTTTTATTTACAAAAGCCTCTCTCCCATCGGGAAATTGTACTTTAAAGAACCCCTTTTCTTCGCCTAGAAATTCTAGTATTGCCCCGGCCACCATATCGGAAACCACCTGAGAATTTACGTCTGCTTCGGTATAGGCATGACCGATGGTAGACAGAAAAATAATTTTTTTGGCCGATTTCCACCTTGAAAATTCTGCTGGCAATACCCCTTTAACTCCCCCTCTATCTACCCAGGACAAATAATTATCTGGAGTCTGAACCAATAACCAATCGCCTTCATTTTTTAAAATTTTAACGGGCGTTCCCAAAGTGGCCTGAGTAACCAATTCTGAAGAATGAGCCGCTTTCCCCCTTAAATTAGCCACCGAAATGGTTATAAGTCCTTGTTTTTCTGCTAAAGAAATAGCAGGTAAATGCTGAACACTATCTATATACCTTATATTATTGGCGTCTAATTTTTGTTTAAGAGCATCCACGGCGGCGGCCATATCAGATTCTCCTTTAAGAATAATTCCGTCCTTGTTCTCCGAAAAAGAAATGTCAAATAGGGCCACCCTTTTATCCGGGGCAAAATTTTCCTTTACCTCCCCAATGAGCTTGTTCAAGGTATCGTCTTCTTTATTGATTTCAGTTTTACAGGACATAAAAAAGCCTAAAAAAAGCCCTAGTACCCCAATGTAAATTTGTTTTTTAGTCATTTTCCTTATTTTAAAGTGTATTGTTTTTAAAGCGATTTCCTTTTCTGAAAAATAGGAAATTAAATGATAATCGATGGCAAAAGAGACTTTAATTGCAGAAATTGCCCTTTAGATATGCTTTTTACCTGCTTTCTTTAATTGTAGGAGCAGCTGCCATACGTGCTAATATATACAGGAAGACCTCTATAAAAAATAGCAGCTTTTTTCCACCTACCACAATTGGGCGCTTTATAGCGTAAAAACAAGGTAAAACTTGTGGTACTTGTTCAAGATAATAACTGCTAATATCCTAAGGCCCTTAGCCACATCCTTTTATGGAAGACTACTGGCAAGGTATCCGAGAAACTGCTTTCCTGCTAAAATTAAAACCAGATACTAAAGTGTTGTTAATGAATCTGTTAAATTAGGAATTGGACGTAAATTTAATTAAATTAGAAGTTCACTAAAAAACAATCAATGGTACAAGTAGAAAGAGAAGAAAACGCGGCATTCTTAAAAAAATCGATAACGCATTTAGAAGCGCACGGTTTTGAGAAGATTAGAGCAGATTTAGAAGGTTATGATATTCCTAAATCCTATTTAAAAAAGGGCAGTGACACGAAAATAACGCCGGACATAGTGGCCACTAAAAATGGTAAAAAGTATTATTTTGAGATTAGTTTAAAATCAAACCGACCACTTCTTTTAAAATCTAAATGGTTGTTTTTAGACACGCTGAGCCGTATGAAATCTAATCATTTTAAAATCATTACTACCAAAGGCCATTACAAGTTTACCGATAATATGCTCGAGGATATCAATTTAAGCGATAAAACGCCTATCAAAATTTAGTAAATTTCCGCATTTCCCCTAATTGTACACATTCTAGCCCAACTATTTTTTCTGGGCGATAAAACAATAAGATATTGTATTAGCCCTTTAATTATTCCCTGTCGAATAAATGAGGGCTATTTTTTTATCATTCCTATATGTGGAATTCCGTCTTCCAAATAGCCTTCGCCAAAAACTTGAAAGCCCAAGGAACTATAAAATTTCATCAAATATTGCTGGGCAGAAATTCTGATGGTTTTGGTGTCAAAGGAAGTTTCTATGGCTTTAATAGAGGCCTTCATAATTACTTCCCCGTATCCAAAAGAACGTTGATTCTTCCTAACCACTACCCTACCAATACTGGCTTCTTCAAAATATTCTCCAGCCTTAAATACACGGGTATACGCTACGATGACATCATTTTTACGCCCTATAATATGTAGGGCCTTTTTATCCTTCCCGTCCAGATCCTGATATACGCAATCTTGTTCTACCACAAAAACTTCGGACCTCAATTGCAAGATATCATACAGTTCATCCGTATTTAGTTCACTAAACCTTTTTATATCTATTTCCATAACTACTCCTTATATATTTGTATAGGTAAGCTGTTGTTCAATATCCGATTTTATACTTATAAACAATCAGATCATAAGGCCATCTTAAAAGCTACAAGCTACTAAAAAAGGAATTCTCGGTTTTAATTTCTTATTCTTTTTTTCTAGCCTACATTGGTAATAATATTGATTCCAATATTTATAATACAGATAAACCGTATGGTAGCCTTCTCAAAGGTAATTGCCCAAAAGGGGGGAAATGATCCAAATTTGACCGGCAATTATGGCATTTTTATGTTCTTGTATCCTTTATAAGATGTAATCCTTTTGGTCAAGGTGATAACAAGGTTGGCTTGACACTGGCTTTGCAAAAGAGCAACGATCTCCAAATATTGATATAAAAGGTGTTCTTTATTGAAAAGCAAAAACAAGGTACGGATGCCAGTAACATGGATGAAGTTATTACTCCTAAAATTTAATTGGGCAGGATAACTTTTCCATATCGATAACGGAGTTGGATTTTTCGACAATATCATTAATTATAAGATCTATTTCCTGGCAGGCAGCAAGAATATGGTCTAACATCTCTTCTTTTTCCCCAGTATCCAACATATCGTTTTTAAACAAGTCTATTATTCCCATTAGTCGTGCTACCGGGGCCCTGACCACATGCGATTGGGTCCAAGCAATATCTCGGAAGATCTTATTTTGATGTTCGATACTCAGCGCGTATTCCCTTAGTTCTTGGTTGAGTTTCCTTAAGGAGTTTTCATGGTTTTTGCAATAGGTAATATCAGACATTACTCCTACCATTCGAATTGCATCGCCTTCTTTATTTCTAATGATAACTCCCTTGTCTTGAACATAGGCATATTCCCCATTCGCTTTTTTAAAGCGGTATTCTGCCTCCCATGTATCGCATTTGGGGTCATTGAAAGCCTGTTCAATGGAATCTTTGACTGTTTTTTCATCTTCCGGATGAATATGAATGTGCCAAGAATTCCCAGAACCGCTATGCTTTTTATAGCCAAACAAGGTTTTATAGGCCTCGCTATAATATAAGGTATTATTTATTTTGTCCCAATCCCAGATAAAATCCTTGGTAGTCTGGCTTATAATTTGGAAACGCTCGTTGGATTTTTTTATTTTTTCCTCTGCTGCAATTTGTTCCGTGACATCCTTGCATGCCACCATCAAACAATTTTGGTTGTTATATGGTAAATAACGGCCGGTAACTTCTACGAGTACCAAGTCGCCATTTTTCTTTTGGTGGGTATATATTCCATAATTAAAAGGGCTTTCCTTTTGTGGTTTAACTTGTAGCCCTGCCATTAATTTATCAAGCTCCTTTAGCGGTCTGATATCTTTTATGGTCATTGCCAACAGTTCCTCCCTACTGTAACCATAAAGCGAGATCATAGCCTCGTTGACATCGAGGATCTTCAGGGAATCAATGTCATAAACATATTTAGGTAAGGGGCTATGGTCAAAAAGCAGCCGGAACTTTTCTTCCGCAGCTTTTAATGCCATTTTTTCGGTAATATCCCTGGCTTTTATAGCAATGCCTTGGACAGCAGTATTGGCTATCAAATCGTTGGCTAACCCTTCAAACCATCTCCAGTTGCCCGACTTGTGTTTAATTCTATAAGAACGAGATATAAAGGGTTTTTCCTGGACAAACTGTAAAAAGTTGTGAATAGCGTTATTCCGGTCTTCTGGATGAACATAGTTAAAAATATTTTCTCCTAGCAACTCCTTCGAAGTGTAGCCTAGGGCAAAACACAAGCTTGGGCTTACACAACTTATATTCCCCTTGATATCTACCACTGTTGTCACCGTATACCCCGTGTGTAATGGAGTGGAAATAATTGAATCTAAGGCGGCCACCGGTTTCTTTATTGCCTTTTCTGATATACGTTTTTTTATTTTTTTTGGGAGACTATGGAGCTCGGTCTTTTTTGGAACATGCGTGGCCTGTATAAAAGGCAGCGTTTGACTCGCCACGATAGCCAGTGCCTCGCATTGTTCTAGTGTTAGCTTTTTGGGGAAGTTGTCCTCAATATAAAGGATGCCTAAAACCTTTTTCTGGCAATCCCTTATGGGAACAATAGCAATAAAAACAGGAAGAGAGACAGGTTTGCCCTCTGTGTTCTCTCTGAATCTTGGATCCTTCTGGCTGTTCTCTACGAGAAATAGCTCCTGAGAATTATTACATATATAGTCTAGCAGTAACGCTTCAAGCCTTGTTCTCGCCAAATTAGCATCTTCCAAACTGGCATTCGGGCTTTTCGGAACTTCCAACAAGGCTACATTAGAGGATGGCGTATTGCAAATAAATGCAGCCAATTGGCAGCTGTCCTTATAAGCTTTGTATGTAATATTCAATGCGGAATAAGAAGGGAGTATTTTTATACTGGATATCGCTATATTTTCCACCAATGTAGAAGTATTATGTTTATGGTTTTACCTAAAATTTAGTTTCCAGAAACTGCAAAAATCATGCTTATTTGTGTTAAAAGATGTTATTTTTTAACATAAAACAACCAAGTTCCCTTCTAGGGAGAGAAATCTTCAGTAGGCAAAAAAATGCCTCATCCATAACCCGTGAACAGCTAAAAGAAATTCACTGAAAAACTAGCTGCTTAAAAACAGTGTAAAAGAAAAAAAAGTCTAAAATACCTCTACTTTCTACCTTCGAAAAAGGCAAACGCAAGTTTGAATCGAAAAATGGAATTACTATATATATTGTTTGTTCCGTTTTTTACTTTTTAGATATGACGATGCCCTTGTATTGGTGTTCTTTTTTTGCCCTGAGAAGATTCTTTGAAAGGTGATTAAATTCATGTTTTTAAAACAGACATAGTGATATATTTATAACAGGAAATCAATGTATTATCATAATAATATAAATATCCCAACTATGAAAACTCTTAAAGTATTTTCCGTTCTTTTTACGATCACAGCTTTAATTGTCTTAAATGCACAAGATACTAATGAAGCAGGACATCCTATGGAGATAAACATCTCTGAAGTCGCCTTACTGGATATCTATGATAACAATACAGGAAGCCCAGCGGCTACGATTCAATTTCATTTAGATAATAATAGTGCATCGGAAGCTGGACTTTATGATATGTCAAATGCAACGTATACAGGATTATGGCTTAACTATACGAGTCTTGTAGCTAACGAGGAAAAAAGCAGCGCTAGTAAAGGAGAGAGAAATATAAGTGTACAAATGGAGAAAGAAAGTACTTTTCCTAATGGATTGGATTTAGTGATTACTTCTACTCAAAGTTCATTTGTGGATATACTGGAGCATGCTGACCCCTCTAAAGCCCAACCTATAGGTAACTGCCGTTCTGGCGGATGCTGACCCCTCTTCGAAAAATAAGATAGCTGGATTTTCACATTATTCTGGAGCATGTTGACCCCTTTGGATGATTTATTCTGGAGCATGCTGACCCCCTAGCTATTTTCTTTCTGGTTTTGGTTTATTTGATGGATACCATCAAATAAGATAACTAATGGCCGGAAAAACAAAACCAATGAGTCAAGTAAAACAAATACTTCGCCTGCACTGCCAAGGGAAAGGCTTTAAAACCATTGCCAGGATCCTTTCGGTGAGCAAGAA
>NZ_FQYX01000002.1:120879-290860 GCF_900141935.1 Arenibacter nanhaiticus | reverse complement strand
ATAAAATCGGTTTGGTCACCACTTATAAAAGTTTGATCATAACTTCAATCATGTCATTTCAAGGAAATCCACACGATAGTAAGACCATAGAGCCTCTACTGGATCAAATGAAATCAAACATTGACTTCACTCCCAATGAGGTCGTATATGACCGCGGAGGAAAAGGGCAGCAACAAATAGGTTCAACTAAAATATCCACACCGGACTACAAACCTTTAAAACGAGTTACAGAATATCAAAAGCGGAGTAAACGCAAAAAGTTTAGGAGAAGAGCGGCCATCGAGCCAGTTATAGGGCATCTAAAAACGGACTTTAGAAAGGCACAAAACTATCTTAGTGGGGCAACTTCACCGCAAATCAATGCTTTTTTAGCTGCAACGGGGTGGAATCTTAAGAAAATGATGAAGCAATTAAAAAACGAAGTCGAATTATTATTGTTTTATATTTTTAATCCCGTTTTGACTCGCCTTTTTTTGAAAAAGAAACTGAGTTTATAAGGAGTGACTAATTAAGAAAATGTGGAATATTAACTGTTTATTTTTTATTAATCAGTGAATTTATGGGATGATTATTAAAAAAATATATTTGTTATGATAAAATCGTTCGTCTAAATTAACATGTATTTAAACTAAAAAATTTTTGTAATAAATTATAAAAGCTTATGAGAGGGCTGAAATTGGTGTTTTAGCATCTATTTTATACCTATTTAGATATTAAATTGATTCATATAAATAGTAAAGTCTCTTTTTTGGTACATTAGTATGAATTTTTTGAGGTAACATAAATTATAAGATTAGTTGTTAATGCTCTTAGGATAGTTGTTGGTCGAAATAGTTTTGTTGAATGTTAATAAAATCAAAAATTTATTGATAAATTAACCGCGAGGTAATCCTCGAGCTACAATTAAATAACTAACTAAAAATTATTAGTATGACTAAAAAGATTCATTACTATTTATTGCTTACGGCTCTTCTCTGTATACAGGGAATGGTGGCGCAAAGCAAAACGGTTACCGGGACGGTAACCGATGATTTGGGTAATCCCTTACCAGGAGTGAATGTGGTGGAAAAAGGTACTGCCAATGGTGTTTCCACAGATTTTGATGGTAACTTTTCCTTAAATGTTCCTAATTCGGCAACTTTAGTTTTCTCTTCTCTAGGTTTTTCAACAATGGAGGTCTTAGTTTCCGGACAATCGGTTATAAATGTTTCCTTGTCGGAGGATGCGGAAATGCTTGGGGAGGTTGTCGTAACCGCTTTGGGTATTAAAAGGGAACGGAAGTCATTAGGCTATGCCGTACAAGAAGTTAAAGGAGCTACCCTAACAGAGGCAAGGGAGAATAACGTTGTTAATGCTCTTTCTGGAAAAGTTTCAGGTGTCCAAGTTATAAAAGGAAGTAATGGTCCTGCAAGTTCTTCTAAGATAGTATTAAGGGGTAACAATTCATTAACAGGAGATAATCAGCCTTTAATTGTGGTAGATGGAATCCCTATGGATAACTTTACTGGGGCTGGTAATAATGACTTCTTCAATCCTTCTCAGGATTTAGGGAATGGTCTAGGGGATCTTAATCCGGAAGATATTGAAAGTATGTCTGTGCTTAAAGGAGCTTCTGCAGCGGCCTTATACGGTTCTCGTGCAGGAAATGGTGTTATTTTGATTACCACTAAAACTGGTAAGGCCATAAAAGGGTTGGGAATTACATTTTCTACAACTACAGGGTTTCAAAATATTTTTATGGATCCAAAATTACAAAGTTCTTTTGGTCAAGGAAACAATGGGATTTATGATAATCTTGCAGGCGATAGTTGGGGCCCGAAAATTGCTGGGCAATCTGTTGAAGATTGGAAAGGGGCCCAAGTACCTATGCGAGCTTATGATAATTTAGGTAACTTCTTTAATTCTGGCTTTAGCCAAAACTACAGCTTATCTTTTCAGCAACAAGTTAGTGATGGAACTTCTTTGTATACTTCTGCGAACTACTTAAACGATGATAGTAATATCAAAGGAGCAACATTGGAGAGGCTAAATTTAACGACCAGAGCGGTTTCTAAATTTGGTAACGACAATAAGTGGACAACGGATGTGAAGGTTCAGTATATAAATTCGAAGGCAAATAACCGTCCTATCAATGGATCGAATATAAGTAATGCCTTTGGAACAGTTGCTGGTTTGCCTAGATCATTGGATATTACGGAGTTTTCGAACGATACAGATGAATTCGGTAATATGGTGTGGTATGTTCCTAGTAATTCTGTTAACCCTTATTGGGCTGCGAACAATAATTTAAGTGAGGATTCAAGAGACCGGTTTTTGTTGAATGCTTCCTTAAAACACGAGATTACAAATTGGTTGAGTGCAGAGATTAACGCTGGGGCTGATTTGTATACTACAAATACGGAATCTAAATTGTATGCAGGAAGTCCATTGTCTAACACTGGTAGATATAGTTTAGGGAAAAATACATTTCTAGAGAAAAACTATAATATGTTGATCGTTGCTTCTAAAGATGATATTTTTGGAAAATTTGGTGGAGCTTTAACTCTTGGAGGAAACTTAATGTCAAGAGGTGCAAGCGGAATAAGTGCTAACTCTGGGGATTTTGTGGTTCCTAATTTATTTTCCCTAAACAATGGGATCAATAACCCAAATGTTGGTCAAAGCTTCAGCAATAAAAAGATCAATTCCTTATACGGTACATTACAAGTAAATTATGACGGATTTTTGTTTGTAGATTTTACAGGTCGTAATGATTGGTCTTCTACGCTTAGTGAAGAAAATCGTTCATTTTTCTATCCGTCTGTGAGTACTTCTTTTGTCTTTACCGAATTATTGGCAGGTGATGACAATGAATTGCCAAATTGGTTAGATTTCGGTAAAATTAGAGCTTCATATGCAACCGTAGGAAATGATTTGGATCCTTTTAAATTAAATAATTTTTATTCTATAGGTAATGATCCTAATGGAAATACAACTGCTGGAAGCGGGAACACCTTGTTTAATCCAGATGTGAAGAGCGAGTTGATAAAATCCCTTGAATTAGGTTTTGAAGGACGCTTCTTTAATAATCGTCTTGGATTTGACTTTGCTTGGTACAAAACCAACGCAACGAACCAGTTGTTAGCTATTCCATTGGATCCTTTAAGTGGATTTAATAGTAAAATCGTGAATGCTGGTGATATACAGAATGAAGGATTTGAAATAGCGCTTAACGCTAGAATATTTGATAATCCTGAAGGTTTTTCATGGGATACAAATGTTAATTTTTCTACCAATGATAATACTATCGTTAAGCTTACCGACGATGTTTCTCAATTCAGATTGGGTGGTTTCGATAACTTGGCTGTTTTAGCTGTTGAAGGAGGTGGCTATGGAGAAATTTGGGGTACCAAGTATAACAGAGTTGAAGACGAAGCAGATCCTAACTTCGGTAAGATAATTGTCGATGGAAATGGTTTCCCTTTAGCAAGTAGCGATAAGTTTAAATTAGGAGATCAGCAACCAGATGCTATGATCGGTTTTTCAAATACATTAAGCTATAAAGGGATTTCTTTGAGCTTTTTAATCGATGCGCGTTTAGGTGGTGAAATTTACTCCGGAACAAATCTTGCTTTGCAGCGTTCAGGAAGTGCTGCAGCTACGGTTGTGAACGGTGAAAGGAATGATATTGTTGTAGATGGTGTGGTGGATGATGGGAATGGAGTTTATACCCAAAATACAGTCGCCGTAACTCCAGAGAACTACTGGACTAATTTGTCTGTTACATCTGGGAATCTGGGGATTAACGAAGCAAATATATACGATGCTACAAATATTCGATTAAGGAATGTAAGTATTAATTATGTCTTGCCGACTAATTGGTTGAAAAATTCCCGGCTTCAAAAGGCTAAGATTGGAATTTCGGCCAATAATGTTTGGATGATTGATAGTAATCTTAACGGTGTAGATCCAGAATCGGTATTTGCAACATCAACCAATGCTACTGGCTTTGAATATCTTTCATCTCCTACTTCGAGAAGTGTATTTTTTAATGTAGCGTTAAACTTTTAACAATAAAAAAATAATTATGAAAAATATATTAAAAAGATCTGGGTTGCTCTTAGGGGCTTCTATGTTGGCTTTTTCTTGTTCAGATTTTGAGGAAATCAATGTAGATCCCACGGCAGCAACAGCAGAACAAGTGCAGGTAGAATATTTTATAAATAATTCTATAGGTGGTGCGCAGCAAGACCCGCATATTGCAGAGAGGGTATTTGTATTGTATTGGAAAGATGCAGGGAGAATGGATCGAATTGGAACATTGTCCGAAGGTTTTCAAAGTGATAGTTGGACTAGCGACTATTATAATGGGTATGTGTCTGCTTGGTTACGAAATATTACCACTGGGATAAAGATTGCTGATGACCAAATTGCCGCTGGTAACGTAAAGGAGTATACTAATAATCTAAAACAGGTTGCTAGAATTTGGAGAGTTTACATAATGAGTGAAATGACAGATAATTTTGGTCCTATTCCAATTAATGGATTTCAAGGAGAAAATCCTGAATATAACAATGTGAAAGATGTTTACTATTATATGTTGTCCGAACTGAAGGAGGCCACAGCTGAACTCGATTTGACCATTGTGAATCCTGGTGGGTTGAGTGATCTTGATCCCGCTTATGGTTATGACTACGGAAAATGGAAAAAGTATGGTAACTCATTAAGAATGAGATTGGCAATGCGTTTGTCAGAAGTAGATGCATCTAAGGCTCAGGAAGAATTTGAAGATGCAGCGAAGGGGGAATATATTTCCTCATTAGCTGATAATTTTAAAGTTCAAGAAGTTCCAGGGTGGAATTCGTATACAGGGGTAATGACTAGAGAATGGAATAATCAATACCTTTCTACTACTCTTAATAATCTTATGATCGGTTTGGGTGGAGTGCCATCTCATGATCAGTTGGCGGCAGATAAACACTCTTCAATTAAGCCTGCAAACTATATAGGGCTTAAGTATGAGGATCATTTTACTTCTAAGACAAATGATCCTTCAGCCGGATTTTGGTTTGATGGATTACATAATACTATGGATCCAAGGGCGTACGATCTTTATAAAATTCCAGGTGATTTTAACGATCCTAATTTTAATAAATATCCATCTTGGTCCTCGGCGGCAACTACTACCCAGCGTCCTTTGATTGTCGGGGAACAGGACAATGAAGAAAATGGAGAGACCAATGATATTCAGGTAGAAGCAACGAATAGTTGGAACGCTATGGTAGGTGGCGATTGGGGTGCAAAAGGAAGTAATAATCGACTTGCTTATCCAGGAACTTTACCTCGATTATCTCATAAATATAGAAATAGTGAGGCGCAACGTATATTCTTTGGGTCATGGGAGTCTTATTTCTTATTGGCAGAAGCATCTGTTAGAGGATGGGATGTGCCAATTGGGGGTAAAGAAGCTTATGAGATGGGGATAACGGAAAGTTTTGAGTATTCTGGAGTGTCACAACATTTAAGTGCTTATTTAAGCTCCCAAGATTATAATAGAGCGGGTACTTCTGTAAGCTGGACGCATACAGCAGAACCACCAGCTACTGTAACCATGAATTATATAAATGGATATACAGGTCTTCCTGGTACTGTTGAATTCAAATATCCAGATAATACCATTTATAAAGGAGGAGCTGTAAAGAATGATCTTTTAACTAAGATTATTACTCAAAAATTTATAGCTCAGACGCCTTGGTTGCCCTTGGAAACTTGGAGTGATCACAGGAGATTAGGGTTGCCTTTCTTTGAAAATCCAGCTGTTGAAAACCCATTGCCAGATTTACCAGCTTTGAATGCTAGTAATTTCATGACAAATAGTGTGAAGTTTTATGGTCAAAGATTGAAATTCCCTTCAAACTTTTCCAATAATGTACCAGATGGTTATCAGCAGGCAGTAAGTCAGCTAGGGGGTCCTGATGAAGTTTTAACACCGCTGTGGTGGGCAAAACAAAACTAAAATTTTAATGTAAATAGTAAAAGGCCGTCCGAAAGGATGGCTTTTTTTTTTTTTTTTTTTTTTTTTTTTTTTTTTTTTTTTTTTTTTTTTTTGTCTCATGCTTTTTAGATAAACTCACAAAAACTACTGTCTTCTGTAGATTCTTGAATGGCCAAATTGTTAATTCTTATTTTGTAAAGTTAACTCAGTATAAACTAACTTTATCATCTCACCATAACATCCGCACTCCTGGCAATTATATTGTATAAATATCTGAGCAGCAATAAAATTGTTGAATTCATTGCAGTATTCTTATTTAGTAGACAATGCCAATGCGCAATCCTTGCCTCCAAATAGATGGATTTATCCAAATAGTGAGCGCGTTCACAATACTGAAAATTACAATACGGTTAGTGCTGATGATAAATTGACCAACAAGATTTTTTGGGATGTTAATGAATAAAAGCTGGCCGAATCTTTAAATGGTTGTAAATAAGCCCGATGTGTTTCATCGGGCTTATTTTTTCGTTAAAAGGGTTGTTATTTCAACAAAATATACAACTGCTTAACTGATACCACTATTGTGGGTTTATATTGTATTATAAGGCTTTTAGTCTTTGCTGCATTGTTGTTAGTCGAATTTATTTCATTTCTGATTTAGGAATCGAAAAACTTAGTACCAAACTAACATTAGGTTAACGCCTAATTAATAAATCAATTAACTAACTTCAATTTACTAGTATGATTAAAAAAATTCATTACTATTTACTGCTGACGGCTTTTCTCTGTGTTCAGGGAATGATGGCACAAAGCATAACAGTTTCTGGTACAGTGACTGATGATTTGGGCTCCCTTTTGCCAGGAGTAAACGTGGTAGAAAAGGGAACCACCAACGGAACATCAACCGATTTTGATGGAAATTATGCTATTACAGTTTCTAGTAGCAATGCAACTTTAGTTTTTACCTATATCGGATTTTCTGCCCAGGAAGTTCCGGTAGCAGGGCAAACCACCATTAATTTATCTATGGCTGAGGATGCCCAGCAACTTGGAGAAGTTGTAGTGACTGCCTTAGGTATTAAAAGAGAAACAAAAGCACTTGGGTACTCTATGACCGAATTGAAAGGGGAAGAATTGGCAAAAACCAATACAGTAAACCCTGTTTTGGGCTTGCAAGGAAAGTCTTCCGGAGTAAGTATTGGTTCTTCAGACGGGGGACTTTTCGGAAACTCTAAAATTCAAATCCGTGGGGTATCAACCTTAAATTCTGGGAATAACCAACCGATCTTCGTGATTGATGGGGTTATTTTAGAAAACAGTATTTCCAATGAAAGTGCGGATTGGAGTTCGGATTCTAACGACTATGGAAACATTCTTAAAAACTTAAACCCGGACGATTACAAAAGTGTTTCGGTGCTTAAAGGGGCAGCAGCCACAGCTCTTTATGGGTCTAGAGGTATTAACGGTGTAGTTTTAATCGAAACCAAAAATGGTGAAGGAGCCAAAGGTTTAGGGGTTTCTATTAAGCAAACTGTTGGGGTAGACCATGTGTATGCACAACCAGGTTTGCAAAACGAATACGGGCCAGGTACTTTAGCGGGTTATATCGGTTATGGTGAAAAAGATGGCAATGGAGAGTATTATAAATACGATACAAACCAATTTTACTACAACGATCAGGGGCAAAGAACCCTTATCAACCATCCAGGTGGAGGCTTAAGCTACGGTCCAAAATTTGATGGACAACCTATTATGGACTATGATGGAACTATGGTTCCGTACAGTGCCGTTAAAAACAACATGAAAGATGCTTATGATACCGGATATAATACGAATACTTCCGTAGCCCTTAGCGGTGGAAATGAAAAAGGAAGTTTTTATTTGTCTGATTCTTACAGCAAAAGAAGTGGAATTTTACCAAACAATACCTTTAATAGAAATGCGATGCAATTGTCTGGTTCTTACGAACTTTCCGATTGGTTAAAAGCAAATGCTTCTGTTTCTTATACCACTTCTACTTCTAGAAACCCTAGAAATGATATTTCTCAAAATTTCTTTCAAGGTGGATTTGAAAGAACTTATGATTCAAGAAAATACAGACAAGAAAAATATTGGTTGGCACCACATGGTGGGGTTACAAATTCTAATTATGGCGATGAATATGCCTATGCTCCAAACCGTTCGTTGTGGTTTTCTTATGAAAAAAACGATAGAGTAAGAGAAGAGCAAGTAGTTAGACCTATCGTTCGTCTTACTGCTGAAGTTACCGATTGGATGACTGTTACTGCTGAAGGAAACATGAACCAGTACACTTCCAAGTACGAACAAAAAGATTTGGGTACTGGCTTTGCTAATGACGGTGGTTATTATGAATTGCAACATTTTGAAGACCTGAGTAAAACAGGAAAACTTTCTGTTAATTTCAACAGACAAATTAACGAGGATCTTTCTGCTCAGCTGTTGGTGGGAGGTGAAATATGGAATCAAGAGAAATCCAATACCCGTGTTAGAACCGATGGTGGATTGGTGGTTCCAGGGAAATTTTTCTTGGGGAATTCTAAAAAGACCCTTTTGTCTGAAGGAGGAGTATACGATACCAAACAAATTAACTCCTTGTATTTTATGTCTAGTTTTGGGTATAAAGGACAATTGTATCTAGATGTTACAGGTAGAAATGACTGGTCTTCTGCTTTAGTATACACAGATGGAACCGGTAATTTCTCTTACTTCTATCCTTCAGTATCTACTTCTTGGATTTTAAGTGAAACTTTTGGTACTTCAGATGTATTGACTTTTGGGAAACTAAGAGCTTCTTGGGCACAGGTAGGTAGTGATACAAATCCTTATACTATTAACAAGGGGTATGGTTTAAGTACTTATGAATTAGAAGGCGGATTTGCTTATAGAAATGGTGTTAACACCACTTTGGTAGATAAGTCTATTAAACCAGAGCGTAAAAATTCTTTTGAAGTGGGAGCCGATTTTAGATTCTTCGGAAACCGTTTAGGAGTTGACTTGGCGTATTATAACGAAACTATAACCGAGCAAATTGGTTCTATTCCATTGCCAATAGAGTCTGGTTATGAAGCATTGTTTACCAATATCGGTACGTTGTCTAATGCTGGTATAGAACTTAGCTTAACAGGAACACCTGTTGTTACCAAAGATTTTGAGTGGAATACCACTTTTAACTACTGGAGAAATAGAACAAAAGTAAAGGAGCTTCATGAGGATTTTGGAGATTATAAATTGTTGGGAGGAGCTCTCAACTATGGAAACTTCCGTGTTGGGTCTGTAGCCTTTGAAGGGGGAGAGTATGGTGTGTTAATGTCTGATAGTGCGCCTAAGAAATATCAAGCAACTAATGCGCAAGGAGAGCCTGTAGATGATCCTAGAAATGGAATGAATGTTCTTAGATATGTTGATTCTAGAAGAGGGGCTTTTTATCAAAGAAGCGGTGTTGTTGAGAAAGTCGGTAAAATTCAACCAGATTTTGAAGGGTCTTTGAGCAACGATTTTACCTATAAAGGAGTTTCTTTATCTGTCTTATTAGACGCTCGTTTTGGTGGTCATATGGCGTCTTATTCTAGTCGTTACGGTACAGCATATGGGTATTTAGAGAGATCATTAGAAGGTAGAAGTCTAGAACATGGTGGGATTACTTGGGAATCTCAATATGGAGATACTAATGGAGCTACATTCCAAGATGGTATTATTCCCGATGGTGTTTTTGAAAAAGGGCAAATGGTTACAACTCCTAACGGATCTTCTGCAGATGTAGGTGGAATGACTTACCAAGAAGCCTATGATCAAGGATTGGTAGAGCCTACACATGCTAGTTACCACCACTACTTTTCAAACTCTTGGGGACAAGGGGTTGTTAATGACGACTGGTTTTCTGAAGTTAAATATATAGCTTTGAGAAATGTGTCTCTAGGATATAACCTACCTAAAGGGGTTAGTGATAAAATTAAGGCGAAAAGTTTGTATGTTGGGTTAAATGCTAGAAATTTAGGGTATTTGTACAATTCTATGCCTAACAATATTAACCCAGAAAGCTTTAGAGGAACTAGTAGTTCTGATTCGTATGCAGAGCGTGCTTTTGCACCGTATATGGCAAGTTATACTATGACTATTGCAATTGACTTTTAATGATAAAAAACAAGAATTATAACATGAAATATATATATAAATTACCATTGATTCTGATGGCTGTTCTTGTTGTTTCCTGCAGCAAAGATGAGTTTGCGGAATTAAACACCAACCCATCTGAGGTGGCGCAACCAGATATTCGTTTTTCTGTTGCCGAAGCCATCCATGAAATGTATAGGGACGATTATACCGTCTGGTTTTACAATAATTTTAGGTATGCCTACCCTTGGAGTCAGTTGACCACTGCCAGCAGCGGTGGAGGTAACAGTGAGACCATGGTAGAGATGGAAAATGCAGGTGGTCAATCTCTTTATCCAAGATTATATGCTAACACGAGAGATGTTCGTGCTAGGGTAGAGGCCATGGAAGAGGATGAGAAACAAGCGAGAAGGGCTATCAGTGCCATGACCTTTGCGATCCAAATTCAACCAGCCTTGACCATTACCGATAATTATGGTGCTATGGTGTATACGCAAGGTGCAATGGGGGCTTACACATCTCCTCCGTTAATTACGCCAGAATATGACCTTCAAGAACAGTTGTTCGATACTTGGTTAGAAGAATTGGACGGGGCTATTGAAGATTTATCCGCTGCTAACCAATTTAAAATCGGTGGGCAAGACATCATTTATAATGGTGATTATGGAAAATGGGCCAAATTCTGTAACTTGTTAAAATTAAAGATTGCAGCTAGGTTGGTAAACCAAAATCAAGCTAAAGCCTTTAAAATTGTTGAAGAAGTCGTGAATTCGCCAGCCGGTTATATGAACGACTTGTCGGATGATTTCATTTACCACAGAGGTATTAAGTACTATGGAACTGGAAACGGAACACAGCCAGGGATTGGGTCAAAAAACCTAATCGATTTTATGGTTGCTAATAAAGATCCAAGGGTAAAGGTTTTATTTAATAAAAACGAGTTTAATGCCGAAGTAGTACAAGCCTTTATCGATGCTGGTAAGGACCTGCCTCCATATGTAGAGCAGTATGTAGAAAAAGACCTTTTAGGGAATTTTGCAGGTTGGTCTGGACCAGGAGAGCCATGGGTACGTTACCACGGGGTTCCTTTATCGCCAGATGCAACTTTCGAAGCTAGTAATGATATTTACTTTAAGCAAGATATACGCAACAAAATCACTATCGATGGTGTTGAGAAAACGTATAGCTCAACTTCTAATTTTGCCGAGCGTGTTGTGCGTACCGGATACAATCATACCTATCCTACTAAACCAGGTGGAAGATTGATAGAGCTTAAAGATAACTACCCTCCAGTAGATGTAATTTTAGGTTCTTCTGCAGAGACAAACCTATATTTGGCTGAGTTCAAATTGTTGGGCGCTAATATTTCAGGTTCTGCCCAGGATTACTTTAATAGGGGAGTAGAGCTTTCTGTTTTGAGAATGGATAAAATGGCTCAAAACCATAGATTCCCTTATTATGATAAGGACCCTGTTTATACAGAAGAGGATGAAGCTGCTGCCGGTGCTACAAAATTACAGGCCGGAGAATTGGCTGCGCTTTTAACGCAACCTGCTTATGATTTAAGTGTCAATGGTTTGGAAAAAGTGTACATTCAGCAAGTGATTAACTTTGCCGCTACACCAGGAGATCTTTGGACTACTACACGTCGTTCAGGTGTTCCAGCGGTAAATAGCGATGTATTGCCAAGAGAGGCTATGTTAGCGTCTGGTGCTGAGTTGACAATACCACGTAGGTTGTTGATCAATGCTCCTTCTGAGGATAACAAAAACTACGAGAACTATGTGAAGGCCTTGGAAGCACAAGGGTTTTCTACAGGTGATAATAATCCTTCTGTATTAAATACAGAAAGAATTTGGTTCGATCTTCAAAACCCACAATATGGGGAAGGTCCTAAGAACTAAGAAAAGAATTTCCTTTTCATTATATAAAAAGGTTGGCTCGAAAGAGTCAACCTTTTTTGTTTTATAGATTTTAAGATCCAAGGCTAATAGATGCAAACATCATTTATAGGAGGGTAAACCACTTCTTTTTCTTTTTTTATGCCTAAGCTTGAAGGGTTGCATTGGACTCTTAATTTGGGCGTTCCCTCCTTCGTCGGTCGGGCTCTTCGCTATATCCCTTGCGCTGCTGCGGGGATGCCGCTGCGATCCCTAACGCATCCTCTCTTTAATTAATCCACCACTTTATATGTTGCGTCAAACTGGCACATTGGCACAAGGACGTAGAGGCTTCGGGCTTTAAGAGCTTCCAAACAGTGGCTAACAGTATCAGCGTTAATTACAGAACTATCCTGAACTATTTTATAAATAAAAGTACGAATGCCTCGGCAGAATCATTCAATGCAAAAATTAAAGCGTTCAGGGCACAGTTCAGAGGGGTGAAAAATGTAGAATTCTTCCTTTATAGATTAACCACAATTTTTGCATAAACACAACAATTGGTCATGATCCCTGCGATCCCTAACGCATCCTCTCTTTAATTAATCCACCACTTTATATGTTGCGTCAAGCTGGCACCTTGGCACAAGGACGTAGAGGCTTCGGGCTTTAAGAGCTTCCAAACAGTGGCTAACAGTATCAGCGTTAATTACAGAACTATCCTGAACTATTTTATAAATAAAAGTACGAATGCCTCTGCAGAATCATTCAATGCAAAAATTAAAGCGTTCAGGGCACAGTTCAGAGGAGTGAAAAATGTAGAATTCTTCCTTTATAGATTAACCACAATTTTTGCATAAACACAACAATTGGTCATGATCCGTTTTTTGTTTTATTCTAAAGCTCAAACAAGTTTGGCTTTTCTCCGTACATCAGGATTACCTTCGGTGATCCTTCTTTATCAATGTTGCAAATTCAAAACCCACCAGCTATCGCTGCCGGTTTTTTGTTTTATTCTAAAGCTCAAACAAGTTTGGCTTTTTTATAAAACAAAAAACCACGCCAAATGGCGTGGTTTTGAGAGTGTCGTGATGGCAGAAGGATTCGAACCTTCGACCGCCTGCTTAGAAGGCAGGTGCTCTATCCAGCTGAGCTATGCCACCATTAAAAAATAGTTGCCTACTTTTATACTGGTTTATCGAAATCTCTTTCGATCTGTGGTCGGGGTGGCAGGATTCGAACCTGCGACCTCCGCGTCCCAAACGCGGCGCGATAACCGGGCTACGCTACACCCCGAAGAAATTAGTAGCGATTGTTCTAATGAAGCAGTTGCTATTTTTTCGGACTGCAAATATATAATTATCCTGAAATACACCACAACTTAATTCATGAAATTTTACTTCATACGTGTTTTTTTTTCAAAATCATGTCTTTTGGAGTTGGTGCAAAGACATAATCGGGGCTTTCAATGGTTAAAATCTCATAATTCAAGTTGTATGGGGAGTTTTTTTTAGCAATACCTAATTTGAAAAGAATAGGGAGGGCTTAGGAATGTGGTAGGAGAGATAGGTCTTTCTCAGGCAGCCGATGGAAATCAAGATGGCAATAATGATATAGCTTGTCAATTGAAAGAAAAACTTAAGGATATAATGGACTTGTTGGACGGTTAATTCTTTTAATCGATATTAAATAACGAAGGCCAAAATTAGTGTCTTACAATGCTTTTGTTGTTGTAAGATGCTGATTTTGGCCTTTTTCATAGACATTTTGTTCAAAAAGAACCAAAGTCTGATGGGGTGTTTAAGTTAACACAATTTTAATTCCCATTAATATAAAAGCGAAACCACTACCATTATTTAACCATAAGCTGACACTGGGATTGTGGTTAATTTTTTGAGAAAAATAACTAGCAAATAAAGTGAGACTTAAATACCAAGCTATGCCCATTACAGCGAATGTGAAGCCTAACAAAAGAAATGGCACAGGGTTTTCTATTTGAGTAGGATTAATGAATTGAGGGAAAAAAGCTAAAAAGAATAATGCAACCTTCGGATTTAAAGTATTGGTTAAAAATCCAGACCAAAAATCACTTCTTATGCTCTTATCTCCCTGTGGGGGCTCCGTTATGGTTATAGTATTTTTTCTGTTTTTTAGTTTCAGAATTCCCGTATAAATTAAATAAATAGCCCCGACATATTTAATGACTAAAAAAGCAACCTCAGATTGAGAAAGTAAAACAGACAGGCCTAATGCTCCGAATAAGGTATGGGTCAGTACGCCTGTATTGACGCCTAATGTAGCGTGGATCCCAGACTTCCTGCCCTGTCCAATCGCCTTGTTCAATACAAATACCGTATCAATTCCCGGCGTCATAATAAAAATCAACGCGGTTAGTATAAAAGTGATGAAATTTTCAATCCCCATCTGTTCCTTGTTTTTAAAATTAAACTTTGGGTCAAAGGAACTGTTTTGATACCCATAGAAAAATACATATTTTTGATCAACTAATGCATAAAACGCATTAATCATGACTGTTCAACAAATAAAGTACTTTTTAGAGCTTGCGAATGAATTGCATTTTTGGAAAACTGCCGAGAAGGTTTTTGTTTCTCAATCTACCTTAAGCAGGCAAATTCGATCTCTTGAAGACGAGATGGGGATCCAACTCTTTGAAAGAGATAAAAGAAATGTAAAACTCACCGATGCCGGGAAGTTTCTTAAAGAACATTGGTCGACTACCATTAAGGAGCTTGATCAAATTCATAGGCAGGCAAAAAAAATTGATGAAGGAATGTCTGGTTTTGTTTCAATAAGCTATCCGGGTTCCATCACGTTTAGGTTTTTGCCAAAGTTTTTGGAAACTTTAAATTCAAATCTGCCAGACTTAAAAGTAGAGTTAACTGAACCAACAGATGAAAATCACGAAAAGTTATTATCCGATTATCGAACAGATATAGCATTTAGTAGAGATGAAATAAGTAATGCTAGTATTGATTCCTTAAAATTGTTTTCAGAACCAATTTGTTTGGTTGTTCCTAATAATCATTGGCTGAACAAAAAATCCTTAAAGGACTTTAATGAATTGCAGGACGAAAAATTCATTATTTCTGGGCTGCATCAAAAAACTTTCTTTGCTTCACTGTTAAGAAACTTTTTTAACAAACATGGGTTTGAGCCAAAAACAATAATTGAATCAGATTTTGGAGGCATGATTTTAAATTTGGTTTCTAAAGAAATTGGAATTTCTATTCTTCCGTTGTCGTTTAAATCAGCCAAGGTTCCGGATGTGCGATTTATTGAATTAGATGAGGAAATAGATTTATATATCAACTGGCGAAAGAATGAACCAAATAAAACGATCAAAAAAGTAATTGAATATGTTAAGTTGGTTTAAAATAAAGCGTTAAACAGCTGCTGATATTTTAATCCGTTTTGCAAGGTTTGGTTTGAAGCTATCTAGTAATGCTGCCTACAAACGGTTAGAGTTAGCGTAGAGATCTATCAATAAAGACGGGGATGCCTTGATCATTGAGGTATATATAGGTTGTAGGGGACTAGGGCGTTAGATGGATTTAGTTAAAATCCACAATTTTTGCATAAACACAACAATTGGTCATGATCCTTTATTCACTTTCAAAAGCAATGGTGCTTTTGACGTTGCCCAAAACAAAAAAACCACGCCAAAAATAGCGTGGTTTCTTGAGTGTTGTGACCTCGACAGGATTGACCTGGTCTTTCCAGAATAAAGTTCCTTCTGCAAATAAGAAACCCCCTTTGGCTAGCGCCAACCGTTTTTTTTGAATTTATTCACTTTCAAAAGCGATGGTGCTTTTGACGTTGCTAAAAACAAAAAAACCACGCCAAAAATAGCGTGGTTTCTTGAGTGTTGTGACCTCGACAGGATTCAAACCTGTAACCTTCTGAGCCGTAATCAGATGCGCTATTCAGTTGCGCCACGAGGCCGTTTTTATTTTTTGTTCCTTAACGGGCTGCAAATATATTTCTTTTTACCTTTGCTACCAAATAAGAATGCAAAAAAAAATGAATTATTTTGATTTTATTCGGGAAGTGCCTGATTTCCCGAGGAAAGGAATTTCCTTTAAAGATATTACTCCCCTGTTGCAAAACCCAAAAGCACTTCAAGGAGCTAAAAAAGCGCTTTTAGAATTGTTGAAAGATAAACAGATCGATAAGGTCGTGGGTATGGAGAGTAGAGGTTTTTTCTTTGGTCCTATGTTGGCGGAACAATTAAATGCCGGATTTGTGCCTGTTAGAAAAAAAGGAAAGCTGCCTTATAGTACTATAAGTGAAAATTACGATCTTGAATATGGACAGGACGTACTAGAAATACATGCCGATGGAATTCAAAAAGGCGATAGGGTATTAGTCCATGATGATGTCCTGGCAACGGGGGGTACGGCAAGTGCTGTATGTAGACTGATTGAACGACTAGGGGGAGAAGTTGTTCAGTGCAACTTTTTGTTGGAACTACAGTTTTTAAGCGGTAGGGATAAATTAATTGGCTATGAAGTAGCTTCCCTGATGCAGTACTAATCCAATGCGTTGGTAGTGATATAATAACGCCACCCAATAATGGCCAATTGTAGTTTTGTGGCTTTGGCAAGGTTTAATTGCTGTTTGCTGTAAGATGGCAGTAACCGCTTGTTAATTCTCGCTAAAACTTTAAAAAGAGTTTTTTTCATAAGATGCCTATTTATTTTTTTTAGGTGTTGAATACTTAAAATTGATATTCTGCACTAACGATGCTCTATTGGGTTCTTCTAGATATTGTTCCAAATATATAAAGAAAGTGGGCTACTTAATTAATTGGCTGGCTACGATAGTTTAGGGCACTTTAAGATTGCTAATGATGATAGATTTGGGAGTATAGTAAAAAATGCTCGGATACGGGAACTATCTGGGGGTGTCACCAAAATTATATGAAATCGGGGAGAGGGGTCTTTGTCCTGGGGCCACTGCTTTAATTTATTTTGTTCCAATGGCTTTTCTATGGGCAATACTATATAGACTTCGTTATATTTGCTCAAAAAAAATTAAATAATGCAAGATATTGTATATATTGTTTTAGGATTGACCCTTCTGGTGTTAGGAGGCGATTGGTTGTTAAAGGCGGCGGTGGCCTTGTCTTTAAAATTAAATATACCGAAAATAGTTATCGGGATGACCGTGGTGTCTTTTGCTACCTCGGCACCGGAACTTATTGTTAGTATCAATGCAGCCTTGGAAGGATTTCCAGATTTAGCCTTGGGGAATGTAGTAGGTTCTAATATAGCTAACCTAGGGCTGGTGCTGGCTATTACAATTATTTTAGGGAGTATAGATGTGCGTAAAAGTTTTTACACCACGGACTGGCCCGTAATGATGTTGGCCTCGCTATTGTTTTTTGGGTTTGTATATTTCGATGGGGAGATACAAAGATGGGAAGGGATTGTAATGGTCGTTTGTCTTTTTCTTTTTTTGGTATACCTGTTGCGTTTTCAGAAAACTGCCGTGGTAGATGAAATGCCAGAAGACGATGTTCCACTTCCGTTATATAAGTTAGTGTTGTTTCTAGGGTTGGGGGGAACTGCCCTTTGGGGAGGTTCTGAGCTATTGATAAATGGTGCTGTTGGTTTGGCTACCTTTTACGGAGTTAGCGAGCGGATTATTGCGGTGACCATAGTATCGGTAGGAACAAGTATTCCAGAACTTGCGGCTTCTGTAATTGCGGTTATTAAAAAGGAAAAGGCGATTTCACTAGGGAATCTTATAGGGTCCAATATTTTTAATCTATTGGCCGTATTGGGAATTACGGCTATCATAACGCCTATACAAGTGGTAGATCAAGGCTTGCTGTCAAGTGATGTGTTTTGGATGCTGGGAATTTCATTTTTGATCTTGCCCTTGGTTTTTATTCCAAAAGGACTGCGATTGGGATGGCGAGACGGAATAGTATTATTGCTGTTATATGCCGGTTTTGTATATATAACTATTAAATAGATTTCATAAGATATCATAAAAAAAAACCGCTCTTTTAAATATAAAAGGAGCGGTTTTTTTTAGAGAGACAATTTTTATTGTCCTTATATTTTGGCAGATTTTACCGTTTTGATAATTCTAGCGGCAATTCTGTAAGGATCACCGTTAGAAGCAGGCCTTCTATCTTCTAACCAACCTTTCCAGCCATTGTTTACAGTGATAATCGGAATTCTAATAGAAGCTCCTCTATCAGCTACACCGTAACTAAAATCGTCTATAGCAGCAGTTTCGTGTAAACCTGTCAAACGCTCATCATTAAACTCTCCGTACACTTCAATGTGTTCCTTGGTTACAGGTCTGAAAGCCTCACATATTTTCTCGTAAATTTCTTTAGAACCACAAGTTCTTAAGGTAGTGTTAGAGAAGTTGGCGTGCATACCAGAACCGTTCCAATCTCCTTTTACAGGTTTTGGGTGGTACTCAATATAGTAACCGTATTTTTCAGTTAAACGATCTAATAGGTAACGGGCAACCCAGATTTCATCTCCAGCTTTTTTACCTCCTTTGGCAAATAACTGAAATTCCCATTGTCCACAAGCAACTTCCTGGTTGATGCCTTCAAAGTTTAGTCCGGCAGCAATACATAAATCAGCATGCTCTTCTACAATATCTCTTCCGTGGGTGTTTTTCCCACCAACAGAACAGTAATACATACCTTGAGGACCTGGGTATCCACCAACAGGGAATCCTAATGGCAATTGGGTATGAGTGTCCATAATAAAATATTCTTGTTCAAAACCAAACCAGAAATCATTGTCTTCATCATCAATCAAGTTTCTAGAATTCGTTTTGTGCGGAGTACCATCAGCATTTAAAACCTCGGCCATCACCAAATAACCGTCCTTTCTGTCTGGATCAGGAAATATAGAAACAGGCTTTAATAGGCAGTCCGAATTTCCGCCTTCAGCTTGTCTGGTAGAACTACCGTCAAAAGACCATATTGGGCAGTCTTCCAACTTTCCGCTAAAATCATTTTCCACCTTAGTTTTGCTTCTTAGGTTTGCGGTTGGCATATAACCGTCTAACCAAATGTATTCTAATTTTGATTTGCTCATGATACGTTTTGTTGATTTTAATATGATACAAATATAATATTTTTCTGAGTAAGTGCTGTTTTTCAATGGGGTTAATGGTATATTTGCCTGTATTTTTTTGTACACCCCTTTTTTTGTGGGGGTATTTTATTAAATCATTATTATTATTTGTCAATTTTAATGAATTGTTATTTTTTTAAATAAAATTGAAAACACCTATGTCAAAGCAAAGATTTGATGCCATAGCAAAAAGCTATACTAGAGAAAAGTTACCTATTGAGGAAAGCGGAAGACGTTCGGAGTATTTCGGGACCAATGTCTTTAATGAAGAAAGAATGTTGCAGTTTTTAACAAAGGAGGCCTACGATCGTGTAAAAGCGGCAATGGTTTCTGGAGCAAAAATCGATAGAAAAGTTGCCGATCAGGTGGCAGAAGGAATGAAGGCCTGGGCAATTTCTATGGGCGCCACCCATTATACACATTGGTTTCAGCCACTAACAGGTTCCACGGCAGAAAAACACGATGCCTTTTTCGATCTAAGGTCAGACGGCCGTGGGATGGAGAAATTTGGGGGCGGACAACTAGTACAGCAAGAATCCGATGCTTCTAGTTTTCCTAACGGAGGTATAAGAGATACCTTTGAAGCCAGAGGGTATACTGCATGGGATCCTACCTCTCCGGCCTTTTTGTATGGCACTACCTTATGTATACCAACGGTTTTTGTTGCCTATACAGGGGAGGCCTTAGATAATAAAGCGCCCTTGTTAAGAGCCTTGGGGGCTATAGACGAGGCCGCAACCGCAGTAGCCAAATATTTCGATAAAAATGTTGCCAAAGTAAATGCGACCCTAGGATGGGAACAAGAGTATTTCTTGATCGATAAATCCTTGGCAGATTCTCGTCCCGATATTAATTTGACCGGACGTACCCTGGTAGGACAATCTGCCGCAAAAGGACAACAGTTAGACGATCATTATTTTGGGGTAATACCTAGTAGAGTGCTCGAATTTATGAAGGATCTGGAAATAGAATGTACCAAGCTTGGTATTCCAGTAAAAACAAGACATAATGAAGTAGCGCCGAATCAGTTCGAATTAGCGCCTATTTTCGAAGAAACCAATTTGGCAGTAGACCATAACCTATTGCTGATGGATATCATGGCTAAAAAAGCCGATAAACATAACTTCACCATTCTTTTCCACGAAAAACCCTTTGCTGGAGTGAATGGTTCGGGAAAACACAATAACTGGTCATTGGCAACGGATACCGGCGTTAATTTATTGAGCCCGGGAAGTACCCCAATGAAAAACTTACAGTTTTTGACCTTTTTTGTGAATACCATCAAAGCGGTAGATACTTATGAAGAATTATTGCGTTCTTCTATAAGTTCGGCCAGCAACGATCACAGATTGGGAGCCAGTGAAGCACCTCCCGCGATTATGTCTATTTTTATCGGACAACAGCTCGATGCCGTTCTTAATGAATTGGAAGGGGTTACCAAAGGGAAACTGTCGCCAGAAGAAAAAACAGAATTGAAATTGAATGTGGTAGGGAAAATCCCTGAAATATTATTGGATAATACCGATAGAAACCGTACTTCCCCATTTGCCTTTACCGGAAATAAATTTGAGATGAGAGGGGTAGGTTCTACAGCCAATTGTGCCAAACCAATGACCTATTTAAATACCATCGTTGCCAAACAGCTATTGGATTTTAAAAAGGAGGTGGATCATTTAATCGATAAAAAAGGCTTTAAAAAAGATGAAGCTATTTTTAATGTATTAAGAGAATATATAAAAACTTCAAAAAGAATTAGGTTCGAAGGCGATGGCTATAGTGAAGCTTGGGAGAAAGAAGCTAAGACAAGAAAGCTAAGCAATAATAAAAATACGCCACAGGCCCTTCAGGTGCTTACCTCTAAAGATAGTTTAGAACTGTTCGAATCCATGAAAGTTTTAAGCGAGGTAGAAGTAAAAGTCCGCCATGAGGTAGAGTTGGAAGATTATATTATGCATATCCAAATAGAGGGGAGGGTCTTTAATGAACTTGTCTATAGCTATATAATTCCGGCGGCCGTAGAATATCAAAATAAATTGATACAGAATATAGTAGGCCTAAAAGAAATATATGGGGCCGACTACAAAAAAATGGCCGACAGTCAATTGGATATTGTAAACCGCATCTCCGAACATATTGGCGTTATTAAAACCAAAACCGATGCCATGGTTGAGGAAAGGAAAACAGCCAACAATATGGTCGATGTTACTGAAAAAGCCTTTGCTTATTGTGATAAGGTTAGACCATACTTCGATGAAATCAGATACCACTGTGACAAGTTAGAGCGCTTGGTAGACGATGAAATATGGCCTTTGACCAAATACAGAGAGCTTTTGTTTATCAAATAATAAAGAATTTTTAAATTCTTGGATTAAAAGCCCACATTTAGTGGGCTTTTTTTGTGGATTGAACTATTTTTGCACCAAAGTTTTAATCATGAGTTCATCCAATAGTAAAAGATACAATCAAAGAGGCGTTTCTGCTTCTAAGGAAGATGTGCATAACGCCATCAAAAACATTGATAAAGGGCTGTTTCCAAAAGCTTTTTGTAAAATTGTACCAGACTACCTTACCAATGATGACGACTATTGCTTGGTAATGCATGCCGATGGGGCAGGGACAAAATCGTCCTTGGCCTATATGTATTGGAAAGAAACTGGTGATATTTCTGTGTGGAAAGGAATAGCCCAAGATGCATTGATCATGAATATCGACGATCTTATTTGTGTAGGGGCTACAGACAATATAATGCTTTCTTCTACTATTGGTAGAAATAAAAACCTGATCCCGGGCGAGGTGCTTTCGGCCATTATTAATGGTACCGAAGAATTGATTACCGATTTGGCAGCACACGGAATCACTATTCGCTCTACCGGAGGGGAAACTGCCGATGTAGGCGATTTGGTACGTACCATTATCGTAGATTCTACCGTTACCGCAAGGATCAAAAAAACAGATGTGGTAGACAATGCCAATATTAAAGCCGGCGATGTTATTGTGGGCTTCTCTTCTTCAGGTCAGGCCAGCTATGAGAACGAATACAATGGCGGAATGGGCAGTAATGGACTTACTTCGGCCAGACACGATGTGTTCTCTAAATACTTGGCAGAAAAATACCCGGAGAGCTTCGACGCTGCCGTACCAGAAGAATTGGTGTACTCAGGAAATGTAAAATTAACAGATAGCGTGCCAGGTGCGCCACTGGATGCTGGGAAATTAGTGTTGTCGCCAACCCGTACCTATGCACCCATAGTAAAGAAAATATTGAGCAAGTATAGCGCTCAAGATATCCATGGAATGGTACACTGTAGCGGAGGAGCACAAACAAAAATCCTTCACTTTATAGACAACCTTCATATCGTAAAGGATAACTTATTCCCTGTGCCGCCTTTGTTTAAATTAATTCAAGAGCAGTCCGCTACCGATTGGAAGGAAATGTATCAAGTCTTCAATTGTGGCCATAGGTTAGAGCTATATGTAGATCCTGCTATTGCGGAAGATTTAATCGCAATTTCCGAAAGTTTCGGTGTCGAAGCCAAAATTATTGGAAGGGTAGAAGAGAGCGAAGTAAAAAAACTTACTATCGAAAGTGAATTCGGTACCTATATATATTAAGGTATACGAAAATCTTTCTTTTTCCTCGTTTTCTTAGAAAGAAGCCCTTTTTATGGAACGAAAATATTTTATAAGATCGCTGTGTTTTGGAGCAACCTTTGTCCAAACATTTTTTTGCTAAGCAAGGTTGTTCCAAAAATAGTGACAAGGAATCGGTTCAAGAATTTCTTTCCCCAACGGCCGATGGGACTACTTTTTATATGTGCCGTAATATTTTGGGCGTTCCCCTTCGGGTCGCTCTTTCCGCTGTATCTTTTTTAAACGGCCATAGCCCCTTAAAAAAGGATGCCGCTGCAATAGCTAACGCTTTTTCAAATGAGAATTAGTAATTGGATGAAAGATTGCCCATAAAACAAGCTTTGAAATGAGCATGACCGAAAACTGGTTGTAAAGACAAATGACGAAATGTGAATTACATATGACTGTTAAAAAACAATAGATATCGACATATGAAAATGGTCGTAATTCATCAAACTGTCAATATTCTCAATGACAAGCAAGCGCAGCGAGAAAATATAGTAAAGAAATTTCCAGTGGGCCCTAAATAGGAGCTCTCTGTGGTAATGGCTGCCGTTCCTGCTTGGGCAAGGGGCTCGCTTGTGCCGTCAGGGCAATTCCTATGCTAAGGCTCTTTTTTCTGCTAACCCTCGAATTTCAAATTAACACATTATCAAATTTTCAAATTCACCTCCCATTGTTAACTGCTAATTGATAATTGATAATTGAAAAGCGTTAGGGATCGCAGCGGCATCCCCGCAGCAGGGCAAGGGATATAGCGTAGAGCCCGCCCGACGAAGGAGGGAACGCCCAAATCATTGTCAAATGTAAGCTGCTTATTTGGTGTGTGAAGCGAAAATTGAAAATACTCCCTTTACAGGGGAAGCTGCTGTTTCCCTAAACTTCTGCTTGCCATAAGGATCGATAAAAAACAGTGGTCCTGCCAAGTTTGCAAGAAAAAACACCCCATATACTTGGTCGTATAAAAAAATTGAATCCATCTGCTCAATCAGATATGTTGAGTTGTTCAAATTTATCGTAAATTCGCAGACCAAGTGTAGATTGCATATGATAGATAAATTAAACATAGTAAAACAACGTTTCGATGAGATTTCAGATCTTATTATTCAGCCCGATATTATTGCTGATCAGAAGCGGTATGTTGCCCTTAATAAGGAATACAAAGATCTAAAAGAACTGAATGACAAAAGAGATCTTTATTTAGAGTTTACCAATAATATTGCGGAGGCAGAGGAGATTATTGCCGATGGTAGTGATGCCGAAATGGTAGAAATGGCCAAAATGCAATTGGAAGAAGCCAAGCAAGGCTTGCCAAAACTCGAAGAGGAAATAAAATTTCTTTTGATCCCTAAGGATCCAGAGGATGCCAAAAACGTCGTAGTAGAGATCCGCGCGGGTACTGGAGGAGATGAGGCCAGTATTTTTGCAGGTGACCTTTATAGAATGTATACCAAATATTGTGAGTCCAAAGGTTGGAAAACCAACGTAATAGATTTAAGTGAAGGAACCAGTGGCGGCTATAAGGAGATCCAGTTCGAGGTCAACGGAGAAGATGTCTATGGTACCTTAAAATTTGAAGCCGGCGTACACCGTGTGCAAAGGGTTCCCCAAACAGAAACCCAAGGAAGGGTACATACCAGTGCCGCAACGGTAATGGTGTTGCCAGAAGCCGAAGATTTCGATGTTCATATTGAGCCTAAAGATGTGCGAATAGATTTTTTCTGTTCCTCAGGACCAGGTGGGCAATCGGTGAACACAACTTATTCTGCCGTGCGTTTAACACACGTTCCGACCGGATTGGTAGCCCAGTGCCAGGATCAGAAATCACAGCATAAAAACAAAGAAAAGGCATTTAGAGTATTGCGCTCGCGTTTATACGACCAGGAATTGGCCAAAAAACAAGAAGAAGATGCTGCGAAACGTAACTCCCAGGTGAGTAGTGGTGACCGTTCTGCGAAAATTAGAACCTATAACTATCCGCAAGGAAGGGTGACGGATCACAGGATCGGACTTACCCTGTACGATTTGCAAAATATTATTAATGGCGATATTCAACGTATTATAGACGAATTGAGTTTAGTAGAAAATACCGAGAAATTAAAAGAGGCCTCAGAATTATTCTAATCTATATATGACGGCGCAGTTTTTAACAGAAGAAATCCGTAGAAAAAAATCGTTTCTATGTATCGGATTAGATACCGATTTAGATAAAATACCAGCATATCTTTTAAAAGAAGAAGATCCTATATTTGCCTTTAATAAGGCTATTATAGATGCTACCCATCATTTATGCGTGGCCTATAAGCCCAATACTGCATTTTATGAGGCGTACGGTATTAAAGGTTGGAAAGCCTTGGAAAGGACCATAAACTACCTAAATGAAAAGTATCCGGAAATCTTTACTATTGCCGATGCAAAACGTGGCGATATAGGCAATACTTCTACCAGATATGCCAAAGCCTTTTTTGAAAATCTAGGGTTCGATTCGGTGACCATAGCACCCTATATGGGGAAGGATTCGGTAGAACCATTTTTGGCCTTTAAGGATAAATACACCATACTATTGGCATTGACTTCCAATATGGGAGCTTTCGATTTTCAGACCAAACAGTTAGAAGATCAAGAATTGTACAAAAAAGTTTTGCAGACCTCCCTGACCTATGAGAATTCAGAAAATCTGATGTATGTGGTTGGTGCTACCAAAGCAAGTTTCTTGACGGATATACGAAAAATAGTTCCTCAAAGTTTTCTGTTGGTCCCTGGTGTTGGGGCGCAAGGAGGCAGTTTGCAAGAAGTATGTAAATACGGCATGAGTGATAATGTTGGCTTATTGGTTAATTCTTCCAGAGGGATTATATATGCCTCCAACCAAGAAGATTTCGCAAAAGCGGCAGCTAAAAAGGCCTTGGAATTGCAAAAGGAAATGAGCGAAGAATTAAAAAACAGGAACTAGTCAAGGTTTTCTGTAATAATTCTCCAAAAATTCGGGCTTTTCCGCTTTCTTATATAAAGGGATCGGGAAAGCTCGAAAATTTTTAATATTTACCATCCCGACTGGGTGTCCAATAGTTTTCTTCGATCAAAATGAAACCTATCTATTGTTAAGTTATACTATTCATAAGCATCAAACCCAAACGCAATGGGTAACCTTTGTGCACGGGGCAGGAGGTAGCTCTACTATTTGGTACAAGCAGCTGCGAGAGTTTAGAAAACACTTTAATGTGGTGCTCCTAGATTTAAGGGGGCACGGGAATTCTAAAGTGCACCTAAAAGATGCTTTTAAGGACAAGTATACTTTTGACAATATTACCCACGATATCATAGAGGTCATCGATTTTGAAAATATTCCAAGGTCACATTTTATAGGGATTTCATTAGGGACTATTTTAATTCGCAATTTGGCCGAAAAACATCCCCATAGGGTAGACCGAATGGTGATGGGAGGGGCTATCATGAAATTAAATTTCAGGTCACAGGTATTAATGCGCTTGGGAATCATCTTTAAATCGGTCATTCCATACCTGTGGTTGTACAAGTTTTTTGCTTTTATGATCATGCCCAATAAGAATCATAGAGAATCGCGTTTACTATTTGTACGCGAGGCCAAAAAACTATATCAAAAAGAATTTATCCGATGGTTTAAACTCACCTCGGAAATAAATCCATTGCTTCATTTCTTTAGAACGGTCGATATCAAAATCCCAACCTTGTACGTTATGGGGGAAGAGGATTATATGTTTTTGCCTACCGTTAAACAAGTAGTGCAATCCCACTGTGCATCGTCTTTGGTGGTGGTCCAAAAATGTGGGCATGTGGTGAATGTAGAACAGCCCTTGTTCTTTAATGATACTGTTATTCAGTACCTACAGTCTTAAACAAAAGAAGATTCCTGTTGTTTTAGTTAAATAGGCCCTGTATCTTTTAAGCGATAGGGGTTACAGATGGGGTGTTTACGCAATTAAGGCATATCGTACCTTGATTTTGCAACTAATCCATTTTAAGCAGTCAAAATTAAAGGTCAGGGGGATTAATCTCAGCTTGCTTTAAACGGTGTGAAAAGCCTTCTAAACAGCTAAGATGGAGTTGGAGTAGCTAGGGAAGCTTTGGATTATATGGCCTATGAATTTTTGAAAGACAGTCCGGAATCCCAATCACAAGAATTAGGGAAGGGAATGTTACTTTTTTGAGAACGAGCTTTAGGAAAGACAATAAAAAACGCCCATCAAAATTAAATTTTGATGGGCGTTTGTACGGCTACAATAACCTTTAATTACTTATAGGCTAATGTTAGGATTGTTTTGGACTTCACTTTGTGGAATGTCAAAACTTAAACGATCGTCGTTGTAAGGAATGCTGGTTCCGGCAGAAGAAAGATGGTTAGGACCACGAGTAATGGTAGCCTTGTTTCTCTTCATCGCCAAATAGCTTTTTCCTTCACCCCAAAGTTCAATTCTCGTTTGTAGGTATATCTCGTCCAATAACGCTTGTCCGCTCAATGAGTCTACATACGCTGTTTCCAATTCAGTAGCTAAACGCTCTTTTAGTAAAGTCTTAAGTGAGGTTCTTGCACCAGCTTCGTCTCCAGATTTTGCAGCAGTTTCTGCATGTAATAAATACATCTCTGCAATTCTCATATAAACGTAATCCGTAGTAACACTTCTTTGTCCTCCAATTTTACGCTCAGGAGCATAGAACTTTCCAGTTGGGTATAGACGGCTAGTATCTTCGGTTGCATCCTGGTCTTCGAATTGTGCCTTTCTAACATCGGTAGCAGGGATGGCAGCGTACAGGTTTTGATCGATTACTTTAGGATCTCCTGCCCATGTATAACTATAGGTAAAAAGGTCCATCTGTCCCCACCAAGAAACAAGATCTAAGTCATTGTCCAAAGTAAGGTCAACGCCCCACATCCATCCAGAAGTAATTACATCGTTAAACCCGGCTGTAACCTCTTCTTTGCTCATAAGCGTGTATTTGCCATCTGTAATGATTTTTTTAGCTTCTATAGCAGCTTCGGCATTCTTGCCGATAGCAGCATAAGCATAGGCCAAAAGACCGCGGGCAACATCTTGATCTACTTCGTTTTTGGCAGCTCTAGTAAAGCCATCAAGAAGAGTGATCGCGTCGGTAAGGTCTGCTACGATTAAGTCGTAAACCTCTTGCGCAGTGCTTAACGGCTGGTTAGCGGCTTTAGTGTCAGTATAAATAGGTAAAATAGCATCTGAAGCTTGGTATCCTTGTGAGAAATAGTTGGCTAAATAGAAATAGGCATAAGCCCGCATTGCTTTGGCCTGTCCCATATATTGGCGAGCCTCGTCTAGTTCTAGCTCAGCATCATTACCTCCCAAACCATCAATAACGGTATTGGCGCCAAAAATTATTCTGTAGTAGTATCTCCAAACCTTATAATTGTTATTGTTGGTATAGTCTACAGTAGAGGTCATATCGGCAATGGTTCTATACCATCCGTAGGTGGTCCCGCCCAATACCATATCGGAAGACAACATATCGCTATAAATATCGTATCCCTTTTGACCAAAATCATCGTGATCCAAGTCTGTACCTCCAGTACCGGTTTTATACATAGTAGCATACATTCCTGTTACGTTAGCAGCTTGTAATCCCGGGTTTAATTTAGAAGCCTCAGCAATTTGATCAGAGGATATAAACTCCGTTGGCTTTGTTTCTAGGTAATCATCACTACAGCCTAAAGTTAATAGGCTTGTAGCAAGAATTGAAATATATAATTTAGATTTCATAAGTTGTTTCAATTTTTAAAATTAAAATTTAGCTCTTACTCCAAAAGTTACAGTAGATAATGGAGAATATCTGTATCGATCAGAAGTTCCTGCCTCATCGGTTGAAGGGTTAAACCCTTTTCTTTCAGATAACAACCAAAGGTTGTCCCCAGAAACCCAAAAGTTAAGGTTTGACATTCCAATTTTTTCAACATACATCTTTGGAATGGTGTAGCCCAAACGGATATTGTTTAGGTTTAAGAAGTCGGACTTCGTAATAAACCTTGTTGAAGAAGAAACAACATTTTTGTCGAAGGCACTAGACAGGCGAGGTACATCGGTAACATCACCTGGTTGTTGCCATCTGTTTAAGATGTCTGTATGCCAGTTGTTTCCGCCCACTTGATCGTTATCCATTAATCCGGCGTAAGCTGCATCATAAGCATAGCCACCAACACTGTATAGGAACTGGGCACTTAGGTCAAATCCTTTATAGCCAGTACTTAGGTTAAAGGCACCTCTTACCGTAGGAATGGCCGATTTTCCAACATATTTCTGCGTTGCTTCGGAATAAGTTTCGGTAGTAGCCATAGAAAGCGCGTTGGCTCTTTCTGGGTACTGGGCCACATAATCAGCCATAGAAGAAACTCTTTCGGCAGCTTGCAATTGACCGTCATTGTTTTCATCGAAATAGTAAACATTCCAAGTACTTACCCCAGTGTCTGTGTTTACCCCTGCATATTCCCTCGTATAAAAATCATATAGAGAATGCCCTACAGACCTACCAAAACGACCGTCGATATCAATGATCTTTTGTTCACCAGTTTCTGGCTCAATAGGCATTTTTGTAAGTTCATTGTTTAAGAACTCTCCGTTAACAGATAAATCAACATAGAAATCGTCTGATTTTACAAGGTGGGCTGTTACGTCAAATTCCAATCCTTTGTTGCGCAATGCACCGTCGTTTACTTTGATGAGGGCATATCCGATAGAAGGACCTACGCGACGATCAAAAATTAAATCATCTGTATTCTTAACATAGTAATCTACAGCGACATCTAAAAAGCTTCCGATACCGAATTCGACACCAGTCTGGAACATTTTAGAAGTTTCCCAAGTAAGATCAGGATTTCCTTTAGAGTCAAATGACAATGAAATTCCATCGTTTAAGTTTTCAATCTCAAAAAGATCGTACCCAGGGTAGTAACCAACACCACCTTGCTCACCAATAAGACCGTAACTTGCTTTTAGCTTTAAATTGCTGAAAATGTCCTGGTTGTACATGAAATCTTCATTGATCACGGCCCAAGCCGCACCTATAGATCCAAAAGTACCCCATTTGTTCTTTAAGAACCTAGAAGATCCATCCCTTCTTACGGTACCAGAAAGAAAATATTTGTTGTCGTAGTTGTAATTTAATTGTCCAAAATAACTTTCCAAAGTGTAATCTCTAGTATAAGAATTTGCCGGTGAAGAAACTACCGCATTGTTTAGCTCTGTACCAAAAGGATCTACCAACTTAGTTTTGTAGGCATTAAGATATTTTCGCTCCCATGAATTGTTTTCGTGAGCAACCAATGCTTCTACACTATGGTCATCAAATTGCTTCTTAAATCGCAATAAGTTTAACATATTATAAGAGAAAACCTCTGTTTTGGTTTTGTAGATAGAACCTCCGCTGGTCGAACTTGGGCCATAGAAAGGGCCGTTTTGCTCGTCGTAAGAACTGTTGTAATACTGAGATCCAAAACGGTTTTCTAAAGTAAGGTAATCCGTAAATTTAACATCTAAGGAAGTATTGAAGTTAATCTCATGGTTCATTCTATTCTGAACACTGTTCTGAGCATCAGAAATAGCATTGGTCAGACCACCAAAACCTCTTCCTTGCCCATAATCGTATACGTTGCCGCCATAGTAAGGATCAGGAATGGTATTGCCATCAGCATCTCTTAAAAACAATGGATAGATAGAAGGAATATTATCTACAAACCAGAAAACACTTCCAGAATCTTCAGATTGTCCACCATTGTTGGTTTCAGAAACGGTATACCCTAGGTTCATAGAACCGTGCAACCAATCCTTCACTTGGTGGTTTACATTTAAACGGGCAGAATAACGTTCGTAGTCAGAGTTGATAGAATACCCTTTGTCATTTAAATATCCAATAGAGCTAAAGTAGTTGGTTTTGGCATTACCACCACTAATTTTTAGGTTGGCCTCTGTTCTGGTTGAAGCTTGAAAAGCGTAATCTTCCCAGTTTTCCGGATTGTATTTACGCGTAACCCCTTCTCTTACCATGCCGGTTGCTGGGTCTATAAGTTCACCACCATTGGCAACATTCCACATATTGTAATTAGTAGAGATTCCGCTTTTAGAAAATAAGGCGGCATTCGCGTAATCTACCGGGTTTGGATAATCATCTGCAATTTTTGGATCACTAGAAGCTCTATTTTTAAGACCTTCCCAGCTCAAACCTATATATTGTTCCGGAGATTTAATGGTGCTGTATCTTGGCAATAGGCTAAAGTTTTGACCAGTTTTGGTTTCAACTTCTATATAGTCGTTCCCATTTTTTCCTTTTTTAGTGTTTATAACAACCACACCATTTGCTCCACGCGCACCAAAAATAGCAGTTGCCGAGGCATCTTTAAGAATAGTAGTAGAAGCAATATCGCTTGGGTTTAAAGCGCTGATGTTACCAGAATATGGTACACCATCTACCACGTATAAAGGGTCTCTGTTTCCGTTTACAGAACCAAAACCTCTAATACGGATGGTCGCTTCGGAACCAGGCTGTCCAGAAGTGTTGATGACACGAACACCTGCAGATTCACCAGTCAAGGCTTGAGAAACGTTAGAAACACTTTTTCGATCCAATAACTCAGAATCGATCTGTTTTACCGATCCGGTAAAAGATTGCTTGGTAGAGGTACCGTAACCAACTACAATAACCTCTTCCAGTGCCTGGGCATCTTCTTCCATAACAGCATTAACAGTGTTGCTGTTGCCTACGACAATAGTAAGGGTTTTTTGTCCTACATAACTAAAAGATAAGGACTGGCCTACACTCGCTTTAATGGTATAGTTTCCATCAAAATCCGATTGGGTACCGTTAGTAGTACCAACGACAAGAATGTTTACCCCCGGCAGTGGCAAGCCAGACTGGTCGGTAACATTACCCGTAATTGTTTTTTCCTGAGCCATCATCACCAATGACACCAGAAATAATTTTAAGAATAAGAAATACTTAATTTTCATAAAAATTAATTTGAGTTAGTTAAACGCTTCTCTGGGTACAATGGGGTAGATGTTTTTTTCGGCAGCTAATCCAAATAAAAAAAAACGAAAACAAATAAGTTGCTTCTTTCCTCTACCCATTGCATCCAACTATCAAATTAAACCTAGAAGTGTTGATTTTGATTTATTCCCGACCAAAATTTACCTTGGTTAGACTTAAATTAACTTTAAAAATGTTATTAAGTATCTAGTATTTAAGGGTTTGATGTGATTTTAAGGAATTAAGAAAAATTAATATAAAATTAACTTTAATTAGGATAAAGGTCTAGTTATGGGGTTGGCTACAGGTTGTTTTTTTTGGATGCTTATGGAAGCCACGGACTAATTGTTATAGTAGTCGGAAATTGGAGAGAATAGGAGTCGTAGCAGGCGACTTTTTCTTAATAAAGATAATGGGGAGTTAAACATATCTGAATAGAGAAATGGATTGTATAAAGGTAGGGGAGCTTTTTTATTTTTTCGGAATTGTACATAGCGAATTACCTTTAATAAAATTAATAAAAAGTATTAACCGTTTACAATAATCTCACTCTTTTGTTCTTTAATATATTGCGAAGGAGTCATTCCTTTTCTCTTCTTAAAGGCCTTGTAAAAAGATACTTTGTTGTTAAAACCAGATTCGTAGATTAGATCGGTGATCAAGTCTATTTGATAGTCATTTTTCTCAATAATGTTAATGGCTTCCTGAACCCTGAAATCATTGATAAACTCATAAAAGTTCTTTCCAAATTCCTGATTGATGACCTGGGAAAGACTGTAACGATCGGTGTTTAGACTTTTTGCCAGTTTTTCTAGGGTAATGGTATTGTCTAAGTAAACCTTTTCATTTTCAATGAGTTTTAATAATTGTTCCCTAAGGGTTTCAATCATATCTTCTGTCAATCCAGAATTTTTGTACTTTACCTTGGGTTTGGGTTTTAGTGCCTCAGTTTTGGTAAGGATTTCGGGTTGTATAAACAACATGATAGCGCAGACACCGATAAAAAGAGAAAGTAAAATAGCGCCTATATATTTAGAAATATAGTTAAAAGACGGAATCTCTGCAAAAAGGGCACGGCTAAGTACAATTAATATTATGGCAGCTAAAAATGAAATAGCAAGGACAAACCATTTCTTGTTAGAGAAGTTAAGGCTGTTTCTGTGTTCTTTATACAACCTAAATAACATTATTAGGTATAAGGTACTGTGGATGAATTTAAGGTATGCGTTTTGGATGATAAATGCCACATTGTTGCTCGGAGACAATGGTGAATTAAGACCATCCGTTATGTTAATATGAATTAATAGCAGTAAACAAAAAAATACAAATACACCATAGTGTTTTGTGATTTTCAAGGTACTGCCATTGGAGGTGATATTTAATTTTTTTCGGATATATAAATAAAGGGAAGGTGCCCAAAGAAAGAAATGAATATGATAGAAAAACTCTTTAGGAGTATAATTAAAATCTTGGATCCAATACACTGAAAGCTCTAATAACATTATGGAAACACCGAAGAGGAATATCGCGAGAAAAATATTGTGCGTATTTACATTTTTATGGTTTTTAAGCAGTTTGGCAGCCAAGAATATACCGCTGATAGCAAACACAAGAAATAAGTAATTTAATAAATCTTGCTGTGTAGAACTTTGATAGTCTCCCGGCTGTGCCTGATTCTCTATAAGAGTGGCTGAACTTCCAAGCAGGTGATGTGTCGCTTGAATTTGATTTTTTAAATAGGTGTTTTTTCTCGCAAGTTCGTTAATAGAGTCTACCGCAAGTTTGCTGGCCGCAAAAAATTTTTGAAAGGAAGCAGACTTGTCATAGCCTTTTAAATGGGCCGATAACAAGAAGGCGTATGCCTCGCTGTAGTTCTGGTTTTTATAGGCGCAAACGCCAATTTTAAAGCATTCTTCCGAACTGAGGGCCTCAATATCCGTGGATAGCAGTTCATGATTTTCTAGGATCCCGCAATCGATATTTTGTAGATCGGTATCGTTAGACCAGCCCATTTGTAAAATTGATACGAAAAGATACAATAAATAATTCTTCAATCTCATGGGGGATAGCACTTCAGGAAGGGCGAAAATACTATTTTAAAGGGGTAGTTTTGTGATATTTTTCATAAAGGAGTGTTAAAATAGGGGTTAGTTAACATTGATAAGGGAATTTGTAATTTTTAGGTAGTCTTTTTCCTCTATTAGAGTAGAGAACATAAATATGTTGTACTAATGGTATGGAATAAGGATGTCCGAAAACTGGTCGAAAATACATATTTAGCTATGCGAATGACCTAAGTCTTATGAAGAACAATAAAACCAAGATGAAAAAAACCGGTGTTGCCACCGGTTCTAAACTAACTAACTTAAAAAAAACACTAACTTAAATCCTTAAAACAAATAAGGCTGATTTTAGGCTGTATCACGACTTATTTACTTTCCTTATAATAGGAGTAACGCGATTAAATCATATTTATTGTAATGTTTTTTGTATAAAAATCTCATTATTAATCTTGTAGCGCAAAAACACGTCTTAAAATGTCGGTGGTTCTAGAGGTAGTCTTAGTTCTAATTTCTTTTTCTTCTAGAGCTATCATGGTATAGACTCCCGCCAAGGCTTCTTGAGTAACATAATCTGTCAGGTCCGGATTTACCGGACTTATAAAAGGGATGTTATTGTACCGGGTGATGAGTTGGTTCCATATTTGGTCTGCACCTACTTTTTCAAAAGAATTTTTAATCACGGGACTAAACTTGTTGTATAGTTCTGCCTGGGTATTGTTGGTAAGGTAGACAGTGGCGGCATTGTCTGCACCTAGTAAAATGTTCTTGGCATCGTTAAAGGTAATGCCCTTTACGGCACTAACGAAAATTGGTGTTGCCTCTTTTACGGCATCTTCCGCAGCCCGGTTCAATATCTTTAGTCCTTCATCGGCCAAATTGGATAATCCAATATCTCTGAGGGTTTTATCTACTTTTTGTAGTTCTTGCGGTAGGACAATCTTAACCAGGTCGTTCTTATAAAATCCATCGGTTTCGGTGAGCCTGCTTACCTGTTTATCAATGCCTATTTCCAAGGCCTGTCTTAGGCCGTTTGCAATATCCGTATTGTTAACAACACCTCCTTGGGGAAGGTTGTTCACTACCTGTTGTAATTCAGCGCATCCGAAGCATTGAAAAAGAACAAGACACAGTATAATTTTTTTCATGTAGTGAGATTTATGTTAAAGATACTCAAATGATATTGTTAGGGAATTGATCATTTATGTAAATATGACTGTTTTGTTGTTGTATACCATTGTTTTTCGTCGAATATGTAGCTTCACCGCCCTAGAAAGTACAATTTTTTCCAAATCCCGCCCCTTGGTAATGAAGTCTTTAATGTTATGGGAATGGGATACCGTGGTAACATCTTGTTCTATGATGGGTCCGGCATCCAATTCTTCGGTCACATAATGACTGGTAGCCCCAATAATTTTTACCCCACGTTCAAAAGCCGCATGATAGGGCTTGGCGCCTGCAAAGGCCGGTAAAAAAGAATGATGGATATTGATGATTTTGTTAGGGTACCGATCTATGATCTTTTGGGTTACTATTTGCATATAACGGGCTAAAACTATAAAATCAATTTCGTATTGATCCATTAGCCTTAGCTGTTCGTTCTCGGCATCTTCTTTGGTGTCCTTGCTAACAGGAACATGGAAAAAAGGAATGCCAAATTGTTGGGCCACATATTCCAAGTCGGGATGGTTGCTTAAAATAAAAGGAATCTCAACTTCCAATTCCCCAGAGTTGTATCGGCTAAGCAAATCGTATAAACAATGATTGTATTTAGAGACCCATAAGGCCATTTTAGGTCTTTTAGATCCTATGTATAAGCTCCATTCCATTTGATAGGGCTGGGCCAGCTCTTCTTCAAATTTCTGTTTAAGGGTGCTAATGTCCGGAATGTTGTTTTCGAAATCACTTTCCAAGCGCATAAAAAAGACACCGGCTTCTTTATCTACGTGTTGATCGATGTAAATAATGTTGCCGCCATTTCTATAGATAAAGCTAGTAACGGTACTAATAATGCCAGATTGGTCGGGACAGTGAATGAGGATAGTGGTTTTCAAAGGAATACTATTTATAACCGTAAATTTAGGATTTTAGGAAGGAAGTCTCCTAAGAACGGAATGTTTTTATAATATTCTAAAAATAAGCGGTAGTTTTTTGTGTATTCATTAAATTGCATACCAATATATATCCTATTATTGAATATGAAACAAATAACTCCTTACTTGCCAAAGAACAAAGTGCGTATCGTTACGGCCGCCTCACTTTTCGATGGGCACGATGCTGCAATTAATATTATGCGCCGTATCATACAGGCAACAGGTGTCGAAGTAATTCATCTTGGGCACGATCGCAGTGTACATGAGGTGGTTAATTGCGCTATTCAGGAAGATGTGAATGCCATTGCCATTACCTCTTACCAAGGAGGGCATAATGAGTATTTCAAATATATGCGCGACTTGTTGTTGGAAAGAGGAGCGGGGCATATTAAAATATTTGGCGGTGGGGGAGGTGTTATTCTTCCACAAGAAATAAAAGAGTTGATGGAGTATGGTATCACCCGAATTTATGCCCCTGATGATGGCAGAACCATGGGCTTGCAAGGAATGATCAACGATTTGGTTCGCCAAAGCGATTTTGCCATGCCAGACTTAAAGGCAGAAGAGGTAAATGCCTTGGGGCAATCGCTTAAAAATAAGAACGAGCATATTATAGCGCGGCTTATTACCCTAGCAGAGAATAATGCCGAAAAATTTTTACCCTATAGTTCGGTCTTGAAGGCTTCTGATAAAATTATACCGGTACTTGGCATCACAGGTACCGGGGGAGCAGGCAAGTCTAGTTTGGTCGATGAGTTGATACGTCGGTTTTTAGTAGATTTTCCACAAAAGACCATTGGGGTGCTTTCGGTAGACCCTTCAAAAAGAAAAACAGGCGGTGCATTGTTGGGCGATCGTATCCGAATGAATGCCATCGATAATAGTCGGGTGTACATGCGTTCCCTTGCGACACGTCAGGCAAATGTGGCCCTGTCCAAAAACATCGGTGAAGCCCTACAGGTATTAAAAGCGGCCGAATTTGATATCATTATTTTGGAAACCTCGGGAATAGGGCAGTCAGATACTGAAATAATAGCACATTGCGATGTGTCCCTATATGTGATGACACCAGAATTTGGGGCCGCTACCCAATTGGAAAAAATTGATATGTTGGATTTTGCCGACCTGGTAGCCATCAATAAATTTGATAAACGCGGTGCCTTGGATGCCGTAAGGGATGTCAAAAAACAATATGTCCGCAATCATGGACTTTGGGAGGCAAAACAAGACGAATTGCCCATTTTTGGCACCATTGCTTCGCAATTTAACGATCCGGGAATGAACCGACTCTACAAGGAGGTCATGGAGAAGGTGGTCCAAAAAACAAAGGCAGCCCTGCATTCCCAATACAAGGTTGGCGTGCAGTCGGAAGAAAATATTTTTGTAATCCCCCCATCCCGTACGCGCTACCTTTCAGAAATAGCAGAAAGTATCCGTTTGTATGATGCTAAGGTGAACCAACAGTCAGAAGTGGCACAGCGCCTATATGGAATCTTTAAAGCCATAGAAGCCGTAGCAGGAATAGATAATAAGGATAATTTTGAATCGACCTTTTTATCCCCTGAATTTCAAAAAGAAACCCTTCTGAAAAAGGTAAAGAAGGAAAACGCCAAAGGGCTACTGTCTCTTTTGTTGGAAGAATTTGAAAGTCTCAAAATTACCTTGGATCCCCAGTATTGGAGACTTCTTCAAAATTGGCAGGATAAGGTACAACGGTATAAATTACCCGTGTATAGCTTTAAGGTGCGCGGCAAGGAAATAAAGATAGCGACAAGCACAAAATCCTTATCACAAACGGACATCCCTAAAATAGCCCTGCCCAAATACACGGCTTGGGGCGATCTGTTGCGGTGGAGTCTACAGGAAAATGTGCCTGGTGAATTTCCGTATACCGCCGGACTCTATCCTTTTAAAAGGACAGAAGAGGATCCTGCTAGGATGTTTGCTGGGGAAGGAGGTCCTGAACGTACCAATAGGCGTTTTCATTACGTAAGCCAAGGAATTCCGGCAAAAAGACTGTCTACGGCCTTTGATTCCGTCACCTTATATGGCAATGATCCTGACAAACGCCCAGATATTTATGGGAAAATAGGGAATGCAGGGGTGTCGGTATGTTGTTTGGACGATGCTAAAAAACTCTATTCTGGCTTCGATCTAAGCAACGCTATGACTTCGGTGAGTATGACCATCAATGGTCCGGCACCTATGTTGTTAGGCTTTTTTATGAACGCTGCGATCGATCAGAACTGTGAAAAATATATTCATGAACACGGGCTCGAAAAGGAAGTTGAAGCGAAAATAAAAATGCTCTACAAGGGGAAAGAAGATAAAAGACCTTTTTATATGGGCGAACTTCCCCAGGGGAATAATGGGTTGGGCCTACTTCTGCTAGGGGTTACCGGAGATGAAGTGTTGCCCAAAGAAGTGTATGAGACCATTAAAAAGAAAACCTTAAAGCAAGTCAGAGGTACCGTGCAGGCCGATATTTTAAAAGAAGACCAAGCCCAAAATACCTGTATCTTTTCGACAGAATTTGCCCTGCGGCTTATGGGCGATGTACAGGAATATTTTATAGCAAACGACGTCCGTAATTTTTACTCCGTATCTATCTCTGGCTATCATATTGCCGAGGCCGGGGCCAATCCCATTACCCAATTGGCATTTACCTTGGCCAACGGATTTACCTATGTAGAATACTACCTGAGCAGGGGGATGGATATTAATAAGTTTGGTCCCAATCTCTCATTTTTCTTCTCAAACGGGATCGACCCGGAGTATGCCGTGATCGGAAGAGTCGCCAGAAAAATATGGGCCAAGGCCATGCAGCAGAAATACGGTGCCGACCCTAGGGCGCAAATGCTAAAATATCACATCCAAACTTCCGGGAGGAGCCTGCATGCACAAGAAATAGATTTCAACGATATCAGGACCACCTTGCAGGCCTTGTATGCCATTTATGACAATTGTAATTCCTTGCATACCAATGCCTATGACGAGGCAATTACGACCCCTACCGAAGAATCGGTAAGGAGGGCTATGGCAATTCAATTGATTATCAACAAAGAACTAGGACTGGCCAAAAATGAGAACCCCATTCAAGGTGCCTTTATTATCGAAGAATTAACCGATTTGGTAGAAGCGGCCGTGTTGTTGGAGTTTGATCGCATCACCGAAAGGGGCGGCGTACTAGGAGCTATGGAAACCATGTACCAGCGTTCTAAAATTCAAGAAGAGAGCTTGTATTACGAAACCCTAAAACACAATGGTGAATTTCCTATAATTGGGGTCAATACCTTTTTGAGCTCTAAAGGCTCCCCTACCATTTTGCCGGTAGAAGTTATTCGGGCCACGGAAGCGGAAAAACAGGCGCAAATACAAACCTTGGAAAATTTAAAGGAAAGAAATCAGCTTAAAGCAAAGAAAGAGCTAAAAGAACTTCAAGAGGCTGCCGTTACATCCCATAATATTTTTGAAAAACTAATGGAAGTCAGTAAAGTCTGTTCTCTAGGAGAAATTACCAAAGCCTTATTTACGGTAGGCGGCCAATACAGAAGGAATATGTAGGTGAAAATCCATATTTCCTTGGCTTTCAGACTTGTTTTTTGGGCGTTCCCTCCTTGCGTCGGTCGGGCTCTTGGCTATATCCCTTGCTCCGCTGCGAGGATGCCGCCGCGCTCCCTAACGCAAAAGCAAGTCGCCATTATTTCAAGTAGCAATGTATAAATGCTGTAGTTGAAAAAAGAAATATAGACGTTAGGTCCCGATTAAGAGCTAGGAGAATAGACCACGTGCCAGTGGTGTAGAGTCTCTATCGGGAGGACGCAAAATGTGAAAAGCTCGCACTGGACCGTCGATATGATTCGATCTAGGGATAGTTCGAAAAGCCATACCTTTCAGTAGGAATCACGGGACGAAGCAGTCTTAAAGGCGATGTAAAATGAGTAATATCAAGTCTTTAACGACGAATAGATCTTCGCCATACTTTAAATAATCTACGGAAGCTTTTTATTTCACTCCTTAAAAGATTGAGGTATTCTTTTTCTTTTACCCCATCTTTTTCCAGACCAGTGCAATAAGAATTAATGTTTCTTAACATAATAGCTATAAAAGTGGCACTTTTCATCCTTACTGCATAGGATTCTGATTGTTCCGCAGCAGCAATTTGTTGAGGTATTAAAATAGCGTCAGTTAATAAGGAATCTGCAATGATATCCCTAAGACTGTTTGATTGGTAAAGTTTCAATAAATCCTTGTTGTAAGATACATAGGATGCAATTTCCCTACTCATTAGACAAAGGTCCAGAGATTTACGGTAAATAGGAATCGAACGAAGGTTTTTATATGGCATTTCTAAACAGCAACTTTTGTTATTTAAAATTACGATGAATCTAACAATATTGTATTTGTTTTCGTTAGTAAAGTTGTATATTAGATTTAGATAATAAAGTAATTAAGGTAAAAATATGTTGAATACAAAGATCGATGCCCTCAATTGGAAAATCCTGCATTTTCTACAGCAAAATGCCCGGGAATCTTTTGCGAATATTGCCAGAAAAGTGGGGCTAACGGCTCCGGCGGTAGCAGAGCGGGTTAAAAAAATGGAGGATGTCGGAGTGATTACCGGATATAAGGCCGTATTGTCGCATTCCCATACTGGATTTCAATTAAAAGCCATCATTACGCTCCGAGCTTTTATGGGGAAATTAAAGCCCTTTTTGGAGGCGGTAAATTCCTATGAAGAAGTGGTAAACTGTTATCGGATTACTGGAAACGAAAATATCATTATGATGGTAGTGTTGAAAGATCAGTTTCATTTAGAGAAATTTATCGATAAATTGATTCAATATGGGGAGACACGAACCCATATCATTCTTTCCGATGTGGTTTCTAATGCCCCGATAAGAAAAAAGGAAAACTTGTAAAAGGAATAGATGAATGTTCGCCGATTCTTATTGGACTTGTTGTTCGTAGGGCAATATTCAGAGAGCATATATGTTTAATGTGTGTAATCTTGAAGGTTTAAAAGCCCTAGTACCCCATGGATAAAATAGGTAGCCCAAAAGCCTATGCCAATTAATTATGGTTAATTCTTTAAATTAGTCTGTTAGAATTATTACATTTAAAAGTAATTTGGCCAGATTTTTGTTGATAATTTCGCTATGAAAAAAATATTAATTTTCCTGTTTTTAAGTGCGGCTTTTGTGGGTGTAGCACAAGAATTGACCTTAAAAAAAGGTGGTGTTGTGAACACAGTTCCTGTTGGAGCAACGGGTTCAGAAAGTTTTTCCTTATATCTGCCAACCTCTTTTGAGGGAAGTAAAACGTGGCCTATAGTTTATATATTTGATTTAAACGGAAAAGGGGGGCGGGCAATTCATAAGTATAGAGAGGTCGCAGAAAAACAGGGGGTTATTTTAGCAGCTTCCAATAACTTAAGCGATTCCTTGTCTACTTCCGAGAATATAGCCATTACGGGCCGGATGTTAAATACGGTGATCAAAATATTGCCGATTCAAAAATATAGAACCTACGCTTTCGGATTTGATAACGGGGCCAGATTGGCAAGTGTGTTGCCTATTTTTATACAGGAAATTAAGGGAGTCATTTCGGCAGGAGCGGCCTATCCAAATCTTGAACTCCTAGATAGTAGAATTCCATTTCATTTTATAGGTATTGTTGGTACGGAAGATTATTCTTATTCCGAAATGAAGGCAGGAGTAAAAATGTTCGATAAATATAAATACTCAAACAACCTATTGGTGTTTAACGGAGGACATCAATGGCCTAGCGTAGATTACCTAAATACAAGCTTGGATATATTAACGCTTTCGGGAATGGAGAAAGGAGCCATTGAAAAATCTACGACATTTATTAATGATTCCTATGACAGAAATATTCAAGAGGTACAAGCTTTAATAGCCTCCAATAAATTAACACAAGCCGAAAATTTAATGGGAGAGCTCATAGATGTGTATCGAAACCTGAGAGAGGTAGATCAATTAAAAGATCAACACCGTTCTTTAAGGAAGGACAAACAATTTAAGGCGATGAAGCGGAATGAGAAAAATGCCTTTTTAAAAGAGTCTTTTATAAAAGAAGACTATGTGTATTATTTAGAGGAAGACATTGTTACCTATAATTACAATAATTTGGGATGGTGGAATTACCAAATGGGGGAGCTTGGGAAGTACCAAAAGAGTAGAATTCGTGCGGAACAAGAAATGGGGAAACGTTTACTAAACTATCTTAATCTTCTCATCGAAGTAAATATCCAAACACAACAAGAAGCAAAACCAATAGACCAAGATGCCTTAAGTTTATTGTGGATGTTAAAAACCATTACGGATCCCGAAAACTACGAGTATTACCTTAGGATTATTTCCAGTTCTGCCAAAATAGAAGACTATGGTACATCGTTGTTTTATTTGGAAGAACTGCTTAAAAAAGGATATACAGACAAGGAGGCTTTGTATGCCTTGGAAAATACGGCGCTGCTACGTATTACACCTGAGTTTAATGAAATAGTTGCCAAATATTTAAAAGATGCCCGTTACGATAATATACAGGAATAGAGGGCAGTCTTTGCTAGGGGTAGCGAACAGGAAACCTTCTTTTTCAAGGTAGTTCCAATGATTTTTTAAGGACGGAATTAATTGGATTGGGATCTAAGTAATTTACGTAAAATAAGAAGCAGTACCGCTCCAAGGGTGCAAATAAAGGCGGTGCCGTACCAGGTGAATTCATAGCCATTACTTGCTATGGAGCGCATTCCTAAGTTATGGGCAAAAATATGGGAAACGGAAAAGGCCATGGTATAAAGGGCCATATATTCGCCTTGATTGCCACGTTTTGCCCGTTCCATGGCAAAAGCATTCGAAAAAGGAAAAGCGATCATTTCTCCCCAAGTCATTAATATCATCCCAAAAACCAACACTCCGGTAAATGGAGGGAGATTAAAGAATATAAAACTGAGGGCTACCAATAGCAAGCCAATGATCATTTTGGAACTCTGGGACCACGGTCTCCCTTCTAGGTATTTTATTAAGGGCATCTCGAGTGCAAAAATCATGAATCCATTCATCCCTAAAATCAGTCCAATCTGGAATTCGCTTAAGCCGTGAACATTGTTGTAGTATACCGGAACCGTGGAAAAATATTGCACAAAAGCAAAACCAAAAAATACCATGGCCAGGATAAAAAGTAAATACCGTAGATCGGTATAGGCCGATTTTGGCATCTCGTTTTTGACGTTGTCTATGGCTTTCGATTTTTTAGGATTTAACACCAATAGCAAAAGAAGTGCCGCTAAAATACAACTGAACCCATCGATCCAAAATAGGCCGCTATAGCCCATGGTGGTGATAATGATACCGCCTATAGCCGGGCCGGCAGAGAATCCTAAATTAATAGCAAGACGGATAAGGGTAACCGATCTGGTTTTGTTCTCTGGTTTGCTATAGGCAAACAGGGCAACAAATACAGCAGGCCTAAAAGCATCGGCGATTATCATCAGTATAAATATCCCGCCACATACGCTCCAAAAACTGGTCAGAAATTGTATTCCAATAAAAAATACGCCTGTTAAAAACAGGCTGCCCAGCATGACCTTATAATAGCCTATTTTATCGGTAAGCTTGCCTCCTGCCCAATTCCCTATAAGAGACCCTAATCCAAAAGAGGTCATAATGCTGCCTACCTCGCTAAGGCTAAGGCCTAGATTATCGGATAGGTAGAGCGATAAAAAAGGGATTACCATGGTCCCCGCTCTATTAATGAGGGTTATTAAGGCTAGCCACCACACTTCCTGGGAGAGTCCTTGAAAAGATAGAATGTAGCTTTGATAAATTTTTTTCATAGGAAATAACACTGCTAATGGACGGTGCTCAGGTAGAGAAAAAATGGGTGATTTTTATAGAAACAGGGCAAAATTAAGTAAAAAAATACTATGTTGTGGGCAAGAATAAAAAACTAAATTATGTGGCGTTTGATTTTGTTGTTTTTGCTGATAACAGTGAGTTGTAAGGAAAAAAAATATCATGATACAGCAGTAAAAAATACGGTAGTTCTACAAACGGAAGCCTTGAGCGACGTATTGCAGTTTCAAAATAAGTTGAATGAAGAGTTTAAAGACCCCGAGACCTCTCCTTTACCCGATAGAATCCGGAAAAATTTTGAAAGTCTTGATTTTTTTGCTCCCGATACTTTATTTAGGGTAACTGCTGTCTTTGCAAGGACGCCCGAAGCGTTACCGTTTTTTATGCCTACCAGCACTGGCCGAAAATCTGAAGAAGTGGTGTATGGTACGGTAACCTTTATGTTGGAAGGCCGAAAACATCAATTAGAGGTGTATCAAAATCAGGAACTAAAAGGACAAGAAGGATTTGAAGACTATTTATTCCTTCCTTTTGCAGACATTACTAATGGAGAGGAAACCTATTCCGGTGGCAGGTACCTAGATATGAGGATCCCAAAAACAGATACGGTGGTAATCGATTTTAATAAAGCTTATAATCCGTATTGTGCTTATAATTCAAAATATTCATGTCCTTTGGTGCCAAAGCAAAATAGGCTGGATGTTGCAATTTTGGCGGGTGTTAAAGCTTTTAAAAAAGATAAATAAAAAAATGCCCGACAAATTGCCGGGCATTCAACAAAAATCAACAGTTATTAAAAAGCGTATACCGCCGCAATTAGAAGGGAAGATAGGCTTTTGGAGCTTGTTGAATCCCGATCCAAAAATGCGTCGTCAGAGGCGCTGTCCAATCTTATTTCCGGCTTAATGGTCAGGTTTTCCATAGTATAGCTAGCGGTTAGTGTTAAGGCAAAAACACTAGAGTCTGCAACATCGGTTCCTATAGCGCCATAAGCACCGTTTTCTACAAAATATTCTCCTCGTAAGCCCATGGTCAGGTTTTCTGTAGTGGCTAATTGTGGGTAAAGGGCAGCGCCATAAAAACCAATGCCGTCATTGTCTTGATAAGCCGCATTGATTCCGAGATAAAAATCTTCGGTGACCGTTATACCCCCAGTATAATCTATTTCAACCCCTAGGCTAGCCTTGTTGTCATAATAAAAATTCAAATATTGTCCGGAATACCCTAGTTGTGCTCCAAAGGAATAAGCCCCGGTAATATTATTATTTACATCTGTAACGTTCATAAATGCAAGCATCAGGCTAAGTTTTTCTGTTAAATAAAAATCGGCTTTTAAGCCCACATGGGAAAAAGGACCATAGGAGAATAAATAGGAGGTACTATAATTAAAGTTGGCAGTAGGAGAAATTACTTCATAGCCTAAAAAGGTATTAAATCGGCCGGCAGTAAGCTTTATATCGTCGGTTACATTCCAATAGGCATACAATTGGTTGATTTGATACCCCCCAGAGGCCTCATCGCCCCTAGGGCCAAAAACCAAATCGGCTACGGCACCGGTTTTTTCGGTTTTATAAGTGACCATGGCATTGGCCATCCCTAAGGCAAAACCGGTTTCGTTGGCAAAGGACGTGCCCGGAGATTGTAGAATCTTGTCAGAAGCACTTAGGTTGGTTTGGTAATAGGCGTCTATACTTCCGCTAAAGCTTATTTTCTTATCCTCGGTTTCGTTTTCTTGAGAAAAGGAGGTTAAGCTAGAGCAAATTGCTATGGAAAACAGAAATATTTTCACGAAATTTGTGTCTGTAATCATTTTCATAATTCAAGAATTTAGGACCTCATTTGAGGAAGTGAATGTTTAAAATTGAGTTCAACAGTGAAAAGGATTATTAACGGAGCGTTCTGCAAAACGCTCCGTTTCCTTTTTATTTAGTAATGAACTAGTATTGGTTAAGTCTAAAATCGGCATAGGCATCCATTCCGTGTTCGTGAATGTCCAATCCTTCAACTTCTTCTTCTTTACTGACCCTTATGCCCGATAATTTTTTAATCGACATTAGGATAATAAAAGCGCTAATAGAGCAAAACAGTCCGATAATCGCTACTCCTGATAATTGATAAATGAATTGGCCTACTCCTGCCTTTGTTCCAAAAAGGCCTACGGCCAAGGTGCCCCAAATTCCGCAAATAAGATGTACGGCAACGGCCCCTACCGGATCATCGAGTTTTAATTTATCTAACAGGGCTACTCCGTATACGATGATTATTCCGGCTAAAAAACCGATGGCAATAGCTTCTATTGGCGACATCAGATCGGCTCCTGCCGTAATCCCAACGAGGCCTCCCAAAATACCGTTTAACATCATGGTAAGGTCGTAGTTTTTATGTCTTAAGGTAGAGAAAATAAAGGCTCCGGCTCCTCCTGCCGCAGCGGCCAGACAGGTGGTCACCAAGACGATAGAGGTAGCTGCCGGATCTGCCGATAGTACCGACCCACCGTTAAAGCCAAACCATCCCATCCAAAGAATAAGAACACCTGCGGTGGCCAATGGAAGGTTATGTCCTGGAATAGCATTGGCTTTTCCATCCTTACCAAATTTACCAATACGTGGGCCTAATAGGTAAATGGCGATTAAAGCAGCCCAGCCCCCTACGGAATGCACCAGGGTAGAGCCGGCGAAATCATGGAATCCGCCATTCTCACCCCCGAGAGACGATAAGAAGCCACCGCCCCATTGCCAAGACCCTACAATAGGATAAACCAGCCCTATGTAAAAAAGGGTGAAAATCATGAATCCGCCTAATTTTATCCGTTCGGCAACAGCTCCCGAAACAATGGTAGCGGCCGTGGCAGCAAACATAGCTTGAAAAAGAAAATCGGTCCAATAGGTGTAGCCTTCATTATAGGCAAGGTCTAAACTGCCATCGGCAAGCATGGGGGCCTCTAAACCTAGCCCGGCAAAACCCAAATAGCCGTTGAAAGCGCCGGGATACATAAGGTTAAATCCTCCTAGATAGTAAAGAAGTATCCCAAGGCATATTATGAAAATATTTTTGAAAAGGATGTTTATAGTGTTTTTTTGACGGGTAAGTCCAATTTCTAAAAGTGAAAATCCTAAGTGCATGAAAAATACAAGTGCTGTGCATATCATCATCCAAATGTTGTTCGCGGTAAATAATCCTGTGTCCATATCGTACAGTTGTTTATTGATTCATAAAAAGGTTAGTTGATTCCAGCGTGTCCGCTTTCCTTTGTTCTTATTCGGTAGGCTTCTTTGATGTCCGACACAAAAATCTTCCCGTCGCCCACGTTTCCAGAATAAGCGGTTTCTAAAATGGTGTCTATTGTTTTTTCTAGGAAATCATCTGATACTACAATAGATAAATATCTTCGTTGTATGTCCGTGGTGCTGTATGAAATACCCCGGTAAACATGTCCCTGCTTTTCATTTCCAACACCTGTGACGTCCCAATAGCTAAAAAAGTTAACTTCAATTTGATGTAGTGCATCCTTGACTTCGTCAAATTTGGACTTTCTGATAATTGCTTCTATTTTTTTCATAATTGAGGATTGTTTTTTGTAAATATATAGATAAATAATGTTGACCCCTAAAAAAAACAGGGGTATGGTGTTGAAAAATACATATAATGTAATATGAACCCATATTAAATACGGGTATAACTAAATTAAATGATTGTAATTAGGAATTTTGATATATAGTTAACATAGTTTTTGAAGGTTATTTTTGGTTTTTTATGAAAAACAAAAGAAAATATGGCTGCTGTACTGTACAAGTCGCTGATATTGTTGAGGGTGGTATGGAGACTGCTTTGGAATTCTGGATATCTTGTTAGAAGTATTGTGTAAACGCTCTTAGGTTTGTATGATCCATTCAATAGTTGGACGGTCAAGGTTGGGGTAATAGATGGTATTAGCAATAGCCTTCAATGCTCATGCAGAAGTATAAAGGAGGTGCTTTTTAATTCAGACAAATGTTTTTTGGTGGTTCCAATAGTTTTAATGGAAACTTATTTTGCGTTAGGGACCGCGGCGGCATCCCCGTAGCAACGCAAGGGATATAGCCAAGGGCCCGTCCGACGAAGGAGGGAACGCCCAAATTAAAATGCTAAAAAGAATAAAGATGTGTAGTTGAACGCACTCAATTAAGGAAATGCACTTAGGAAAAGGGGGCTTGTGGTTGGTGTTGTATTGGATGAAGGAAAGAGGAGCAAGGAGTTTTGGTTGGTAAAACAGTGGTGCCTAATTTGCTGTATGGCTCCTTGAGGTGCTGTCTTATTTAGAATTGGAATTATAACTGATTAAAAGTAGAAGGGTATTGATACTTATTAAAGCCGATACTATAATTAAAAAAGTCACCATGAAAGATTGCTTATTTGTGTAAAATGCAAACTTACAATTTTATTCCTAAAACTGTACGAAAAATCTTAAACAATTATATGGGCGCTGTTTGGTACTTCCTATTTATGGTCTTATGGTTTTAGGAAAAACTTAATTATAAAAAGTATAATGATAAAAGAAACGAAGGTTAAGGCTATCCATTTGATGCCTTTATAGTTCTTTAAATGAAGGCTTTTGTCCTTGTTATAAGCGAAAAAGGTGATGATGACGAAGGCTATAAAAAAAAGGCCGGCGAATATTAATTGACCTGTACTGAACATATTTCTATTTTTACGCAAAGCTAACTTAAATATAAGTAATAATGAAAAGTAAACTAGAAGCGGTAGCATTATTTCATAAGTCTTTTGGCTTAGGAGTGTCCAAGGAGATGAAGGCCGATTTAGGAAAGGAAAAAAACATCCTACGGTATAATTTAATGGACGAAGAAAATAGGGAATACTTAGAAGCTGCCGAAAATAACGACCTGGTAGAAGTAGCAGATGCCCTTGGCGATATGCTCTATATTCTGTGTGGAACCATTCTAGAGCATGGTATGCAATATAAAATAGAGGAGGTTTTTGAGGAGATACAAAGGAGTAATATGAGTAAACTGGGTAAAGATGGGCGGCCTATCTATAGGGAAGACGGAAAGGTGTTAAAGGGGCCAAATTATTTTAAGCCCAAAATTTCCGAAATCTTGGATAAATAAGGCCGGACGGTGATTTTTTGGGGATCGCTTGCTTATATAACAGCAATATTATAGGTGTTGAGGGCCATAGGGTTGCTGCTGCTTATAGTCTGTTTTACGCTAAAGTAGCCATTTTCTTGGAAGAAGGGCATAAAAAAGCAACCTGTTGTTTAGACAGATTGCTTTTTTATATTTTCTGTCTTCAGAATATTTTTTACGGAGGGTATTGGTAGATTACAATTTATATCTCCAACCAAATTTATCCTCTACTTTGTTGTATTGAATGTCTGTTATGCGTTTTTTGAGTAAGGCCGCATAGCTGTTTTCTAATTCTGGTAAATCGTACTCCTCGTTTCTGTATCCAAAACCTGAAATTGGTGAAATAACGGCGGCCGTTCCGGCGCCGAACATTTCTTTTAAACTTCCGTTTTTGGACGCTTCTACAACCTCACTTACCGTAATTTTTCTGACTTCTACAGGGATGTTCTCGTCCTTGGCGATTTCTATGATACTCTTTCTAGTGATACCATCCAATATTCTATCGCTTGTAGGGCTAGTAATAAGGGTGTCGTTAATACGAATAAAAATATTCATGGCTCCCGCCTCTTCTATATATTCATGCGTGTTATCATCTGTCCAAATTACTTGGTTATAGCCTTTTTCTACCGCTAATTGAGTAGGGTAAAATTGTCCGGCATAATTTCCTCCGGCCTTGGCAAATCCTACACCGCCATTGGCAGATCTAGAATAGGTTTCTTCTATCAATACCTTTACTTTGCCAGCAAAATACGAGCCAGAAGGAGCACAGGCAATGATCATTTTATACTCATCGGCAGGAGAGGCGTGAAACCCCGTCCCGGTAGCAAATATAAAAGGTCTAATATACAAGGAGCTTCCTTCTGAGGTAGGAATCCACTGCTCGTCCACTTTTAAAAGCGCTTTTAGGCCTTCCATAAAGTAGTCTTCTGGAATTTCTGGAATGGCAAGGCGCTTCGAGGAAATGTTAATGCGCTTGTGATTGTCCAAGGGTCTGAACAGCCAAACGTTTTCCTCACTGTCCTTATATGCTTTCATTCCTTCAAAGACAGACTGGCCGTAATGAAATATTTTTGCAGAAGGATCTAGGGTTATTGGCTGATAAGGGACAACTTTTGGAGTCTCCCAAGCACCATTTTTATAATCACAGACCAACATATGGTCTGTTAAAACCTTTCCAAAAGCTAAATTATTAAAATCTACTTGATCGATTTTAGACGTTTTGGCCCTCTCAATCGTTATAGCATTTGCAATAGTATCCATGAATTTATATTTAAAAGAATAAAATTAAACAAATAACCTCATTAGGGCTTCTTTTTTTCTTTAAAATTGACCAGTTTTGTAAGGAGGATTTAAATATTGACAAATATGAAGTTTTTTAACATAATGATTGTGTATTTGTGCTTATTTGTGTCTTGTAAGGATCAGAAAAACAGTGTCGAAAAGGTTGGTACGGCTTTCGAGCAAGGAAAATATGACGTTTTTGGAGCGAAAATATCGGATGTAAATGCCTTGTCGCCGACAATAATGTTGGAAAAATATCGGGAATTGGAAGTTTTGGATACTTTAGCGCTTCAGTTTGCCGCTACGGTTGTAGATGTATGCCAGACAAAAGGATGTTGGATGACCCTTGCCTTGGACCAAGGGGAAGAAGCCATGGTGAAATTTAAAGACTACGGCTTTTTCATGCCTAAGGATATTATCGGAAAGGAAGTATTGGTTAATGGAAAGGCCTTTATAGAAGAGATGAGTGTTGATGATCAACGGCATTTTGCGAAGGATGCCGGTAAATCCAATGCCGAAATTGCTTCGATTACCGAGGTGAAAAAAAACTACGGGTTTGAAGCGGATGGGGTATTGCTAATAAAATAAAGTGAAAAGAAAAATTATTACTACAGGGGATGGGTCTAAAACCATTCAGATAGAAGATTGGAACGAGCAGTACCATTCTGTACACGGTGCCGTGCAAGAGGCGTATCATGTGTTTATAAAAAATGGGCTGTCATTATATCAAAACAGGGAGCTTGCAATCTTGGAAATAGGCTTTGGAACTGGGCTGAATGCTTTTATAACCCTTCTCGAAGGCCAAAAGCAAGGCTTGCAAATAAGGTACCAAGGGGTAGAGGGGTATCCGGTATCGCCAGAAGAGGTGACGGAATTAAACTATGTAGCGCAGTTAAAGGCTCAAGATTTTGAAAATGAATTGTTGCTGATGCACAACTCTCCTTGGGAGGAGCCTTGTAATATCACGGATAATTTTACCTTATTGAAACAACAAAAGGATTTTAAAGATATAGGCGAAGCCAATGCGTTCGATCTTATATATTTTGATGCTTTTGGTGCCCGGGTTCAACCAGAACTTTGGACAGAGGAAATTTTTGCAAAAATGTTCCAAGCGTTAAAACCAGAGGGGATTTTAGTGACCTATGCCGCCAAAGGCAGTGTCAGAAGAGCTATGCAGGCAGTTGGTTTTATAGTAGAACGTTTGCCCGGGCCTCCAGGGAAAAGAGAAATGTTGCGAGGACAAAAAAATAATAAAGGTGCCTTCTAGATTATAAGGAAGCCGTTTATTGTTAAACCTACATTAAAGTCAATGTTTGCGAGCATTAATTTCTATACCTTTATTTAGAAGGAACTCGAATGTGTAATTATGAAAATTTTAATAGCGGGCGCAACGGGATTGGTGGGGAGCGAAATTGTGGACTTATGTCAACAAAGGAATATTGCGGTGAGTTACTTGACCACTTCAAAACAAAAAATAGTTTCCCGCGAAAATTACCAAGGGTATTATTGGAACCCCAATAAGGGTGAAATAGACCTAGAGTGTTTCAAGGGGGTTACCTCAATCATAAACTTGGCGGGTGCCAACATTGCCAAACGCTGGACTCCTCTTCAGAAAAAGCGTATTCTTAACAGTAGAATAAATGCCTTAATGACCTTGGCAGATGGATTACAAAAATTAGAAAGTCACACTATAGAGGGGTTTGTTTCTGCTTCTGCGATCGGGATTTATCCGGACTCCATAGCGAACTATTACGAGGAAGATGAAACGGAGGTCGATGATAGTTTTTTAGGGAAAGTAGTCCTTGCTTGGGAGCAGGAAATAGATCGATTCAAGCAGTTCAATATCAATGTGGCTATATTAAGAATAGGTTTGGTGATGTCAGGTAAAGGCGGAGTTTTGACAGAAATGGCGAAACCTATCAAGTATTTTGTGGGGGCACCCATGGGTTCTGGGGAGCAGTGGCAGTCTTGGATTCATATTCATGATTTGGCTCGAATGTTTCTTCATGTGTTGGAAGAAAATATAACCGGGGTTTATAATGCAGTTGCCCCGAATCCGGTGACCAATGTAAAGCTGACAAAGGAAATAGCCAAAGTCTTGGAGAAGCCCCTGGTTTTACCCAAAATTCCGAAGCTGTTTATGCGCATAGCGCTGGGAGAAATGTCCTATCTGTTGTTTGTCAGTCAAAGGGTGAGTAGTAAGAAAATTGAAGAATCGGGTTTTGTCTTTGATTATCAAAATATATGTAGCGCCTTGGAGGCTATTTATAAGGAGAAAACAAAGCAGTATAAGGGAGATACTTGTAGTAATCGGGAATATGTCCCTTAGAACTTTGTCAGTCATTTTTATAACAAAACATCCGCCAATGGCGGATGTTTTGTTATAAAGTTTATGACATTATGACATTTTTGAATAATTGGCAGTACTTTTGCCGTTCCAAAAACAGAGTATATAAATGAAATTTAAATGAGCAACGAGAATAAATCAGAAGCGATGGAAGATGAGGTTTTGAACAATGTTGAAAATCAAGAGCTTAATCAGGAGGATCAATCTGTGGAGGAAGAAACCGTAGAAACCGAACCAGCGTTGAGTGTAGAGGAGCAATTACAAGAAGATTTGAATAAGGAAAAGGACAAATTTCTACGTCTTTTTGCTGAGTTCGAAAACTATAAAAAGCGTACTTCCAAAGAAAGGATGGATTTGTTTAAAACGGCGGGACAAGAGGTTCTAGTTTCTTTATTGCCGGTACTAGATGATTTTGAAAGGGCTATGAAAGAACTTGCCAAATCTGACGACAAGGAAATGGTGAAGGGAGTAGCGCTTATCCAAAATAAATTGGTGGATACTTTAAAGGCCAAAGGTCTTCAGGATATTGTCGTTAAGCAAGGCGATGATTTTGATGCCGAGATTCACGATGCTATTACCCAGATTCCTGCACCGAACAAGAAATTGAAGGGGAAGGTAATCGATGTCATAGAGAAAGGATTTAAACTAGGAGATAAAATCATACGCCATCCAAAAGTGGTCGTTGGAAATTAAAAGTGTTTTATGAAGGAGGATTATTATGATATCTTGGGCATTAGTAAAAATGCCACAGCAGCTGAAATAAAAAAAGCATATCGTAAAAAAGCAATTGAGTTTCACCCAGATAAGAACCCTGGGGATTCCAAGGCAGAAGAGATGTTTAAAAAGGCTGCCGAAGCCTATGAAATATTGAGCGATGCCAATAAAAAGGCTCGTTACGATCAGTACGGTCATGCCGCATTTGAAAATGGCGGCGGATATGGCGGTGGTGGTTCTATGAACATGGACGATATCTTCAGTCAGTTTGGTGACATCTTTGGCGGTGCCTTTGGCGGTGGCGGTTTTGGCGGTTTTTCCGGATTTGGCGGAGGAGGCGGACAACGTCGTGCAAAAGGAAGTAACCTAAGAATTAGGGTGCGATTAACCTTGGACGAAATAGCCCTTGGTGTAGAAAAGAAGGTAAAGGTAAAACGAAAAATACAGGCAGAAGGCGTAACATATTCTACTTGTAATACCTGTGGCGGTAGCGGGCAGGTGGCAAAAATCACCAATACCATACTAGGTAGAATGCAAACCGCAGCAACTTGTAGTAGTTGCGGGGGAAGTGGACAGATGATCGATAAAAAACCTATTGATGCGGATGCCCATGGATTAAAAGTTTCTGAAGAAACCGTTAGTATTAAAATACCAGCCGGAGTTGAAGAAGGGATGCAGCTTAAAGTTCCTAACAAAGGAAATGATGCCCCAGGAAACGGAGTGCCAGGAGATTTATTGGTCGCTATAGAAACCGAAGAACACCCTACCTTAAAACGTGAAGGTAACAACTTGCACTACGATCTGTATATCAGTTTTTCAGATGCCGTTTTAGGGACTTCCAAGGAAATCGATGCCATAGGCGGAAAAGTGAGAATTAAGTTGGAAGCAGGAATCCAGTCGGGAAAAATTCTACGCTTAAGAAGTAAAGGTATTCCTGATCTTAACGGGTACGGCCAAGGAGATTTACTGGTTCATGTAAATGTTTGGACGCCAAAAGAGCTCAATAAAGAACAAAAAGATTTCTTTGAGCGCATGAAAGGCAATGATAATTTTGAGCCTAGACCGGAAAAGTCCGATAAATCTTTCTTTGAGAAAGTAAAGGATATGTTTTCTTAAGGTGCTGAATAGAATAATTGAATAAAGAATACAGAAAAGAATTAATGTTGAATATTTAATATTGATCTTCTTTTCCGCAACATTTTTTCCCATCCTTGATTCGTCAAGGGTGGGTTTTGTTTTTTACAGGGTTTAGATAATAGTGGATGGTGCTTGATCTGTTCATTTAAAGCGCTTTTAAATATAGGGCTATAGGTGCCATAATCCAATAAGGATGAAAGTCGGCGGTGCTTTTTGTGTTTAATAAATCTTAAAAACTAAAAACACTTAGAGCGCAATTCTATATCTTTGATAAAATTGCATTCATGGACAATATATTGGTCGCTAGAGGGGTTTCCAAACAGTTTGGGAAGCACATTGCTCTTAATAAAGTTTCTCTAGAAATCCCCAAAAACAGCATCTATGGCTTATTGGGGCCCAATGGGGCAGGGAAAACCACCTTAATAAGAATTATTAACCAAATTACCTATCCGGATCAAGGAAGTGTCTTTTTTGATGGAAAACCCTTGGAGGATAAGCATGTCGCGATGATAGGATATCTGCCAGAAGAGCGAGGGCTGTACAAAAGTATGAAGGTAGGGGAGCAAGCCCTGTACTTGGCCCAATTAAAGGGATTGTCCAAAACTGAGGCCAAAGCGCGATTAAAATATTGGTTCGATCGATTGGATATAGGCGATTGGTGGCATAAAAAGGTGCAGGAGCTCTCCAAAGGAATGGCACAGAAAATCCAATTTATCGTAACGGTATTGCACCAACCGAAACTCCTGATTTTTGATGAGCCTTTTAGTGGTTTCGATCCTATTAATGCCAATATTATAAAGGATGAAATCCTTCAACTCAGGGACAATGGAACATCCATAATTTTTTCTACCCACAGAATGGAATCCGTAGAGGAATTGTGCGATTATATAGCCCTGATCCACCGATCGGAAAAAATATTGGACGGCAAGCTCACCGATATAAAACAAGCATACAAGAATAATATTTTTAAAGTTGGATTGGGCCTGAAAAATGTCAATGGACTCTTAGAGGATCTTCAAGACAATTTCCAGATTCTAGATTCGGAGTATATCGAAGATGGGCAACAATTAAATTTTACGGTTCAATTGCCAAGTAGTGATACCGGGGGGTTATTGGCCAAGCTTTCGGGCAAGGGAAACCTAAATAATTTTACGGAAACGATTCCTTCTACCAACGATATTTTTATTCAAACTATACAAAATAAAAATCTACATGAGTAAACTGGCACTCATTATAAAGCGCGAATATTTAGCGAAAGTACGCAATAAGTCGTTTGTCATAATGACCTTTTTAAGTCCTGTCCTGATGGTAGGAATGATCGTGCTTATCGCCTATCTGACCAAAATTAATGATAACGATATAAAAACTATTGGGGTTCTTAATGAAAGCCCTTATTTTACGAATAAATTTGAAAGTAATGGTTCTATCTCCTACATCGATTTTAGAGGGGTGGGTTTAGAGTCGGCTAAGGACTCTATTGTAAATATCGGTTTTTATGGCTTGTTGTACATTCCCGATGCTGCAGATATGGAAGCAGCGGCCAGCGCCTCTTATTTTTATACCCAAGACGCTCCTGGTTCGTCCATAATCGATGCCTTGGAAACTGTTTTTACAAAACAATTAAGACAGCAAAGGCTACAGGACTTAGGGGTTTCGGTAGCCGATTTTGATCGGGTAGACCACAATTTCGATATCAATACGGCCACCTTTGCCGGTCAACAAAACCTAAAGGGCCTCAATGAAATAAAAGCCATTATCGGTGGTGCCTTCGGCTACCTGATTATGATGTTCATTATCATATATGGCGGCTTTGTCATGCGTAGTGTCATCGAGGAAAAGACCAGTAGAATCATAGAAGTAATTATATCCTCGGTTAAACCTTTTCAGTTAATGCTGGGAAAAATAATAGGTACTTCCTTGGCCGGGATTACTCAATTTGCCATTTGGATCTTTTCGGCTACGATACTGTTGGGGGTTGTTATCGCGGTTTTCGGTATAGATCCGTCGGCCTTAAATTCAGGCGCTGAAAATGCCCCAGGTTTTTCCGGTGCCGCTGCCTATGCTTCTACAGCCGACAGTACCATGCAATTGTATGCCAATGAATTATTTAAAATTCCGTGGGCGATGCTTATAGGCTTTTTTATGGTGTATTTTATCTTGGGCTATTTTATATATAGCTCTATCTATGCAGCCATTGGGGCTGCCGTGGATAATGAGACCGACACCCAACAGTTTATATTTCCCATTATTTTACCTCTGATGTTAGCTATTTATGTAGGTTTCTTTTCAGTGTTCAATAATCCACATGGTCCTATAGCGGTAGGGTTTTCATTATTTCCCCTAACTTCTCCCATAGTGATGTTAATGCGCTTGCCAGGTGGCATTGGAGAAGGAGGAGTTCCTATCTGGCAGGTGATTACTTCTATTGGTTTGCTAATAGGGACTTTTATAGGAATAGTATGGTTGGCCGCTAAAATCTACAGAGTGGGGATTTTAATGTACGGAAAAAAACCAACTTATAAGGAACTATTTAAATGGTTGAGATACTAGTATGGAAAAAATTCTTGAGTTTTTAAAAATCATCAAAGATTTTTTAACCTACCCCATCGTCAATGGGGAGAAGGTAGATATTACGGCAGGTACTTTTTTAACGATCATCATCGCTGTTGTGGTCGTTACCTATTTATTGAAAATTGTTCATAAAGTAGTAACTTCCAAGTTGCCCGAAGAGGATAAAAATAAGTTTATCAGTATTTTTGGGTTTCTAAAATACCTGTCCTATATCATGGTTATTTTGGTTATCCTGCACTCATCGGGGGTTAACCTAACCGTACTACTTACTGCATCGGCAGCTCTTTTTGTGGGGTTGGGTTTTGCGCTTCAATACCTGTTTCAAGACATTATATCGGGTATATTGATCATTCTTGACCAATCATTACACGTAGGCGATATTATAGAAGTTGGCGGGAAAGTAGGTAGGGTTTTTGAAATTCGCCTAAGGACTACAAGAGCTGTTACTAGAGACGATAGGGTAATTATTATTCCCAACCATAAATTCTTGACGGACAGTATTTATAATTACACTCAAAACAGTAAAATAACAAGGGAATCCGTGAAGGTAGGGGTGGCTTATGGCTGTGATATCGATTTAGTGACCAAATTATTGATGGAAGTGGCCCAGGAACAAAAAGGAGTATTAAAAACTCCTAAATCCTTTGTGCTGTTCGAGGATTTTGGAGATTCTTCACTGTTATTTTCTATAAATTTTTACACCTATGATAGTTTTGGAGAACCCAAAATTAAGAGTGCTATGCGCTATAATATAGATGCTAAGTTTAGGGCTCATAACATTAGTATTCCCTTTCCTCAAAGAGATTTACATATTATTCAAGAACGTCCGTTTCAACATATTCCGGTTGGAAAAACAGAAAGTAGTAATGAAAATTAATTTAAAAGGGCTTGGCTTGCTACTATTGTTTTTAGGGGCTTCAGTTACGGGTGTGGCGCAGACGCCCGATGTTTTTAGGTTAGAATATATGTTGATGCCGAAAAATGATGCGGAGGCTAAATTATCTCGGCTAAAATTAGTATTCAATATGCCTGTCAAAGTAAGAGAGAGCGACCTGGTCATTCTGGGAAGTGAATACAATATGATGAATTACGATTTACTTCGCGAAACTTCCTTTGACAATGAAAAGTTTGAAACCTTTCATGTATTAGACTTCAATATGGCCTATGTGTTGCAACACAATACAGACTGGCGCTTTGTTGGGGTAATTACCCCAAGACTTTCCTCTACACTGAACAATAGGCTTGGGCAGGGAGATTTTTCTGTAAACGCAACCATAGGGGCTATCATGGATAGGCCAAATATAGAAAAGCCAAGCAGGTTGGTACTGGGGGTAGCTTATAATTCTAGCGTTGCCATAAGGGTTCCGTTGCCAGTTGTTTATTACGAGAAAAGATTTCATCCTAATTGGGCGTACGTCATCGGTGCTCCCAAAACTGGTTTAAAATATTATTTTAATCAAAAACATATGTTGCAAACAGAATTTGTTTTGGATGGATATTATGTGAACCTTCAAAATACCATCATCCTGCCAGAATCGGGTGTAGCCTCCTCTATTTCTACCTCGGCGGCCTTGGCAGCTATAGGATATCAGTATTCTATTTCCAAAAATATGTTCGTTTATGGGTACGTGGGGCATACGATGTTTCAGGATGGAGTGTTGAGGGATGAAAATAGAAATGAAATTTTTACCTTAAACGATTCGCCAAGTTTGTATTTTAGGAGTGGTTTTAGAATAGGAATATAATAAAAAGATTTATGTCAAGAATATTGGTTATCGAGGATGAGGCTGCTATCCGCAGGGTATTGGTTAAAATTCTTAGCGAGGAAAACGAAAGTTATCATGTAGAAGAGGCCGAAAACGGATTTATAGGACTGGAAACCCTAAAGAAGGATGATTTTGATTTAGTGCTTTGCGATATAAAAATGCCCAAAATGGATGGGGTAGAGGTGTTGGAAGCGGCCCGAAAAATAAAACCGGAAATTCCGTTTATTATGATTTCTGGGCATGGCGATTTGGAGACTGCCGTAAATACGATGCGTATGGGGGCTTTTGATTATATTTCCAAGCCGCCAGATCTGAACAGATTATTGACTACGGTACGCAATGCCTTGGATAAGAAGGAATTGGTAGTAGAAAATAAGATATTGAAGAAAAAGGTAGGCAAAAACTTTGAGATGATCGGAAACAGTAAGGAAATTTCAGCCATTAAGGAGATGATAGATAAGGTGGCACCTACCGATGCCAGGGTACTTATTACAGGATCTAATGGAACCGGAAAAGAACTGGTAGCTCATTGGCTACATCAAAAAAGTGAACGGAGTTCCTTTCCTTTTATAGAAGTGAACTGCGCAGCAATCCCTTCAGAATTAATAGAAAGCGAATTGTTTGGGCATGTAAAAGGGGCCTTTACCTCGGCGGTCAAGGATAGGGCCGGAAAATTTGAGGCCGCTAATAAGGGAACTATTTTTTTAGACGAAATAGGCGATATGAGTTTGTCTGCCCAGGCGAAAGTGCTTAGGGCGCTGCAAGAAAGTAAAATTTCGCGGGTAGGTTCGGATAAGGATATAAAAGTAGATGTCAGAGTGGTGGCCGCCACCAATAAAGATTTGAAAACCGAAATTGAACAAGGTAGGTTTAGGGAAGATCTTTACCATAGATTGGCCGTTATTTTGATAAAGGTACCCTCCCTTAACAACAGAAGGGACGATATTCCGGTGTTGATCGAATATTTTTCAGAAAAAATAGCTTCTGAATTGGGGGTTCCACAAAAGATATTTTCCGATAAAGCTATTGCCCTACTAAAAGGCTATGACTGGACAGGAAATATTCGGGAACTTAGAAATGTGGTAGAACGCCTTATTATATTAGGTGGCAATGAAATTAGTGAAGAAGATGTAAAACTCTTTGCCAGCAAATAAAGTTGCCTCTTCTCCAATGGCAAAAGAATATTGGCCACTAGAGGAAATCAACATTAATCCTTAGCACAATTCCGCAATTGCTCTAGAGCTTTTGCGGCAATTTTTTGGGTTTCTAGATTATAGTATTTTTTGCTTTCCGTAATATTGGGAAGCAACAACTGTTCTTCGCAAATTTTAAAGATATTTTCGGCAAAGGCACGGGCTTCTTTACAATCTACATGTATAAGCACCCGCTCCATAGATTCCTTGAATCGCAGTAGGGAGAGGTCTATTTTTGCCTCGATTAATTTTCTGTCAGGCATTTTTTTAGCCTTATTTTCTTCCATGGAACTTATGGTGTTCAGGGCGATAACGTCATTGCTGAATTGGCTGTCATGAGCGTCGTGCTGACTTAAGGCTTCTACGCTAGAGTGTATATTCTCCAAGGCCTTGTTCAATAAAATACGGGCGCTTTCCAAACTACTGGTTTTTGTGGCGTTTTTAAGGTTGTTGGCACTTTCTTTAACAAGATCAATAGCAAACTCACAACCACAATCGGTTAATTGGGGGGCTGATTTTGTGATAGCATTTAAAGCCTTGTAAGCATAATATTTGGATAAATTAATGTCTTGGGCCTGAATGGCCTTTTCTGTTTGTGTCTGAATAAAGCCAAGGTTAGAGCCAGCGTATTCACAGGCTTTTGTGGTCTTAAAAGCCGAAAACAGAACAGTAATGGTAGATAAGATTATTACGGTTATTTTCATAGCGTAGGATTTAAGCAGTGTTATTTGGGGGATAACAAATTAAAGATAGGCTAGTTTAGCAGTGATTCTTCAATTTATTCGATAAAATTGAGCTTTATTCCGTAATGATGGACTAAATACGGAGATTATAAATAATAAAGGAATTCTTGCTGTTAGAGTTAGATGACATATTTATGGTCAACAACTTATGGATTATGCTGTCTTAACAAAGTTGTTCTTTGCCAATTCACCTATGGTTCGGATATATCAGGATATTTTTGTATTTTTTTGTTTCCTAACAGGCCATTCCATGGCTTTAAAACCAATCCATGAAAAACCCATTAGCTAAAGAATTTAAAGTCACTGATCCAATAAGCTTGTCAGGCTTAGAAACCAATGAAAATTTAGAGGCATCGCATAAAAGATTACGGAAAACCCTAGAAAGTATCAGGGTAGAACTAGGAGAGTTTCAGGATGTAATGTATGCCCATGCAAAGTACAGTGTGCTTATCTGCTTACAGGGGATGGATACTTCTGGGAAAGACAGTCTTATCAGGGAGGTCTTTAAGGATTTTAATGCTAGAGGGGTCGTGGTACATAGTTTTAAGGTGCCTACGGCATTAGAGTTAAAGCACGATTATCTTTGGCGTCATTATATAGCGCTTCCTGCCAAAGGGAAATTTGGAGTGTTTAATCGTACCCATTACGAAAATGTCTTGGTCACCAGGGTGCATCCCGAGTATATAATGGGCGAACATATTCCTGGAATTAATAGCACGGAAGACATCGATGAAAAATTTTGGGAAAAACGCTTTGAACAGATTAATAACTTTGAACGGCATATAGCAGAAAACGGTACTTTAATTTTTAAATTCTTTCTGCACTTATCCAAAGAAGAGCAGCGTCAGCGATTACTGCGAAGGTTGGCATTAAAGAAAAAAAACTGGAAATTTTCTCCGGGCGATTTAAAGGAGCGTACCCTTTGGGATCAATATCAGTTTTGTTATGAAGAAGCTATAAATATAACCTCTAAACCACATGCCCCATGGTATGTAATTCCTGCCGATAATAAAAAAGCGGCTAGGGTTATTGTGGCTTCTATTTTATTGGAAGAGTTAAAAAAATACAAAGATATAAAGGAACCGGAATTGGATGAAAAAATATTGGCTAATTTAGAAGATTATAAAAAACAATTAGAATCCGAATGAAGCAATTACTGGTAATATTAGTTCTCTTATCCACACAAATTTACGCACAAGATCGAGACGAAAAACAAATTAAAGCCCTTTACCACCAGGCCTTGACAGAAGGAAGTGCCTATGGTTGGTTACAGCATTTGTCCACTAAAATAGGGGGCAGGCTCTCGGGATCCATACAGGCGCAACAAGCCGTAGATTACACTAAATCCCTTTTAGATAATATGGGGCTTGATAAGGTTTGGTTGCAACCGGTAAAAGTGCCAAAATGGGTGAGGGGCACGCCCGAGTTTGCCTATATAGAAAGTGCTCCCGGTATTACGAACAATGTTGCCATCCGTGCCCTGGGCGGTTCGGTGGCTACCCCTTTTGGCGGACTAAAAGCCGAAGTGATCGAAGTGCAAAGTATTGAAGCACTAAAAGGCTTGGGGCGCGAAAGGATCGAAGGAAAAATAGTGTTCTTTAACCGCGCTATGGATCCCGGCCTTATAGATACTTTTCAGGCGTATTCCGGTTGTGCCGACCAACGTTATTCGGGGGCAGCGGAAGCCGGAAAATACGGGGCAGTAGGGGTTATTGTCCGTTCTTTAAACTTAAGGTTGGACGATTTTCCGCATACAGGTGCCATGAGCTATGGCAATACCCCTGTAGCAGAAAGGATTCCTGCAGCGGCCATTAGTACCAATGGCGCAGAGCTTTTGAGTACCACCTTAAAATTGAACCCCAGTATTAAATTATATTTTAAACAGAATTGTAAAAATCTCCCAGATGTAGATTCCTACAATGTGATAGGAGAAATAAAGGGAAGCACCCATCCCGAAGAAATAATTGTAGTTGGCGGACATCTAGATTCATGGGATTTGGGCGATGGCTCACACGACGATGGTGCCGGCTGCGTACAGAGTATGGAGGTGTTGCGCTTGTTTAAAGCAACAGGATACAGGCCTAAACGCACTATAAGGGTGGTGTTGTTTATGAACGAAGAAAACGGATTGCGTGGCGGTACTGCCTATGCCAAAGAAGCCTTTGCCAAAAAAGAACGACATATTTTTGCATTGGAGAGCGACTCGGGCGGATTTACTCCACGCGGATTCACTATCGATGCCAATCAAAAGAATTATGAGCAAATAGTAAGCTGGAAAAACCTTTTTGAGCCCTATCTAATACATTTATTTCAAAAGGGATATGGAGGAGCAGATATTGGACCACTAAAAGACGATCGGATTGTTTTGGCAGGATTACGCCCAGATACGCAACGTTATTTTGACCACCACCATTCTGATAATGATACCTTTGAACATGTAAATCAGCGCGAATTGCACCTCGGTGCTGCTACTATGGCCAGTTTGGTGTATTTAATCGATACTTATGGTATTAAATAACGAAGGCATTCCCAAGAGAAAAACAAATGGACAACCTTTTCTGTAAAAAGGAGAAGCTAATCCATAAATACCGGATAATCAGTTTAGTAGAAAACAAAAAAAATAAATTAAAAGTGAAGGGCTTGGAATGCAAGTCTTTTTAAAAAGAAAACAAATCCTTATCTTTGCCCGACAATTAAAAACAGCGATATGCAAGACGGAATTTACGCAAAATTCAATACTTCAAAAGGAGAGATAATAGTAAAGCTTACCCATGATAAGACCCCAGGAACCGTAGGTAATTTTGTGGCATTGGCAGAAGGAACTTTAGAAAATAAGGTGAAGCCTCAAGGAACGCCTTATTACGATGGATTAAAATTCCATAGGGTAATTCCAGATTTTATGATCCAAGGAGGTTGCCCTCTTGGAACTGGTACAGGTGACGGTGGTTACAAGTTTGACGATGAGTTTCATCCAGAACTTACCCACAACGCTCCAGGAGTACTTTCTATGGCAAATGCCGGTCCAGGTACCAACGGAACCCAGTTTTTTATCACTCATATCGCTACCCCTTGGTTAGACAACAAACATACTGTTTTTGGCCATGTTACCGAAGGTCAAGATGTTGTTGATGCTATTAAGCAAGGCGATAAAATAGAAAGTCTTTCTATCGAAAGAGTTGGGGCAGAAGCTGAAAAATGGAATGCAGTTGAGGCATTTCGTACCTTTGAAGGGTCAAGAGAAAAAAGACTGGCCGAAGAGAAAAAAAAGATATCGGCAGAATTGGATAAGGTAGCTGCTGGTTTTGATGAAACCGAAAGCGGATTGAGATATAAGATTATCCAAAAAGGAAACGGAGCAAAATCGGTTAACGGCAAAGACGTTTCTGTTCATTACGAAGGGTCTTTGGTAAACGGAAAGGTTTTTGATTCTTCATACAAAAGAAATGAGCCTATTAGTTTTGAATTAGGAGTTGGCCAGGTAATCCCAGGATGGGATGAAGGAATTGGCTTATTGCAAGTTGGTGATAAGGCCCGTTTTGTGATCCCTTCTCATTTAGCGTACGGTAGCGCTGGTGCTGGTGGAGTAATCCCTCCAAACGCAACCTTGATTTTCGATGTAGAATTAATGAAAGTAGGATAATAATATTCCACTTATATATTGTAAAGGCCCTAAGAAATTAGGGCCTTTTTTATGCCTATTAATAGAATACATCAGATTGGGAAAGATAAAAGTCTAAATGTATTCTAAAAGCTAAGCCCAATTCCAGGGTTGCTGTTCCTTGTTCAAGATTTAACCAAGGCATAGTGGTTCAAAGGATTTTTCATGAAATGAGCATGACCGAAAACTGGTCGCAAAGACTAATGAAGATATACGAAATATATATGCCTGTTAAAAACACACTAAATAGCTGCAAATGAAAGAAAGGATGATAATCTTTTCTTTATTCAATCCTTATTTATCAAAAGGGGACATGGTATAATTTTTCTATAGGTATGCGTTAGGGATGGCGGCGGCATCCCCGTAGCGGAGCAAGGGATATAGCCAAGAGCCCGACCGACGAAGGAGGGGACGCCCAAATAAAAGGAAGGAATATTTAGAGAATTAGGGGTGATCTGAGTTAAGAGTGGAATGCCGTGACTATTTGATAGAATTTAATACGGAAGCTGTTCTAGGAGGTGAAAAGTAGTAGCATGGCTGCCTTAAATTTGGTATATAGCATTGCTGTGGGAAAACCCAAAGTTGAGGCGGGACTTTTTTTGTTGTATGATCTATAACAGAGAGCGATTGCTGTCTATTATCTTTTTGTTTTGTTAAGACTTAATGCCAAAAGGGCAATATTAATAATTAACAAACACAACAAGATGGTGAAAAATGTTGTCATAATAAATAATAATTACTGGGGGGAGGTTATGTTTCTTTTTCTTTTAGATGCAATGGAAGAATATTGGTTGCGTCAAAAGAGGAATTATAATAGGAGGAACCTTTCGTTTCCGTTTTATAATGCTAAAACATACGTGTGGCTAATATTTAAAAGTACACAAATAAAAAAAGCCCTTCCAAATGGAGGGGCTTCTATCTTTTAAAAAAAGTTGTACCGTAATTATTAAATCACTTTTACATTTACTGCGTTCAATCCTTTTTTACCTTGTTGTAGTTCAAATTCTACAACATCACCTTCACGAATTTCATCGATTAATCCAGAAATGTGTACAAAATGATCTTCGCTTGAGCCTTCTTCAGTGATAAATCCAAAACCTTTAGAATCATTGAAGAATTTTACTGTTCCTTTATTCATTATAAAAAATTAAAAATATTATATTGAGACAAATATAAAACATAATTATTTAACTCAATGATTTTTTGATAGTTATATTTAAATAATTAGTGATAAAAGATTTTTTAAGGGTGTAGTCTTATACGGTAAGCCCCTATTAAATAACGTAGTTACAAAGATTTAGGTGCTCCCTGATCTTTTTTGTCGCGAGCTAAGTTTTGGCTCAATAAATACCTTATATCTCTTCAATGTGGTCAAAATATGTCCTATGGGAAGTTGTAGGCCATTAAGAATGACGCTATAAATGGTTAATTGAGGAAGAGCTTATAGAAACAATTCTAATAGCGTTTCGCCTTAGGCGAAATAAAAAGCCTTCCCATTAAAAAATAAGAAGGCTTTAAACACAAAATTATTATAGACCTAGGTTATCAGCTGTCGAGATTTAGATATTAGGTTGTGGTGTCATTCTTAAATAAGGTTTTACCTCTTCTACCCCTTTAGGGAATATTTTTTTAGCATCTTCTGTGGTAATCGCTGGGCTAACGACTACCTTATCTCCGTGTTTCCAGTTGGCCGGTGTAGCCACTTTATGATAAGCAGTTAACTGTAAAGAATCTATTACCCTTAAGAGTTCATGGAAATTACGACCCGTAGATGCAGGGTAGGTAATCATTAATTTTACGGTTTTATCTGGAGCGATGATGTATACAGAACGCACGGTCAAATTGTCATCCGCATTAGGGTGTATCATATCGTATAGTGTAGAGACTTTTTTGTCTTCATCGGCAATGATAGGAAAGTTTACCGTAGTGTTTTGGGTTTCGTTAATGTCCTTGATCCATTCGTTATGCGATTCCTTGCCATCTACACTAAGGGCAATCATTTTTACATTACGTCTATCAAACTCATCCTTAAATTTGGCTGCAGATCCCAATTCGGTGGTACAAACAGGTGTAAAATCGGCAGGATGAGAAAACAAAATTCCCCATGAGTCTCCTAAATAGTCATAAAAATCAATCATGCCTAAAGAAGTATCTGCCGTAAAATTTGGAGCTAAGTCGCCCAATCGTAATGTTGCCATTGTAAGTTGTTTTAAGGTTAAAATTATATAGTCTATAAAATTAGTAGATTAAGCTTGGAATCAAATCTTATTAAGGTTAAAAATGTATTAAAATTTTATTTTGGTCCAAAAGCCTAAAAGTAATACCTGGTCTATTTTGCTTTCTTCCATTTTATATTACAGCCCATACTGGGTTTTTGAATTTCGGATATGGCGGTGCCATCAATAAGGGCATCCATGGCCTGTTTTAGATCGTGCCCTGTAACCGGAATTTCGTTTCCCGGGCGCGAATTGTCATACTGGCCCCTGTAAACCAATAGCAGTTTTGGGTCGAATAAATAAAAATCGGGCGTACAAGCTGCATTATATGCCTTGGCTACCTCTTGGGAGCTGTCATATAGATAAGGAAAGGTGTATCCTTCTTCTTGGCTGACCATGGTCATTAGTTGAGGACTGTCTTGAGGATAGTTTTCTACGTCGTTGCTAGAAATAGCTATAAAGTTAATGCCTTTTGGCTGATATTCCTTGGCCAGTTGTGTTATACTAGCATTGAGATGCTTTACAAATGGACAATGATTACAAATAAACATGATCACCGTGCCCAGACGTCCTTGTAGTGCTGATAAGGCTTTGTATTCATTTGTTGTGGTGTCAAGTAATTTAAAATCGGGTGCTTTAGTGCCTAAAGGCAACATATTGCTAGGAGTGTTGGCCATAATGATAGGGTATTGATACAATTGATAAGATACAAAGTTAAAAGATATTTAATTTATTTGTGTCCCTTGCCGACAATAGTTAATTTGAAGGTCATTGTAAATTTCAATGATGAAATGTGCATGTTCGTAAACTTGTTGAAAATACCAATTCAGCTGTGCGAATTACATATCACCATTAAAAAAAATAAATGTCTGTATATGAAAAATATGTACTCTAGTTTGGCGGTAGCCATTAACGAGCTTAGAAAAGAGGGGTACACGGAAGACCTTAATCTTTGTGGGGTAGGAATAGAAAATAAAAAACTCAAGCGAATGCATGCCGCAAAAGATTTTAATGTGGTACAATACTTTCGGTTCGAAGGAATGACCAACCCCGGAGACAATACCGTTTTATATGCCATTGAAACTACTAATGGCGACAAAGGATTATTGGTTGATGGCTATGGTATGTATTCGGGAAATATTTCCAAAGAATTAATCGAAAAACTTAAAATTTCAGAATGAGCGATACTATTGCCTGGCATGACTTTGCAAAGGTCGATATGCGTGTAGGAAGCATTATAGAAGTCAATGATTTTCCCGAAGCCCGTAAGCCTGCTTATCAAATAGTCATAGATTTTGGTCCGGAAATAGGGTTCAGGAAATCTTCTGCCCAAATTACCGAGCGCTATTCAAAAGAGGAACTTGTGGGAAGGCAGATTGTGGCCGTGATTAACTTTCCAAAGAAACAAATTGCAAATTTTATGAGCGAATGCCTTGTCCTAGGGGCAGTAGAGGGGCAAGATGTGGTATTGTTAGCCCCAGGGGCACAGGTGCCAAACGGGCTCAAAGTCTCCTGAGAAATACCCTAAAGAAAGCTATCTGTCTGTCTGCGATATGGATAAAAATTGAAATTGCTCCGTTCGAAGAGATGCTAAAAAAAATCCCCTCCTAAAACAATGGAGGGGATTTGAATAGTATTCTATGGTGTTGTTACATGATCTTACCAAAAAAGATGGCATTCATCAATAATTTATTGGTACCGTACCAAAATCCTCTAAAATTGGTATTGTCGGTAAAGACAATTACCCGGCCCTTGCCCATTCGCTGGACCTGGAAAGGGACACTGTTTTTGATCAGCGCAAGATTTTCTTCCGAAATATAACCGCTCAATAGAGGCGTGTTTGTATACTTTATGGGGTTGTTAAAACTCTCCTTATCGGCTTCTATGTAAATGTTGGTGTTTCTAAACATGGGAAGTTGATCATTTTGGTAGCCAAAATTAATAGGATGGGAACGGTCCAGGGTTGTTTCAAAAATGGCACCCCCAGTAATTTGAGCTCCTAAAAAATCTTTCCTTTGGCCAAAGCTTATATTTTTAGCCACTAAGCTGTCTTTCTTGAATGTAAGCTTTATAAAATCATTTTTAGACAACCATTCTGTGGCGTTTCTATAGCCTATGAGTACCCCGCCTTTTTGTACCCACGCCTTTAGTTTTTCACTGTTGTTTTTGTCCAAACCACCCCCACGGCTACCGTTGGGTAAAATAATCGCCGTGTACTTGGACAAATCTGTGCGATTTAAGTATTCCGTATCTAATTTGGTGAGTTTTATATCGTAACGTTGATCTAACAAATGCCAGATTTCCCCGGCGTCATAAGAGGTGATCCCGCTGCCTACGACCATGGCTATCTCTTGTTTCTTTAGAGCATCAAACTCGTTACTCCCCAAATCTATACCCTTTGTCAGACCTGTGTTTACGGCCACCATGTTTACTTTGCTGTCATGGGAAATTTGTTTTAAAACCGCGTAGAGCTCCTTGCTGTTAAAGCCCTGGTTTTGGACCGGTATCATAATGGTGCCGTAATCATAATGTTTGCCTTCTACAAAAAATGGCTGTGTGGCTACCTTGGCCCTAATTCCTTTATTTAGGATGCTATTTAGTGCTTTTGGGGTATAGTATTCATGCCATTCAAATACATAGGCATAGTTGCTTTGCTTTGCTATAGTGGTCGTAAGCGGGGTTAAATCTGTGATTTCTTCTCCGGCATAGGTCATGGACGAGACTTCGGTATAATCAACATTAAAGGCCAACGGAAATGTCCAAGCCGAAATATCGTAAAAAAGACTGTCTGTAAACTGCGTTCTTTTTTCGAACATGGCCTGTACCAAGCGATAGTTCTTTTGTTGGGTAGGGATTACAAAACTACTTTCCTTTTTATAGGCTTTTCCGGCAAGGGTTACATCCTTGGAGAGTGCGTGAAATTTAATTTTATGATGCTGTAAGATTTCGGCCAAATGCCATGTTTTGGCGGCATCTTTTGTGTCCCCAAAAATTAGTGCTTTCGATTTATTTTTTTCCGCTTCCGCCTTTGCCGTCTGATAAAAGTCGCGCTGATATGCCAATATCTTAGCACGCATATTTTTTGCCGCTTCAATGGTCGAAAGGGCGGTGGTAAATTGGTTGCGTATGGTAAAAGGAAAGCTTAGGAGTCCGTTCTCACTTTCCTGAAGGTGCCCGCGAGAACTCCCTTGTTCGAACAAAATACCAATACTGCCGTTTATATCGGGGAAGGTAGATCCTTTCCCATAGAAATAATCGTCAAAATTTTCTTCGGAATAGTATAAGGAACCAATATTGTCCAAGGCCTTGGCATGGTAGGTCCCTATTTCTCTGGTGAGCTCTTGGTTTAATTCCGGGGTCAGGGGATGTACCCGGCCAGGAACCCCCGGTTGAAAGAAAAAGGTAGAATTGGTACCCATCTCATGGTGGTCGGTGAGAATATTGGGCATCCATTTATGGAAACTAGCTATTCTGGCCCTGCTCTCCGGTAGCTGAACCGGAAGCCAATCACGGTTCATGTCAAACCAATAATGATTGGTCCGGCCTCCTGGCCAGACCTCGTGAAATTCCCGATCGTTAGGATCCGATACTAGATTTTTGCCCTTATTGGAATTGGCCCAATAGGCAAATCGCTGCAAACCGTCTGGGTTAAAGGAAGGATCGAGTAAAATAACCATGTCCTGTAGCAAAACTTCTATTTCTGGGCCTTCGGCAGCAGCTAAATAATAGGCGTAGGCCAAGGCGGCATTAGATCCGCTAGGCTCATTGCCGTGAATAGAAAAGCCTTGGTAAACCACTATAGGCATAGTGTTTACGTCGTGTTTTTTATCAAAGTTTTCGGTAAGATCAAGATGCTCCTTTCTTATGACGTCTATATTTTTATGGTTGCTGGGGCTCGTTACCGTAGCCAAAATAAGAGGGCGGCCCTCAAAGGTAGTCCCCCTGTTCTCCAGGGTTATCCGGTCGCTCGCCTTGGCCAATGCCTGCATGTAAAAAAGCAGCTTGTCATGGGTAATATGCCATTCCCCTACCTCGTGGCCAATAATGTCCTTGGGGGTGGGGATTGTTCGGTTATAACTGACATTGTCCGGTAGGTAATAATCCAAGGTAGGTAGTTCTTGGGCCGTCAGATTCTGCAAAACGGCCAATAGTAATAAAACAATGGTTTTTCTCATGAGCTAGTAAGTTTTATCAATTTAAAAGGGTTTGTAATAGCAAATACTAAATGCGGCCTAAAAGATACCATAAAAGAAATGGAAGGCAAATGAAATGGGGCTCGTTCTAGTTCTTTAATGCCATCCTGCCCAGATTTTTTAGATACTAAATGAGCTGTTCTTCTGGGCGTTCCCTCCTTCGTCGGGCGGGCCCTTGGCTATATCCCTTGCTTTGCTGCGGGGATGCCGCCGCGGTCCCTAACGCAGTTTTATGTAAAAATGTAGCAGCTTTTAGGGAATTGATGTGCCAAGGAAAAATGGAAATATACATATTGGTGCTAGAATCCAAGGGGAAGCTAGGCTACGATGGGAATAATTAATTGGAAAAGGGTATTAATACGTGATTAAATAAAAGCCTATAAAAACGGCAGCGGTTCAGGGGCCAATACTTATTGCGAAGGGAGGAACCTTAGCAAGTGGAATAAAATAAAAAACGGCCCTTTGTAGAAGGGCCGTTTTAAGGTATGTTGACAGTAAAAGATTAAATATCATCGAAGTTTACATCTGTAAAGCTATCTGTGGAAACGATCGGGTCATTGTCCGTAAGCTCTTCTTTTTTAAAATCTTTTTGATGGCGTTCCGAGATCACTTCAGAACCTTTTTCATCAATAATATAATCCATCATTTCATCTAAGTTCTCTTTAAAGGCCGTAAAGTCTTCTTTATATAAATAAATTTTGTGTTTTTTATAGTGAAAAGATCCATCGTCATGTGTAAACTTCTTACTCTCCGTAACCGTTAAGTAGTAATCTCCTGCTTTTGTACTTCTAACATCGAAAAAATAAGTTCTCCTTCCCGCTCTTAAAACTTTTGAGTATATCTCTTCTTGGTCCATTAAATCTTTTTCGCTCATTTCGTCTAGTGTCTAGTTAATTTACTTAGATATATATATGTCAAAAGTGGAAAAAAAAACCTAATCTAACAACATTTTTTTATTTTTCTTTCTTTGAGAGTTGATTCTTATATAATTCTTTATAATAACCTTGAACGGAATTTAATTGATCGTGCGAGCCTTGCTGAATTAATTTGCCATTTTCCAAAACTAAGATCTTATCGGCATTTTTGGCAGAAGATACCCTATGGCTTACAATCAGGGTAGTTTTATCTTGGGATTCCTTCTTAAGCTGATTTAATATCTGTTCTTCAGTTTCGGTATCTACCGCAGAAAGGCAGTCGTCGAAGAGGTATATTTGCGGGTTTTTTATCAGTGCCCTGGCAATCGATACACGTTGTTTTTGTCCCCCGCTAAGGGTAATGCCTCGTTCTCCTAAAACGGTGTCGTATTTTTTGGTAAAATCCATTATGTTTTTATGGACCACAGCTTTTTTGGCTACTGCAACAACTTCTTCATCGGTAGAATTTTCCTTTCCAAATTTGATGTTGTTCTTTATAGTATCAGAAAAAAGAAAGGCGTCCTGAGGGACCGCACCAATAGCTTGCCTCAGGTTTTTTAAATTAAGATCTTGTATCGGAAGGTCGTCTATGAAAATAGCTCCAGAATTAATATCGTATAATCGGGCAATAAGATCTAAAATAGTAGACTTCCCCGATCCGGTCTTTCCAATAATGGCCACCGTCTCCCCTTGGTTTATGGTAAAGGAGATATTGTTAAGGGCAGTAATATTAGTGTCCTGGTAAGTGAAGGAAACATTTTTAAATTCTATTTTTCCCTTGATAGGGGTTTCTTTGGCAGTATGGCTAACAATGGCAGGTTCTTCCTGTAAGAACTGGTTGATTCTTTTTTGGGATGCTTCTGCCCTTTGTACAATAGAGGTTACCCATCCAACAACGGCTACCGGCCATGTAAGCATATTGACATAGAGAATAAACTCGGCTATAATCCCCACAGATTCTATTTCGCCATTTATATACTGCTGACCGCCAACATAAATAACAAAGATGTTACTGATACCGATCAACAAAATCATTAAGGGGGAAAACCAAGCATTCACCTTGGCCAAATTCATGCTCTTGTCTTTGCCCTCATTGGCCAAAGCTTTTAGTTCAGCGTTTATTTTAGGTTCAAGGGCATAGGCTTTAATCACAGAAACTCCGGAGAATGATTCTTGGGTAAAGGCAGACAATGTCGATAAAAACTCCTGTACTATAGTGCTGCGATGATGAATTATTTTGCTGATGACATAGATTAAAACAGAAAGGACAGGCAGGGGTAATAGCGCATAAAGTGCTAGGGTAGGAGCCTTAATAAACATTAAAGGGATAAGGCACACAAAAAGCGTTAAGGTCTGAATACCGTACATAATGGCAGGACCACCATACAAGCGTACTTGGTTGACATCTTCACTAATCCTGTTCATTAAATCGCCGGTGCGGTTCTTTTTATAAAAATCGAGGCTTAATCGCTGGTAGTGTTCAAAAACCTCATTTTTTAAGTCGTATTCAATGTATCGCGAAACATTAATAATGGTTTGTCTCATTAAAAAGGTGAAAAAACCAGAGAGGATGGCCGCACCCACAATAATAAGGATGTATTGTAAAAGTAGGTCCTTGGCCTCTGCTTGTAAAATATCATTCTTTATAAAATCTTCGACAACTTCGATGGACTTTTTGACATAGGACGGCATGACCAATTGAAAAACCCGTGCCACTATGGTGATGAAAATACCAACAAGGAGTTTAAACCTGTATTTTTTAAAATATTTATTGAGATGTTTAAGTTCTTTCATCCGATCGGAAACTGGAAAACTAAGGTTATAAAATGCAATTTGACAAAGATAGTAGTTTGCTGCTAAAACAAATGTTATAAATGCCATAAGATAATCGACCCAAGAGTAGTAGTGATTAAAAAATATAATCTTATTTTTGTACCCGAAAAGATTTAATATATTTCACTAAAAGTTCTTTAACAATGCTTACAAGAAGGCACATAAGAGTAAAAGTTATGCAATGCATATATGCATTGACACAGGCAAAAGATGATTCGCTGAGAAAACAAGAAAATTTTTTGCAGGCAAGCATTGATAATATGTATACCCTATACCTGTTAATGTTTAGTCTTTTTATAGAAGTTCATGAAAGAGCTTCAGACCAGATCAACCTTTCGTCCAAAAAATATTTGGCGAATGCTTCCGACAACTTACCCAACAAAGAAAAATTCCTGAATAACAAATTATTGCTACAAATCGTAGGCAATAAGTCCTTGTCCGATGAGTTGGAAAATCGGAAACTGAACAACTGGTACTTAAACGAAGAGTACGTTAAGATTATCTACAAAGAAATTATCGAGAGCGAGCTATATCAAGAGTATATGGCAAAGCCAAACAGTACTTACGAAGAAGACAAAAAATTAATTTTGGATCTTTTTAAGAATATTATCGCGCCGAACGAAAAAATCTATGAGTATTTCGAGGATGATAAATTAACTTGGGTAGATGATATTCCTATTGTAAACACCTATATCTTAAAGCAATTCAAAAAAGTTAAGGAAAGCGATCTTCCTTCTTATTTTCTACCGCCACTTTTAAAGGATAGTGAAGATTTGGAATACGCCAATAAATTACTGACCAAGACCCTTTTGAACAATCAGAAGTTAGAGAAGGAAATAGAAGGGAAAACCCCTAATTGGGACAAGGATAGGATTGCCGATATAGACGCTATTTTGTTGAAAATGGCGATTTGCGAACTTTTAAATTTTCCGTCTATTCCAGAGCGTGTAACCATCAACGAGTTTTTGGAAATCGCGAAAGAGTATTCTACTCCAAAAAGTAGTATTTTTATCAACGGAATTTTAGATAAGTTGGTGAAGGAATATATGGACGAAGGAAAGCTTAAAAAAGTAGGTAGGGGTCTCTTGTAAACAAATAATCCTTAATTTTACATCAACTAAAAAATATTAATTATGAAAAGAATATTCTTAACATTAAGTTTTGCTTCTGTTTTAGTGCTTTTTTCTTGTAAAGAAAATGCATCCAGTAAAATTAATGCTGAAAATGTTGAGGTGGCTGCAGATAGGGATGCTGCCGCGAAAAGCTTACCTGTGATGAGCTTTGATAAAGTAGAGCACGACTTTGGCTCTATAGAACAAAACAGCCCACAAGAAACTATTTTCACCTTCACAAATACCGGTGATGCGCCTTTAATACTTACAGACGCAAAGAGTAGTTGTGGGTGTACTATACCAGAATATCCAAAAAACACCCCTATCGCACCAGGAGAGTCTGGAAAAATGGTGGTTAAGTTTAATGGTGCTGGTCAGAACCAAGTAACAAAAACAATTTCTGTTTCTGCAAACACTAGCAAAGGAACAGAAACCTTAAGAATTAAAGCATTCGTTAACCCTAAAGGAACAGGCGCATTAGGACCTGTTAAATAAATTGAAATTATGTTAGAACAATATCCTTATCTTCCACTTGTATTGATGTTTGTGGTAGTTTATTTCTTTATGATCGCTCCACAAAGAAAGCGCCAAAAACAAGAAAAGAAATTTGCCGCAGAGTTAAAAAGGGGAGATAAAGTAGTTACCAAAAGTGGTATGCACGGAAAAATTTTCGAAATAAACGACAATGATTTTAGCTGTGTATTGGAAACTATGGCTGGTAAAATTAAGTTTGATAGATCTGCTATTTCTATGGAGTTGAGCAATAAATTGAATGCTCCGGAAAAAAAGTAATTACTATTTTTTGTAAAAATATAAAAAGCACTAACCTAAGGTTGGTGCTTTTTTAGTTTCTATAGGTGGCGATCTGCCGATTTGTATAGGGCTAAAAGGGGGCGTTATTCCCTATTTGAGAAAAGGTGTATTAGTGGTTGCTAATCGCCCAATTCATGAGGTAGGAAAGCCTAATTTTTTCGATACCCATCGTTTAGGCCCAATCCTTCTAATAATTTTGGGCTACATTTTTCCAACCTAGCGCGTTTTGTTTTCTCTTGCTTTGCTTCACTAATATATTCGCAGTACTCCCTTCGTTTGTACGGGGGCAATTGATAGAAGTTCGTTCGTAATATTGGGTTTGAATTTAAAAAAGCTGTTAGCAAGGGAGGTACTTTAATGGGGTTCTTCCTTTGAGGGGCAAGGCTCATTCCTTTTTTCTGGTTGTCAATGGCTTCTTGTACATAGGCTGTCACTGCAAGGGGGTTTACTTCCTCTAAGGCATAGAATTTCCAATGGCGCATGGCTTTGGTCACTCCTTCCCGGGCGTTTTCTAAAACTTTAACGGGGTCTGATAAAAAGACCCCGTTAAAAAACCAAATTCCAAAATAGGACTTAAAGGCGATGATACCCAGTATATTTTTATTGTCCAAGGTATACACGGGACAGCTCCATTTAAAAGATTCTTCCAGTTCGGTTTTTAGGACTATTTCTCGCAAAAGAGCAATGCCATCTTTAAAGGGGCGCTCCTTTTCGTAATAGCTTTTTATCTTTTCCTGGACTGTCATACCATTACGGCCTTAGTTTCTTTGAGCGGTAAGCTCGCATATTTTTACAATAACATCAACTGCTTTTTGCATACTTTCTACCGGGACATATTCGTATTTACCGTGAAAATTATGTCCGCCGGCAAAAATATTAGGGCAGGGGAGGTTCATAAAGCTCAATTGGGAACCGTCGGTTCCTCCGCGGATAGGTTTTATGATCGGAACTATATCTAGAGATTCCATAGCTTCTTTGGCAATATCTACAATATGCATCACGGGTTCAATTTTTTCGCGCATATTAAAATATTGGTCCAGGACCTCAATTTTGATATAATCGCCATGTTGTGTATTGAGCTTTTGCGTGATTTCCTGTAGCAATTGTTTTCTGGCATTGAACTTTTCCATGTCATGGTCCCTGATGATTAGTTCTAGTTCGGCATGCTCTATGGTACCATTGATATGGTGAACATGAAAGAATCCTTCTCTTGCCGTCGTTTTCTGTGGAACTTCATCCGCAGGTAATAAGGACATAAATTCGTTTGCTATGGAGATAGCATTGATCATTTTTCCTTTGGCATAGCCAGGGTGTACACTTTTTCCCTGTATGGTTACTTTGGCTGATGCAGCATTGAAATTTTCATATTCCAATTCCCCAATCTGGCTGCCGTCCATTGTATAAGCCCAATCGGCCCCAAAGGCAGCTACATCAAATTTATGGGCGCCACGGCCAATTTCTTCATCGGGGGTAAAGCCTACCCTGATAGTTCCGTGCTTAATTTCAGGATGGTTGATCAAATATTCCATGGCTGTTACAATTTCTGTGATCCCCGCCTTGTCATCTGCTCCTAATAAGGTGGTCCCGTCCGTAGTAATCAGGGTGTTGCCCTTGTATTGCAACAAATCTTCAAAATAATTGGGCGATAGAATAATATTTTCTGTTTTGTTCAGTACAATATCGCCTCCATCATAATTTTTTATCAATTGTGGCTTCACATTGGTAGCGGTAAAATCTGGTGAAGTATCAAAATGTGAAATAAAACCGATGGTAGGTACTTGCTTGTCGATATTGCTTGGCAGGGTAGCCATGATATAGGCGTTGTCGTCAATGGTGACATCCTGCATGCCGATCTGTTTTAATTCGGCTACTAGAAGATGTGCCAAGGTCCATTGTTTTTCCGTGCTGGGAGTGTTGTTAGAATCAGGGTTGCTTTGGGTATCGATAGTGATATAACTAATAAATCTATCTATAATTTGTTGCATAAATATAATTTTTACACAAAAATACTGTTTATATAGTAGTAAGTGAATACTTGTTTAAGACAAATTATCTTCTATGGATTTAAAACGGACCTGCCTTTTCTTAACGCTTTTAGCTTCTTTTATTTCTTTACACGCACAGAACGATTGCGGTTTGGGAATTGGAATTAGTGATACAAATAACATTATTCAGGTTTTTCAGCTCAATGGGGAACAGGTTGCCAAATTAAAGGAGTTTATAGCAGCACTGGAGGTGGAGACACGGGGCATTGAGGAGGCAGAAACAACCCTTTTTGAAAAGCACCCTCAAAGTACGGCCGAGGAATTAACTGATTTAGCCAAAAAGTACGAAGCATTACAGTTGCAAATGGTAGCGGTTTCCAGAAAATACGATTTAAAAGTACTGGCATTATTAAATGAAAAACAATATGATAGGTATATTTCCCTTTGCAAAGAGGTCTCTAGAAAACCCTTGGATTTTCAGCAGGAATAAATTTTATAACTATGTTAATAAAACTACACTATAAAGGATAATATACTTCTGTTAGTTTGTACTTTTGTGAAAATTATTTTTACATGTATAAGCTTATAATTCGTCCTATACTTTTCCTTTTTGATCCCGAAAAAGTACATCATTTAATTTTTAATTCCGTTCGTTTTTTTAAAAAAATCGGCTTGTCTGGTTTGTTTAGATCTATTTATGTGCTAGACGACCCACGGTTGGAGCGCGAATTATTTGGTCTGAAATTTAAAAACCCTGTAGGTCTGGCTGCTGGCTTCGATAAGGATGCCAAATTGTATAACGAATTGGCAGATTTTGGTTTCGGGTTTATTGAAATAGGAACCCTAACCCCAAAGCCGCAAGACGGAAATCCAAAAAAACGCTTGTTTCGATTAAAATCGGATAGTGCTATCGTAAACCGAATGGGGTTTAACAATCAGGGTGTAATGACCGCTGTTGAAAACCTTAAAAAACCCCACAATATATTGGTGGGCGGGAATATTGGGAAAAACAAGGTAACCCCTAATGAGCTGGCCGTAAAGGATTATTTAATTTGCTTTGATGCCTTGTTCGACTATGTAGACTATTTTGTAGTCAATGTAAGTTCGCCCAACACTCCAGGGCTTAGAGAGCTTCAAGATAGGGCTCCATTGACCGCATTGTTATTGGATCTTAAAAAAGAAAACACCAAGTTGGCTAAGGATAAAGGAACCAAGGAAAAACCGATCCTTTTAAAAATAGCCCCAGACTTAACGGATAGCCAGTTAATGGATATCATTGGGATTGTAAGCGATACTGCTATCGATGGGGTTATTGCAACAAATACTACCATTGCTCGTGAGAATTTAAAATCTCCAAAAGAATTACAGGAAGAAATGGGAGGTTTAAGTGGTAAGCCATTGACCAAAAGAAGTACCGAGGTAATCCGATTTCTTTCTCAAAAAAGTAATAAAGCCTTTCCTATTATAGGGGTAGGCGGAATACATTCTGCCGAAGATGCTATCGAGAAATTGGAGGCAGGGGCAGATTTGATTCAATTGTGGACAGGCTTTATATACGAAGGGCCGGCACTGATAAAGAAAATCAATAAAGCAATTTTAAGTAAAAATGTTTAGGGCTTTATAGTGTATCTACTAAAAGGGTGCTTACTGCCTTCGCTAGGAGGTAGTAAGCAATAGAATTGCTTGTCATGGGTTAAAAGAGGGTGTTTAGTCTTGGCAATGCCGCTGTCTGAAAGAATAGTTTGGGGAAATTCTTTTACCTCCTTGTCCCATCCGATACTAAATAGAGGGTTTCAGAAGTAGATAAAAAAAGTTGCATGGCCCCTGGGATTTGTATGAGGGAGCTATATGAACCCCTTCACGATTAGGGTAGCTATTGTTTTGTTACCGCCGATCATGATTTGTTGGTTTATTTTAAAAATAAAAGGACTTAATATAAAGGTAGCTGTTTTTTGATTTTCATTAGGGAAAACGGAAAATTACAGATCTTTGGATCTTAGATACCCTTCAATTTTTATTAGCGTGAATTACGAAATCCTATACACCTTTGTCTTCTCTACCGCACTACTGGCAATTTCACCCGGCCCTGATAATATATATGTGCTTGTACAGAGCATGTGTAATGGAAAAAAGTATGGAATAGCAACGGTCGCCGGCTTGATGACGGGTTGTTTAGTGCATGCTACCCTCCTGGCTTTTGGCGTTTCTGCGCTTATCAAGGAAAACGGGAAGTTGTTTTTTGTCATTAAATTGTTTGGGGCCCTATACTTGTTTTATTTGGCTTATCGGGTCTATAAGAGCAGCGGGGATATTAGTATTTCTGAGGATGGAGTGGCTAAAAAAAGTTTGCTTCAACTATATAAGCAAGGTTTTATCATGAACGTTTTGAACCCTAAGGTGACCATTTTTTTCTTGGCATTTTTTCCTGGGTTTCTATTTAGTAAAGAATTGAATATGGTGGTTCAGTTTTATATACTGACTGCCATTTTTATAATAGTTTCTTTTGTGATCTTTAGTGGGATAGCGATTCTTTCGGGAACGATAGCCATGTATATTAAAGGGCATCCGAAGGTAGGGACTATCTTAAAGTGGGTTCAAATAATTGTTTTTGCAAGCATTGGTATTTATCTATTGTTATCTGATAAATAATGCTAATTTTGATAAAGTTATTTTCTATATTGAATGTCTGATACGGTAAAAATTATAGAATGTCCTAGAGATGCCATGCAAGGCATCAAAACCTTTATTCCTACCGAAAAAAAGGTCAAGTATATTCAATCCTTGTTAAACTGTGGTTTTGATACCATAGATTTTGGCAGTTTTGTTTCCCCAAAGGCCATTCCTCAAATGACCGATACTGCCGAAGTACTCTCTTTATTAGACCTTTCCAAAACCAAAAGTAAGTTATTGGCCATTGTAGCCAATGTACGGGGAGCACAGGCAGCTGCCGAACATAGTGAAATCAACTATTTAGGCTATCCGTTTTCCATATCCGAGAATTTTCAGATGAGAAATACCCACAAGACTATTGCTGAATCGGTGGTAAGCTTGCAAGAAATACAAGAAATAGCCGAGGATAGCGGAAAAGAAGTTGTCACCTATATCTCCATGGGATTTGGAAACCCTTATGGGGATCCCTGGAATGTTGATATAGTAGGGGAGTGGACAGAAAGGCTTTCCGATATGGGGCTAAAAATCCTTTCTCTTTCCGATACTGTGGGGGCTTCTTCCCCGGAGGAGATCGATTATTTGTTTTCAAATTTAATACCCAAGTACCCTCATATTGAGTTTGGCGCACATTTGCATACTACTCCATCTCAATGGCACGAAAAAGTTGATGCGGCCTATAAGGCAGGTTGTCGGCGTTTTGACGGTGCTGTCCAAGGTTTTGGGGGCTGCCCAATGGCCAAGGACGAGCTGACAGGTAATATGCCTACCGAAAAGATGTTGTCCTATTTTACGGCGGCGAAGGTAGATACCAATGTCAATTGGATGGTCTTTGAAGCGGCTTATAATAAGGCTACCGAACTGTTTTCTGCCTACCATTAACGCAGTCAATAGGCTGGTGCCGACTATACATTCGATGACATTTTTACGGATTATATGTTTGTACAGATGTTAATTTCTATGGGCGTTTGGAGATTTTTTAAGCAGTCCTTCCTATATATAACGACCAGGAATAATTGTGCTATTGAATGAATAAGTTTTTGCGTTAGGGATGGCGGCGGCATCCCCGCAGCGAAGCAAGGGATATAGCCAAGAGCCCGGCCGACGCAGGAGGGAACGCCCAAATTATCATCCTAAAGACATGATACAGTTGTAAATAGGCTGGGGCTTTATTACTTTATATATCAACCCTATTCCAGTGAAAATTACACATAAGTGATAGCTAGCTTTTGATTGAATAACATGACTTCTAAAATTATTAACTTTTATTTATAATTAGTTTAAATAAACTTTGCAAGATTGGTTGCTGTTCTTATATTTGCACTCGTTTTTAAAAATTATTTACAATAAGTCTAAATAAGGATAAACCAAAATGAAGAAATTAATTTATTTATCAGCATTATTATTTTCTGCAAATATTTTTGCGCAAGGTATAACCGATACCACATCGACAAATCCTCAATACCAAGTGAATTCTGCTCAGCGAATCTTATCGGGAGTGCACGGGTCTGCCGTAACCTTGGGTGCTTACGGCGAAATGTTATACAACCAGCCAGAAGGGGATAACGGAGAATTGGATGTGCAACGATTGGTGGTTTTATTGGGATATAAATTTAACGATAGAACGCAATTTTTTACCGAAATAGAATTGGAGCACGTAGAAGAAGTTTACGTAGAACAGGCATTCGTAAACTATAATGTAGCTAATAATGTAAACCTTAGAGGAGGTTTAATGTTGGTACCTATGGGGATCATTAACGAATATCATGAGCCGACGACCTTTAACGGTGTGGAGCGTCCTGCGATGGACAATGTAATTGTACCAACTACTTGGAGAGAATTAGGAGTAGGGGTAAGTGGTAGGCTTAACAGCTTGTCCTTAGGGTACCAAGCTTATATTTTTAACGGGTTTAAATCTACCATATCCGATGGTGCCGATGGCGCAACTGGTTTCTTAAAAGGATCCAATGGTTTAAGGAGTGGTAGACAAAAGGGAATTAAATCTACTGTAGATAGCCCTACTTTTTCTGCGAAAGTTGATTATTACGGAGTTCCTGGATTGCGTTTGGGCTTGTCTTCTTATGTAGGGAAAACCCAAGCTGCTGACGAGGTAGAAAACCTAGAAGGTGCCAATATTGGGATCACTATGATAGGATTGGATGCTCGTTATGCTTATGAAAGATTTACCGCTAGAGGACAGTTTATACATGCTTCTCTTTCCGATACAGATGATTACAATGCGTTGACAAACAGAGATCTTGGTAGTGAATTGCAAGGATGGTATGTAGAAGGTGCTTATAATTTATTGCCAAGAAACAAGGAACAAAAACTATTTGCTTTTACCCGTTACGAAAAATACAATACCCATGCTGCTACTGCCGGTGGTTTGCAGAAGAATAAAGATTATGACAGAACCGATGTGACAACCGGATTAAGTTATCATATTGCCCCAGGGGTAGTTTTAAAAGGTGATTATCAGTTCAGAACCAATGAGGGCAGTGGAGAGGCCAATCGTTTGAATTTCGGAATTGGGGTATGGTTTTAATCAACCCCAATTTTATTATTAAAAATAATTCTAAATTAGTATTTTTGTACGATGCTGAAGAAAATTAGAATTACTGGGTTTTTAATGGCTACGGCCTTTATGGTTTTAGGTTTTGGATTGCCTAAAAACCTTCAAAATAGAGTAAATAAGGAGGTAGAGAAAGTTTTCAATACCTCCGTATTTACTTTAAAATCTGTTTCCGTTCCTAACGGGGTCAATGCTTCCTTGCCTACAAAAATAACCTCGGAGAATTTTTTTGCGGTAAAAACCGATACCGGAGTACTGGGATATGTATTTGTCGAAAATGCGCCGAGTAAAACGGCGACTTTCGACTTTTTGTTGGTTTTTGATAAAGATTTGTCCATAGTGCATTCCAAGGTGCTTATTTATAGGGAAGAGTATGGTGGTGAAATAGGAAGCAAGAGATGGCTGCGACAATTTAATGGCAAGAACGGTAAGGACAGGGTGAGCCACGAGACCAATATCGATGGGATTTCCGGTGCTACGATTTCGGTACGCTCCATGACCGATGCTATTGACGATATATTGCAAACAGTAGGAATCCTTCAAGTAAAAAATATCCTTTAATGAATTATAACGGACTTTTGTTATCCTTTCCCCGAGAAATAAAGATGTTTGTTGGGGTTTTTGTGCTTGTTTTGTCTATTGGCTTTTTTACAGGACTACTATTTGTATCGGAAACCAGTGGTACTTCTGTGAATGGTATAGAAGAAAATTATCTGGGAAATGAAGATGATGATGAAGCCGAGATCATGAAATTTAAAAAAGGAAACCGGGAAATGCTAACGATAGTACACACCCATATCCTGTCCATGTCCATGATATTTTTTTTACTGGGCGGACTTGTCTGGTTGACAAAATTACCTAAGAACCTTAAGCTCTTTCTTACCGTAGAGCCATTGTTGTCAGTAGTATTAACCTTTGGTGGTATCTACTTGATGTGGATCGGAATGTTATGGGCAAAGTACGTGGTTATTGTCTCTGGGTTTTTAATGACCGCGAGCTTTAGTCTAGGCGCTTTATTGGTTCTTTGGCAATTGTGTCAAAAACCAAATATTGATAATTAATGACTTAAGCTTATTAAAGTTCTTCAAAAAGTAGTATATTTGCACGCAATTAATCTCTAATTGCTATGCAAGCTCACCTAAATAAAATTGTTGGCGAAGGTCTAACGTACGATGACGTACTTTTAGTTCCAGCATTCTCAGAAGTACTTCCAAGAGAAGTAAACATACAAGCCAAGTTTACCCGTAATATTACTATCAACGTTCCTATAGTTTCGGCTGCCATGGATACCGTTACCGAATCTCGTATGGCAATTGCCATTGCTAGAGAAGGTGGTATTGGTGTTTTACATAAAAACATGACCATTGAGCAGCAAGCTTTAAAGGTGCGTAGGGTAAAACGTGCAGAAAGTGGTATGATCTTGGATCCGATAACCTTACCGCTAGATGCGAAGGTTCGCGATGCCAAATCAAACATGAAAGAACATAGCATAGGGGGTATTCCTATCGTTGATGCCGAGGGTAAATTGGTTGGTATAGTTACCAACAGGGATTTGCGCTTCGAAAAGAACAACGATCGCTCTATTTCCGATGTTATGACTACAAAAAATCTTGTGACTGTTAGTGAGGGGACTTCCCTGGAGCAGGCAGAAGATATTCTACAGTTTAACAAAATTGAAAAGCTTCCTGTTGTAGATAAGGACTATAAACTAGTTGGACTTATCACCTTTCGCGACATTACTAAGTTAACTCAAAAACCTATTGCCAATAAGGATCAATTTGGAAGGTTACGTGTAGCTGCTGCTTTAGGTGTTACTGCTGATGCAGTAGATCGTGCAGAGGCTTTAGTAAATGCCGGAGTAGATGCTGTGGTGATCGATACAGCTCACGGACATACCAGAGGAGTAGTAACGGTATTGAAAAACGTAAAAGCTAAGTTTCCCGATTTAGATGTAATCGTTGGAAACATTGCTACTGGAGAAGCTGCCAAATATTTGGTAGAAGCTGGTGCCGATGCGGTAAAAGTAGGTATTGGACCTGGGTCTATATGTACGACTCGTGTGGTTGCCGGTGTTGGTTTTCCTCAGTTTTCAGCTGTATTGGAAGTTGCTGCTGCTATAAAAGGCAGTGGAGTGCCAGTAATTGCCGATGGTGGAATCCGATATACTGGAGATATTCCTAAGGCCCTCGCCGCAGGAGCAGATACAGTCATGCTTGGGTCATTATTGGCGGGGACCAAGGAATCGCCAGGAGAAACCATTATCTATGAAGGACGTAAATTTAAATCCTATCGTGGAATGGGCTCTGTAGAGGCCATGAAGCAGGGTAGTAAAGATCGTTACTTCCAAGATGTGGAAGATGATATTAAAAAGTTGGTGCCAGAAGGTATCGTTGGTCGTGTACCTTATAAAGGAGATATGTACGAGAGTATTCACCAATTTATTGGAGGTTTACGTGCCGGAATGGGATATTGTGGTGCCAAGGATATCGCTACTTTACAGGAAACCGGGAAATTTGTAAAAATTACTTCAAGTGGAATCAACGAAAGTCACCCACATGATGTGACCATAACCAAAGAATCTCCTAACTATAGTAGATAGTAACGGGTCCATTTTAATAATATGGTTAAAATGAAGCTGTAGGTATAATCACTTAGGAAAAGGGTGATAAGGAATCATCTTTTTTCTAGTCATTAAATAAATGACATAAAAAAAACTCCAAACTACATTTTAATAGTTTGGAGTTTTTTTATCTCTTTAAGGAAGTAGTTTTACTTTCTTTCGTTATCGTAGGTTTGCCAATCTTTTTCTTTGTGGATGTTATCCCCGAAATATTTGGCTATTTTTAAAAACGGTTCTGGTTTTTGATATCCTGGAACCGGCGATAACATATTCATTTTTTCATCTAAGAAGATCGTTGTAGGGTAGCTCATCCTTCCTTGCATCAATGCTGCTGCAAATTCGTGGTATCCATTTCTGCCCGATGCTATAAATTTAAAGGTCTTGCCCTTAAATTCTATAGGGTCTTTGCCTTCACCGTCGAGCTTGACCATATAATAGGTTTTGGACATGTATGCGGCAACTTCAGGGTTTTGAAAAGTATCTTTGTCCATTTTTTTACACCATCCACACCAGTCGGTATAGATGTCTATAAAAATTTTCTTCGGATTTTTTTCAGTTTCCGCCAGTTTTACAGCTTCCTCCCAACTGATCCATTTTACTTCTTGGGCATTGCTAGTACCTATGGATAGGATGGCCATACCCAAGAAAAACATAGCTTTTATAACAGACCTAATGGCGATTTTCATAAACTTTAGTTTTGACTTATGTTGATTAACGACCTCAAAACTAACGAAAATTTAGCGGCTTTATTTCGCTGTTACGTTTTCTTTAACAGGGAGGAATAGATCCTTTGTGTCTACTTGGTTTTTGATCAGGTCTTCAAAAGTCTCTCTCTCACGAATTAAAATAGCTTTTCCTTCGTGCCATAGTACTTCGGCGGGTCTAAATCTGGAGTTGTAATTACTGGCCATGGTAAAGCAGTAAGCTCCCGCATTTTTAAAGCAAAGGATGTCTCCCTCCGAAATTTCAGAAATTCTTCTGTTGCTGGCAAAGGTGTCTGTCTCGCAGATATAACCTACTACTGAATAGTAACGCTCACGCCCTTTAGGGTTAGAGATGTTTTCAATAGTGTGGGAGGCCCCATAGAGCATTGGTCTGATTAAATGATTGAATCCTGAGTCTATACTAGCAAATACGGTAGAAGTAGTTTGTTTTACGACATTTACCTTGGCCAAGAAAAATCCGGCTTCACTAACTAGGAACTTCCCGGGCTCAAATGCTAGGGTCAATTCTCTTCCGTACTCTTTGCAGAAGTCGTTGAAACGAGTACTTAGTTTTTTTCCTAGTTCCTCAATATTGGTTTCTATGTCCCCCTCTTTGTAAGGAACTTTAAAGCCACTTCCGAAATCAATAAAATCTAGGTTTTCGAAATTTTTAGCGGTTTCAAAAAGAATTTCCGATGCGTAAAGAAAAACATCAATATCTAGAATATCACTGCCTGTATGCATGTGGATTCCGTTGACATTCATATTTGTAAGCTTAACGATGCGCAACAAATGTGGGATTTGATGAATGCTTATGCCGAATTTTGAATCGATGTGACCTACCGAAATATTAGAATTCCCGCCAGCCATTACGTGGGGGTTAATACGGATACATACCGGGATATTTGGATGTTTGCTTCCGAATTGCTCTAAAATAGATAGGTTGTCAATGTTGATGCGAACTCCTAATTTGGCAGCTTCTTCAATCTCTTCCAAAGAAACACCGTTGGGCGTAAAGATGATAGAACTAGGTTTGAATCCTGCCATAAGGCCTAACTGTACCTCCTGGATAGAAACAGTATCCAGACCGCTGCCCAAACTGTTCATTAATTTTAAAATAGTGATATTGGAAAGGGCCTTGGTAGCGTAATTTAATTGTAATTTCTTTACGCCCTTGAAGGCCTTGGTCAATCGCTGAAATTGAGATATTATTTTCTCAGAATCATATACATAAACCGGATCACCATAGGTTTTCGCTATTTTTAATAAGTCAGTTTGTTGCATCTTACTTTAAATTTTAAGCAAAGCTAGTTTACTTCAATAAGTTGAGCAAAAAATTATGATAAAAATAAATTTATGTAACAAAATGTTTTTTTTGTAACAAATTATAACAAAAAAAAATCCTTCCATTTTTGAAGTTGTCGTAACTTTAAGAAAAAAGTAATGTTGTTACCTATGTTACCGCTTCAATCCGTGTTCTTTCCTAAGGAGTTAGTTGCTTTGCATATTTTTGAAGAACGATATAAGCAATTAATCAACGACGTGCGTAAAAATGCCATGCCCTTTGGTGTTCCTGTGTTCATAGACGGGAGAATTTCCTATGGAACAGCATTTAATCTAAAGGAAATAGTAAAAACCTATAAAGGGGGGGAGATGGATATCATTTGTCGTGTGGGTCAAGTTTTCAAAATCTTAAGTTTTGAAAACCAGATGAGCGATAAATTATATGGCGGGGGGACGGTTGAGTTTTTGAATAATATTGATGATAGTGTTTTGTCGTTAAAAGAAGAGGTGTATCGGCTTATTAAAGAGCTGTATAAGTTAATGGGGGTATCCCTTAGTGGAAAGCCAATGGCAGATTTCAATAGTTATACATTTATCCATAAGATTGGCTTGTCATTGGATCAGGAATACATGCTATTACAAATGGTATTCGAAACTGAACGGCTATTGTATATAAAAGACCATCTATATTCTACGATTCAGGTGCTTAAGGAAGTTAATAGGGCTAAGAAGATTATAAAAATGAATGGTCATTTTCGCTATTTTGACCCTATAGATTTTAATAATTTCAATATATAATGTACACTGCGGTTTTTTATTAGGGTAAATCCCTTGGGTTTCCTATTTTTGCTTCTGAACAAAAAGAAACCTTACTTATGAATCTTCATGAATATCAAGGAAAAGAAATTTTAGCGAGCTTTGGGGTGCGTATCCAACGCGGAATTGTAGCGCACAATACCAAGGAAGCTGTAGAAGCTGCCAAACAGTTAACCGAGGAAACTGGTACTGGATGGCACGTAATAAAGGCTCAGGTGCACGCTGGTGGACGTGGAAAAGGTGGCGGGGTCAAACTTGCCAAGAATCTAAGGGAAGTAGAAGAAATTGCAGGAAGCATTATCGGGATGAACTTAATTACTCCTCAAACTTCTGCAGAGGGAAAGAAAGTACACCAAGTATTGGTGGCCGAAGATGTGTACTATCCTGGTGACAGTGAAACTAGTGAATTCTATATCTCTGTTCTTTTAAACAGGGCTAGCGGAAGAAATATGGTGATGTATTCTACCGAAGGGGGAATGGATATTGAAGATGTTGCGGAAAATACGCCTCACTTAATATTTACGGAAGAAATTAATCCAGCTACAGGTTTGTTGCCTTTTCAAGCAAGAAAAATTGCTTTTAACCTTGGACTTTCTGGGGTAGCATTTAAGGAGATGACCAAGTTTGTGTCAAATCTTTACAAGGCTTATGTCGAAAGTGATGCCAATATGTTTGAAATTAACCCTGTTCTTAAGACATCAGATGATAAAATCATGGCTGTTGATGCCAAGGTTTCTATCGATGATAACGCTTTGTACAGAAGAAAGCAATATGCTGAAATGCGCGATTTACGTGAAGAAAACGCCATTGAAGTTGAGGCTAGAGCGGTTGGATTGAATTACGTAGATTTGGATGGTAATGTTGGATGTATGGTAAACGGCGCCGGATTGGCAATGGCAACCATGGATTTAATTAAAATGGCCGGAGGTGAACCTGCGAATTTCTTGGATGTTGGTGGTACGGCCGATGCTAAGAGGGTAGAGGAAGCCTTTAGGATTATTTTGAAGGACGACAACGTAAAGTGTATCCTGATCAATATCTTTGGAGGTATAGTTAGATGTGATAGAGTTGCGCAAGGAGTAGTAGATGCCTATAAAAATATGGGAGATGCTATAAAAGTGCCAATTATTGTTCGTTTACAAGGGACCAATGCAGAGCTAGCTAAAGATATTATAGATAATTCTGGTTTAGCAGTGCATTCTGCGGTTCAGTTCCAAGAAGCTGCCGACAAAGTAAAAGAGGTGTTGGCATAGTTCGTTAACCCACTACATAATAGTTTATAAAAAATGGCAATGTTTTCATAACATTGCCATTTTTTGTTTTATTCATACGAAGGGTTGGTTTGGTTTTTGGATGTGTAAAGCAATGGTGTTTACGTTTTATTATTTATATTTTTTTTGTCTTTTCGTTGATATATTTTGAGGCTGCTTTTAATAAATAAATTTCTTGTGGATGTTTCCTAATTGTTATTGGTTTTAAGTGTTCGTTAAGTCTGTTTTTCAGCTTGTTAAGTAAGGTTTTTTGATATTACATTTGTCCTGTCTCCTAAGATAAATATAGAGAAGGGGAGCTAAAAGTAAAGTCAATTTAAATCGATAAACCATGAAAAAGATCAGTGTTTTTTTACTTCTTGCCTTGTTTTTTGCCGTAAGCAACGTGGAAGCCAACGACCTATTAAAGCCTCATCCCAAAAAGGAGCTGAGCGATAAGATCAGTGAATTATTACAAGATCATCAATTAGCGATCCAGGGCGAGAGTGTATCGGCCAAGGTGCTTTTTACCTTTAACAAAGAACAAGAGGTAGTAGTGTTGTCTGTATCAACCAATTACGAGCCTGTGGAGGCGTTTTTGAAAGACCGCTTAAATTATAGAAAGATTGATGCTTTCAAAGACATGGGGAGTCAGTTTTACACTGTAAATGTGAGATTAGTTCCTTAACAATCGATTTTCAGTATAAAACATTAATTAATATATCAAAAGTTGTAACATTTTTTGTGAACAGCAGTCTTTTAAATATATCAATCAATTCATCAATCAAAAAACAAAACATCATGAAAAAAATTAGTTTAGTAGTAGCGGCAGCAATGTTATTATCCTTTGGAAATTCATTTGCAATCGAAAAAGAGAACAAAAATCCTGCTAAAAGTTTATCAGAGCAAATTGGTCAACTTTTGGAAGGGAACAATATTAGGGTCAATCATGGGGAAGACCTATTCGCCACAGTGTATTTTACTATCAATAATGAAATGGAGTTAGTGGTGCTTTCTGTGGCCACCGAAGAGGAAGGACTCGATGCTTTTTTGAAAAGCCGCTTAAATTACAATAAGGTATCGGCAGAGGGATATGAAGAAGGAAAGACGTATAAAATTCCTGTGCGCTTAAAGAGCTAAGGAGGGAATCCTTGAAAGAATAAATCCTGAAGCTAAGCTCAGGATTTTTTTTTGTTTTTGTATTTCACCGGACTAATATCTTTGTCCATGTTGCTCTTCTGTTTGCTCTTAAAGGATGGTCTGCGAGTTGGCTTTTCAGCTATATCTTTTTTTGGTTTTGGTAAAGTGAGGTTTACATCCTTAGGTTTTTCTTTGGTTCCTCGATAATGAATAACGAGTCCATTTAAGAAATTACGTAAGATCTGATCTCCACATTCCATATAGTTGGGGTGGTCGTCTTTTCTGAAAAAAGCGCCAATTTCACTCTTGGTAATATTAAAATCAACCAATTTTAAAATATCTACAATTTCATCATCTCTTAGTTTTAAGGCTACCCTTAACTTTTTTAGAACATCATTATTGGTCATACTGAAATTTTTTTGCAAGGTATTACAAAATTAGCTTCGATAAGGCTTCTTTCGTGTTGTTTTACGAATAAAGAAAGCTTTTTAATGTAACTTAGTGTTAAACTGCTAATTTATGAGTACGTACAAGGAGAAGTTGAGCATTCTTTCTGAAATGATTTCTTTCGCTAGGGTAAATAATAAAATTAAAAAGTCGGAGTACGATTTTTTACTGGGAGTAGCCAATCAATTAGAGGTCGATCACAAAACCTTTGATTCTCTATTTCATAGAAAGGTAGAAAAAATGACTCTTAAGCTAGAGAGTGATCGGATTCTTCAATTTCACCGTCTTGTCTTGTTGATGAACGTGGATAGAGAACAAAGTGAACAAGAAATAGAACGGCTTCATAATATAGGTCTTCGATTGGGTTTGCCGCCGGCCGCCATTGATCAGGTTTTAAAAGTTATGTATAATTATCCCGATATGGTGGTGCCGCCAGAAGTATTGATCAATATTTTTAAAACCTATTATAATTAAGTTATTTTAGAAAATGTCATTATGGCATGATTTTGGATTGAAAACAAGACAAAATGACGCTTAAAATGAGCTGGTATAACATTTGACTATATGTTGGAAAGAAACAATAAGTTTAATTAAAATATATAGATCATGAGTTTAGTAAAAAGAAATAATGTGTTGTTCCCTGCCTTTGTAAATGAAATTTTAAAACCAGACTGGCTTGGCGGTATAGAGACTGAGAACCGGTATCTTCCTGCCGTCAATGTCAAAGAAACGGAGGGGGCGTTTGGCTTGGAGTTATTGGTGCCTGGAAGAAAGAAAGAAGATTTTAAAATAGAAATCGATAATGAACTGTTGACCGTATCCTCGGAAATCGCCAAAGAGAGCAACGAAAACGAGGAGAAGTATACCAGGCGAGAATTTTCTTTTTCCTCCTTTAAGCGGGTGTTTACGTTGCCTGAATCCGTAGATGCAGCAAAAATTAAGGTTACCTACGAAGAAGGAATATTAAAGTTTGTATTGCCTAAAAAGGAAGAGGCAAAACCAAAGCCTAAACGATTGATAGAAATCGCTTAATAGGAAGTTTGATGATTACTTGTTTAGTTAGTTATAAAAGCGTCTTACAGTATTAGGGCGCTTTTTTAATGTATTTAAATAGGTGTAAGCAGTTAGGAGGTAAGCTATTGCTGTTCTTGTAGTGCTTTTATTTCATCCCGGATTTTGGCCGCTTGCATAAAATCCAGTTCCTTGGCGGCTTTCTCCATGGCCTTTCTTTTTGTTCTGATCATTTTTTCTTTTTCATCCGCGCTTAGGTATTTCATATCTGGTTCGGCGGCTTTAATGCTTTCCTTTTCAAAGTGGTAGGTAGAAACCGAATTCTTGGCCAATACGCTGTCCATACTTTTGTTTAAGGCAGTCGGGGTAATGTTGTTCACGGTGTTGTAATGGATCTGTTTTTCGCGTCTATAGGTAGTTTCATCAATGGTTTTCTTCATGCTGTTGGTAATCTTGTCAGCATACATGATAGCCTTGCCATTTAGGTGTCTTGCAGCACGACCCACGGTCTGCGTTAAGGACCTGGCGCTTCTTAAAAAACCTTCCTTGTCCGCGTCTAAAATGGCTACCAAGGAAACTTCGGGTAAATCCAAGCCTTCGCGTAGCAGGTTTACACCAATAAGAACATCAAAGATTCCTTTTCGCAAGTCTTGCATGATTTCAACCCGTTCCAAGGTGTCTACATCACTGTGTATATAGCGACACCTAATATTGATCCTCGTTAAATATTTTGCGAGTTCCTCTGCCATACGCTTGGTTAAGGTTGTCACTAGGCTACGTTCATCTTTTTCTACCCGTTGTTGTATTTCCTCAATTAAATCATCGATCTGATTTAGGCTGGGGCGTACTTCAATAACAGGATCCAAAAGTCCGGTTGGCCTAATTAGCTGCTCAACATATACTCCCTGGCTTAATTCCAGTTCGTAGTCCGCCGGGGTTGCACTCACATAAATTACCTGATTTTGAAGGGCTTCAAATTCCTCAAATTTCAAGGGGCGGTTATCCATGGCTGCTGGGAGCCTAAAACCATAGTCTACTAAGTTTTCTTTCCTAGAGCGATCGCCTCCGTACATGGCATGAACCTGGGGAATGGTAACGTGACTTTCATCTACTACCATTAAATAGTCATCAGGGAAATAATCCAACAAACAGAAAGGTCTGGTGCCCGGTTCCCTACCGTCTAGGTAGCGCGAGTAATTCTCGATCCCAGAACAATAGCCGAGTTCCCGTATCATTTCTAAATCAAAATTGGTGCGCTCTTCCAGACGTTTTGCTTCCAAAGGTTTGCCGATCTGTTTAAAATAAGCCACCTGCTTTACCATATCCTCCTGGATCTGATGAATGGCATTTTGCAAAATGTCGGGAGAGGTTACGAACATATTGGCCGGATAAATGTTGACCTGTTCGTATTTTTCCAAGGTTTTGTTTTTGTAGGGATCAAAAGCTTCTATTTCCTCAATTTCATCCCCGAAAAAGTGAACTCTAAAAGCATGGTCGGCATAGCTTGGAAAAACATCGACCACATCGCCTTTTACCCTGAAATTCCCATTCTTAAAATCTGCCGTGGTCCTAGAGTATAGACTTTGTACTAATTGGTGTAAAAATTTAGTCCTAGGAATAACTTGATCCTTGTGGATATGGACAACATTTTTCTGAAATTCCACCGGGTTTCCTATACCGTACAGACAAGAAACTGAAGCTACGACCAATATATCCCTTCTCCCCGAAAGTAGGGCGGAGGTGGCGCTTAACCTTAGTTTTTCTAAATCTTCATTGATGGATAAATCTTTTTCTATATAGGTGCCGCTGGCGGGAATATAGGCTTCTGGTTGGTAATAGTCATAGTAAGAAACAAAGTATTCCACCGCATTATCCGGGAAAAACTGTTTAAATTCTGAATATAACTGGGCCGCCAAGGTTTTGTTATGTGCTAAAACCAAGGTAGGACGCTGAACGCTTTCTACCACATTGGCCACGGTAAAAGTCTTACCGGATCCCGTGACACCTAAAAGCGTTTGGTAACGTTCGTTGCTTTCTAAGCCTTCTTTCAATTGTTTAATGGCAGAAGGTTGATCCCCAGTGGGTTTGAATTCTGAAACGACTTTAAATTTCATCCCTCAAAAGTACTAAATCATAGGGTATTAGTCCGTCGGTTTTAAGACAAATTCTTTCCTTTAACACGCTTTTATCACATAAGTCATTGCTATTTATGAGTTAGTTGTGTTTTAGGAAAACCAAGATTTCAAAAGTTGGGTTTTGGAATGCTTAGAAAGATAATAAGGCTGTATCACCTATGAGTTGCCAAACTCTCAATCGCTTCTAGTTGTAAAAACTAAGCCCTTTATCATATAATATCAAGGATATAGAAATTATAAATCGCGTCTTTTTAAAAGCGCATAGGATAAATAAATAAAAATACCTGTCCAGCTCCCCACGATCAGCAATTCGGAAAAATGAACAGCATAATCCTTGTTCATTACTTCTCCTACCTGTGCTACCATGCTTTTTACTGCTTTAAACCTAGAAATAGGCTCCTTTATAAGGTTACTCATAGATTCTAGGGGCAAAAATCTCATGATGTTTTCCGAGGCTTCTTTTCCGACCAACCACCAGACCAAAAATCGAATGGCAATATTTTCCATGATAAACCAAAGAATTAAAAAACCTAGGGCAAAGGCAGAACGTTTTACCAAAACCCCTAAGAACAGACAGAACGAAAAGAAGCCTATTAGTTTTACGAAATAAGCCAATAAGTATTCCAGATCTGAAAAAATGATGCTTATTTCTGTAAAATCAGAATAACATAATCCTAAAACAAGCGAGAGTATAAAAACAAATAGGGTCGATATAAGGGAAAAAGAAAATACGGTTAAAAACTTAGAGGCAATAAATTCCTTTTTGCTTAGCCCGTCGATCAAGTTTTGTTTTAAAGTTTTATGACTGTATTCATTGGCCATCATAGAGACAATAACAATGGCAAAAAAGAGCTTAAGGCCACTGGCAATCCAAGTATTTAGATGCCATATATAAGGGAAATTGAAAACTCCCTGATCGGCAACATGAAATTCGATGGGTCCAATATCAAACTTAATGGCGGCAATCAGGGCCATACATAGAATGAGGGCAAAGTAGGATATAATAAGAAGCTTACCGGCTGTGTTGTTCCATAATTTTATAAATTCTATCTGTAATAATCGAAACATAAAGCAAGCTGTTTTTAAATCTTATTGATGGTTGTGGGGGTGTTGGTCAGTGTCAGGAACTGTTCTTCTAAACTTTCTTTTCGTTTTACCAAATGAGAAAGCACTATCCCTTTTTCAAATAAATATTGGTTAAGGGTCAAAGCGTCGAGCTCTTCCTTTAAAAATGCAGTAATAAGGCCGTTTTCTTGGTTTATTTTTCCAAAACTGGCGTGGTTGTTTAAAAGGGTCACCAGCGCATTGAGGTCAGCGGTCTTTAGTTCAAAGAAACCATGAGTGGCCAACATATCTTCTACTTTTCCTGAATACAGTTTTTCTCCTTTTCTAAGAATGATGACATGACTGCAAACTTTTTCGACTTCGTCCAATAAATGTGAGGCCAACAGAATAGTAGTGCCAGAGGATGCTACCTTTTTTATGATTTCTCGTATTTGATGGATTCCTTGAGGGTCTAAGCCATTGGTAGGTTCGTCCAAAATTAATATTTCAGGGTCGTTCAATAGGGCAGAGGCGATGGCCAACCGTTGTTTCATTCCTAAGGAAAAGGTGCTGAACTTAGTGTTTCTTCGCTCTTGGAGTCCAACTAGGGCCAGCTTTTCTTCTATTTTATCCTGGCCTACATCTTTTATTTTGCACACCAATTTTAGGTTTTGCAAAGCCGTCATATACGGGTAAAAATTAGGACGTTCAATAATGGCTCCTACTTTTTTTAAAGCATTATGAGTCGAGGTTGTTCCGCCAAACCAGGAGAAATCACCGCTTGTTTGGTTAACTACATTCAGGATTATACCCAAGGTGGTAGATTTTCCGCTCCCGTTAGGACCTAAAATGCCATAAACATTTCCCTTTTCTATGCTAAAGGAGAGATCTTTTACGGCGGCAAGAAAGCCAAATTTTTTGGTGAGGTTGTTGACAGTTAATATCGATTCCAAAATGGGTTTATTTTTCAGTTCTTCGTGCCTACTTGACGAGTAACTTCTTGTTTTGTTACAATATAGTATAATAATAATAATAATAATAATAATCTTTTTTCTTCCATGGGCCTCCTTAAAAATAATCATCCGGATGGGAATTACATTCTATAGTTTTCCAAGTGGGATAAGTAGGATCGTTAGGTGCTGTTTTCGGAAACTGAAAAAACGCCATTATAAGTCCTAGACAACTAAATGTTGTGAAGGGAATTGTTGTTGTTAAGCGTTTATCAACACCTTGTCCGCTATTTCTCGGGACTAACGGCTAATAAGGCCTTTGTTAAAGGTGTAGCGCGATAAATATAAAAGTACAACGAAAAATACGGCCAACACTATTAAAATAATAGTCGAATTAGGGTAAAATATAATATCCTTCCTCAAACCGCTTCGGAAGATTCCCTTAGAGGGAGGTGACTAGATTTTTAAGAAGTTCCGATCTGATAAAAATATTTTGCAGCAATAGACGGCCACAGGGATATTTTACTGGGAGTTTTCAGGCTTTGGGTGTACAGAATTGCTTTTTGCCAGTGGAGCATAAAAAAACAAGTCTTAAAATCGAATTTCTTGGTTTCAAAGTTTTAAATTGTATCCAAATACCAAAAATATGTCTGAAGAAAGATTAATGTCCAAGAAAAAGCCGGCATATCCTATTAGTAAAAAATTGGATGCTTATTTAGAGCATTACAGTCGAAAAATAGAAATCCCTATTTTTTATGAAGATCTCTTACGGTTTTCGGGTTCCATCGTAGTATATGATTCCAATGATGAAGATACGCTTTGGGTTCGTGTTTATTACAATGAATATGAGCGAGTCGAAATAGATTTAAGTTTAAAAAGAGTGTATTCTATTCTTCATTCGGATGGTGGAGAAAGTATTTTTCCCTTTCTGAACGTAGATGCCGTTGATTACTGCACCTTTGGGAATTCTAAACCCTTTAGGATTAAGGTCAGGAATATTCTAAATGATAACTTCACCTACTTTTATGTGAAAAGAACAGATGCCTCTAGGGTTTACGGGCTAGAATTAGAGCATATGCTGTCTCCTTATAATCTTAACTTTTTGGTATATAAGGATACGCTCATAGAAGAACATATTGCGGGGATTCCCGGGGATGTTTTTATAAAGGATTTTTTGCCCAAATGTTCCGAATCCGAAAAATCCCAATTGGCAAAAGAATTTGTAAAGTTCAATGAACGTTGTATGATTCGATTGTTGGGAGATATGAGGTCTTATAATTATGTCATTGTACCTACTCACGATTTCGACCATGTAGTGTATAAAATTAGGGCCATAGATTTTGACCAACAATGTTTCGAAGGGAAACTAAAGGTATATAGACCACAGTTTTTTAAGGAAAACTACCGAATGGTTATGTTGGTGAAAGAAAAGTTGCAACGCGATTCTGTAGATCAATACAAGATAGAGGAGCGTTCTATTGTGGCTAAAAGAATTTTGAGTTCTGGTAATAGAATTAAGAGGTTGATTTCTATCAGTAAAACAGATTATATATCTACAGATGAGAATATAGCTGCTTTGGCGCATCACATCCATGACCTGACCGGAGATATAGATTTTAAAAAGTGTAAATCGATGGGCGATGTCCTCGGCTTAGCGCTCGATTTTGTGAAGAGAAATTATCAGGATGTAAGTATGAAGCAAATTATAGAAAACAAGATCAAAATTTGAAACCAAAAAGCAACGACCAGTTATATTGTTACTGCTCGTTGCTTTTAGGTCCCTGTCTTAATTTTTTTCTTCCTTGTTGAAATAAAGAAGGTAATAGTACATTTGTCGTTCTTCGTCCCAACCTTTTTCTACGAACTTTTCGGCAGATTCAGGGTTGATGAAGTCTAGTTTAATCGTGATATTGGTATCCAGATTAATGACGTTCTTCATTTTCTTTCGGGCGTCGGAAACGGCCTTGTTGGCAATATCGAAATTAGAAACATCCTCGATACTGTATTTAGGGCCTTTTTCTACCTTGTAGTGTTTGAATTCCGGAATGAGCTCAGGGTTTTCCATGACCTCATTTAAAAATTCGGACTCTTCAAAGGTGTCATTTTTTGCAAAGTGATTCACTGCCCTGTTCATGAACAATACTTCTTGTTGTTTGTCCTCGGCAGGCAATACCACGTCTTTGGCAAAACTCTGACACATTTTTAGATAATTTTTTGTTTTAAAATTATCATCGGCCAAAGGTTCTGCGCCCAAGAAGTTTTCCAACCAATATTTGGCATCGTATCGGTTACTGTCAACAGAGAGTATTTTATAGCCCTCCTCTTTATCGGTGTTAAAGATAAGACAGCCCTTGTCTAATTTATTAATGTTAATTCCCTGCTGTACTAAAATGTCAAGGCTATTTCCTTTTTCTTGGAATTGAAGGAAGTCGTGTTTAAGCTCGCTTTTAAATACTCCAACGGCATTTACCTTTACATTGTCTAGCATCAGATCTGTAAGGTAGGCTATATACACTTCGCCGCTTTTAATGTGTGGGTGATTGGACTGATCAAAAAGCAGGTTTGCTATTTTCTTTGAATTCTCGTGTAAGGAGTTTGGGTTTTCAAAAATAGCCGTAACTATTTTAAACATTTCATTAAAGGTTACATCAACCTCATTGTCAAATTTAAAATAGTTTTCTTCTTTTTCCCTAAAAGGCTTAAAAAAGTATTCCTTTAAAAGGCCAGTGGTTTCATCATTTAAGGAAAATGGTTCTTCGGAAAGAAAAACTCCTTCACCCTTATTTTTATTCCCCACCCTATGGAGGGAAATAGTTTCAATTTGAGTAGGATATAAATTGATCATTTTGGTATGTTAAATCGTTAACTGATGAGTGTGGACTAAGACCTTTGTAAAACCGGTGTATGTAGTCCCGAACAATTTTTAGCGTTCAAATTGGTTTAGTTCCAATTCTCGTCAAAACCCATGTCTTCGTAATTGTCTAGGGTATGATCTAAATCGAAGTCTGTTTCTTCTGCTTTAAATGATTTTTCTGGAGGGAATTCTGGTACCTCTCCAAAACTAAATAGGGTATTAGGGTAAGAACGTCCATCTTCTTTTTCAGTAATATCTGCTAATTCTACAAAGAAGGTCCACATGCTTAAAAAGTCATAAACATAGATAAGTTTAGGGGTATTCTGCGTTAAGACATCTGTCAAAATAGTTTCGTTCATTAAACGCACATCGGTACCACTCTCACTTAAATCAAACAGTGTAATCTCCTCGTCCTGTACCCACTCTTCATCGCAAGTGTAAAAAGAAGCCATTTCATTCCCTAGAAAACCAAATGCCTGAGTGATAGCATTATGGAAGTCTTCCATAGTATTATGGTCTTCTATTTCAATATCTCTAAAGATATCTTCCTTCGCATCAAGGATAATCCTTATTTTATATATCATTCGATCCTTTATTTTGTGGTGCAAAGTTACAAAGTTTTCACGGTATTGGAAGAATTTATAGCTTCCAATACCAAATAGAATTGAACACCAAAGAGAAGCGCCGCTAGGACTAGGTGCAGTGCCTGTGTGCTGAACGGGAAATCAAAATAGTACATGCTCATTCCGGTAATTATTTCGAGGAATAACAAAATCAATACCCAGTTAATCTTCTTGAAGTCGAGGTTGTTTGTATAAATTCTATAGGCTAAAAAGACATTTAGCAAAACGATCGCAATCGACAGGGATCGGTGAATATAAAAGGAAATGGTGGGATTGGCGAGCCATAGATGGCTGGCATCATCTCCTACAATGGCACTTTGCTCGTCTATGAACTGTCTTACCTGTGTTCCAAAAACTACTTGGATTAGGGTTAGTGCCAGTGCGGTAATAAGTAAAAACCTTATAGGGGTATTTGTCTTGATTGTTTTTACGGAAGGTTTGCTAATATGAATCACATAAAGGATAAGGGCTACAATGACCAAGGCCATGACCATATGAACCGTTATTTTTGCAGGAGCCAAAACCGAAAATACGACTGTCGCTCCTAGCCACGCTTGGAATCCCATAGCAAATACAACTAGCCATGAAATAATGGTAATGGATTTTTGTTTCTTCCAAAAGCTCAGTGCGGCGATAGCCATCACCAAGGTGCCCAGACCGGCCAATGCACCAAAAAGCCTATTGATAAATTCGGTCCAAGTATGCAAGGGGTTAAATACGGCATAATCGTGTTTGGTGTAGGGAGTCCAGTTTTCTGGCTCGTAACTCGTACCGGTAATAAAATCTTTTCGTGCTACTTGCAATGATTCGTTTACGATAATTACCTGGCCTTTTTTAAAATCCCTGTTGGCATCCCATTGAAGTTCGGAAATATCCGTGGGAGGAATGTAATAGCCAAAACACTTAGGCCAATCAGGACATCCCATACCACTGCCAGTCATTCTTACCACTGCTCCTGCTACAATGACCAAGTATACAAGGATCAAAGATATTTTAGCGATTTTTGTAAAATTTTTATGCATTTGTTTCAAGTAAAAAGATGTTGCGAAATTACCATTCTTTTGTTGAATAATCTCTTTTGTCCAGATCAAATTCTTTAGGCAGTTGAAATGAGTATGACGAGAAACTGTTGGCAAATGTGAATTTAGCTATGCGAATTACACAGGACCTTAAAAAAACAATAAACACCTGTATATTAAAACACAAAAGAGAAGGAAGGCCTTCTCTTTTATAGGATGGGACTCTCTAAACAGCATAGGCCGATTAGGGAGGTGTCATGTTGATTGTTTTATTTGGACGAAAGCCCTAACTCTTTACCTTTTTGTAACATAAAGAGGTGTGCTGCTTCATATTCGTTCGGAATGTCTCCTTCGAGAATTGCTTCCTTGATCGCATCTTTGATAATTCCGATTTCCTTGGAAGGCTTTAGGTTAAAAGTACTCATGATTTCCTCGCCACTCACAGGGGGTTGAAAATTTCTTACATGATCGCGTTCTTCAACCTCTACTATTTTTTGGCGAACTATAAGGAAATTGTTTTTATATTTTTTCTGTCTTTTCGGATTTTTTGTGGTGATATCGGCCTCACATAAGGTCATTAGGTCCTCGACGTGCTCCCCGGCATCAAAAACCAACCTTCTTACCGCAGAGTCTGTAATGTATTTTTGGGATAACACTATAGGTCTAGAGCTCATAAGTACCATTTTTTGGACAAATTTCATCTTGTCATTAAGCGGTAATCGCAAGCGTTTAAACAGTTTGTACACCATTTTAGCGCCCAAAAACTCATGTCCGTGGAAGGTCCATCCAACTTTTTTGTCGAACCTTTTGGTCGGGGCTTTGCCGATATCGTGTAATAAGGCGGCCCATCGAAGCCATAGGTTATCCGTATTTTCAGCAATATTATCGACTACTTCCAAAGTATGCCAAAAATTATCCTTGTGACTTTGACCTTCAATTTCTTCAATTCCTTCCAATGCAACCAATTCGGGCATGATATAGGATAATAGCCCGGTAGTGTGAAGCAGTGAAAAGCCTACAGATGGCTTTGGACTGGATAGAATCTTATTTAATTCGTCAACAATACGTTCGTTGGAGATAATTTTAATCCTGTCCTTATTGTCGGCGATCGCCTGAAGGGAGCTTGGGTGAATGATAAAGTTTAACTGAGTGGCAAATCTTATCGCCCGCATCATTCTCAATGGATCATCGGAATAGGTGATGCCTGGCTCTAAGGGGGTGCGTATTATTTGCTTGGAAAGGTCCGAAAGGCCATCGAAGGGGTCTAGTAAAGTGCCGTAGTCGTTTTTGTTAAGGGAGATAGCCAACGCATTGATGGTAAAATCACGGCGTTTTTGGTCATCGTCCAAACTTCCGTTTTCAACGACAGGTTTTCTACTGTCGCGGTGGTAACTTTCTTTTCGTGCACCAACAAACTCAATTTCAATTTCATGGTACCTGATCATAGCGGTCCCAAAATTCTTAAAAACCGATACTTCGGAACTCCCAGGTAAATTTTTAGCCACTTTTTTAGCCAGTTCAATCCCGCTGCCGATAGCGACAATATCAATATCTTTGGGCGTACCTCTTTGTAATAAATAATCCCGGACAAAACCTCCAATCACATAAGCATCTACAGAGAGTTCCTGGGCTGCTTTGGAAATAATATCGAAAATGGGGTTCTTTAAGGCTTCTATATGGTTTGTCTGCATCATTCTTATTCTCGGATCACTTTAACGGTTCCATTATTTTTGAGTAAAATAATAGAAGAGGGAGCGCTTTTTTCTTTATCGCGATCCAAATTTACTATATAGTCTACACCTTTTAAAATCTCAGTGGATATTTCTTTATAACTAGTAGGGGTCGGAGCACCGGCCAAATTGGCAGAAGTCGATACAATTGGCTTCTTGAATTTCTGAATCAGCTGCTGGCAAAATTTATCCGTCGCCACTCTAATAGCTAAGGTATTGTCTGCCGCAATCAGATTCTTTGCCACCCCTTTTGGCGACTCGTAGACTATTGTAGTAGGTTTGGAGGCAAGATCGATAATGTCGAAGGCTAAGTCCGGAACCTTGGCTACATGTTGTTCTAACATAAAATCATTGGCCACCAAACATATCATGGTTTTGGTGCTGGCGCGTTGCTTTAAAGCGTATATTTTCTCTACAGCAGCCTCATTGGTAGCATCACAGCCTATTCCCCAAACGGTATCCGTTGGGTATAAAATTAGTCCGCCTTCTTGTAAAACTGTTACTGCGGTGTTTATTTCTTCATGAAAAGTACTCATCATTAGGAATTTTTAAGGGTTCTTTATAGGTTAATCTTATCCTATATATTCTTTATAATTAAAAGTAGCGGTTCCTATAGATTTCTTGCCGTCTATTTATTGGTCCCATTATGTTTTAAGCATATGTTATAATAGTAGCTTAGTGGTAGTATAGAAATTGTATTGTCCTTTCTACTGGATGGATAAAACAGCATATAATCCTTGGTGTATATTTGCTACAAAGATAAGAACGTTTCTATTTATTAGTGTTTAATAATACCGTTTGGAGTCACTATCAGGTTTTTATTTAAAGAGGCTTTGTATAGTTCAATATTCCTGGGCGTATATTCTCTAGATATTTCTTTGTGATATATATGATAGACTATTCCGGAATAAAAAATTTGTTTAGCTTTTTTCTGGCTATTTAACAATCTATTGGTGAGTTCACTGTCTTCTGGACCCCAGCCAATAAAATCTTCAGAATACCCGTTAATAGTTAAGATGTCGTTTTTCCAATAAGCGAGGTTACAACCAAATGCTTGGTGTTGGTTCTGCTCGCTAATGATCTTTAATTTTTTTTTGGCCATTAATGGCAGTTGGAACTGGTATTTAAAATTAAATTTTAAGGCCAATAATTTTACGAATGGATTTCTAAAGTTAAGTCGATCTTTTAGGATTGATTTAGAAAAAGATTCTTTTAGCATCACTCTTCTTCCGCAGACAAAAAAACCTTTTTCTGCATAGGCTATGTGATCTTCAATAAATTTGGAATGCATAATACAATCCCCGTCAATCTGGATGATGTAAGGGGTTGTTGCCCGGGTAATAGCTTTATTTAGAATTATTGTTTTTCGAAACCCTTGGTCCTGCTGCCATAGGTGTAACAGGTTTAAGGATGGATGTTGTTTTTGAAACAGGGCAATGAGCCCTTTTGTTTCCTTTTTAGAACCATCATCTGCAATGATAATCTGCGACGGTTTCACTGACTGGTAAAGAATGCTTTCAAGGACTTTTTTTAAAGCTGATGGCCAATTGTAGGTTGAAATTAAAAGAGTTGCTTTTGGTTTCATTTATTGTATGTAAAAAAAACTTTTCTTGTCAAGAAGGTAATGCAATTTGTCTTTTAGCATTACGGGCGTTTTTTGAAGCTTCCGGTTAAAGCTATCAAGGATATACTTAAAGCCTTTTTTCTTGTTTTTCCAAGAATCTTGCCACCAATGTATACAAATTGTTTCTGGTTTAATACAGTCTTTCGTATACGTTTCTTCCCAGGAAAAAGGATAGAAGTAGGATGTCGGTAAAAGCTTTACCCCATTTAAAAGTTGTTCTTTATAGGTGTCTAGTCCATAATTTTCGATCAGTACTTTTGAAACGATAGGTGGTCCTCCCATAGCGTTAAATTGTAAACGTTGTTTTTTTTCCGTTTCTTTTAAACAGTCCAAAACAAAGCTATTCCCTTTTTCAGATCCTATTACGGCAGAATTAATCGGGTAGATGGAGTCTTCTAGATTGGTCTGAAAACCAACAAAGGCTTTTTCGTTTAATAAGGCTCCGAAATCTTTAAGGATCTCAATATCCGTATCTAAATAAATACCACCTTGAGTGTATATGGAATACAATCTGACATAATCTGTGATAAAGGACCATTTTTTCTGTTTGTACAGTAATTTTAAAAAAGGGAACTTATGAAAAGGGGTGTTGGTTTCATCCCATTTTATAATTTCATATTCTGGTAATTTTTCATGCCAAGAGGCGATACATTTCTGCAGCGTATCATTCATTTTTCCTTGGCCATACCAACAATAGTGTATTTTTTTTGGGATCATGCCTAAAGTAATCTTTTGTTTTTGTTTCTTTGTTTTTCTCAGAAAATATGCCGCAAATATATGTTAATTAGCGGCAAGAACCCGATGAATTATGGCAATAAGTGGATTGGTAATCACATATAACGAGCAAAAAAACATAGGGGATTGTATAGATTCTTTGTTCAGGGTATGTGATGAGGTAATTGTGGTAGATTCAATTAGTCAAGACGCTACGCTTGAAATCGCAAAGCAAAAAGGAGCAAAGGTTTATTTGCAAGAATTTTTAGGGGACGGTAAACAAAGGCTTTTCGGTTTGCAATATTGTGAACATGATTGGATTCTAAATTTGGATGCGGATGAACGATTGGATGAAGATACCTATGCATTTATTGCAAGTGAGGAATATTTAAATATGCCTTACGATGCATACAATTTAAAAATGCGCAATTTTTTGGGCACCAAAGAAATTAATTTCTCTGGTTGGTATCCCGATTATACCTGTAGGTTCTTTAACAAACAAACAGCGACTCTCTCTACAGCCAAAGTACATCAAAGGGTGATTGCTAAGAACATGAAAAATACCAATCTGAATTTATTGCATTACGCTTGGAGTGATTTTTATCATATTATAGCGAAAAAGAATACCTACACAACTTGGCAAGCAGAGGAATTGTTTGAAAAGGGAATTAAGGTGAGGTCTTATGCGCCTTTAACCCATGGCTTTACCTCTTTGTTCAAGTGTTATTTTTTTAAGAAAGGAGTTTTTAACGGTTTGGATGGGTTTACTTTTGCCCTTATCCAAGCATTTTTTTCCTATATGAAGTATGCCAAGCTCATTAAACTCCATAAAAACGAAAAAAGAGCCTAATATTATTTGTTGTTGGAGCGTTCTAATTTTTTTAACTCCTTGTAACGTGCCCAAACACCTAAAGCGTTTAGATAGCAGATGGTAATGCCTTTGGTACCGTCTAAAAAACCTAGTCTTAGAATGTAGTGGTTAAAGAACTTCCAGGTAGGACGAAGATATTGGTGTAAAAGAGTCCATTTTTTTTGCTTGATAAAACTTTCTTGAGCTTTCATTTGCCCATATTTGATCATTTTACCCTTATAATCATTATATTCTTTATAGGAGAAATGAATTAGTTTTTCCTTTAATTTACCTTCGCTACCTTCTACCTCCAGAGTTTCGTGTACAATAAGGCTATCGACAAATTTACACTTGTCTTTTTTGAATAGCCGTTGTATTTTATCGGTTCGCCATCCGCTGAAGTACAGGCGTTTGTTTTTAAACATGAAAATCCGGTAGTTCCAATATGCGTCATGGGTAGAAGGGGAGTTGATCGTTTCGATAATTTCTTGCTGCAACTTCTTAGGAACCACTTCATCGGCATCTAAAAAATAAATCCAATTATTGCTGGCTAAGGATAACGCAAAGGTTTTTTGCTTTGTAAAATCTTCAAAGGAATGTTGAACGGCTTTTATTTTTGGAAGTTGCTGTATGTACTCCCAAGTACCATCAGTACTATAGGAATCTACGATAACAATTTCATCTGCAAAGGATACACTTTTTATACATTCTTCAATGTAACCAATCTCGTTGTAGGTAATTATAACTGCAGATAACTTCAAAATCAAATAAATTTTGGTAAAGATACATTTCAAAAATAAAAAGTCACTTTTAAAAAGAGACTTTATTTTTTATATGTTGTCTCTGGCGGAAAAATGGTGGTAAAATTTCGAATTATTTATAAATTATTCGAAATTTTTACAACTGCAATCACATTTAAGGAGACTGTTATGTTGGATCTAAAATTGCAATTATATCCCCAGAAATTAGCCTAAACCATAGCAGCAGAACAGTAGCGGCTTACCATAGTGAATATGGATAGTGAAAACTATAATTAGGCATGCCCTTATTGGAATATCCCTAATGTATGTTTTTTATATTTGGAGCAATGAGGTAAGAGCTTTATCAGATGTGTATTTCATCAGGAATTCGGAATTCACATCCAGAATAAAATAACGATAAAATGTAAAATAAGCGGTTACCTAATGGAAAGGGGATACGCATGTTGCCGTTTTTTCCATAGGCGTTTAAGCTCCATATATCTTTCACATTCGCCCAGGGCGTTCAAGTAGCATACGACAATCCCTTTTTTGCCATCGAGAAACCCCAGTCTAATAACGTAATTGTGAAAGAATTTCCACATAGGTTTGAAGGTTAAGGCGAAATAGCTGAATTTTTTCTCGTTATGAAAGGCTTCTTTGGCTTTTAAGCGGCCATATTTTAGCACTTTCATTTTGTAGTCAGTGTAGTCTTTATAGCAGTAATGCATTAGATGTTCATGTAATACACCCGAAGACCCGTTTACAACGAGTGTTTCATGTACTATTTTTTTATCGCAAAACCTCACCTTACTCTTTCTAAAGAGCCTATAGTTTTTATCGGTTTGCCATCCGCTAAAATATAAACGGCGGTTTTGGAACATAAATTTTCTGTAGCACCAATAAGCACTATGTTCGGAATCTCTTGTCGCTTTGATTTTAATCTCTTCCTTTAACTGGTCGGTTATTACTTCATCGGCATCCAAAAATATAATCCAGTCATTGGTTGCTTGTTTTAAAGCAAAAGACTTTTGATCCGTATAGTTTACAAAGGGTTTTTGAATGACCGTGACCCTAGGGTGGTCTAAAAGATACTGGTAGGTGCCATCGGTGCTGTAAGAATCTACAACGATTATTTCATCGGCAAAGGAAACGGAATCAAGACATTTTTCAATGTATCCCATTTCGTTATAGGTGATGATCAAGGCGGAAATTCTTTCTGTATTATCTAGCATGACATTGATTATGGTACTACTGTTTAGATAGGGTAAGACGAAATAGTTGCGTAAAAATGGTAGAAATTTATTTCCAGCTTCATTTTCAATATCCGAAAACATTATAAGGAAAGTATCGGTTGTGATATTAGCACTCCTTATAGTGTTAGAAAGCAGCGCTATGGCTTATGAGTGTTGAGGAAAAAAATGATTTCTTATCTTGTAGGGGGCAGTTCACTAAAATAGTATTTGCTTATAGATTTAAGGTGTTTTTTTCTTGAACGAAATAAAATAGGAATGGATTCCTAGAGAATGAATACCATAAATTGCTGGTAATAAAAGGGATTCAAAGAGAAATCTAAAGGTTGTTTCTCCAGTGCTAAGGCGCTTAGTAGGGGAGATTTTATTTTTATTAGGAAGTACTGATCTTTTACCTAGGGAATCGAATAATCAGAACGTTTTACTAATTCTGTATTCCGCCTTAAAGAATACGATATGATCACTGTAGCGGTGGTCGTTACACGCTCTTTGGTGTTCTCATTGATTTAATAATGTCTTGGTTGTTGGGGATGTTCTTTTTTATTAGTTTACAGTGCAAAGTGCTATAAAGAACATCCCCATTATTTTTATTGTACAACCAGTATTTTTATGACGCTAAGGTATCCTTAAACGGCAACGTTGTATTCTCTTAGTGCGTCGTTTAAAGAGGTTTTTTTATCTGTACTTTCTTTTCTAGTACCGATAATCAATGCACAAGGAACCTGAAATTCACCAGCTGGGAATTTTTTGGTATAACTTCCTGGGATTACGACAGATCTTGCCGGTACCACACCTTTTCTTTCGACAGGAGTGTCTCCAGTTACATCAATAATTTTGGTAGAGGCTGTTAATACTACATTGGCACCTAAAACAGCTTCTTTTTCTACTCGTACTCCTTCTACAACAATACACCTAGAACCGATAAAGGCGTTATCTTCGATGATGACAGGCGCTGCTTGTAGGGGCTCTAAAACACCACCAATACCAACACCACCGCTCAAGTGAACGTTTTTTCCAATTTGTGCACAACTACCAACAGTAGCCCATGTATCTACCATAGTACCTTCATCTACGTAAGCACCGATGTTTACATAACTAGGCATTAATATAGTTCCCGCAGAAATATAAGCACCATGTCTGGCAACGGCATTTGGCACTACTCGGATTCCTTTTTCCGCATAGCCTCTTTTTAAAGGCATTTTATCGTGGTATTCAAAGATACCAGCTTCCAAGGTTTCCATTTTTTGGATAGGGAAATAAAGGACTACGGCTTTTTTTACCCATTCGTTTATTTGCCATCCATCTTCTGTTGGTTCGGCACAACGCAATTTACCATTATCAATAAGATCTATAATTTGGCGTATTGCTGATTGTGTATCGTTGTCTTTTAGAAGTTCTCGGTTTTCCCAAGCAGCTTCTATTGTTTTTCTTAATTCCATCATCTTTTAGCTACAAATTTTAGCAAATATAAGGGCTTGCCCGTAATAAACCTTTCCTTTTTACACTTATAACAATTTATCGTTTATTTTTGCAAAAAAAATATTTTGGGAAGGATTGTTGCATTGGATTATGGAAAAGTAAGAACCGGGATTGCGGTTACGGACGAGTTACAGCTAATTGCTTCCGGACTTACTACTGTGGCTACAAAAGACTTGCTTAATTTTCTTAGGACCTATGTCGAAAAAGAAAATGTCGAGAAATTTGTAGTAGGCGAGCCCAAGCAAATGAATAATGAGCCCTCTGAAAGCGAAGCGCTTATAACGCCATTTTTACGGACCCTACATGGCGTTTTTCCTAAAATTCCGGTAGAACGACAAGATGAGCGTTTTACTTCTAAAATGGCCTTCCAAACTATGATAGATAGTGGCCTAAAGAAACAACAACGAAAGAATAAGGCTTTGGTAGATGAGATTAGTGCTACCATTATCCTTCAAGCATATTTAAATAGATATTAAGCATGATATTACCCATTGTAGCTTACGGGGATCCCGTACTTAGAAAAGTAGCAGTAGATATTGATAAGGAGTATCCAGCCTTCGAGACATTATTGGAGAATATGTGGGAAACCATGTATAATGCCAGTGGCGTTGGTTTGGCTGCGCCACAGATAGGGCTTCCAATCCGTTTGTTTTTGGTAGATACTACCCCCTTTTCTGATGACGAGGACCTTACAGAAGAAGAACAAAAAGCCTTAAATGGATTTAAAAAAGTGTTTATCAACGCTTATATAGAAGAAGAAACAGGCGAAGAGTGGGGCTTTAACGAAGGATGTTTAAGTATTCCTGATATTCGGGAAGATGTTTTTCGTAAAGAAACCATTACGATCTCTTACATGGATGAGGAGTTCAATTCCCATAAGGAAACCTATAGTGGCCTTTTGGCAAGGGTTATTCAGCACGAATACGACCATATTGAAGGGATCTTGTTTACCGATAAATTGTCGTCTTTAAAAAAGCGACTGATTAAGAGTAGGCTGGCCAATATTTCCAAAGGAAAAATAAGGGTCGATTATAGGATGCGTTTTCCAAATATGAAAAAAGCGCGTTAAAACAATTTCTTTTATAAACAAAAAGTGCAATATTTGCTTTTGAAATTTAAAATTACAGATGGGTTTAAACAAAATATTATCCGTAGCAGGAAAACCGGGACTTTATAAGTTGTTATCGCAAACACGTTCAGGATTCGTAGCCGAATCACTGTTGGATGGGAAAAAAATCACCGTTAGTTTTAAAAACAACGTTAGTGTTTTATCCGAAATTGCCATTTATACTTTGGAGGAAGAAGTTCCCTTAAGAGAGGTTTTTGAAAAAATCAAGGAAAAAGAAGAGGGTGGTAAAACCTCTATAGGCCATAAGGAAGATAAAATTAAATTGGAAGAATATCTTTTTGAGATACTTCCAAATTATGATGAAGATAGAGTGTATGCCAGCGATATCAAAAAAATTATCCAATGGTATAACCTCTTACATGATCACGGGATTACCGATTTCTCAGCAGCAGAAACAGATACAGTTGCTGAAGAAAAGGAAGCTGAATAAGCGTCGCGATAAATAAGTTTTAAATAAGGCCTTCGTTCTCGAAGGCTTTTTTTATGCCCAAAAGTGTGGTTGGTACAAATGTCAATGTCTGCCTAAAATTTTTTGCGTTAGGGATCGCAGCGGCATCCCCGCAGCAAGGCAAGGGATACAGCGAAGAGCCCGCCCGACGTAGGAGGGAACGCCCAAATTATTTCTTTGAAAATTCTACAACAAATACGGCAGTGATCGGCCTTGGGCAATAGGGGCAATTCTTTGAGGGGTGTTTTATGCTATAGGGCAAAAAAAAAGCAACAACCTTTTTCGAGAATAGGGTTGTTGCTTTATAAGCGTACATGCTATCGGTTTATTTTTTCCAATCGATACGTTCGGAAGGATAGTATTTTACGTTCATTTTATCTAAATAAGGAGTTTGCTTGGCCAGTCTTTCTTTGTAGCTGTCCCAGTTTCTATTCTCCTCAGTACTCCACCCTAATTCGGCATAACCGATCATTCTAGGGAAGGCCAAATATTCTAACTCTTCCATATTGCTAATAGTTTCTGACCAAAGTGGTGCTTCAAGGCCAAGGATGTTTTCTTTGGTAATACCTTCCAGATATGTTTCAGGAGACCAATTGTAGGCGGTATCCACAGGGATAAGTCCAGCCCATTTTAGGCCAAATTTAGAGTCCTCGTCATATTTCATATCCAAATAAGCTTTTTTACCAGGAGATAAAATAATCTTCAATCCTTTTTCAGCACCTGCAAGGGCATTTTTTTCATTGCTCCAAAACTGTGCAATTGTTGATGGATTAACATCGGCATGTACGATTTCGTCCCAACCGATCATTTGTTTGCCATACTTTGATACAATCTTATCTACGCGAGCAATAAAATAGTTGAAATCTTTTTTCTTGGTAACATGGCTTTCGTCTCCTCCGATATGGATATACGGTCCAGGAGTCATTTCGGAAATTTCACGGATAACATCATCAATAAAATCGTATACACTTTCCTTTCGGGTGTCAAAGGTGCTAAAACCAACATCTATACCGGTATAAGGCTTTACTTTTTTCCCGTTACCATTAAGGAATGGGTACGCTAAACTTGCTGCGTTGGTATGCCCGGGCATATCTATTTCGGGAATAATCGTAATGTGGTGTTTGGCTGCATAGGCTACAAGATCTTTATATTCCTCTTGGGTATAAAATCCGCCTTCGCCACCACCAACTTCTGAACGACCTCCAACTTCGGTAAGTTTAGGCCATGATTTTATTTCAATTCTCCAGCCTTGGTCGTCTGAAAGGTGTAAGTGAAGAATATTAACTTTATAATAGGCCAAAATGTCTATGTATTTTTTAACGTCCGAAACGCTAAAAAAATGTCTAGATACATCTAACATAGAGCCTCTGAACCCAAAATTTGGCGCATCGGAAACCTGTCCAGTCGGAATCAACCACATTTTAGTCTTGGCCAAGGTATCGTTGCTAGTTTGTGGGATAATCTGTCTAATGGTCTGTACGCCCCAAAATGCGCCTTGGGCAGACTTAGCATTGATGGTAATTGAATCTTGGGTAATGTTAAGCTGGTAAGCTTCCGGGGTCGTAAATGCTAGGTCATCGGCGTGGTTAATATATATAACACGGCTACCGGTAGCTTTTTCGGAATTGTTTACCGGAAGGTTTAAGGTCGTTTGCCATTTTATTTTTTCAGCTAAAAATTCACCTACTTCAGGAAATCCTGTTGCCGTGGTGGAGGTAAAAATATGGGTGTTTTCATCCAATCCAAAGGCGCTGTTTGTGGCGATTACCTCTGATGGCATAGGAATCATGGCTTCGGTGGTAAGATCTGTTTTAGGAAAATTTATAGGTTTTTCTTGTTCCAGACATGATGTGAAGGCGAAAATAGAGACTATTAGGCCCAAGCCACTTAAAAAGGTTGTTTTTTTCATTGGATACTATTTATATATGGGGTTGTTTAATACATGAAAGGTTTGATGACGGAAAACCAAAGGGAATACCCTCTATCGTTCATGTGGAGACCGTCCTTCATAAAAATGTCTTTTCTCAGCTTGTTGTCATGAGCCATAGGTGTCCAAACGTCGGCATAAAAAACCTTAGGGTCATTCCTGCAAAGCTTTTCGATTTTTTTGTTCAATCTCAAATATTTTTTTTTCAAATGCCAACGTACTATGCTGGGTTTTGTAGAGATTAGTACGATTTGGATATCTTTATTTTCTTCTTTTAATTTTTGTACAATTTTCCGGGTCGTAGTCATGATGTTTTTTATCGATACTCCGCGGGCAATATCATTGTCCCCTTCGTAGATAAAAACTTTCTTGGGGTTGTATCGAAGGATAAGTTCGTGATGATATCCCAATAAATCGAGCGATTCCGAACCGCCAAACCCCGTATTTATAATTTGATGGTTTGGAAACATACTTTCTAGGTTTTTCCAGGTCCGGATACTAGAACTTCCGGTAAACACCACTGTTTCTTTAGAAGAATCCCATAGCGTATCGTATTTTTGCTGTATTGCTAATACTTCATTCCTAAAATCAATATTTTGTTGGGTATAACCAATAAATGCTGATAGAAGGAGGGATAAATAAAGAATTCTGCTCACTTTTTTCAATTAATGGATGAATATAATTCATTTTTAAGGAGGCGACAAATTATTTTGTTCTAAGTCTTTTTATAAAGGTTTCCTTCTTATAACGCCTTGGGCCGTTTGAATGCTCTTAACAGTAAGGCTAGCTTGGTTTTGATGCTCTTTTAATTCCTTTTGATTTTTTATATGTCATACAAGAAGATGGGTTAAGGGCTGAGAAGTTTGGAATATAATTCTGCGAAGTTAATAGTGCGTTGTACGCCCTAGAAAAACATGTTATACTTTTTTAAAAATAAAAGCAATTCAAAAATTGCCAATTATCCTTAAAAGGAACGATTTGGTCTTTGTATTTTTGTCAAAATTTTTCATCATGAACAATAGAGAGGCCCAATTAAAAGCATTTGATCGTTTATTGACTATAATGGACGAGTTGCGAGCTCAATGTCCTTGGGACAAAAAGCAAACCATGCAATCGCTACGTCATTTGACCATAGAAGAAACATATGAGTTGGGCGATGCCATCCTGGACAATGATTTGGAAGAAGTTAAAAAGGAGCTGGGCGATGTGTTATTACATATTGTTTTTTATGCTAAAATAGGAAGTGAAGCCAACGATTTTGATATTGCCGATGTCGCTAATGATATTTGTGAAAAACTCATCAGCAGACACCCACATATTTATGGCGATGTAACGGTTAAGGATGAAGAAGAAGTAAAACAGAATTGGGAGCGGTTAAAATTAAAAGAAGGTAAAAAGAGTGTTTTGGAAGGGGTGCCTAAAGGGCTTCCGGCCCTAGTAAAGGCCAGTCGCATACAAGATAAAGTGGCCGGCGTAGGCTTCGATTGGGAAAAACCAGAACAGGTGTGGGAAAAGGTCCAGGAAGAATTACAAGAACTGCAGAAAGAGGTGAAGGACGGAAATACCGATGCCATGGAGGCCGAGTTTGGGGATGTCTTGTTTTCTATGGTCAACTATGCCCGTTTTCTGAAAATTAATCCTGAAGATGCCTTAGAGCGAACGAATAAGAAGTTTATACATCGCTTTCAATATTTGGAATCTAAAGCCAAAGAGAAGGGGAAGGCCCTAAAAGATATGACCCTCGCAGAAATGGATGTCTTTTGGGAAGAGGCCAAAACCTTGTAATACCCTCGTTGTTTGAATTGCTTGTTCCAAATAAGGAATCAATAAAAGCAGCTTGTATTAAGAAGATTAATTAACGGCTATTTAACTAAAAAAGAGCAGTATGTAAGAAGGGTAAAAACATATCTTTGCCACCTCAAATTATAGCATTTTGTTAGAAAAATACACCAAAGAGTTTCGATATAATTTAACCCTATCTTTTCCTGTGATACTGGGGATGTTGGGGCATTCCTTTGTGGCCTTTGCAGACAATATAATGGTAGGGCAGTTGGGAACGGCAGAATTGGCAGCTGTGTCCTTAGGAAATAGTTTTGTTTTTATAGCCATGTCTTTGGGAATCGGTTTTTCTACGGCAATAACACCACTGGTAGCCGAGGCCGATGGTGCCGGGAATATGTCCAATGCTAAAAGTGCCTTAAAACACGGCTTGGTATTATGTACTGTATTGGGACTTGCGCTTTTCGGAATTATTATGATCGGGAAGCCCTTGATGTATATGATGAAACAATCTCCAGAAGTGGTAGCCTTGGCGATGCCATATTTAAATCTGGTCGCTTTCTCCTTAGTGCCATTGATTATATTCCAGGCCTTTAAACAATTTTCAGAAGGGTTGTCTCAAACCAAATACCCCATGTATGCCAATATAATTGCCAATGTGGTGAATATAGTGCTCAATTACTTGTTTATTTTTGGCTCCTTTGGTTTTCCAAAAATGGGCATTATAGGCGCAGCCATAGGTACTTTGGTCTCTAGGGTGGTAATGGTGATTTTGCTTTGGTATCTGTTAAAGAACAAAAAGAAATTTCACGATTATGTGACGGGTTTTAATTTTAAATCCTTGGAGAAAAAGATGATGACCAAAATCGTCAACCTAGGTTTTCCATCGGCCTTGCAAATGTTTTTCGAGGTTGCTATTTTTACCTCGGCAGTGTGGATAAGCGGGGTGTTAGGTAAAAACTCCCAAGCGGCAAATCAAATAGCCCTAAATTTAAGTAGTATGACTTTTATGGTAGGAATGGGGCTTGGCGTAGCAGCAATGATTAGGGTAGGAAACCAGAAGGGATTGAATAATTTTAAAGAGTTGAGACGTATAGCCAAGTCTATTTTCTTACTCACCTTATTCTTGGAAATACTTTTTGCAACTTTGTTTATCCTTTTCAAAAACTGGTTGCCAAGTATTTATTTAGATGTAAATGAGGCTGTGAATATGGCCGATAATATGGAAGTTATTAGCATTGCGTCCCAACTTTTATTGGTAGCAGCGGTATTTCAGATTTCCGATGGGTTGCAAGTGGTTGTACTGGGAGCCTTACGCGGGCTCCAGGATGTTAAAATACCTACTTTGCTGACCTTTATAGCGTATTGGTTGATTGGTTTTCCTATTAGTTTTTATTTAGGTATATATACCTCCTTGGGAAGTATTGGGATATGGATAGGTTTGTTGGCAGGTCTTACCGCCTCTGCGATATTGTTGTATATTAGGTTTAATTATTTGACCAATAAATTGATTCGGTCATCAACCATCCAAGCAACAACAGCGTAATTGAAGAATTGATTAGAGGCTTCGCTCAATACTTTAAAGGCGAAGTTATTTTTATTATAAAAAAGTGATATATATGGAATTTCCGAAATTTTTATTAGGTGACAATACTGATTATCCAACAGCAATTTTTGTAGTGCATACAGAGTATCCAAGGTTTATAATAAACCTAGAAGATGATGAGGTGGAGTGGCTTGAAGATTTTTCTCAAGAAGATGAAAAGGAACTAGAGTCAGAAGCCGAAAACCTTATTGAGCAAGCAGTAGCATTTTATGATAGGGAAATTTCCCGTTATGAGGATTAAGCAGATATGTTGGAAGAATTAGTAAAGTACGACAAAGAGTTATTTCTTTTTTTAAATAATTTAGGGACGGCCCATTGGGATGGTTTTTGGCTTTTTATGACCAATAAGTTTAGTGCCATTCCCTTGTATCTTTTATTGGCCTTTCTTGTGTATAGGAGCTATGGCCTTAAGAGGTTGGGGGTTGTGATGGTGACAATAGCCTTGTTGATCTTGGTGACCGATCAGTGTGCCAACTTATTTAAGTACGGGGTACAGCGATTGCGGCCCTGTCACGATATGGATTTAAGTGGATTAATGAGATTGGTCAAGAAAAGCTGCGGAGGACAATTTGGGTATTTTTCTGCCCATGCGGCAAATTCTTTTGCCGTTGCTTTTTTCTTTACCGCTTTATTAAGGGCTAAATACCGCTATATAGGAGTGTTCTTACTATTGTGGGCCCTCATTGTAGGGTATAGTAGGATATATATAGGAGTCCATTTTCCTTTAGATGTACTGACCGGTACCCTAATTGGACTTTTCTTAAGTTGGTTGTTTTATAATTTATATTTGAAGGCACTGCCAGTTTTTAAATTATAAAACAACCCAAATTAAGATGATAGGCCCAGAGACTTTATTGTTGCTCTGGGCTTTTTATTTTAAAGACACTTTGATTTAAGGGACGCAGGAATATCATGAAAAAGATAATTCCAAAAGCCAGTTCGTACACTTCCCATGTTCTGTCGGCCGGATTTAAGGCCACTAAAACAGTCGTTATAAGAAAGGCAATGGTATGGTGCCATTTTACAACTGGTACCGCAAAATTGTCTGCCAGATTCTTAACCCAATTTAATTTCCTATAAAGGATAGGAGTTACAATAAGGTAAAGGAACATAACGGCAAATAATAACTGGCTGAAAATAATTTTATTGATTTTCTTTTCGCCAACTACCAAGTTGTGCAAGTTGGTTTCTCCTTGCGCGTTGTTTTCCATAAAGAACTCCCCAGACTCAATGCCTAAAATGCGCTGGCCCCATGAAATTTCTTCCCCAGCGGCAAAAAAGAACAAAATGACAAATATAAAAGTCCCTATTTTCCATAAGGCCTTTTTGTGATTCCAAAATCTTTTTAAGCGAAAAAGGCAAAGCACGGAAATACATAATAACAAAATGGCGGTTCCCCATTCTACCGGACCATCTTCTTGGGCGTATTTGGTATCAAAAATTGTCTCATTGGTCAAGCCAAGTAAAAGACCTATCAGGGCTAATAAAGCTAATAAGCCGTAGGCAGTTTTTTCAAATTTTGTCAGGTTTCGAATCATTGTTTTTTAACTAAATATAAATTACTTATTAAGCGGTTTTTATGTCCTTTAGCGCCTGGACCGGCGTTATTGTTAAAATCGTACACGGTTTTTAATTCATAGCTGAATTTAGAATCAAAGATACGCTTAAAATCAGATTCATCTACAGGGGAAACCAAGACGTAAAATTGACTGGTTTCCGGAATAATTAGCTGTTGCTCGTTTTTAAGAAGGGGGATAGCACCGCCGTATTCCCACAACAACTCAGGGGCAATTTCTTCATAGACATATATTTCCATGCCTGCTGTAGCAACAGTCGATCTAAGGTCCGATATATTATGATAGGCGGGATTTTTTTGCAACGCCCCTGCCATGGGTAGTGCTAAGACCTTAATGATAGCAATAAAGGCTATGGTATATAGGAACGCTTTAAATAACTCTTTATTCTTGAGTTGAATTATAATTAAAATACCAACGGCAAATAAGGCGGTAGAGGAGAGTCCATAATATAACCAAAAATCCCCTAAATTATCGTGTAGAAAAAAGTAGGCAACAAATGGAAAAACAAGACCCAATACCCCTATTAAACCAAAATGGAAATAAACAGGGATCTTTTCCTTTCCCGTAAGCTTGTTTTTGAAATTGCGTATCAGGTAGTCGATATAAAAACCTGTGTTTAATGCCAATGGAATTAATACCGGAACCAAGTAACGAGCTTTTTTTTCGGGAATGATAGATAATAGTATCACGGAAAATACGGTCCATAAGAACGTAAACTGGTAAGCTTTTTTATGGCTCACCTTATTTTTTAAGTAAGGATATAGCAATCCCATAAATGCCGGAATTGTCCACAGCCCACTTTGTACAAAAAAGCTCCAATAATAATAAAACGGACGAACATTGTAACTGGTCCAGTTAGCAGTTTCTTTTTCTGCAATGGCAAGAAAGGCATCAGGGTCGGCCAAACGCACGTAAACAAACCACCATAGGCCGACTGTAGTGGCAACAGTTATAAGCGCTAATAATTGTAGGTAGTTGTTTCGAATTTTAAACTCCTTAAATTTATAAACGAAAGCATATGCCAATAAAAAGGGGAGTAGCAGGCCATAAAAAGCTATTGGGCCCTTACTCATAAAAGATAGGCCTATAAAAATGGGGGCCAAAAGAGCATTCTTCCAGTGGTGGCTATCCTGACGAAAAAAGTCATATAAAAAATATATTGCGGCTAACATAAAGCCGTGGGTATAAATGTCCCATGGTGCTTCAATAGTAATGGCAATGATATAAAATGAGCTTAATAGAATAAGGGCATTTATGAAGGCTTGCTTTTTGTTCTGTAGTAGGTTTAAGGAGAACAAATACGCAATATACCCCAATGCAATAGCCATAAGCATGGTAGGTAGGCGTAGTCCTATAATATTGTCCAATCCAAAAATACTACCAAAAATGGCAGTGATCCAGCTAGGCAAGGGGGGTTTTTCATACCTGGGAAGTTCGTTCATGGTGGTTAACAACCAGCGGCCGTCCGTTACCATTTCCCGTGCTGTTATGAAATTTCGGGCTTCCATGATGGTCACCGGAATTACGTCCAAATTGAACAGAAAAATAGAAATTCCAACTAGTAAAATTACTAATTGGGGATTATTTTCCAACCACTTCATATGACCTGATTTTTTAGAATAAATAAATTTCTGATATAAACAATCAGCCCTAGGCTATGCCCAAGAAAAAGTACTGGGTCTTTCCTAAAAATAGCGTAGGTAAGTATAAGGGAAGCTCCTATAAGACTCAAAAGCCAAAAACCAAAAGGTAGACTGGAAATTTTCTTTTTTTCCGAATACAACCATTGATATACGAAGCGCAAGGTGAAAATAATTTGAGCGATACTTCCCAAAGCCAATAACCATATAGGAATGGCATCGTTATTAAAAATAGCTTCTATATCGTAGGCATTGTTATTATACCCGTACATAATAACCAATACAGGGAAAACCCACAAAAAAATGCGGATAGGTTTCGGGAATTTCTCCCATTCGCCCTGCAACTGTATGTTTCGGATATAAATAAAATAAGTCAAGGCCTGACCCAGCATAATGGCAAAATCGTCCCGTAGCCAACCGTAGACAAACAATAAAAAAGAGGCGAATAAACTAAGCTGCCAAAACAACCTCGGAGTGAGTACCTTCTTGTTTTTTTCAGATAAGATCCATTGAACCAACATACGGCTCGAAAAAAGAATCTGGGCTAAGAAACCTATGGAATAAATAATCCAATCTGCCATTTATCCTATTTTCTCTACTTCGTAATTAATATACTTTTTTTTCATCCACAAATAAGCAAAACAGTCCATTAATGGTCCTAGTAACCTATTCCATAATCCAAATTTTGCCTGTCCGGCCATTCGTGGAAAATGCCGGATAGGTATTTGAACCACACTGCCGTTCTGAAGAAGGATCATTGCTGGTAAAAAACGATGCAGCCCCTTAAACATGGGGATTCTCTTGGCGTAGTCGGTCTTAATTACTTTTAGGGGACATCCGGTATCATCCATGCCATCATTGGTGAAGCTCCTTCGTATGGAATTGGCAATGGAAGAGGAAGCATTTTTTATAAATGAATCTTTTCTGTCGGCTCTTACTCCTGTAACCAAATCATAGGCGCCTATGTGTTCTAAAAGTAAATTAAAATCCTCTGGTGAGGTTTGCAAATCAGAATCTATATAGCCGACCAAAGGAGTGTCCGTATGGTCAAACCCGGCTTTTATGGCCGCACTCAACCCCTTGTTTTGTCTGAATTTAATATAATTAAAAGCCTCATTTCTAAGGCAAATGGCCTCGATTAATGCTTGGCTATTATCTTTTGAGCCGTCATTTACGAATAATACCTTGGTGTTTTTTGTACTGATTCCCAAGTAGTGGAGAAGCTCTTTTTCTACACGTTCCAAATTATCTTCTTCATTGTAAACAGGAATAATTATGGTAAATTCGTAATTCATTGTTTTAATATAATAAGTGCTATTTAGCTTATTTTTAGTGTTTTGTTTCCTTTTTGCTTGTTTTATAAACTTAAAGAAGCCAAAGGAAGGCGCAAAGATAAAGAACTTTCCCAAGCCAGCTTATAATAATAATACAGGAAAACTATAATAACGACTGTGTCCAACTACCTTTCCTTTGACAGTCGTATTAATTTTTCAGCTGCAGAAAATGGCGAAATCTTACCGTCAATTACCTCTTGTATCATTTTGTCTAAAGTGTTTTTTACATTACTATTTTGGTAAAACTGACGCTGTAAATGTTCCTCTATGGTTTGTAAAAGCCAATATTTATTTTGTGATTTTCTATGGGTATAGAAATAGCCGCTTTTTTGATTACTGGTTATATAGTTCTGGATCATCTCCCAGATTTCAGCAATGCCCTGGTGGGTGAGAGAAGAGCAGCTGAGTACTGGTGGTACCCAATTATTTTCTTTTGGAGGATAAAGATGAAGGGCTTTTGTAAAGACTAATTTAGCCAAATCCACCTGTTTTATGTTCTGGCCATCGGCCTTATTGATTACAATGGCGTCTGCCATTTCCACGATGCCTCTTTTTATGCCTTGAAGCTCGTCTCCGGCACCTGTAATTTTTAAAAGCAAAAAAAAGTCAACCATGCTATGGACTGCCGTTTCGCTTTGTCCTACCCCTACGGTCTCTATTAAAATGGTATCATACCCGGCGGCTTCACATAGAATTATCGATTCTCGGGTCTTTCTGGCTACCCCGCCCAAGGAGGAACTCGATGGGGAGGGCCTAATAAAGGCATTGTTGTTTTTTACTAGTTCGGGCATTCGAGTTTTGTCGCCTAAAATACTTCCTTTGCTTAGCGTACTGGAAGGATCAACGGCCAAAACAGCGACTTTTTTACCTAGAGAGGTCAATCGGGTGCCTAAAGCCTCTATAAAGGTACTTTTTCCTACACCAGGAACACCTGTGATACCCAAGCGGATGCTTTTGCCACTGTGGGGTAAACAGGCCTCGATGATTTCATTCGAAATACTTAAATGTTTGGTGTTCGTGCTTTCGACCATGGTAATGGCCCTGGCCAAAGACGAGCGGTCACCCGTTAAAATCCCTTGAATCAATTCTGCTGCGGTAGGCATTGTCTTTCGAAAGGATTTGATTTTCGAAATATTTTTTGAGCCTATATTTTTTGAAGTGGTCAAATGTATGGGTTAATAGGGACGCTTACTTTGGTTTGGTCCCAGATGATATTAAAAAAAAGAAGTCCATTATCCTCAAAATCCATCGATAGATTTTCTACGGGTTCCGATATGGTTTCCGCGCTAAGGGTTAGTTGAAGGAGATCGGTAGCTGGATTTCTAGTGGTTTTCTGGCCCCCGCTAAAAATGGTAACACCCCAATCCGGAATTTTACTGTTAAATGGTATTTTCCAGCTGTTTTCTCCCGGGATGGTCCATAGGGAGTAGCTTCCGGCAGCTAAGTCTTTTTCGTTTACCTTTATGTCCGCAGCAGTCGTAAAACTGGTCGGTTCATTGGCGCCAGTTCTCCAAACCATATCGTAGGGGAGCAGTTCAACAAAAATGACCCTTCCCATTTTGGAAGTACTGCTGTAGCGAACCTTTAAATCTACACCTTGTTGCTTATAGGTTGAGGTTCGTTCAGGGCTGTTCTTTTTGGTTTGTTCTTTTAAATAAGATTTTCCACCAAGAAAGAAGGCTAAAAGAAGGATAACGAGAATGCCAATAATCCATTTTAGAATTTTCATATGTGGATGTTTATTGTTTTTTAACGGGTATACTCCGGCTGCGCTCAGTACAAGCATGTAATTCAAATAATTGAATTTGTATTTGCGACCATTTTTCGGTTATGCCCATTACCTAGAGATATATTTAATTGGTTTTATGGTATTCCTAATTTACAAAACCAAATCTAAATATACTGTTATTCTCATAAGTTTCTCCCGGGTTCAAGATGCTATTGGGAAAATGGGGATGGTTTGGGGCATCGGGGAAATTTTGTGTTTCAAAACAGATGGCGGCAAATTCTAAGGGAGTATACACCACAATACTGGGCTGATTCGTGGAAACCTCCATGCTTATTCCCGATTTTTTTGAAGCTATCCATGTTTTATTATCCAAACCGCCATTCAGGACAAAGGGGGTGTCCAATCGGGTTTTGCCGATCTTTTTTGCCGTTAAAAAATCGTAGGCCGTATTTTCAACACTGTTTAACTTACCGCTTGGAACTAAGGCTTCATCCGTATCCAGGTATTGGGAACAGGCCAATTGTAATGAATACTCATCAATCTGGTCTTGATCATCCAACTTAAAATAGGTGTGGTTGGTAAGGTTTACCGGAGTGGCCTTGTCCGTGGTAGCGCTATGCAGTATATGAAGTGCGTTGTTTTCTAGCTTGTAGGTTAACTGCACTTCTAAATTACCGGGGTAGCCTTCTTCCATATCCTTACTGAAATAGGACAAGGTGATATATGGATTATCGCCATGGTGCACTTGCTCTATATTCCAATACTTTTTCGCAAATCCTTCCTTGCCCCCGTGTAAATGGACGCCGTTATTGGAAAAAAGCGAATACGATTTGTCGTTTAGCTCAAAGCCACCCTTAGATATCCTGCCGGCATACCGGCCAATGGCAGCACCTAGCGATTTGGTGTCGGTTAAATAAGCTATAGGGTTTTCAAAGCCGACAGCAACATTAATGTCTTGACCTTCTTTGTTTTTTACGGTTAGTTTTTGGATGATAGCGCCATAATCTAAAACGGTTAGACTAATAAAGCTATTCCTTATGGTAATTTGATTCAAGGTATTGCTTTTAATTTTTGTTAAAATTACTATTTTTTATGGAGCGATAATTATTGGATTTTTAGAAAAATATCAAATGCTGTCAACTAGTGATATCGCCTTATTGCCGTAGTCATTACGCTTTTAAACTGATTTAAAGTTTCCGAAACAGTTAACGGGGCTTTTTCTTCTGTTCCTTAATAGTACGGAAGACCGGTATTTTAGCAAAAAAATACCGGTCTTCCGTACTCTGTGTTTTAATCAATTGTCAGTAACTATATTTTAGGCTCCCATCCCTTGGCGTATTCCCTTTTCCAATGCGACATCGCTTCGGCATCGTCCTTTATTTTTCCGGTAACAGGGTCTATATGGATTGTTCTTCCTACGTCCTGGGCAATATTCCCCAAATGACAGAGCATAGTAGAAATACTAGCATCTGCGATAGGTGAATTCTGAATTTTATCCTTTCTAATAGCATCAAAAAAGTTGAAGACATGGTTCACGTCTAGACCACCCATCCCTAAAGTATTGGTTGTGGCGCTTTCTACTCCTTCTTCTACTTTTTTAATAAGCTTACCATCCAAACTGTACAGCTCATAGGAGTTTCTACTAAGGGTTATCATTCCTTTACTACCGTAAATAGTGGCACCTCTACCGGGTTGCTCCGGTTTAATAAGGCCCCTGCTATGACCGGTCCAGGTAATAAATTTATCGCCGCCGTATTTATAAGTTACTTGTTGGTTGTCTACAAATTCCCAATCGTCTTTATAGGCGTATTTGCCTCCAAAAGAGGTTACGCTATCGGGTAAATCTACTCCTAGGGCCCAACGACAAATATCAATCTCATGGGTGCCGTTGTTGTGGACTTCCCCGGTTCCCCAAGTGCGGAACCAGTGCCAGTTATAAGGGTGAATATTGTCCCTGTAATCTTCCCTTGGGGCTGGTCCTTGCCACAGATCCCAATCTAAGGTTTTGGGAACGTCAATTTTGTTGCCAACCCCAATAGAGCCCCTATTATTTGAGTAATACGCTTCGCCTTTAAAAACTTCACCGATTATACCTTCTTTGATTTCTTGGACGGCCAGCATAGAACTTTGGGCAGATCGTTGTTGATTCCCCATCTGTACTTTTTTGCCGTACTTCTTTTGGGCGGCCACTAATAATTCGTTCTCGTGCGGATTGTGGCTACAGGGTTTTTCTACATATACGTGCTTCCCGGCTTGTAAGGCCATAATGGCCATCGGGGCATGCCAATGCTCTGGAGTAGCAATAAATACCGCATCAATCTTCTTGTCGTCCAAGATTTTTCGGAAATCCTTTTCTACCTTGGGGACATAGCCGATATTTTTTTCACACCATATATTGTGCTCTTCTATAATCTGATCATCTACATCACAATTGTAGATAATCTTCGCATTCGGATCTTGGTGAATGGCAATAATATGAGCTTTTGCTCTGCTCCTTACTCCAATGACAGCCACATTTAAACGGTCATTAGCGCCCAATATTTTTGCATTTGCCATGTTCGGAAGTAGTAACCCCCCCAATGTCATAACGGCGCTGCCCGCAGCCGTTTTTTTTATAAAGTTTCTTCTGGTCGCCATAATTTTAGTTGTTGGTTGCTTTTTTGATCTTGATGTTTTTAAAGGTCACTTTATCTCCGTGGTCCTGCAGGAGAATATACCCTTTTTCGGCCTCGCCAAAATTTGGCCATTTTGAATACTTGCTTTCAGAAACCAGTTTTTTATAAGCCGGACTTTTTCGCTCGTATTCAAGAACCTTTGTGCCGTTCAACCAATGTTCCACATGGTTGTTAATAGATTTTATATAAGCGGTATTCCATTCACCCACTCCATGAAAAGGTTTGTTTGTATCGGCCTGTATTAAATCGTAAAGAGAGGCTAAGGTTCGGCTTCCTTCATGGCTTCCTTCTTTGGCATCGGGATGGCGATTGTCATCTAAAATTTGATATTCTAAACCAATCGAAGATCCCGGACCTTTATTCAGGTCGGTATTTACATAATACTTAATGCCACTATTGGCTCCTTCGGTAATTTTGAAATCCACTTTCAGTTCAAAATCGCCATAGAGGTCGGTGGTCACAATATCACCACCTGCAGCCGACTCTGCGCCTCCAGAGGATAGAACGGTTAGTTCGCCATTGTTTATTTCCCATCCCTTTTCAGGAAACTCCTCCAAACGGGCACCTCGCCATCCCTTGGTCGATTCTCCGTCCCATAACAGTTCCCAGCCGTTCTTTTTTTCGTCAATGGTAAGTTGGTTTTTAGTTACAATAGGGGATAAGGGCGTCTTTCTGGCATATTGGTCTAGGTTCTCCGTCATAATATTAACGTTTCTCCACATAATAGGAGTGCCTTCCTTTTTGTCCTTCCCTATGCTGTGCACCTGAAGACCTATAAAACCGCTGGCCGTTTTATCGTCGATTAAATAGGAAGCAGGAACCTGGTTGATCCAGGTTTTTATAGTATCCCCAATCGCCTCAATTCTATAATGGTTCCAATCGTTTTGTTTAAAAGCCTTTTGGGCAGCTAAATTATCCGTCAAAGGATGCAACCAACCTCTTCTGCCCTCATCATAAATACCCGCACTCCAAGCTCGTTTCGAAGGGTCAATTTCTACTTGATACCCGTGCACTTGCCCGTTTCTATAGTGAGGAATGCTATTGCTCCTTATTTGAATGCCAGAATTCATAGTAGAATCTACCTTGTATTCCAATTCCAAAATAAAATCGGCATACATGTTATCAGTGGTCATAAAGGAGTTGGGAGTGTCGTGAACAGTAGTCCCAACGAGTATCCCATCTTTAACTTCATAGTTCGCATTGCCTCCTTTTTGGTTCCATCCCTCCAGGGTTTCTCCATCAAATAGGGAGACCCAAGGGGTAGTTTCTTTTTTTGTTTCCGAGCAACCCCAAAAAACAATTAGGGATAGCATAAGGGTCAATGTCTTAGCGTGATTTTTTTTCATCATTTTAATTATAGTTGGATAATAGTGTGCGTACACGTAAATTGGTATATAAAAGCTTAAATATAGTATCTAATTCCTATAATAAAAAAAAGACGCCCTAAAATAAGTCGACTTTGTTGATAATTAAACAAAGAAGTGGCTCTAATGTTTGTTGTTCTTTAAAAGATCCGGGTAGTTTTTTTGGAATTTTTTTAACCTGGGAACCGATACATTTTTGATATATGAATTAGTAGGGTGTCGTTTCTCGTAATCTTGATGGTACTCTTCGGCCTTATAAAATAAAGTGTGTGGTTTTATCTCTGTTACAATAGGGTTTTGGTAAATCTTGTCTTGGTTTAATTGTCGAATATAATCCTTAATAATGTTCTTTTCTTCCTCATTTTTGTAGAATGCAATAGAGCGGTATTGGGGGCCACGATCGGGACCCTGCTGATTTAGGGTAGTGGGGTCATGAGATCCAAAAAACACTTTTACCAATGTTTTATAGGAGACAACCTTAGGGTCATAATAGACTTCTACCGCTTCGGCATGGCTAGTTTTTCCATAGCTTACGGCTTCATAAGTTGGGTTATTTTCTGTGCCACCTGCATAGCCAGAGTAAACTTCTTGGACGCCTTTTACACTTTCAAAGATAGCTTCTACACACCAAAAACAACCACTTGCAAAATATGCCGTCTCAAAGTTCTGATGTTGTTGTGGCGGTTTTTCAAGATCGGGAAGTGTTTGTTCAGCTTTCTTGGTTATAGAATTACAATTGGTAACGCTAAAACCTATAATCACAAACAAAATAATTTTTAATAGTTTCATAGTAAATATCCTGGTTTAATAGTTTTATGGGGTTGCTTTAAAGAAAGATTCTAAAATCACGCCTCACCTCCTTAAAGGTATCCCAAGAATTTTGTTTTTACGCTATTGAAGGAGAAAATTGTAAGTCTTCCTGCTACTTAGTTCTTATTGGGTGTAAATACTTACGGTTTTATGGCAATAAATGGTTTAAAATGATACTTTTTCGAATTTATAGAGAGTGATTATGAAAAAATAATAGAGGAGGAGCGATTTCTTTTAGTTGTTGTTAAATCGAATTTTATTGGTTGCAGACCTTAGATTTTTATGCTCTATAGCTGTTTTAATCTGGGCGTTCCCTCCTTCGTCGGGCGGGCCCTTGGCTGTATCCCTTGCGATGCTGCGGGGATGCCGCCGCGGTCCCTAACGCAAAAAAAAAATTGTAGCGGGTATGAAATGATTTGGTTTAACAGCAACACTATAGGGTGCTTGCGATGCTTTGGGAGCTAAGGTTGCTTACGTCAACAATAATAGTCAAGTATATAACTTAAAATAGCCGGATTGCGATGCAGACCGTCAATTTTATGGACAGCTCTCTTCCGAGCGTTCCTTCTAAAACCTCGACAAAAGACGCAATAATTCGATAAATAATAATTAGGCTCAAAACCATAATCCGATTTATTCAGCACTTAATCTAGAGAATTGTCAGATACCGAAATATATAGGGTTTTTGGCGATTTGAGGGGTATTCTTAGATGTAACAGGTGTTATTTTTACATAAGAAACCTACTAGTTATGAAAGCACTTTTTACCTTGATCTTTGTTTTTTTTATCGCATCTTCCGCTCAATCACAATGTCCAAAGAACGACCTTAAAGAAGAAACTATAATAATGGAAGTGGTAATCGCTTCAGAGAAAATGGAGTTTTCTTTAGACAAAGAACAAGATGTAGCGCGTCTTTACATGGATAAAAATTATAGGGTGAAAAAAGCATTGGCCTTCACGACTAAAAGGAACAAGGCTAAACTCGTTTAAATGTTCCTATAATCACCAATATTAGTAAGCTAAAACCAAATAGGCCATTCTGTCGCCTTTTGTAAGCTCATCAGGCTTTTAGGGAATACCTAGAATACGAGTAAGGATAGGAAACTACATTTGTAATGACTTATTATTAGAAATTAATAGGAGGGAATAAAAAAAGCGACAACTGATATGAGTTGTCGCTTTTTTATAGATATATAGTCCCCGATTACTCGGGGGAATTGGGGCGTAAGTTTTTTACTCTTCTACGATTACCCATTCTCCTCGTTCTACTAAGGGCTCGGCTTGTTTAAACTTTAGTGTTTTACTTTCCCCAGAGATTACATTTTTAATAGTAACCTTCTCGTTTCTGCCAATTTTGGCGTGTTCCCTGATAATGGTTTCCGTAACCTGCGGTCTACCGCCTTGGTTTTGTCCCACAGCTCTGCTCTTGGCAGCCATTTCATCTACATTAGGGATTTCTTCCTTGCTGACCGTTAAATTTTCTTTAGGTCTGCGAATATTGGCGGCTTCTTGTATTTCATTACTTTGATTAGGAAGCTCGGCTTTGAATAAAAAGGAAACGATTTCTTTATTTACCTTTTCGATCATTCCTTTAAAAAGTTCAAATGCCTCAAACTTATAAATAAGCAATGGGTCTTTTTGTTCGTGAACCGCTAATTGAACCGATTGTTTTAACTCATCCATTTTTCTAAGGTGAGTTTTCCAAGATTCATCTATAATAGCCAAAGAAATATTCTTTTCAAAATCGGTCACAAGTTGCTTTCCGTTACTTTCGTATGCTTCTTGTAAATTGGTGACTACGTTTAGGGATTTAATTCCGTCGGTAAAAGGCACTACAATCCTTTCAAACTTGCTGGCATTGTCTTCGTAAACCTGTTTTATCACCGGAAAGGCGGTAGCGGCATTACGCTCCATTTTATTTACATACTGCTGGTGCGCTTCCTTGTATATGATGTTGGCCAATTCCTGTACTCCGGTTTTTCCAAATTGATCTTCGGAAACGGGAGAGGTTAAGGATAAAAACTTAATAAGTTCAAACTCGAAATTTTTGAAATCATTGGCGCCCTTATTGGTCTCTACGATTACTTCGCAGGTATCGTAGATCATATTAGCGATGTCTACTTTTAGACGTTCACCTTGCAAAGCATGTCTCCTTCTTTTGTAGACAACTTCCCTTTGGGCGTTCATAACATCATCGTATTCCAGCAATCTTTTTCGAACACCAAAGTTGTTTTCTTCTACTTTTTTCTGTGCGCGTTCAATAGATTTGGTCATCATGGAGTGTTGAATGACTTCTCCGTCTTCCAAGCCCATTTTATCCATCAATTTGGCAACTCTGTCCGATCCGAACAAACGCATTAAGTTATCTTCCAAAGACACATAGAACTGTGAGCTTCCGGGATCACCTTGTCGTCCTGCTCTACCTCTTAACTGACGGTCTACCCTTCTAGAATCATGTCGTTCTGTTCCTATGATGGCTAATCCTCCTGCTTTTTTAACCTCCGGACTTAATTTAATATCGGTACCACGACCGGCCATGTTGGTGGCTATAGTTACCACTCCGGCATTACCAGCTTCCGCAACGATATCGGCCTCCTTCTTATGAAGTTTGGCGTTCAACACATTGTGAGCAACCTTTCTGATGGTCAACATTCGAGATAACAATTCGGAAATTTCAACAGAGGTAGTACCAATGAGCACAGGTCTTCCAGACTGGGAGATTTTTGTTACTTCATCAATGATGGCGTTGTATTTTTCACGTTTTGTCTTATAAATCAAATCTTGTCTGTCATCCCTTGCAATTGGTTTATTGGTAGGGATTTCCATAACGTCTAGCTTATAGATTTCCATGAATTCCCCAGCTTCGGTAACAGCAGTACCCGTCATCCCCGATAATTTTCGGTACATTCTAAAGTAATTCTGTAGGGTTACCGTCGCAAAGGTTTGGGTCAAGGCTTCAATCTTAACATTTTCCTTGGCTTCAATAGCTTGGTGAAGTCCGTCAGAATAACGACGGCCATCCATGATACGGCCCGTTTGCTCATCAACGATCATTACCTTATTGTCCATGACCACATATTCTACATCCTTTTCAAAAAGGGTATAGGCTTTTAATAGCTGGTTCATGGTATGGATACGTTCGCTTTTTATGGCAAAATCCTTAAATAAGGTTTCTTTTAATTCGGCCTCCTTGGTTATCTCTAATTCCTGCTTTTCAATTTTGGCAATTTCATTGCCTATATCGGGCATTACAAAGAAATCCTTGTCCCCATCGCCAGAAAGATATTCAACTCCTTTTTCAGTAAGTTCTATCTGGTTGTTTTTCTCATCTATAACAAATAACAGTTCTTCATCTACCTTAGGCATTTCCCTGTTGTTGTCCTGCATATAGAAATTTTCGGTTTTCTGAAGCAATTGTTTTACTCCTTCCTCACTCAAAAATTTTATCAGGGCCTTATTTTTTGGAAGACCTCTGTATACCCTGAGCAATAGGAAACCACCTTCTTTGGTGTCCCCTTCTTGGATAAGTTTTTTAGCTTCGGCCAAAACGCCTGTCAAATATGCTCGTTGTTTGGAAACGATATCGCTTACCTTAGGTTTTAAATCGTTAAATTCATGTCGGTCTCCTTCAGGAACTGGACCAGAAATAATAAGAGGAGTACGGGCATCATCGACAAGCACGGAATCTACCTCATCCACAATGGCGTAGTTATGTGGTCTTTGAACCAAATCCTTCGGGGTGTGTGCCATGTTGTCCCTTAGGTAGTCAAAACCAAATTCATTGTTGGTGCCGTAGGTAATATCGGCGTTATAAGCCGCTCTTCTGCCTTCTGAATTTGGTTGGTGTTTGTCTATACAATCTACCGTAAGACCATGGAATTCGAACAATGGAGCCATCCATGCGCTATCCCTTTTTGCCAAATAATCATTTACCGTTACTAGGTGGGCGCCATTTCCGGTAAGGGCGTTTAAATATAAAGGTAGGGATGCAACCAAAGTTTTTCCTTCCCCAGTATGCATTTCAGAAATCTTCCCTTGGTGAAGGGCAATTCCACCAATTAGCTGTACATCGTAATGTACCATATCCCAAGTAACCTGCTTCCCAGCGGCATCCCAAGAATTTTTCCAAATCGCGTGTTCGCCTTCAAGACTTACATAGTCCTTGGTTCCCGATAATAATCTGTCATTTTCCGAAGCCGTTACCTTTATAGTAGTATTGTGAGCAAAACGGCTGGCTGTTTCTTTGACTACAGCAAATGCTTCTGGTAAAATGTCATTTAGAGCCTTTTCCGAAATGGTGTAAATCTCTCCTTTTAAGGTGTCGATTTCCGCATAGATGTCTTCATTTTTGTCTATATCCGAGGAGGATTTGACTTCTTTTAAAAGTTGTTCAATCTTCAGATTGATTTCCTTACAATCTTCTGCAATCTTAGCCTTAAAAGAAACGGTCTTTTCACGAAGTTCATCGTTACTTAACTGTTCCATCGCGGGACCTAAAGATTTTATTTTGTCGACTAGGGGTTTGAGTTCCTTGATGTCTTTTTCGGACTTGTCGCCTACGAAAACCTTTAATATCGAATTTATAAAACTCATAATATGTACTGTTGTTAAAGAAAGGCCTCATAGAGGTCTTTTATTATGAAATAGCATAGCTTATTTTATTTGATTTTTGGGGCTATGCGTTCGTTCCTATCCTAAGATAGGGAGTGTTGTGATTTCAAAAATACGTAAAAAAAAAGCCTCTTATGAGACTTTTTTGTTGTAATTCAGTTAATATTTTAATACTCGTCTTCGTTCCAAAGATAATCTTCTTCTGAAGGGTAGTCTGGCCATATTTCTTCGATTGACTCATAAATTTCCCCGCCCTCTTCTTCCATAGATTGCAGATTTTCTACAACTTCTAAAGGAGCTCCGGTTCTAATAGAGTAATCTATTAACTCATCTTTTGTGGCAGGCCAGGGTGCATCACTTAAGTAAGATGCCAATTCTAATGTCCAATACATTGTAATAAATTTATTATAATATTTTGCAAATGTAATTTTTAAACTGATATAGGCAAGTTTTTTTTGATAAAATTCAACTTGTTTATAAACAATTTGATCGCTTTTAATAATTTGATACCGAATCTATAAGCTGATTATTGGTTCTTTTTCTCTGGGATCCATTTTATTTCTTCAGCTCCCAAATCATAAGTCAATTTTCGTGCCAATACAAATAGAAAATCTGAAAGCCTGTTCAGATAGGACAACAAGCTAGGATCTAAAGGTTCCATGGCATGAAGCTCTGTAACCAAACGCTCGGCCCTACGGCATATTGTACGGGCAATATGACAATATGACACTGTTGTGTGACCGCCAGGCAATACAAAATGTGTCATAGGAGGTAATAAGGTATCCATTTGGTCTATTTCCTGTTCCAATACCTCAATGTCCGCAGTGGATATTTTGGTAATTTGAAGTCTGTCCTTACCGTTTTTAAGTTTCTCCTTTTTAGGGTCTATCGCTAAAAGAGCCCCTATGGTAAAAAGTTTATCCTGAAGTACGAGGAGCGTTTTTTTAAGTGAATCGGCAATGTCCTGATCTTTGATTAAGCCTATCCACGAGTTTAGTTCGTCTACAGTGCCGTAACTTTCAATACGCAGATGGTATTTGGGAACCCTTGTGCCTCCATATAGGCCAGTGGTGCCATCGTCACCTGTTTTTGTGTAAATTTTCATCAGCTGTTAAATGTTTATGTGGTTCTCCAAAGAACGATCTGAAATTACAAAAAGGAATTTATAAAAAGCCTTTGTAGTATAGTCAAATGCTATAGGCCTTTTGATTTTTGGTCCTTCTTTTGCTTTTTATCTGCTAGTGTAGACCCTTCCATAAATTTTCTCGATTTCCTTGACCTCGACTTTCTTTTGTTGGTAGCTTGTCCTATTAAATAAATGATAACTAAAATACCTAGTACTATGTAAACAATATAATCCATTAATAATGCTTGTTATAATCTTTGAATCTTGCTTAAAATTACAAGTTTAAAATCGTATTTTAAAATGTTCCTTGGCTTGTTCCTTTCTAAAAAAGACTATTCCGGCATAAAATAGGTCTATGGTAACGGTAACTATTTCCAGATCTTTTACGGTCTCCCATAAGATCTCCGATTCTTTAGAATTGTGGATGTTATCAATAAAAAGGATTGATGTAGGGGCCAGATGCTTGTTATCGGTGATTTGATGTTTGATGAGTGTTGCGCTAGGCTGCTCCCAATACATAAATTCTTCAGAGGCCGCGACAAATGAAATGTCCTTGTTGTGTCTTAAAATCAGGTCTTTGGTCGCACCATTTTTAGTGATAAGTTGAACGCGCTTTATTTTAAAAAAAAGAAGGGTTTTTAAGACGATGTTAAGGGACTTGGTGGTTTTAAAGCCTTGGGTGCTATATAAACCCTTAGTGACGTATTTAAATATAAAAGGAGAATGGACTCCGTGGTGATTGGTTGAGTTTAATAGAAACCTTATATGGGCTAAAAATCGGAAGAGCATTCTCGACAATATTTATTTTAAATGAGGATGTTTTTTTTGGGTCGATCTTAATAAGAATATCAGCCTTTGAAGTTCCTTTTTGTAAAGAAATTCAAAGGCTGATAATGCTTAATTATCCCTGATGTCGGCAAGTTCAAACCAACGTTCAGATTTTAGATCTATAGCGTTATTGATCTCAGTGAGTTCAATAGATAGTTTTGAGATTTCCTCCCCGCTAAGCGACGGGTCTAAGAACATATTTTGGAGAGCCGATTTTTTGGTCTCTAATTTTTGGATATCCTTTTCTAATTGCTTGTATTCTTTCTGTTCTTGAAAAGTAAGCTTGTTGGCTGTGTTTTCTTCTTTCCAGGTGTTTTTTTGATTTTTGTTATCCCCAGATTTTTCTTTGGCAGTTTTATTCTCTTGCTCGGTGCTATCTTCATAAGCTCTGAAATCGGAGTAGTTGCCAGGAAAGTCTTCGACCTCCGCCTTTCCACGGAATACAAATAAATGATCTACGATCTTATCCATAAAATAACGGTCGTGAGAAACCACTAATAGGCAGCCTGGGAAATCTAATAGAAAGCTTTCCAAAACATTTAAGGTTACTATGTCTAAATCATTAGTGGGCTCATCCAAAATTAAAAAGTTTGGGTTTTGAATTAGAATGGTACACAAATAAAGACGTTTTCGTTCCCCACCACTTAATTTTTCGACAAAATCATATTGTTTTTTACGGTCAAAAAGAAAACGTTCCAATAGCTGCTGGGCAGAAATTTGACGCCCCTTCATCAAAGGGATGTAATCTCCGAATTCACGGATGACATCGATTACTTTTTGGCCTTCTTTTATTTTGATCCCCGCCTGGGTGTAATAACCAAATTTAATAGTGTCGCCGATTATTACCTTTCCACTATCAGGCTCGTCTTTTCCGGTAAGGATATTAAGGAAAGTCGATTTTCCAGTACCATTCTTTCCGATAATCCCTATGCGCTCGCCTTTTAGAAAATTGTATTCAAACTTGTCTAAAATGGGCTTGTTGGGAAAGGATTTTGATATTTTATGAAGTTCAAGGATCTTACTTCCCATGCGCTCCATGTTGATTTCTAATTGTACTTGGTGCTCCGTTCTTCGTTTGCTGGCCTTTTCCTTAATATCTTGAAAGTCGTCTATCCTCGATTTTGACTTGGTGGTTCGTGCCTTGGGCTGTTTTCGCATCCAATCCAATTCCTTTTTAAAGAGCAGTTTGGATTTATGTTGCTCTGTCGCTTCTTGTTCTAGTCTAGCCTCCTTCTTTTCTAAGTAATAAGAGTAATTGCCTTTGTACGAATACAGCTGGCCATTGTCCAATTCTATAATTTCATTACATACCCTTTCTAGGAAATAACGGTCGTGAGTAACCATAAACAAGGTGATGTTTTCTTTAGCGAAGTACTGCTCTAACCATTCGATCATTTCCAGGTCCAGATGGTTGGTCGGTTCATCGAGCACCAATAAATCGGGCCTATTGATCAGGGCATTGGCCAAGGCAATACGTTTTTTTTGTCCACCGGACAGTAAGTTTACCTTTAGGTTGATATCGTCTAGCTTAAGGCGAGATAAAATTTGCTTGTACTGGGTTTCAAAATCCCAGGCATCAAAACGCTCCATGGCTTCAAAAGCTTTTTGGTAGGCGTCTTCCTCCTCAGGTCTGGCCAAGGCTTTTTCGTAGTTGCGTATAACCTTTAACACTTCGTTGTCCGAGGCGAAAATGGTTTCTTCTATGGTTAAATTGGGATCTAAGTCCGGTTCTTGTTCCAAAAAAGAAATCCTGATGCCTTTTCGGGAGTTGACCTGCCCGGTGTCTGGAGTGTCTTTTCCTGAAAGGATATTTAAAATGGAAGTTTTTCCACTTCCATTTTTGGCGATAAAAGCTATCTTCTGGTCTTTGTTAATTCCAAAAGAGATGTCCGAAAAAAGGACCAGTTCACCAAATGATTTGGATATGTTTTCTACAGTAAGTAGGTTCATTTTGTCTTTATTTAATACTGAATTGGTTTTGGAGATGTCTCCATAAAAATAGGTATCTCACCGTAAGGGCAATAATTATAGGGGTAATTAAAGGAGAGAAGTTCTGAATTTTAAACACTCCTAATAAGATCGTTAAAATAAGTAAGATAAAAAGTGTTTTTAGATACTTTAACAACCAACTGATAGGAGGTTGCTTCTTAATAATTGCAAAGGCCACAATAATATTAAACGGAAATACCCATAAAACATTAAGGTTGACGGCGGTAGCAGTGTGGTCCGTCAGGAACCATAAAAACAGCAATAGAACTCCTGCTGCTCCCGATATAAAAAACAATAGGAAATCGAAAACTCTTGTTCGTTTCTTGTTTTTATAGTCTGAATAAGTAAGGATAAGGATGCCTACTGAAAAGACCGATAACCAAAATAGGGGGGTAGTAAAAAAGGAATTGCTCTTTGGAATGCTTTTTTCTTTTAAAATAGTCCGCTCCTTGGATACTAAGGGGGTCGAGTTTAAGGTGGTATTGCTCAGTTGGTACATTATATAGTTTGGCAAGAACATATGCTCTTGTGGGGTAGCCTTTTTGTCTATGACAGCTCCTAAGGCCAGATCTATGCCAAAACTAGACCAAGAATTGAGTCTCAGGTTTTGATGGATCAATTCCCTGAACGTATATCTTTTTTCCAGATGGTTTTCCTTAAAACTTAGGTTTTTTCCCAAGGTTTCTTCCAATACGTCCCTGATTTTTGTAGAACAGTTGTTGTAGAGAAAATCGTATTTGTAATCCCTGTTTTCGGGAAGGTGATTGTTTTCTAAAAACTCATATAATTCATTTTTCTCACTGCTGTCTAGATGTAACACTTGTTCTTTTACCCAGCGATTTTCTACCTGGTAGGCATATAGGAAATAGGGCATGTCCTGCTTGCTTAAGGAATAAAGCAGCTTGCCCTGCGTGAACTTTAGATAAAAGTTTGGAGTGTCAAAATTAAAAGTGCCATAATTGTATACCTCGTCTATACCATTCACAGGATCATAAACTCTAAAGGCACTATGTCCAAAAGTAGAGTAGAGTTCATCACCTGCGCCACAGGTAATGACACTGACTTCGGCCTTGGACGAAAGTGGTTTTAATTGGGCAATAGTATACAGGGGGAGCCCCACCAGTAGAAATGTAATTAAAAGGATCTTTAAGCGCATAATATCAGTACTGACTACCTTTGAAATAGTTACCGCAAATATCGAATAAATAATAGGATTTAGGAACTATGGGCTATTGTATTATAAAAAAGCGGATTTAAATAGACGGCATTTTTTAATTAATGTTATTTTTACCGCTGTCCGGTGCGAAGAAAATAGCGTAGCAAGTGAAATGGCACACCAGAATTTACGCCTCCGGACCCGCTAATTAATTCATATAAACCTAGCCTAAATAGTAAGGGTAGTCTATTAATATTCAAACAAAAAAACATACAGATGAAACGTCATATTCCTAATTTCATTACTTTATTAAATGTACTCTGTGGTTGCATTGCCACGGTATTTGCAGTTTCTAACAAATTAGAAGTAGCTGCAGGCTTCGTTTTTCTGGGCATATTTTTCGATTTCTTCGACGGATTGGCAGCACGGGTACTGAACGTAAAAAGTGAATTGGGGCTACAGTTAGATTCCTTGGCAGATATGATCACTAGCGGATTGGTTCCTGGTATAGCAATGTTTCAGTTATTGAGGATGTCTTACACCGGGGGGTGGAACCTCAATGTTGCCAACGGGGCTACAGAAAGTATATCTTGGGAATTGTTTGAGATGCCGTTGCTGCCATTTTTCGGATTTATTATAACCATGGCCTCCGCATACCGATTGGCGAAATTTAATCTTGATGAAAATCAGGTCTCTTCTTTTGTTGGTTTGCCAACTCCAGCCAATGCCCTGTTGATACTGTCCTTTCCCCTAATGTTAATCTACCACAATAACGACTTCTTAAATGAGTTGATCCTAAATCAATGGTTTTTAATTGGGGTGACGCTTTTCAGTGCCTTTTTGCTGAATGCTAAGATTTCCTTATTTGCCTTAAAGTTTAAAAACTGGAGCCTTAGGGACAATGCAAATCGTTATATCTTTTTAATAGTCAGTGTGGTATTTTTACTGACGATGAAATTTATGGCAATTCCGGCTATTCTTGCCTTTTATGTGGGCAGCTCTATAGTGAGTAATATTAGTGCTAAAAATAAGGTGTAAGGCTCATTATTACATACCATGAATAAAAAAAGGCCGCAATTCGCGGCCTTTTTTTATTTCTATTCTTATGGATTTAGAAGTCAAGTTTTTTCTTCCGTAACTCAAAATTTTGTCCTAGATATACTTTACGGACCATTTCATCGGCCGCCAAATCTTCGGGAATCCCCGATTTTAATATACCACCTTCGAACATTAAATAAGAGCGCTCTGTAATGGCCAGCGTTTCTTGTACGTTATGATCGGTAATAAGAATGCCTATGTTCTTGTCTTTCAATTGAGCAACAATACGTTGAATGTCTTCTACGGCTACCGGGTCTACCCCAGCAAAAGGTTCGTCCAAGAGTATGAATTTGGGATCTGTTGCCAATGCCCTGGCTATTTCGGTTCGCCTTCTTTCGCCCCCCGACAATAAATCGCCACGGTTTTTTCGAATATGCCCCAATCCAAATTCTTCGATGAGCGATTCCATTTTCATCAACTGCTCTTTTTTACTGAGCTTGGTCAGTTGCAATACGCTCAATATATTTTTCTCGATACTTAATTTTCTAAACACAGAGGCTTCCTGTGCCAAATAGCCAATGCCGTTTTGAGCCCTCTTGTACATAGGGAATTTGGTAATTTCCTTTTGGTCCAAATAAATACTGCCTCCATTTGGTTTGATCAATCCTACGATCATATAAAAAGAAGTAGTTTTTCCGGCGCCATTAGGGCCTAATAAACCCACGATTTCACCTTGGTTGACCTCTAAAGAAATTCCCTTTACTACCTGTCGTCCTCGGTAGGACTTCATTATGTTTTCTGCTCTTAGCTTCATAGTATCTTGCTATCCTTCAAAACTAAACTTTATATTTTTCAAGAAAAATAAAATGTAGTTTTTTTTAACTTATTGTTTTTCAAGTTCTTCCCAGAACTCGTATGCTCTCCTTAAATGAGGGACCACAATGGTACCTCCTACGAGCGTTGCAATGCCAAGGGTTTCCATGACCTCTTCCTTGTTCGCGCCTTCTTCATAGGATCGCTCCAAGTGGTATTTTACGCAATCATCGCAGCGCAGAACGGCAGAAGCTACCAATCCTAATAGTTCCTTGGTCTTAACATCTAGGGCACCTGCAGCATAGGCATTGGTGTCTAGGTTAAAAATTCTTTTAATAATTTTATTGTTGTCGGCTAACAACTTCTCGTTCATTTTAGAACGATAGGCGTTAAATTCTTCAATTTGCTTTGACATTTTTTCGCTCTTTTTTAGCTTGTCTTTTTAAAACAACTTTGGATATATAGATGCTTATTTGGTATAGGATCAAAATAGGTACTGCTACAATAATCTGGCTGGCAACGTCCGGTGGCGTAATGATGGCAGAAAGAATCAATACAACTACCAAGGCCATTTTTCGATACTTGCGCAGTATTTCTGGTGTTACCAGGCCTATTTTGGTTAAAAAGTAAATGATAATTGGCAATTCAAAGATTAGTCCACATGCAATTACGGCGGCCCTAACAGTTGATATGTACGAACTTAAATCGATCTCACGAACAACGGTTTCACTAATAGAATAGCTTCCTAAAAAGTTAATGGATAATGGCGCTACAATATAGTATCCGAATAATACTCCATTGAAAAAAAGAAAAGATGCAATGGCAATAAAACCTCTAGCGTTTTGTTTTTCGTTGTCATATAGCCCTGGGGAAATAAATTTCCACATTTCATATAAAATATAGGGAAATCCAAGGATGAAACCGGCCCAAATAGAGGTCCAGATATGGGCAGAAAACTGCTCGGACATTTGTCTACTCTGAACGGTAAAAGCAGGTTCCGTATTACAGAAAGCTTCATTGAAACCTAATTTTTGCGATAGGCTACAAAAGATATCGTAGGTTGGGAATTCTGGATTCATTGGTCCAAAAATGATGGTGCCAAAAACAAAATCTTTCATTAAAAAGGCTACGGTTGCGATGATCACTATAGCAAAAACAGATCGTATGATATGCCATCTTAATTCTTCTAAATGGTCTAAGAAAGACATTTCATTGGGGGTCTTCAATTTTTTAGTCATTATAATATGCCTTCGTTTATTAGGTTGTGCAAATGTACTATTCCTTTGTAATTATCGCCTTCCACGGCTAGTAATTGTGATATTCCCTTGTCTTGCAGTAATTCCAGGGCTTTAACAGCCAGTACATCTGTGGCTACGGTCTTGGGGTTAGTGCTCATAATATCCTTAGCGGTCAAGCCACTGATATTGTCATGTTTGTTCAACATACGACGGATATCGCCATCAGTAACCACGCCCACTATTTTGTTGTCTTTTAATACCGCGGTAATGCCCAGCATTTTTTCGGAAATTTCTACGATGACCGTTTTAACATCGGCATCGACATCTACCTGTGGTATCAGATTATTGCTGGCAATATCGGAAACTCTTAAATATAATTTTTTCCCTAAGGCACCACCAGGATGGTACTTTGCAAAGTCGTTACTGTCAAAACCTTTTAATTCCAACAGGCATATGGCCAAGGCGTCTCCCATTACCAATTGAGCCGTGGTACTCGAGGTAGGGGCCAAATTATTGGGGCAGGCTTCTTTTTCGACAAAAGTGTTTAAGACAAAATCGGCCTGGTTGGCCAAAAATGATTCACTATTCCCAGTCATCCCTATTAATTTGTTGCCGCCATTTTTTATGAGGGGAACCAATACTTTAATTTCAGGGGTATTGCCGCTTTTAGAAATGCAGATAACCACATCTTGGTTTTGTATGGTGCCTAAATCCCCGTGAATCGCGTCCGCGGCATGCATGAAAATCGCAGGAGTGCCCGTAGAGTTCAGCGTCGCTACGATTTTGGATGCGATGATAGCGCTTTTTCCTATCCCAGAGATGATAACACGTCCCTTAGAATGGCGAATACATTCCACAGCACTGGAAAACTCCTCGTTTAAATAAGAAGCCAGTTGGTGTATTGCATCGGCCTCCGTTTCAATAGTTTTTTTAGCTGTAGCCAATATGGCTTTGGTATCGCTCAAAGTAATTTATGATTAATGGTGATTTTTCTTTAAAGAAATCTTATATTTAGTGTACAAAATTACATAAACTTAAGTTTATAGAATATTTAAAATTTCAACAAATTTATTTATAATAAAAATTGGAGTTAAAGTTCCAAAACTTATTAAAGCATCTTATTTTTGCAGTTGCTGTAACATGAGTTTATTAAATGGTCAAGTACTGTATGAAATTAAATGAAATTGATTTACGTGTCTCTTTGAAAAAGTATTTTGGGTTCTCCCAATTTAAAGGCTTACAAGAACAGGTCGTTAAAACAATATTACAGGGAGAGAATACCTTTGTGATAATGCCAACTGGTGGAGGAAAATCGCTCTGTTACCAATTACCTGCCCTGATGCAGGAAGGAACGGCCATTGTAGTGTCTCCCTTAATAGCCTTGATGAAAAACCAAGTAGACGCCATCCGTGGGCTGTCTTCAGAAATGGGGGTTGCTCATGTGTTGAACTCATCCTTGACTAAAACAGAGATAAAACAGGTAAAAAAAGATATTAGTAGTGGCGTTACAAAGCTGTTGTATGTGGCACCAGAGTCGCTTACAAAGGAAGAGTATGTCGATTTCTTGCAGAAGGAAAAAATTTCCTTCGTAGCGGTAGATGAAGCACATTGTATTTCAGAATGGGGTCACGACTTTAGACCGGAATACCGAAATTTAAAAGCGATTGTCAATAGGTTGGGAGATAATATACCCCTAATAGCCCTTACAGCTACCGCAACGCCAAAAGTACAAGAAGATATCATTAAAAATTTGGGCATAAACGATGCTAAAATATTTTTAGCAAGTTTTAACAGGCCTAATTTGTACTATGAAGTAAGACCAAAAACCCAAAATGTCGACAGTGATATTATTCGGTTCGTAAAACAAAATTCGGGAAAATCTGGAATTATATATTGTTTGAGTAGAAAACGAGTCGAGGAGTTGGCACAAGTGTTACAAGTAAACGGAATTAGTGCAGTGCCTTATCACGCCGGTTTTGATGCTAAAACAAGATCAAAGCACCAGGATATGTTTCTTATGGAGGACGTAGATGTCGTTGTAGCTACTATTGCCTTCGGAATGGGGATTGATAAACCCGATGTGCGCTTTGTAATCCATCACGATATTCCCAAGAGTATTGAGAGCTATTATCAGGAAACTGGTAGGGCAGGAAGAGATGGGGGAGAAGGACATTGCCTAGCTTTTTATTCCTATAAGGATGTAGAAAAACTAGAGAAATTTATGTCCGGAAAACCCGTAGCCGAACAAGAAATCGGTAACGCACTATTACAAGAAATAGTTGGATATGCCGAAACTTCAATCTCCCGAAGAAAATTTATTTTACATTATTTTGGAGAGGAGTTTGATGAGGTGAATGGTGAGGGCGCCGATATGGATGACAATACCAGAAATCCTAAAGAAAAACACGAAGCTAAAGACAATGTCGTTAAATTGATCAGTGTCGTTAAAGGGACCAGTGAGAAATTTAAATCGAAAGAGATTGTCAAGGCCTTGACAGGGAAAGTAAATGCCTTAATCGCTTCTCATAAAACCGATGAAAAAGAATTCTTTGGTATCGGAAAAGATAGGGATAAGGGGTATTGGATGGCCCTGATTCGCCAAGTCTTGGTAGCCGGTTTACTGAAAAAAGAAATTGAACAGTACGGAATACTACATCTGACGCCTAAAGGAGAAGAGTTTTTAGAAAACCCTACTTCATTTATGATGACCCGCGACCATGTGTATAATAAAGCGACAGACGATGCTATCGTTAGTGCGGCAAAAACTGCAGGTGGTGTGGCCGATGATAAGTTGTTGAGGATTCTTAAAGATTTAAGAAAAAAGCAGGCGCAAAAATTAGGAGTGCCCCCATTTGTTATTTTTCAAGATCCTTCCTTAGAAGATATGGCCTTGAAATATCCGATATCTATAGAAGAATTAGTGAATATTTATGGGGTAGGAGATGGAAAAGCCAAAAAATATGGTAAACCTTTTGTTGCCGAAATTGCTACCTATGTAGAAGAGAACGATATCTTAAGACCCGATGATTTGGTGGTGAAAAGTACAGGGGCCAATTCTGCCCTTAAACTTTATATCATTCAAAATGTCGATAGGAAACTGCCTTTGGATGATATTGCTTCGGCAAAAGGACTAGAGCTGAATGAGCTTATAAAAGAAATGGAACAGATCGTTTTTAGCGGAACGAAATTGAACATTGATTATTGGATCGAAGAAATCTTGGATGAAGATCAGCAAGAAGAAATTCACGACTATTTTTTAGAAGCTACAACAGATGACCTGAAAGTAGCTCTAAAAGAGTTCGACGGAGATTACGAAGAAGAGGAACTGAGACTATATCGCCTAAAGTTTATTAGCGAGGTAGCTAACTAATAGTTCTATTGATTGAAGCGAAGCTTTAATTGTCAAAATGATTATTTCTAAACAACCGCTCTTAACCCTAGGGGCGGTTGTTTTATTAAGTGTTGTCGTTAGTATGTGGCAGCTAAAAATCCATAAGACTCTTTTTGCTTATGGTAGCACTGGTTGTTCTAACACTTCCAAGCTTATTTTTTCACTGTCCAAGCTAGCCATTGCTCCAATGGGAAAGGTAAAGTTGTTGTCTATATGGCCAAAGGTCATACCGTAAACCGCTGGAATACCTAATGGTTTGATTCTATCCATGATCACTTCTTTTAAGGTAAACTTATGGCGGTTTGGTGGCGTATCGCATCCGGCAAATACACCCATTACAATTCCAGAAGCTTTACAAAAGGTTTTGCTTTGCATCAATTGGGTCAACATGCGGTCTATGCGGTAGGGGGCTTCTTCTATTTCTTCTAAGCATATAATGGCATTGGTAAAATCTATCTCATGTGGGGTTCCCATCAGGGAAGTGACCATGGTTAGACTCCCTCCTGCCAATTTTCCGCTCGCTATTCCGGGGGTAATAGTATAACGGTCGTACTGCGGATGCCTATATTTTTTTTCACCGCTCAAGTCCTTGTTCTCCAAAGCTTGAAATTCCCTAGGGGCCATGATTACCTTTTGTAGTTGCGCTATACTGTAATCGTCGTTAAGCGTGCTTCCTACGGGGCCATGGAAGGTGATTAAGCCTGTTTTTTGGTTGATGGCGTTCAATAAGACTGTGATATCACTAAAGCCAATAAAGGCTTTGGGATTTTGTCTTATATTTTCGTAATCGATCAAATTTATTATTCGAGTACATCCGTAACCGCCTCTTGCACAAAGAATACCGTCGATATTGGGATTGGAGAACATTTCATTAAGGTCTTTGATCCTTTCCTCGTCCGTATTGCTGAAATAACCATGATTCCCAATAATACGCTCGGTATGGTAGGGAATAAACCCCATGCTGATCAGAGTGGCCTTGGCCTCTTCCAACATCTCTGGCTTTACAGAGTACCCTGGAGCTACTAGTCCAATAGTATCGCCCTTTCTTAACGCCTTGGCTTTAACAGGGGGTGTGTCTGGTCGATTTTTGGGGGTGGAAGTAGCGAATATGGTAGAGGGGAGTAGACTTGCTACAGAAGCCCCCAAAGCTGTTTTAAAAAACTGTCTCCTTTTTTTCATGCTTGTAGTGTCAATGGGCTAAATTTACAACATTGCCCATTAAGATATGACTGTCAATTTAGCAGTTTGAATATTATGACTGCGAGAGGGTAGCAATAGGCCGACCGTTCTTATTTGGCACTAGATCTTTTTAATTGTCTTTTGATTTTTTTGATGGCAGATTCTATGGATTTTTCAGGTTCAATAATATTGTATTCACCCCAAAAATCAGGATCCGAAAATCCAGAAGCCTCGTCCGACATAATGATGGATGATTTTAATCGGTTTCTTGGTTTAGGAACTTCACCCGTAGGGTTTTCACTCCAGTCTGTAATGGCCATTTCTGAAGTTAAGGAATAAACGGAATTGAATAGCTTATCGTCCCAATTTATCTTAAACTCCAATAGTACATTGCTATAGCCATAATACCATTTGCCATTTTTTTCGCGATAGTCTACCCTATAGGCTACATCGGTGGGCCATACCCTTGCATTGGCAGGTTTTTTTCGGACAAAGAGTTTGGCCGCTTCGTCTCTGTTGGTAATATTTAATGAATATACGGCGTTGGTTAGAATTTTGTTTTCCGCGTCAATATATAGTTTTCCCTGATATAACTGGTCCTTAATAGTCTCCTTTTGTTTAAAATTGATAATGAAAATCACTTTGTCCTTTACCATGGTAGAGCTAGAAACTGTAAAATCATAATAGTCCAATGTTTCTTCGGTAAATATATACTGGGGATATTTCACCATATCAACAAATAAGGTATTAAATGGGCCTCCCTGAAGTTTTAGGGTAAGGGTGTCTAGTTTGCTATAATCCGTACTTTTACGTGACTTATACATTTCAACCACATCCTTACGGTCATTAGTATAGGCTGATTTGTATATGGTGACCACAGCTTCGGACAGGGAGACGTTTTTCCTCCTCTTTTTAATAGTTTCCCTATAAAAGGCAGTCATAAGAGTTGGTTTGTCAAAATAATGCTCCCCTCTTTTTTTAAGGGTTTCCCTGACAAGGTTCGCGGCATTTTTGGGGATCGCAAGGCTCACTTCAGTAAGTTCGGTGACCGAAGTCTCTAAGGCTATTATATTTTTTTCCGCCGTTAATTCTTCTAAGGATAGGAGTTTTGTTTTATAACCTAAAAAAGATACGATAAGGTTCTCTTTGTCCAAGGCCTTGGGAACCTTAAGGATAAATTCGCCCTCGGTATTGCTCACGGTACTGATGTTGGTGTTTTCTATAGTAAGAGAGGCAAATACCAAGGGTTTGTTGGTTTTTCCATCTACGATTTTTCCTTTGTATTGGTTGTAAAGACTTTCTTGTTCCTGTAAATCCTGAACAAAAGGGGCAGCAGATATAAAATATGGTGCACTGATGAACGACAATATAAATATGGCTGTTAGCAAAGTGTTTTTTTTGTAGACATTGATCATGATTAGTTTCTTATTATTAATACAATTGATTAATCAGTCAGCTGAATTCTAAGTTAATGATTTATAGGGTGATATGCTATTGAATTAACGTTTTTAATTGAAGGAGGAGGCTTATGTGTTTGGTAGGTTTAACTTGTTAAATAGTAAGGAAGATGGTGGAGGTTTCGAGAAATTATTGGTTTTTTGCTTTTAGACAAAGAAAGTAAATCAGGCCTTGTCGTATTTGGAGGGTGCAACTTCAGTGGCTGAGTCCTACATTTCTTAACTGATTAACTACCTTTTTTAGGAAAGGCTACATTGATTGATTTTTTCGCGTTAGGGACCGCGGCGGCATCCCCGCAGCAAGGCAAGGGATATAGCCAAGGGCCCGCCCGACGAAGGAGGGAACGCCCAAAAAAAGATGATTCGGCCTAAACAAATTTTGATGCCCGGCCTGCGAAACTACCGTCTAGGGATTTTTAGGCTATTGTTTAAAAAATTGCGAATGCTCCTAAAATAAGATGTTTTTTTAAAAAAAATACTAGGTGTACCTTACGGAATATGTAAGATGAATTTAGGCCTTGACTGCTTCTTTTCGCATTCGTTTAGGGCCTATCCATAACCAAAATCCGGTGGCGGTAAAAACAAAAAGAGCGAGCCCCATGATGGTAGCATACACAAGTTTAATAAGGCCTGTTCCCGTATTTAGGAATTTATCTAGGATAGAACCATCGTGTAATTGCTCGATAAAATCGCCTCGCCTTCTTTCTATATGTAGTAGTTTTCCGGAGGCGCCGTCGAGCTGTATGCCCCAATATCCCTGCTCAAAAATAAATTTGATCATTCCCTTGTCCTTTTTGACATCTACGCGGTCCAAGGCTAAAGAATGGGTGGATGAAATGGAATCTTGAAATATTTTAACGGCATTGGTATGGAGCGCGTCCAAAGGGAGCCAATCTTTAAGATCAGTGGAAATTCCTTGACGGGATTTGGACAAAATTAAATCGCCACTGTGTTTTTTCCAGCCCAATAGTAAGCCCGAAATGGAGATGATAAAAAAGAAGACAAATAACAGTGCGCCCGATGTTCTATGAATTTTCCTGAATGTTCTTAAAATCTTGGCCTGTTTTTGCCTCTTATTTTTTTGCACGGTTGAAGGGTGGTTTATTTGAAAATAAAATGGGAATCCAAATTTTTAGGGGACATGGATTCCCATAGGTAAGTGTTTACTTTTTGCTGAGCTGAAATAGATCTACTCTTCTGTCTCTAAGGTTTCGTACGCTACCAAACTGATTGAGTTGTCTTAGTAGGTCTAAATCTACATCGACAATTAGGATCATTTCGGTATTTGGTGTGGTTTCTGCTTTCACCCCGTTGGAAGGAAAAGCAAAGTCACAGGGGGTAAAAACCATAGATTGGGCATATTGAATATCCATATTGTGAACCTTAGGCAAGTTTCCAACGCTTCCGGCAATGGCTACGTAGCATTCGTTTTCTATAGCTCTGGCCTGGGCGCAATGTCTTACTCTAGAAAAACCATTTTGAGTATCGGTAAGGAAGGGAACAAATAAGATGTCCATGCCTTCATCGGCCAAAAGCCTGCTTAGTTCAGGAAACTCGGAGTCATAACAGATAAGAACGCCTATTTTTCCACAGTCGGTATCGATAATTTTAATCTCGGATCCTCCTTGCAAGCCCCATACTTTAGCTTCGTCTGGGGTGACATGAAGTTTTTCATAGCGTTCCTTGGTTCCGTCGCGTTTACAGACATACCCTACATTATAAAGCATTCCGTTCTGGATTTCGGGCATGCTTCCGCTAATGATGTTGATGTTATAGGATATTGCCAATTCCGAAAACCTCTGTATGATAGTTGCGGTGTGTTTCGCTAGTTCCCGTATAGCATCGGGCTCGGACATATGATTGTTTTCGGCCATAAGAGGCGCATTGAAAAACTCGGGAAACAAGGCAAAATCTGAACGGTAGCCAGAAACGGCATCTATAAAGTATTCTGCCTGCTGTAATACCTCCTCTAAATTTTTATACGGGCGCATTTGCCATTGTATGAGCCCTAGGCGTACGATCTTTTTGGTCGCAGTAGCATTTTTGTTTTTCTTCTCGTAATAAATATTGTTCCATTCCATCAGAACCGCATAGTCATTGGAATCCGAATCTCCTTCCAAATAGTTCTTTAGGATTTTACTAGGGTGGAAATCATTGGATATCTGAAAGTTTAACACAGGGTCTTGGATTTCCTTACGCTTCACTTTTTCTATATAGGCCTTTGGAGATAAGGTGTCCATATATTTGTGATAGTTTGGTATTCTTCCGCCAAAAGCGACCCTTTTAAGATTTAAACGTTCACACAATTCCTTTCTGTAATCGTATAGTCTACGTCCTAATCTAAGGCCTCTAAATTCGGGTTTTATAAAAACTTCTATACCATAGAGGGTATCCCCCTCCGCAGTATGGGTGTTAAAAGTGTAGTTTCCAGTGATCTGCTCATAGGTGTGGTGGTCATCAAGCTTCGCATAATCCAAAATTATAGAGAGGGCACAGCCCGCAATTTGATCGTTTACTTTTATGACTACCTGTCCCTCTGGAAATTGATTGATCAATGTTTCAATCTGATTTTCTCTCCAATAAGCATTGGGCATAGAGCTGTAGGAGGCTATCATGACTTTTTTTAACTCTTGATAGTCGTCTAGACTCAAATAGGTTAATTCAACATTTTCAATATCTTCCATATTCATGATAATAGCCTTTTAAAAGAAGGTGCTGCTGGTTGGCAGGCTGTTTTTATTTGTGGTGGGTCTTTTGGGAGTTCGAAATTAAGTCCTCCAGGTCCTTTAGTTCCTTTTCGGTTAAATCGCGCCACTTTCCGACTGGGACATCCAATTCTATATTCATAATTCTTATGCGCTTTAGGGCCACTACATTATAGTTGAAGTATTCGCACATTCTTCTAATTTGACGGTTTAGCCCCTGTGATAAGATGATTTTAAATTGGTATTTACTTATTTTTTCTAAATGGCATTTTCTGGTAACCCGATCTAAAATAGGGACCCCATTGCTCATTTTTTCCAAAAAATCTTGTGTAATAGGTCTGTCTACCTCTACGATATATTCTTTTTCATGATTGTTTCTAGCCCTAAGAATTTTATTGACAATATCGCCATCATTGGTCAAAAGTATAAGGCCTTCACTGGGTTTGTCCAATCGACCGATGGGAAAAATACGGCTAGGGTAATTAATGTAATCTATAATATTGTCTTTTTCTACCCTGGTGTCCGTTGTACAAACAATACCTAAAGGCTTGTTAAAGGCTATATAAACACGTTTGTCTTTCTTTTCGGAAATAAGCTTCCCATCTACCCGAATGTCATCTGCAGTTGTGATTTTTGTCCCCATTTCCGGAACTTTTCCATTAATGGTTACACGTCCCTGATCTATGAGCTTGTCTGCAGCCCTGCGGGAGCAATATCCCATTTCGCTTAAAAACTTATTAATTCTTTTGCCCTCCTTCTCTTCCATATTTACACTCCTAATGCTCTATAAATTGCGTTATCCCTTCTCGAACCTTTTCGTTGAAATGGTTCAGAAACTAATAGCAAATTTATGGCTTTTTTTGATTTGTTGCCCTATTAAAAAATAACGGCTTCCTCTGTAATCTTATCAAAATCATGTGGCCATAGCTGTCTAAAATGTCCAACCTGGTTCTTGCTAGGACCTAGGTTGGATAGGAGTGTGTTTATTTTTTTAAGGCATCTGCGCGTTCCATAAAAATTTCTTTGTTCATCTCCTGATTTAATTTTTCGAAGAACAGTATTTCTGCTTTAAATTGCCAGTCAAAATTAAGGGACTGGTTGGCCAAATGAGCGTGATGGTCCTGATCTAGAATATAGTTGTCTGGTTTTGATAAGATACGCGTTTTTCCATAAACTTCCTCCAATTCCCCTCTCAAGGATGTGAATGTTTTTTGCAATTCTTTTAAATTAGTAGCTGCCAGTGCCAATTGTTCTTGGTTCCCGGCATTGTCGTACGCTTGTAAGGCTAAAAGGATTTGTGGACTAAATTGGGCCAATTTGTTTACTTGCTCGTAGACCTCTAAGGTATAAATGTTTCTTAGGGCTTTGGCTTTAGAGGCCTCAATTTTTTTAGCGATGCTATCGGTCGTTTGTTTTATTTCCGATGCTTGTTGTAGGCGCTCGGCATATTTTGTGCTCCATGCACCTTTATTGTTTGGGTCTGGAAAATCTATGACGGCCTTCTCCAATGCGTTTTTCATAGAAGGAAGGTAATTGCGCTGGTTGCCTTGGAGCAAAGCGTTTTTCCAGAAGGCAACAGCTTGTTCAAGCTCGGTAATGAAGGTATTCTCTTCTCCCGCCATAGTATAACCATATTGTCTATGCCTAATGGCAGATTTTAAGGCATCCTTAGATTGCTTGTCACCAGACCAGGCGTATTCTGAAAAAGCTAAAATACCACGCATATATAATTCAAAATGTGGAGAATCATCGTCCCATAAGGTCAATAATAATCCGGGAAGTCCACTTTTAATAGAGCTCTCGGCAAAGGACCTGATATTTTCTATATTGCTGTCTTCCTGTGGCATCAGTACCCATCTGGTTTGCCCAGCAGTGGCCCCCATAACCTGTAAATCGTGACTAGAAAACCATTGCATGGCTTTTATGTTTCCCAATGCTTGGGGCGATTTGTAATTCCAACGCATATAGATACAGTTCTTTGGAAATAAGTCTAAAAACTGCAGTAGCTTATGCTCGTTTTCTTCCCAAACCTTGTCTACCTCTTCTTGGGTCAAATCCTTGTTAAACATGGGGCTATAAACATCGGCTTGTCGGAGAGGCATATCGTCCCAGAAAATAGGGGTCCTTCCGTGTTCTTCGGCAAATTTGGCAACTTTATTTAACCAGGTCAACTGAAGTTTTAAGGCGGGTTCTTTGCTGCCCCTTCCTGTAGTGTGTACTTCATCGCCCCCTACGTGTAAATACTTTCCGTGAGGAAAGGCTTCCATAGCGTCTAAATAAAGGTCAAACTGTACCTCGTATGTTTTTGGGTCGAGCGGGTTAAAAGCCCAGTCGCTTTCTAAGTTATCTCGAAGGTTTTTATATTCCTCGTGCTTTAAGATAAAAGAGGCGTGTCCCAGTCCTTGAACCAAAGGGCTAATTTCTATATGCCGCTCCTTGGCGTAATCGCTTAATTTTCTCCAATCTTCAATACTCCAAGCATCGGCAGAGGCCACCATTGGTTGTCGCTTGTATTTTAATTTGTCCTCAATTTCAATAATAATTCCATTCACCTTATAACTAGCCAGTTTGTCCATTAACTGATAGTAATAATCGCTTTTTTCCAAATGATGCTTTACATCCAATTGTATAGATCTATATGCTAAGGCGGGGTAGTCCGTAACCTTGCAAAGAGGAAGGTTTACCTTTTGGTCCCTAGCATCGGTAAAGAGTTGCTCTAAGGTTTTAAAAGCATAAAAGAGTCCGGCTTCGTCTTTACTATTAATAATGATTTCGTTGTCCGATATATTCAAAGTGTAGCCTTGAGGTTTTATGCCTAGGGACTCATCGATGGAAAACTTTATTTGTGGCAGGGAATTGTCTTTTGTTTCCTTAAGTACAATTAATTCCTTGTTAAAAACAGGAGGCGCTGGGGAAATAGATGCCTCATAATTTAAAGGGGTGTCAAAGGAAATTGAACTTACCCCTTGAATGTCGAATTCATGTGGCAAGGGTAAAATCTTAAAATCACCTAATTTGTTTTCTTTAGGTGTGCACGAGAACATCAGGGCAACAATAGTCAAGAGATAAATACAATTAGTTTTGTTCATAATAGATCGGTATTTGGTTATTAGAATTCCTGGCCGTAGGTTTTAAACCTTAACAGGCTTGGATTTGGTTTTAAAACGACTGCTGAAGATACGTTCTTTTGAAAAAGGAACCAAAAACAATTTATTATTGAGGTCATTAAGAATTCATAGAAAAAAGGACACCATTAGCCATTAGGGGTGCTTATACGCCAAATTGGCTTAAATGATGGTCTAGGTGTTTGTAGCACAAATTGCTCCATTCTGTCTTTGTCAAAGGACCAAAGGAATGCGATTCCTTTAAATGGAAGTGCGTTTCCCCAAGCTCTTGAGTCTGGATAAGATAATCTATAAGGCGTTTTTTTTCGATTTCGAAATCCCTTTTCCCTGCAATTATAAATTGTGGAGCGGTTTTAATGTTTTTTTTATAAGGCTTCTCGCTAACGACCATAGGTTTTACGACAAGGGCAAGAATAAACCGCATGAATGAATTGGGCCTTGGATGTTTGTCCGTATAGATCATTTCGTAGGTGACATTGCAATGAGCCAGCATTTGGGCAACGTTCATTGTACCCCAAAGCTTTTTGCTTTTCGGATTAAGTTGTTGTATTCTATCGATAATTTCTGTAAGATCGTTTTTGTCAAAAACATTTTTCACGGTAAGAGGTTGTAAGGTTGTCGTTATTTCAATTGTACTATTCCGAGAAGGAAGTTTAACTTTTTTTTGGTCAAACGCGGGGTGTTTTGCCCTTTCGGCCTAGCGGTAGCATAGATGGTCTAATTAAAAGAGTATTAGAATGGTTTAGCCAAAGAGGAGTTTTATCAATTTTAGTTTGAAATTGGTATGGGGGTAATATTTTATATTAGGCTCTAACCAGGTAGGTTTGTCCAGCACGCCCTTGTAATGCGAAAAAGTTTTAAAGCCATACTCGCCATGATACGATCCTATGCCGCTTTCGCCGACACCACCAAACCCCATATGGCTATTGGTAATATGCATAAGCGCATCATTTATGGCACCTCCGCCAAAAGAAATTTCATTTAAGACCTTCTGCTTTGTTTTTTTATCATTGGTGAAAACATAACAGGACAAAGGTTTTGGGCGCGATTTTATTTGTTGCAGAATGCCATCTAGGTTGTCATATTCGAGAACTGGTAAAATAGGACCGAATATTTCGTCCTGCATAACCTTGTCCTCAAAAGTAATATCGGTCATGATTGTGGGCGATAATAGCCTATTTTCTATATCGTGGTTTCCGCCATAGAATACCTTGTCCTTATCAATTAAAGCTAGTAGTCGTTCTAGATTTTTTTGGTTGATGATCTGTACGTAGTTATCGGCTTCGATCAAAAAATTGGACGCTTCGATTTCTTTTTTCGCCAATGCTAAAAATTCAGCTTTTTTAGAAGTATGGACCACCACATAATCTGGTGCTATACAGGTTTGGCCAGCATTTAAAAACTTGGCCCAAATAAGGCGTTTTACAGATACTTTGAGGTCGCAGTTTTCCGTGATGATGGCCGGACTTTTTCCTCCGAGTTCCAAGGTGACCGGGATTAGGTTTTTAGCAGCTGCCTGATAGACGATCTTACCTACTTGTACGCTTCCCGTAAAGAATATTTTGTCGAATGCTTGTTTTAGGAGCGCTGAAGTTTCTGGGACACCTCCCTCAACGACCTTAAAGAAAGAAGGATCAAAATTCTCATTGATAAGTTTGGCCATCGCATTACTGGTGTGTACGGGCAGTTCGCTTGGTTTTAATATAACCGTGTTTCCCGCAGCAATGGCGGCAATGGCCGGAGCAAGGGAAAGTTGGTAGGGATAGTTCCAAGCCCCAATGATAAGGGTGGCGCCTAAGGGCTCTGGAATGATATACGATTTGGCGGGAAAATTGACCAGATTGGTCTTTACCCTTTTGACAGCCGACCATTTTTTTACCTTTTTTATGGCTTGCTGTATATCGTGATAAAGCAAACTTAATTCAGCCGTATAGTTTTCAAAGGCCGATTTTTTAAAATCGGCGTAGATTGCCCGATGCAAGACTTCTTCATTGGCCTTGAGTAGGGACTGCATTTTTTTTAACTGTGCTATCCTAAAGCTAATATCCTTGGTGGCGTTGGTATTGAAGAATGTTTTTTGTAAATCTACTAGTTCTTGCATCTTGTTCCTTGTTACTCAGTGATCCTTTGATTATTTAATTGCAATCTTGCTTATGACTTTTTTATTGAACCATGAAAAGGGCGTTTACAAAGAATAGTTTGCCATTTTCCCAAAACCCTCTGAATACTGGATTGTCTACCATGTATATAATTTGTCCCCTACCATATTCTTCTACGCCAAAAACAAGGGTATTCCCAATTTTTTTCTTGGCTTCGCTCCCTGCAAAACCAGATACTGGCTTCGGGTCGTTCTCCAAATAAACAACGGTGCCACGATCTAAATATTCATAGGCATCCTGCCCGAGTTTTAAGCTAAAGTAGGTGTCGTCATACCCATAGGCCAAAGGATGGGTGTGGTCTACCTTGGTTTTAAAAATGGCACCGGTGATAATGTTTTTAATGCCCTCCCGTTCTGTTTCAGCATAGGGAAGTAGGGTTGCTGTGCTGTCTGTTTTAAAATCTCTTGCTTTTATTTGAAATCCATCCTCGCCCTTGAAGGCATTAATAGCACCTTCCATAGCAATGATTTTACCGCCATTTTGAACATACTCCTTTAAATTATCCAACAGTTCCTGGTCTATAAAACTACCGTAATTACCATTGGGTAATATAAGAACGTCGTAGGCAGATAAATTTACCCCTTTAAAATAATCGGCGTCTAGTATGGCAATGGGATACTTCAATTGTTGCTCAAAAAAGTGCCAAACTTCACCAAATTGTAGTGTGTTTGTAGGCGCTCCCGATAACACGGCTATCTTGCTGTGCGGAATCATAGAAACGGAACTAGAGCCAAAATCCTTCCCTTTTTCTACCCATGAAGTATTGCTTGCCGCGAGGTTTATGTTGTGATTGTTAGCAATCTCCGTAAGGGATTTAATAAAGTTAGGGTTTGATTTGTTGTCAGCACGATAGATGATTAAACTTCCCCTGTGGTACTCTTTTCCGTTCATAGTAAAAGGCTCCCTGGCATGGCGTACCCGTATTTTGTTTTTAAGAAGATCGCTTAAGAATCGGGCATCTCTCATACTGCTCCAATCCGTTAAAAAGGCGAGCGCATTTTCAGGGAGGGTATAATTTGATGTAGGTATGTTCCAATTCTCTACAGCATCGGCTAAAACCTTCTTTTCAGAAGCAATAGCCTCCAATCCATAGGCGTAGGGAAGGGACCAAGCCGTAATGTCATAAGTAAGTGAGTCACTTAATTTGGTGTTCGGTTCCATCAACACCTTAACCAAGGTCCCTTTGGTCTGGTCGGTCGAAATAACCATGCTATTAGCGGTGGTTTTGCGGGTAGAAGTCTTTCCGCTACGGTAATCATACCCTTTTACAGATCCTGGTTTGGCACGGCCATAGGTAATTTCATGTTGGTTTAAAAGATGGGCAAGGGCGCTAATCTTATCCTCATCGCCGCTTAAAACATAGCTCTTGTATTTGAAATTTTTATGCTGGTAGAATTTCTTAAACTCATCGTTTAATACCTTGCTATGGTTGGCAGCTACTTCTACCGTTGATAAGCCCGTTGTGATATGGTGAATCATCCGATCCTTTAAGGTTAAGACATCGCCTATGCCTGTAGTTATCCCTAGTCCGGCACGTCCGCTGCCGCCCTGTTCGTATGTCATGCCAATCCCGCCATTGTAGGTAGGGTAGGTGTCTCCATAACTAGGATATAACAGGTCAAAAACCTCCTTTGTAAAATAAAACCAACCTTGGGCATCAAAGTACTTGGCGTGGTTGTTTCCCACGGTTTCCTGAAACGCTCGCTGAAAATCGGTAACAACTTCGTGAAAGGGTTCGGCCGCAGGAGCAAAGAAATAAGGGTTGTCTACCCCTTGTTCGTGAAAATCGACATGGATGTGTGGTAACCACTGGTTGTAAAGTTTTATTCTTTGTTGGCTCTCTATTTGGGTTAGCCATGCCCAATCTCGGTTAAGATCGAACATATAATGGTTGGGCCGCCCATTTAACCAGCCTTCATGGTGTTCCTTGCTATTTGGGTCTATGTTAAAAGGAGTGTTTTTATATTGGTAATACCAATTGACATAGCGGTCACGTCCATCAGGATTTATACAGGGATCCATAATAACAACGGTGTTCTCTAAATAAGAGGCGTTGGTAGTCAATAGCTCATAAATGGTCTGCATGGCTGCCTCAGTACTGGTGCTTTCATTGCCGTGTACGTTGTAGCTCAGCCAAACAATGGCCTTGTTGGGGTTCCCTTGGCCTTGGGTGGCCTTTAAGTGTTCTGACCTTATATCTTCTATATTGTCGATGTTTTCAGCCGAAGAAATATAGGCCAATAGCAAAGGCCGTCGTTCATTGGTTTTACCGTATTCTATTAATTTAACCCTATCCGAAGCGTTTTTCGAAATATGATTGAAGTAATCTACAACCTCGTGGTGACGTGTAAATTCGGATCCCAGTTCATACCCTAAAAATTCGGAAGGGGAGCTGATGGTTTGAGAAATCCCGAAGGTTGAGATCAAAAGGATAAGGACAATGAATAGATTTTTCATGTTAATTTTCTTGATAGACTTTTTATCAAAACTAAGAAATATAAGTGATAACAAAACTAAGGGTAGCAAGAAAGCTATACCTTTCTTGCTAAGGGGCATTTTTGTGTAAAACACTGTAAGACAATGGTTGGAGGCCTTGGGGATATACGGATATGGATTATTAAACTTCTTAACGTATTTTTAGGCTTTCAAAAAAGGGATAATTTTACCTTTACGCGACAATTAGGAACGTTTCCATGAAATGGGCATGGCCGAAAACTGCTTGCAAATACCAAGGAAGAAATGCGAATTACATATAACCGTTAATAAAAACAATAAATATCTGCTCATGAAAGTTAAAGGCATACCTTTTAAAAATACCGGTTATTTTTCCGATTTAATATGTGACTATCTAAACGGGAAAGAAACTTTGTCTCCATTTTACAATAGGCAGCCTACCTTAGCTCAATTTAAGGAACAGATAATAGAGAAGAAAAGTTTTTCACAAAGCAATAGGGATGTTTTGCACGATGCTCTTATTGGGCAGTACGCGATTACCCAGACTTCTGCAGATACAGCCACCAATATTTCTTTACTCAAAGCACCATCTACTTTTACTGTGGTTACCGGGCACCAGTTAAATTTGTTTACCGGACCCTTGTATTTCCTATATAAAATTATTTCCACGATTAATCTAGCGAAGGAATTAAAGCGAGATAATCCCGAGTATAATTTTGTACCCATTTATTGGATGGCTACCGAAGACCACGACTTCGAAGAAATCAACTATTTTAATTTTAGGGGAAAGAAATTACAGTGGAATAAAAAAACTTCTGGAGCTGTAGGGCTTTTGGAAACCGATGGTTTGGAAGCGATATTGGAAGCTTTTTCTAACGAAATTGGGAATAGCCACCAGGCTAATAAGTTAAAGGAAATGTTCCAAAAGGCCTATCTGGAGCATAATAACCTAACGGATGCTACCCGATTCTTGGCCAATGAGCTCTTTGGAGAGTATGGCTTGGTGATTTTGGATGGTGACGATGTAGCATTGAAGCAGTTAATGATACCCTATGTAAAGAAGGAATTACTGGGAAAAACATCCTTCGAAAACGTGAAGACGACCATAGAAAAACTGCAGGGCTTACCAGAAAATTATGGGATACAGGTGACCCCTAGGGAAATAAATTACTTTTATATAAAGGATGGTCTTCGGGAGCGGATTATAGAGCAATCGGGAAGGTATTACGTGAACGATACCAAAATAGAATTCTCTCAAGACGAAATTTTAACAGAACTTAACAATCACCCCGAGCGCTTTTCCCCCAATGTAATCTGTAGGCCCTTATTTCAAGAAGTGATATTGCCAAACCTTTGTTATATCGGCGGCGGGGGAGAACTGGCCTATTGGTTAGAACTAAAAGAGACTTTTTCGGCCATGGAAGTGCCTTTTCCTATATTGTTGTTGCGTAACTCAGCCTTGGTGATTACAGGAAAGCAATTTGGAAAACTAGAACGGATGGGAGTTTCCTTAACCGATATATTTCTAAAACAGAGCAGTTTTATCAATAAGAAAATCCGGGAGATCTCGAATATCGATATCGATTTCACACCACAAAAAAATCTTTTAAAAGAACAGTTTACAGGGATGTACGAACTAGCAGCCCAAACAGATCCCTCATTTACTGGAGCCGTAAAAGCTCAGGAAATTAAACAATTGAAAGGATTAGAGCACCTTGAGAAGCGGTTGTTGAAAGCCCAAAAACGCAAATTGGAAGATCATGTGAAACGTATGACCGCAATTCAGAACGAACTTTTTCCTAACAAATCCCTGCAAGAGCGGAACCTTAATTTTTCTGAACTATATTTAGAATATGGGCAAGAATTGATCCCAAATCTTATGCAAGCTCTTGAGCCGTTAAAGGCCGAATTTACTGTTGTTATCATGGATTAGTCCAATACCTCACTTCTTTTAAGCCCAGTATTAAGATTTGTGTTGTTGTAGTGATTTCTTACCTATCGGCATAGATGTGATGCTATGGAAAGGATTAGTTTGTGTTTGGGGTTATAAAATTTTTCAAAAAGTTATCTTTGGTGAAAACTCAACGAATCCATGCATAAAGTAGATTTTGAAATGGTGGAAATGACCTTAGATGTCATGAAATACGCCATCGGTAGAATAACACATCCTTCACCAGAATTAGGAAAACCCAAAAAAGAAGCGGAATTAAAAGCTTTGGTAGGTGAAACTATTACGGAAGCGGGCATTGGAGGAGAAAAAGCCTTTCAATTGTTCAAAGATGTTTTGGTAAAAGCCACCGTGCCCATAGATCACCCACGACACTTGGCCTTTGTACCGGCCTCCCCGACCAGAGCAGCGGTGATGTTCGATTTGGTGACCTCGGCTTCCAGTATCCATGGCGCGTATTGGATGGAGGGCGCCGGAGGTATCTTCTGTGAGAATGAAGCGATGAAATGGTTGGTGTCCCTTACCGGAATGTCCGATGGGGCTTTTGGGGTTTTTACCAGCGGGGGTACCGCGGCCAATCTTTCGGCAATGGTAACGGCAAGGGAGAACTGGCGTAAAAATCCAAAACACCAAAACGTAAAAGGATTGATCATAACCTCAAGCGGGGCGCATTCTTCGGTAAAATCAATGGCAAAGGTGATCGATTGCGATGTGCTTTTGGTAGAAACCGAAGAGGAAATGACAGCGGTGGCTTTGCAAGAAAAAATAAGATCCCTAGACCCACAACAACGACATAGGTTATTTGCCGTGGTGGGAACAGGCGGAACTACAAACGCAGGGATCATCGATGATTTGTCGGGGATCGCAGCGATTTGCGAACAAGAAAATCTTTGGTTTCATGTCGATGCCGCCTATGGTGGCGGTGCCTTGGCCTCTACCTCTAGCAAACATTTATTTAAAGGTATAGAAAGGGCAGATAGTATTACTATAGATCCTCATAAATGGCTGTTTTCACCATATGATTGTGGGGCCATATTGTATAAACAGCCCGAACTAGCCAAGGAAGCCCATGCACAAGATGGGTCGTATTTGGATATTTTTAAAGATGAAGGCGCACACGGATTTAATCCATCCGATTACCAGATTCAATTAACACGACGGGTGAGGGGATTACCGCTTTGGTTCTCCTTGGCCATGCATGGTACCGATAAATATGCCTGGGCCGTAGATAAGGGAATTGAATTAGCTAATTTAGCAGGGAAACTTATCCAAGAACATCCTTTGGTAGAACTGGTCAGAGAACCTAGCTTATCTTGTGTTTTATTCCGTAGAAAAGGATGGTCGCCCGCCGATTATACCAACTGGACCTATAAAAACCATAGAGAAGGTTTTTCCTTGGTAACCCCTACCAAATATAAAAAGGACGGAGTATACGAAACCGTAGCGCGCTTTTGTTTTATCAATCCAGATACCAAGGAAGAAGATATTACCATGATATTGGCGTCAATGGAGGAGTGATGAATATATAAATAAGGGGGAGTCGGTTTAGGGAACTATAAACTCCCCCTCCCAGTGGGTTTCGGTCCTGGAGAAGCGAATACGGATATGGTTGGGTTGGGCCAATTGTAAATACTCCATTTTAAAAGGAATGATCTCTACAGTACAAAAATGATTTTCTTCGTTTAAAAATTCAAGGTTCTGAGGATTTGTAAGGGCGCTACCAGGGGGCATGCTGGTGGTATATGCTTTTTTGGCAGCTGGGGCTATGGTCGACCAAAATTGCGCTTTTGTCCCTTCGTCGTCCTTAAAAGTGGCAATGCCTTCAATTTTTAACTGTAGCATTTTTGTGGGGTTGTAAAAAAGTAGGCCAACCTTTTTGTTTTCTTTGATATGAGTAATTTTTTTGGAACGTTTGTCGGTAAAAAAGGTGAGTTTTAAGTCCTCGTTTACTTTTCGCAATACTACCGTACGCAACCGGGCAACCTGATCTAGACCTACTGTGGCGAAAGTAAAAAATCGGAACGGATGTTTTGGTTCCGTCGGTCCCTTTTTCAGTTCGTCCTTTATTTGCTCAAAAAAATGACTTGTCATCCTTGGAAAATTTTAATGTATATAAAGGTAAAAATAAAAGTTGGTGCAAAGCTTATCGTAGACTAGCTTTCTGAGGAGAAATTAAAGGCCTTATAAAAGCACTAAAAGAGAAGGTCAAAGTAGGTGTTTTGTTTTTTTGAGGTGTCGAATCTGATGGTATTGCACTATTTATTCTGAATATGAAGTGCATGATCATCATTATTGTGAGAATTTTTTTGCTGAAAACACCTTTAAAAGCCCTAAAAAACAGAGGTATTAACAGATGATTGAAAATTAACTTCCTATGTTTGTTGGTTTTAATGCTTAATAGTAAAAAAAATGCTAAAGATATTTTTACAAAATTTTCAAATGACTATTTTTGCCCATGCAAAATAACGTCCTCATATTAGATTTTGGTTCCCAGTATACTCAACTCATAGCTAGAAGGGTTAGGGAACTTAATATTTTCTGCGAAATTAAACCATTTAACCACCTGCCCGAAGACTTGTCGGCATATAAGGCGGTAATCCTTTCGGGATCTCCATTTTCCGTGAGAGCCGAAGATGCCCCTCATCCGGACTTGTCCCAAATAAAGGGAAAAAAGCCATTGTTGGCCGTATGTTATGGCGCACAATATTTGGCCCATTTTAATGGTGGTAATGTAGCACCTTCCAATACTAGGGAATACGGAAGGGCAAAGTTGTCTTTTGTGGAAGATGACGAGCCTTTTTTCAACGGGATATCCGTAGGTAGCCAGGTATGGATGAGTCATAGTGATACCATTAAAAGTTTGCCTACTGGCGCTAAAAAATTAGCGAGTACGCACGACGTGGAAAATGCTGCCTACAGAATTGAAGGCGAAGAAACTTATGCCATTCAATTTCACCCAGAAGTGTATCATTCTACCGATGGAAAACAATTGTTGGAAAATTTCTTGGTCACCATAGCCGGCGTAGCCCAAACTTGGACACCAGATTCTTTTGTAGAAACGACGGTCGCCGAGTTGAAAGAAAAAATCGGTGGTGAAAAGGTAATCCTTGGCCTGTCAGGTGGTGTAGATTCTACTGTGGCTGCCGTCTTGTTGCACAAGGCTATAGGGAAAAACCTACACTGTATTTTTGTAAATAACGGCTTGTTGCGTAAAAATGAGTTCCAAGGCGTATTGGATCAATACGAAGGAATGGGACTTAATGTGAAAGGTGTAGACGCTTCGGCACGCTTTTTGGAGAACTTGGCAGGAGAAAGCGATCCAGAGAAAAAAAGAAAAGCCATTGGAAGGGTCTTTGTTGAAGTCTTCGATGACGAATCGCACTTGGTGGAGGATGCACAATGGTTGGCGCAGGGAACAATCTATCCAGATGTGATTGAATCTGTTTCGGCAACCGGAGGCCCATCGGCAACAATTAAGAGCCACCATAACGTTGGTGGTTTGCCAGATTATATGAAATTAAAGGTAGTAGAGCCTTTGCGAATGTTATTTAAGGATGAGGTTCGTAGAGTAGGTGCTAGTTTAGGCATAGATCCAGAGCTTTTAGGGAGACACCCTTTCCCAGGTCCTGGTTTGGCTATTCGTATCTTGGGCGATATTACCGCTGAAAAGGTTGCTATTCTACAAGAAGTTGATGCTATTTTTATCAATGGATTGAAAGAATGGGGGCTTTATGATAAAGTTTGGCAGGCAGGAGCAATGCTTCTTCCTGTAAATAGTGTAGGAGTTATGGGCGATGAACGTACCTATGAGAAATGTGTGGCATTACGTGCGGTAGAAAGTACCGATGGAATGACTGCAGATTGGGTGAATTTGCCATATGAGTTTTTACAGAAAACATCGAATGATATTATCAATAAGGTAAGAGGGGTCAATAGGGTTGTATATGATATAAGCTCTAAACCGCCGGCTACCATTGAATGGGAATAAATACGATGTGGGTAAAACCAAAACAAACAATTCCTTTTTAGAAGGAATTGTTTGTTTATGGAGGTCTGTAAGAATAAGGTCCGGAGCATTTTTAGCTTCTCGGATTTTAATTAGATTAGTGTTCTTATAATTTTTTAAATAAAAACGTGTGAAAATTTACAGGAAAACATTTTTGTTAACGGTGCTTGTATTGTTGTTGAGCGGTAGTCTTTTTGCTCAAGAATTTAAGACCCATGCCGTAAAGCAGGGCGAAACATTAGAGAGTATTGCCAAACAATACAAGGTTTCGCAAGAGTCAATATTAAAATTGAATAGGGAAATTCAAAGAGGAGGCGCTGTTAAGGCCAACACCATTTTGGTAATTCCTGTTAGTGGAGAGCCTGTGACAAATGTAGTTTCTGTACATTCTTTGTTACAAGAAATTACAGGGAAGGAAACTGCCGAAAAACAAAAAGTACCCGTAGGTTTTTATACGCACAAAACCCGTAGAAAGGAAACCTTGTATGGTATCTCTAAAAAATACAAGGTATCCGAAGACGATTTAAAGCGCTACAATACGGAATTGTACTCTATTCAATTGAAAAAAGGAATGGAATTGAGAATCCCTAAATTTCGTCGCGAAACCTCAAAAGAACGGCAGATAGATGAAGCCGACTATGAGATATATACCGTACAGCCTAAAGAAACTCGTTGGAGTATAGCCCATAAATACGGGATTACAATTGATAGTTTATTGGTGTTAAACCCCGTATTATCCAAGACCTCAAACTATATTGCCGGTGGTCAACAATTGTTGCTTCCTAAAATAGGATCCGAGGGGACGAAAGTTCAAAATCCACAAAAATTTATTTGGTACACCGTACCGGCAAAACAAACATTTTACAGTCTTGAGAAAAAGTTTGGAATAGCGTCTAAAGATATTATAGCTCTAAATCCCGAAATAAAGGAAAGAGGAGGCTTAAAGGAAGGAATGGTGTTGCGCATCCCTGAAAAATCGTCCGAAACTGCTGCCGGGGTTACCACGGAAAATTTTATTTTCTACGAGGTTAAAGCCAAGGAAACGCAATTTTCACTTTCTAGAAAATTAGGGATTGGATATAGCGAACTGCTTGCTCTGAACCCCGATTTAAAAGATGGGCTTAAAGAAGGAATGGTTTTAAAATTGCCGAAAACCCAAATGGGCGATTTCGATGTTAGAAATGCCCTTATTTTAGATAAAATATCCTTATTGGATAGTATCCGTTCCGGGAATAGGGCTAAATTGCTTTTTTTATTGCCTTTCCGATTAGATCGTTTAAATGTCAATGATAAGGAAAGCACTATGTTGGCTATAGAAAACAGAAAAGATGTCAACTATAGTCTCGGATTGTATTCTGGAGCTATGGTGGCCCTGGATTCTATCGCTAAATTAGGGGTTTCTGTCGATGTGAAGACCATTGATACTCAGTTAGATGCGACGCATGTAAGAGGGGTGCTGCAAAGGGAAAATTTAAATGGCGTTTCTGCTGTATTTGGTCCCTTGGAGCCAAAAATGTTGAATGAGGTTGCCGCTCAAGTGGCGTCTTACAATATTCCGGTTATAGCGCCATTGGCAGATGGTGCTGCTCAAAGTCCCGCTAATGTGTTTTTTGCCATGCCTTCCGAAAAGGTGTTGCGAGAACAAATGCTTGCTTATATCTCAAGGGTGAAGACCGATGAGAACATCATTATTATTGCAGATCAAAAAAATAAAGGTATAGAACAAACCTTGATAAGTAAATTTCCACAGGCTAAAACGGTAGATTTAAAAGACGATCGTACCCTGAGTATAGATAAGTTAAATCAATTGTTTGTCTTGGATCGTGAGAATTGGGTTTTCCTAGAAACAGATCAGGCCAATTTGGTGTATCATGTAGGTTCTGTATTGAATTCTTCGATCAGTAAGGATGTGAAATTAAGGTTGTTTACCACGAATAAAAACAAAGCTTTTGATGCAGAAGTCGTTTCCTATTCCCACTTGTCCAATCTTAGGTTTACCTATCCTTCGGCGTCCAGGGAAGTTGCGGCTAACGGATTTGTTGCAGCCTACAAGAAGCGGTTTGGTGCGGAACCCGATGCCTTTGCAGTACGTGGTTTTGATCTGACTATGGATATCCTTTTAAAAATCGCCTATAAAAATGATTATATCGGAGCTACCAATAGCGTTGGGGAGACTAGCTATACAGGAAATAAATTTAATTTTGTCAAAGAATTTAACGCTGGTTATTCTAACAAAGGCGGTTATATCCTTGGTTTCGATAAGATGCGTATTGTAGAAATAAAGGAGTAATTTATTTCTACGAGATAAGAGGGTATTTTTCATATCCTTAAGTGGAATATTTTGGGCGTTCCCTCCTTCGTCGGGCGGGGCCTTGTCTATATCCCTTGCTCCGCTGCGGGGATGCCGCCGCGGTCCCTAACGCAAAAAAATAACAGCGTGTTAAACAGTATATAAAAAAAGGAGCATTTTGCTCCTTTTTTTATGCCGACTTTTTAAATATCGCAAATGGTGACGCCTTCTTTTAAAGCCGCAATTTTATCGGGCCAAGTAGGGATAAATTCCTGGGCCACATATCCCTTATAGCCGGTTTGGTGAATAGCCTTCATAATGGCAGGGTAGTTTAATTCCTGACTGTGGTTAATTTCATTTCTTCCAGGGTTTCCTCCGGTGTGGTAATGTCCAATGTAGGCATGGTGTTCTTGTATGGTCCTAATAATATCGCCTTCCATAATTTGCATATGGTATATGTCGTATAGTAGTTTAAAATTATCAGATCCCAGTTTCTTGCAGAGCGCAACGCCCCATTCGGTCTTATCGCACATATAATCTTCGTGGTCTACCTTGGCGTTTAATAATTCCATATGTAAAATTACACCATGTTTTTCGGCAAGAGGAAGAATCTGTTGTAATCCCTTTACGCAATGTTCCAATCCTTCATGGTCATTCATTCCTCTTCGGTTACCGCTAAAACAAATTAGGTTGGTATACCCTGCATTGGCCACCTTAGGAATCATCTCCGTGTAATTGGCGATCAGGGTTTCATGGTATTTGGGATCGCACCATCCCTCGGTAAGGCTAATTTCGGCCCCATTGCACATGGCGCTGTCAATATTGTATTTTTTTAGTAACGGCCAATCCTTCTCGCCAATTAAATCAATACCCTTTACTCCAAGTCCATTCAAAGAAATTAAAAAATCTTCTAGGGGAATGCTGTCGTAACACCAGTAACATACACTTTGGTTGATATTGTATTTTAAAAGGTTTTCTGTCTTTGGTTTCATTATTTTTCTGATTTTTAGGTAAATATGGCCTCGTAGACCTCTGTCACTGTGCCATTAAAGGGGTTGTTTTTAATATTAAATGTATTTTATACATGAATAAAGATACTAGAATTGAAATTAATGGGGAGTGCTTCCAAAAAAATAATGGAAGCCAATGTTGGCAAAAACGTTTATTTCTGTCCAAGATTGATAGGGTAACTAAGGTGTAGTTAGTATATTTGAGGATATATTTAATAATGAATATCACTCCAGATTACAAGCAGCTAATAGAGTTGGCACATTATAGAATGCCTTTTGGAAAGTTTAAGGGCAGGTATTTGGTAGAGCTTCCAGAGCCGTATTTGATATGGTTTCAACAGAGTGGGTTTCCCCCAGGAAAGCTTGGGCTCTTATTAAGATCTATGTTGGAAATTAAAATAAATGGGCTAGAAGGTTTAATTCGAAAAATTCAAAAAGATTTTCCCAAGTAATATCGGTAAATTGTACTAGTAATTCGTATTTTTGCTCGCGTTACGAATTCAACCTAACGCTTCATGTCACAAACGAAATATATTTTTGTAACCGGTGGGGTTACTTCTTCTCTTGGAAAAGGGATAATAGCAGCCTCTCTTGCCAAATTATTACAGGCCAGAGGTTATAAAACAACTATCCAGAAATTAGACCCGTATATCAATGTTGATCCGGGAACTTTAAATCCTTATGAGCATGGCGAATGCTATGTAACCGAAGATGGTGCCGAAACCGATTTGGATTTAGGTCATTACGAGCGGTTCTTAAACGTAAGAACCTCCCAAGCTAACAATGTTACTACTGGAAGAATTTACCAAAGCGTAATTGAAAAAGAACGAAGGGGCGAGTTTTTAGGTAAGACCGTTCAGGTTGTTCCTCACATTACCAATGAAATAAAGGAACGTATTCAGCTTTTAGGAAAAAGTGGCGAATACGATATCGTTATTACCGAAATTGGCGGTACTGTCGGAGATATTGAATCTTTGCCTTATATCGAATCGGTACGTCAACTTTTATGGGAGTTGGGCGATAACAACGCAATTGTTATTCACCTTACCCTTGTTCCATATTTGTCCGCTGCAGGGGAGTTAAAAACAAAACCTACCCAGCATTCCGTAAAAACTTTAATGGAGAGCGGAATAAAGGCCGACATTTTAGTGTGTAGAACAGAGCATGAGATTTCTGATGAGATTAAAGGAAAGCTAGCCCTTTTCTGTAATGTTAAAAGAGAGGCTGTGATTCAGTCTATCGATGCTTCAACTATCTACGATGTGCCACTTCTTATGCAAGAAGAAGGCTTGGATACGGTGACGCTTAAAAAACTGGACTTACCAGACAATGTTGTTCCCGATCTTACCAAATGGAACCAGTTTTTGCAATGGCATAAAAACCCTAAGAACGAAGTGACTATCGGGCTTATTGGGAAGTATGTAGAATTACAGGATTCTTATAAGTCAATCTTGGAGTCTTTTATACATGCAGGTGCAGTTAACCAAGTAAAGGTAAAGGTGAAATCTATCCACTCCGAGCATCTTACGGTTAAAAACGTAGCCGGTAAAATGGCCGGATTGGACGGTATTCTTGTCGCTCCTGGTTTTGGAGAGCGTGGTATCGAAGGAAAAATAAAAGCCGTACAGTTTGCCAGAGAAAATAAGATTCCATTCTTGGGAATTTGTTTGGGAATGCAAATGGCGGTGATAGAATATGCGAGAAACGTCCTTGGACTGGCCGATGCCTGTTCTACCGAAATGAAACCGAACACTCCGTATCCTGTGATCAGTATTATGGAAGAGCAAAAGAGTGTTACCGATAAAGGAGGCACTATGCGTCTTGGAGCATGGGATTGTCATTTAGAAGACGGTACCTTGGTTCAGAAGGTGTACAATGGGGCTTCAGAAATCTCAGAAAGACATCGCCATAGATATGAGTTTAACAACGAGTTTAAAAAACAGTTGGAGGAAGCAGGTCTAAAAGCCTCTGGGATCAATAAGAAAACAGGATTGGTGGAAATTGTAGAAGTACCGACCCACCCTTGGTTTGTTGGAGTACAATACCATCCAGAATACAAGAGTACGGTAGATAACCCACATCCGTTGTTTGTAAGTTTCGTAAAGGCTGCTTTAGAACATCAACAACAATAAACTTACGCCACTTTGGCATAAAGTTTACAATTGGGCATATATTTGCAAATTATTTAGACCTATTGAAAGCCTGTTCATAGATGAGTGCTTCTTCAATAGGTCTCATAAAATTATAAATTAGATGGAAGAAAAGAAGTTAGATATTAATTCCATAATCGGCTTTGTGCTGATTTTCGGGATTCTTATTTTTATGTTTTGGCAAAATCAGCCGACCCCTGAGGAGCTTGAAGCCCAAAAGGCAAAACAAGAACAATTGCAAGCTGCAAAAAAAGCAGAAGAGGCAGCAGGGGAATTTAAAATCGCTGAGCCTAAGGAAATTAATCTACAGGATTCTACGGCAATAGCCAATTACAAAAGTGCTATTGGAGCATTTGGCTTTACAGCTCCGTCCAATGAGACGACCATATTAGAAAATGACCTGGTATACTTAGAGATAAGTAATAAAGGTGGACAGATCATTGAAGCAAAGATGAAGGAATTTGTGACCTACGATTCAATTCCTGTTTATCTTGTGAAGGATGGTAATGCCAATTTTGGACTTACTTTTACTACTACGGACAATAGATTGTTAAATACAAATGACCTGTATTTTGAGCCTACCCTTACTACTGTTGCTGATAACCAAGTGCTTTCCATGAAAGCAAAGGTGGCTTCTGATAAGTTTTTGGAATATCGTTACGAAATGAAATCCGATGAGTATTTGGTCGGATTTACGGTGCGCTCCCAAGGGCTGAACCAGGTGATCAATAATACCAACCCTATTAAATTAGATTGGAACCTAAAGGCTATACGTCACTCTAAAAGTATCCAGTACGAAAACCGCTATACTAGGCTTACCTATAACCACGACGATGGTAAAATTAGTAAATTATCGGAGGGAAGTGAAGATGAGGAATTAGAAAAAGATGTTAAATGGTTGTCGTACAGACAGCATTTTTTCAGTTCTATACTTACTACAGATGAAGCTTTTGAATCTGCCAAGCTAAATTCTATCAATTTGGTAGAAGACGATAGCAAAACCCAAGGGTATACCAAAGAATTTGCTGCCGAAGTACCTTTAAAATTAAAAGGAGGAGAACTAGCTTATAATTTCAATTGGTTTTACGGTCCTACCGATGTAAAGGTGTTGGCTCAGTACAAAGAACTAGGACTCGAAGATTCTATCCCATTTGGATGGGGAATCTTTGGATGGATTAACAGATATATCTTTACTCCGCTATATGCCTTGTTAAGTTCGTTCTTGCCATTTGGTATTGCTATTGTTGTGATGACTATTTTGGTTAGATTGTTAATGTCTCCAGTGACCTATAAGTCGTACTTGTCACAGGCCAAGATGAAGGTGTTAAAACCCGAAATCACGGAATTGAACGAAAAGTTCAAGGACAATGCCATGAAAAAACAACAAGAGACCATGAAATTGTATAACAAGGCCGGAGTAAGCCCTATGAGCGGTTGTGTACCTGCTTTGTTGCAGATGCCAATTTTCTACGCTTTGTTTATGTTTTTCCCGACCTCTTTTGCCTTGAGACAAAAGTCGTTCCTATGGGCAGAAGACCTTTCTTCTTATGATGCTATTGCTCAATTGCCTTTTACGATACCGTTTTACGGAGATCATATTAGTTTGTTCCCTATCTTGGCTTCCGTGGCTATCTTCTTTTATATGATGATGACTACTGGGCAGAATATGCCTACCCAACCAGGAATGCCAAATATGAAATTTATACTGTATTTGTCTCCATTAATGATGTTGGTTTTCTTTAACAACTATGCAAGTGGATTGAGTTTGTATTATTTTGTGTCTAACTTAATTACCATCTTTATAATGTTGGCCATTAAGAATTTTATTTTGGACGAGGATAAAATTCATGCTCAGATTCAGGAGAACAAAAAGAAGCCTAAAAAAGAGAATAAATTTCAGCGTAAAATGAGAGAGATGATGGAACAGGCTGAAGAACAAAAAAAACTAGGTAAGAAATAATTCAAGAAACTTGAACTTCTTATAAAAGTTAAGCTCCTTAATGCGCATCGGAAGATTTGCTTTAAGGAGCTTTTTTTTGCCTAGGTTTAGTCTGATAACATTTGGGACTACAAATATTAGCAATCTTTAGGGAGCATTAAACTAATAGTTGTCTACGCTTATTTTTTGTATGTTATGTGGTATACATTTGTGGTTTAAGGATGATAAGGAATAAAAGCCCCTTGGTATCAAAGTTGCCAAGGGGCTTTTGAATTAATAAGGGAACAATTCTTAGTACTTCCTACAGTGACGCAACGAAATCTATGGCCGATTGTGGTAGTAAAACCTTGTCTATAATATGAACAACTCCGTTGGAGGCATCGATATCCGCAGCGGTAATATTGGCGTTGTTGTCCGAGGCATCTCCTATTACAAAGGT
>NZ_FQYX01000002.1:0-120294 GCF_900141935.1 Arenibacter nanhaiticus | reverse complement strand
TTCAGTGTCAAAATCGCTCAAACTGTTATAGTTGTCCCCTAAGGCATCAAGCAAGGCCGTAAAGGCGGCATTGGTAGGCGCAAATACAGTATAGGTGCCCTCCGCGCTCAAGGTTTCAACCAAACCGGCATCGGCTTGTTGCAAAGCCGCTACCAAAACACTTAAATCATCCGTGGCCACGGCTAGCTCTACAATGGTCTTGGCGTTTAAGGAGGCTACAAAATCTATAGCCGATTGTGGTAATAATACCTTGTCAATGGTATGTGCTACGCCGTTAGTAGCTAGTATATCGGTAGCAGTAATAGTAGCGTCGGTGTCAGAGGCGTCTCCGATTACAAAGCTGTCCCCGGAAGCGATCACTTCAATACTGTTATTGGCAAAGGCGGTAGCTACCATCCCTGGCGCCAAATCTGCGGCCAATACTTGTATTGGAAGTACATGATATAGCAATATGTCTTTTAATAACATGATTTCGGCATCCGTATCAAAATCATCCAAACTATTGTAATCATCACCCAATACATTCAATAAAGCCACAAAGGCATCATCGGTTGGGGCAAAAACGGTAAAAGGACCGTCACCACTTAAGGTCGTCACCAAATCGGCTTTAATAACCGCTGCTTCCAGGATGGATAGACTTTCGGTAGCTACCACAATTTCTACTAGGTTGTTGGTGGGTTCTTCTTCGTTTAGAGCATCCAATACACTTTGTGGTACCAAAACCTTATCTATAATATGTACAATACCATTGTTGGCAACAATATCGGCAGAAAGTACTTTGGCATCTGTATCCGTTGCATCATCTATAAAAATGTCAGTACTGATGCCTACGGTCAATTTTTCACCCTGTACGGTCGTTAACTCTTGCCCGTTGCTGAGGCTAAATGAATCTGCCGCTGCTCCTGCTATAACATGGTAGGTCAGGATTTCGGCCAACAAGGCTTTTTTTTCATCGGTATCAAAGTCCTCCAGGGAGTCATAATCGTCTAAACTCGCCAATAGAGCGTCAAAAGCTTCATTGGTAGGAGCAAAAACGGTAAAGGGACCTTCGCCACTTAAGGTTGCGATTAAATCGTTGGCAGTGCTTTCATCTGCCTTTAGCAAAGCTTTCACCAATAGGTTTAGTGAAGACGCGCCCTGAGCTGTTTGAACAATGTTTTTAGTTTGCGGGGGCACCGTGTCGCCGTTGTCGTCATTGTTGCAGGAGAAGACTAGTAACGCCATGAGCATTAAGGAAACAGCTTTGAGTAATCCAAATAAATTTTTCATGAGATCGTTTTTAAAGGTTTATAATATGTTTTGTTTAAAATAATCGAGGGAAGATTAAACAAAATTAATAAAAATTAAAACAACAACGATGGTATTTGTGAAAAAAAATTAGGTAACTGATTAAAAATTAACATTATATGGTTGTTTTGAAGATATGTGGGGGATGTTTTTTGCAAATCTTGTACTAGTTGAAGAGGAAAGAAGGTTCTAGTGATTGCTAGCTACAAGAGTATAGAAAATGTATATAAAATATTTTTTAGGGTATTCAAATTCCATTTTTGTATTTTTGCATATTGTAATGGCTACAATAAAATAAATATGTCTGGGGGCCAGTAAGAGCCATAAATTTCTTGGATATCATGTAAATCAAGGAATTATAAATAGCTTCGGTAAAGGGTTAGGGCAATATAAATATTATGAATAAATAGATGAAAAAAGTTGTTGTCGGTCTTTCGGGGGGTGTAGATTCTAGTGTTACTGCATATCTTTTGCAGCAAAAGGGCTATGAGGTGATTGGGCTTTTTATGAAGAATTGGCACGATGATTCCGTGACTATTTCCAATGAATGTCCATGGTTGGAAGATAGTAATGATGCTCTGATAGTAGCCGAAAAGTTAGGAATTCCTTTTCAAACCGTAGATTTAAGTGAACAATATCAAGAACGTATTGTAGATTATATGTTTAAGGAGTATGAAAAGGGGAGGACTCCCAATCCGGACGTACTTTGTAATAGGGAAATAAAATTCGATGTTTTTATGAAGATAGCCCTGGAACTGGGAGCCGATTATGTGGCGACAGGTCATTATTGCAGAAAGGGTGTTATTGTTCATGAGGATGGTTCTGAAACGTATCAGTTATTGGCAGGAGCCGATGATAATAAGGACCAATCTTATTTTCTTTGTCAACTTTCTCAAGAGCAGTTGGCTAAAACATTGTTTCCTGTAGGGGAGCTTTTAAAGCCGGAGGTGCGCAAAATCGCAGCTGAAAATGATTTGATCACGGCCGATAAGAAAGACTCTCAAGGGCTGTGTTTTATTGGTAAGGTTCGTTTACCCGATTTTTTACAGCAAAAATTAAAGCCTAAAAAAGGAGTTATTGTAGAGGTTCCGGCATTAAACGAACTGTATCACCAAACCGTTCCTTCTTTCGCTGGAAAGGAAGAGGAATTGGCCTTTTATGCTGAAAAACCTACCTATCAACTTTGCGATGGAAAAGTTGTGGGCGAGCACCAAGGAGCTCATTATTTTACGAAAGGTCAACGAAAAGGTTTGGACGTTGGAGGTACCAAAGAACCCTTATTTGTGATCGAAACCGATGTAGCCGAAAATGTAATCTATACGGGACAAGGAAAAAGTCACCCAGGGCTGTATCGCAGAACTTTGTTTGTAGGAAATGATGAACTGCATTGGGTACGTAAGGATTTGGCGTTGGATATAGATGAGACCATGGAAGTTATGGCTAGGATTCGATACCGACAGCCGTTGCAAAAAGCCACCCTATATAAGGTGAATGGTGGATTGTATGTGGATTTTGAAGAAAAACAATCGGCTATTACCGAAGGTCAATTTGTGGCTTGGTACATAAAAGATGAACTCATAGGCTCTGGAGTAATCTCATAAATTCGAGATATAATCTGCCAAACTGATGGTGTTTGTTCCATTTTAGCTGTGTAAAAATGTGGCTAGCATTTGGCACAGGAAGAATATAAAAACTGCTGCCAAAAAAACATAAATTTATTGAAACAGCCCGTTTATAAGGAGGTAAGAGAATAGTTCCTATTCCTAGACCTGTTATAAATGGGCTGTTTTTTTGCGTTAGGGACCGCGGCGGCATCCCCGCAGCAACGCAAGGGATATAGCCAAGTGCCCGCCCGACGAAGGAGGGAACGCCCAAAACATAGGCCATCAAATATAGAAAAGCCCTGTCCTTGTTGTTACGCTAAAAAAACTTGCTGATCTTACTAATATTACGTCTCTCCATACTTTAAAACTACTGCTTTTTAGGGTAGGAATGTGTTTGTTAGTGGTTGTAATCCAAACTAGGAAACCGTATCTTGGAATCCATAAAAATTCAGGTCAAGGCTTAAATTTAGCAAGAACAGATGGAAAATAGGATTACAAAACTTTTCGGAATTCAGTATCCCATAGTACAGGCAGGTATGGTTTGGGCAAGTGGCTGGCGATTGGCCTCTGCAGTATCCAATGCGGGAGGATTAGGTATTATCGGGGCCGGCTCTATGTATCCAGAGGTGCTGCGAGAGCATATTCTAAAATGTCAAAAAGCCACCGACAGGCCATTTGGGGTCAATATCCCCATGTTATATCCGGATATTGATAAATTGATGGAAATTATTGTAGCCTTAGGGGTTAAAATTGTTTTTACATCGGCTGGAAACCCGAAGACTTGGACTTCTTATTTAAAAGAAAAAGGCATTACCGTGGTGCATGTGGTAAGCAGTGTCAAGTTTGCCCAAAAGGCCCAGGAAGCGGGGGTAGATGCGATTGTGGCTGAAGGTTTTGAGGCTGGTGGGCATAACGGAAGGGACGAAACAACGACCATGACCCTTATTCCTGCCGTCAAAGAAAAGATTTCTATTCCTTTAATTGCCGCAGGGGGCATTGCTACCGGGGCTGCCATGTTGGCCGCCATGGTGCTTGGTGCCGATGGGGTACAGGTAGGAAGTAGGTTTGTTGCCAGTGAGGAAGCTTCGTCCCATCCCTCATTTAAACAAAAAGTAGTGGAGGCAGGGGAAGGGGATACTCAGTTGACGCTAAAGGAATTGGCGCCTGTAAGACTTTTGAAAAATAAATTTTATCAAGATATTCAACAACTCTATGCGAAAGGGCCTTCTGTGGAAGAACTAAAGACTTTATTGGGGCGTGCTCGTGCCAAAAAAGGAATGTTTGAAGGGGATATGGAAGAGGGGGAACTGGAGATTGGTCAGGTAGCCGCTTTAATCCACAATATTAAACCCGCAGCAAGAATTGTAGAGGATATGATGACAGAGTTTACATCGGCAAAAAAGAAGGTTCCAATGCTTTAATGTCCTTGTGGTTCCTAGTGATGAGGTGATTTCTGTACAAATCTATATCGATTGGAATACACGAACGGTAACCAGTAATTGACCAATATGGCGTTGACTGTGTTCTGCGGCGTGAAATAGAAGACCGAGTACCGTGGAAGGCAATTTTTTACGACCGACGGTTCGGGGCAGGATAAGCTCCGACTCTGGCAGTTGTCCGAAAAATAAAAGCGCTTCTTCTACCTTTTGATCAAAATTGCTTACCAGATCGGCAATGGTTATTTTGGGGTTTGGATCGCCTTCTTGTCTTAAATACTGAAATTGTTGTTCGGAGAGCGATTTCTCTTGTGCGTAGCTAAGCATCCGATCCACGACCCCGGTTATATGCTGTATATGAAAACCTACAGAGGCACAACCGGCAGGTTTTTCCCAAAGTAATTTGTTCGGGAAATCTGTGGTGTATTTGCCGAGTTCTTCTCTAGATTGCAATAAAGCATGGGCTGCTGGTTGTAATAACGTTGGAATCCCGTCAATGGAGCCCCTAAGCCAGAATTCTGGTGGTTGTGAAGTTGGTTTTTTGGTCATAGGTTTTATTAAAAATCTATAGTGGCTGGTATTTTTTGGACAATGATCTTGGCTATTTTTTTTCCGAAAGCTGGACATAAATTTCTAGATCTCCCTGCATTGGAGATACAAATCCGGCCAGCCGTCCTGATTCCGACTCGTCTTTTATTACGGGTGTGATGACAATTTCCATGAGCTCTGCTTTAATCCTATTCGAAATAAGGAAATTCCCAGAAAATATTTTTATATAATTGTTGTCCATAAGAGGGTGGTTTAATATGCTAGGATCTTCACTGATAAATGTATGAAAATTATAGGTATCCAAAACTAAAACAACCTTCTTACCCCAGTATAGTAGTTGGTTGTGAGTGTTTTTCCTTTTTATGATGTCCATTGCAAGCAATATACTTTAGGTGCTCTTCTCTTTAGGCTACTTGCTTCACGCTTAAGAGGATAGGTTGCTTTTAGAGTACTCCTCTTGCTTTTATTTCCAGATACTTGTTAATCGTATCGATCGTCAGGTTTTCGGGTTTGGTAAGAATGGTTTGTATCCCGTGTTTCCGAAGTTCGTTTACGATTAATTTCTTTTCATAAACAAATTTTTCCGCGATTGTTTTTTCAAATATTTGATGGGTAGTATGTGCTTTTTCATTCATAAAGGTTGTCAGGGCCGAGTTTTCGAAAAAAATAACCACCAATAAATGTTGTTTTGCAATCGCTTGTAAATAAGGGAGCTGTCTTTGAAGGGCGTCCAAGGTTTCAAAATTGGTATATAGAAGTAATAAGCTTCGGTGAGCAAGACGTCGCTTTATTTGGGCGTATAGTCTACCGTAATCGCTTTCGATAAAGTTGGTTTTTAAATTGTACAAGGTCTCTAGAATAAGATTCATTTGCGAACTGCGTCTTTCGGCCACCACTACATTTTCTATGGTATTGCTAAAGGCAAACATACCGGCTTTATCTTGCTTTTTTAAGGCAATATTGGAGATGACTAAGGTGGCGTTTATGGCGTAGTCCAATAAGCTCAGCCCGTTAAAAGGCATCTTCATAATCCGACCTTTGTCGATAACCGAATAGATTGGCTGTGACTTTTCGTCCTGATATTGGTTTACCATCAACTGACCTTTTTTGGCAGTCGCTTTCCAATTGATGTTTCGTATGTCATCGCCCTGGACGTAATCTTTGATATGTTCAAATTCCATCGTATGGCCTATACGTCTTATTTTTTTTGTGCCGTGTTCAAAAAGTCGGTTCGAAAATGCCAATAATCCATATTTGCGCAATTGTAAAAAAGAGGGGTAAACAGCTAGCTGTTGTTCTTTGTTAAAAGAATGTTTTTTGGAAACTAATCCAATAGGAGATTTCGCAAAGACATTAAGGAATCCGAAGGCGTAAACACCTCTTTCCGTAGGACGTAGAGAGTAGGTGAATATTTTGTGTTCGCCCTTTTTAAGGCTTGTATTTATCTTAAAATCACGTTTTTGGAACTGATGGGGAATTTCATCCAAGACCTTTATTTCAGACGTAAAAAGAAATGAATTGGAAAGTGATATTCTAATTTGGTTTTCATCACCGTTAGACAGTTTTTCGGGTACTATTCGGCTGGCATCTATACCTCCTTTGGAGCCAAAAAGTAACAGTATATCAGTAAGTAGGAATACTAAAAATAAATAGCACAATAACTTTATAGCCCCAAAAACATCCGGAATCAAATAGGAGATCAAAAAGCCAAGGACAAGGCCAGTCAATACCAAAAAAAATCGACCTTCTAAATAGAGGTTTTTAAAGAGCTGTTTCATTCTTATGGCAATAGTATTGTTGGTTGTTCATAAATTGTATAATTAAGGCAGCGTAAAGGGAAACGGTTCTTTGCCGATGTATGGCGGAAAACTTTATATTTACTGTTACTGCGAGGACTATCTAGGGACTTCTATGGTTTCTAAAATTTGTTGTACCACCTTGTCCGTAGTAAAGCCTTCCATTTCTCGTTCTGGGGTCAACAAAATGCGATGCCCAAGAATGGGGACTGCCACCCTTTTTATATCATCTGGCGTTACAAAATCGCGTCCGTTGATGGCGGCCATCGCTTTTGAAGCGTCCATAATGGCTATAGAAGCTCTAGGGGAAGCTCCTAAATATAAGTTGGCATTAATTCTGGTATTGTTGACAATCCCTGCGATATACCGCATTAAATTGCTCTCTAGAACAATCTCCTGTATGGTGTTTTGGTATTTTTCAATTGCTTCGGCCGAGAGAATTGCCGAAATAAGGCTTCCGCAATGCTTGTTCTTTTGATGATGCTTGCTTTCCAAGATTTGGATTTCTTCCTCCAGGGAAGGGTAGTTGACCCTTATTTTAAATAAGAAACGGTCTAATTGTGCCTCCGGTAAACGATAGGTGCCTTCTTGTTCAATAGGATTTTGGGTAGCAAAAACTAGAAAAGGCAATTTCATGGTATAGGCGTTATTATCAATGGTAATTTGCCGTTCGGCCATAGCCTCGAAGAGCGCTGCTTGGGTCTTTGCCGGGGCGCGGTTTATTTCATCGATTAAAATGATATTGGAAAACAAAGGGCCCTTTTTAAACTCGAACTCCGAAGTCTTTACATTAAAAATAGAAGTGCCCAAAATATCACTGGGCATTAAATCTGGCGTAAATTGTATGCGGCTAAAGGCTATATCCATGGTTTTTGCCAACAGTTTTGCCGTTTCGGTTTTTGCTACGCCCGGCACCCCTTCAATTAAGGAGTGACCATTGGCAAGGATAGAAATAATCAAGAATTCGATCATGTCTTGCTGTCCGATGATAACCTTTCCTAATTCCGATTTTATCCTTGCTACCGAGGCTTGTAAATGACTGAGATCTATTCTGCTTTTAAATTCTAGTGAATTTTTATCTTGTTGCTGTTGTGCTTCTTCCATAGGTTATTTCTTAAAAGTGCTTATTTTTTTATGCAAAGCAATTAGGTCTTCTTCGCTATGCCTAGTTTTGAGTTTTATATGCCTTAAAAACTCTACGATCTCCTTGGTTTCTACTAGGGATATGCCCGATTTTGCCGATAATTCTTTGACAGTTTTATCAGATAGGTCGTCCGTATTAATGTAATAATGGGTGCGGAGATATGCTAAAAAGTAATTGATTTTCTTGGCGATCAGGTCGCTGTAATCTTTGTGTTCAAAATATAGGGAGCCGATCGTTTTTGCGAATTCTATAGAGGAGTTTGCTAATGGTTTTATTACCGGAATAATACGTTGTTCTCGCTTGGCCTTAAAAAGAACAAACAACAGTATACCCATTATACTGGTATAATATCCCCATTTTAGTTCAGGTTTGCTCAGGACAAACCGCAAGGGAGAGTCTATGGTTTTACGGCCTGCTTTTTTATAATTGTCCCAATATATAGGGTTGTTTTTTAAGTAAGAGAGGCTATAGGAAACATAATCTTTATTTCCCCTTAGCATATAATAATTGGTAAATGCCTGGGGGGTAGTGCAGAGGTAAAAGTAGCCCTGGCCATATTGTACCCTAATAAAATTTGGGCGTTTTGTTTTTAAACCGTTCGAAACATCATCTAGTAAGGAAGCGGGTTTTTTCATTGGTTCTATATGGCCCAGGATACTAGTTTTTAAACTGTCCACAGTTGTAAAGTAAGTATGGTTTAGGCCTTTAGAATACAAATGTTTTTTAGTGGGAAAGGCGGTGTTGGTATGGCTCAATATTACCGTGTCTTCTAGAACGGAATAAGACGTTTTTACCTTTATTTTCAGTGTATCCGACAAGTAGGAGTCAAAACTTGTGGCCGCTATAAACACGTCGTTTCCGTCATGAACATATTGTAACAACTGTTTTGCTTCTTGCTTGTCGAACACCACTACATCGTTGATGGCGATGTAATTGGACCTTGTTGATATGTCCCTTTTCCGTAATATCGGATAGATGCTTTCATCGACAAGGGCGACCGATTCGTTGGGGAATAATTGTGGTAATTCCTTAAAAAGCACATAGCCGCCAAAAGGTATTTTGTCCGTGGCAGAATAGGAGGGTTTCCAATCAATAGGTCTAGGACGGCTTACTTCTGTAGCGATAATCGCCAGGAGTACCCCTATAAAAATACCGATTATTATTTTAGAACGCCTATCCACGGTTGTTTACAATTTTATTAAAAGTCATAAATTTAAGACTAGCAGCCCTATAAGCAATGGCATCTATCTGCTGTTCTCCATACCAGATATAATCGTAGAGATAGGATACCTCCTTAAAGATCAATAGTAATTGGGAACTTTTAATTTCTTGTTGGTACTCTAGGTTTGTTTTGTCGGCATGCCACGCTATAACCTCTTTTTGAGATAGGTTTTTTAGAGACTTCAAATGATGGTAACGGATGGCGAGTCGATAGTTTTTCTGAGCAACTGCCTTTTGTATTAACAGATCCAAGTCTAAATTTTCCAATTCTTCCTCGGAGAGCTTAAGGTCTATTATCGGCCTTGTTTTTTTGATAAATAGAGATCTTATGTTTTCCCTAATCAGAAACCTAATGACCAAATAAATGGCCAATAGTCCTAGAAGTAAGTAAATTATGGTTTCTAATAAGATGAGTACATTGGCAGGGAGTGTAATATCAAAAAAATCCTCCATTTTAGCGCTAATCCAATGTAGTACCCTTGATAAGAAATTTTCGGAAACTCCACTCTTCCTATCGTATTCAAAGGCATTTCCTGAATATTTTTCGCTGAACTCATCACCAAAAGACCGGATTTGAATGGGAGAATGAAGATCTTCTGCCAAGGTAATAGTGTCCGTGTTCTGCTGGGAATACCCAAAGAAATAACTGCAAAAACAAAAAAAGGCGTATATATATTTTGTCACTATTCTTGGTTTCCTATTTGGTCTATTTTGTTTCTGGTATTTATATTATAAGTTTTTTCGTGTAAAGAGAAATAAAGCAATCCATTCACAAATTGTGACAGACATTGTACATAAACAGTAATGATTAAAAAGAAACAGGTTCCCAAGGTGTAGAGTATGGTAGGGACAAGGGAACTAAGGGCTACTTCATTTTGAATCACATGGAAGGTGTACGCCCCTACTACTACACTAGGAATCATAAGGATGATCATAAATAAAATGGTAATGAGCAAGCCAAGGATAAAATTTACACCAATTGCCTTCCAGAAGTTTTGGGTAATCAAATTATACCCTTCTCCAAGGGCATCCAGGACACCTTTACCTTCTTTGAGCATCACAAAAAAGGAAACCCCAACCCATGCCATTAAAAAGTATTGGGCGATATATTGAAGAAACATGCCTAGAATGGGGATGAAGGTTAAAAATATGATTAGAATCATAAACCCAAAAAAGAGCAACATCAATATCAAAATAAAGGAGATAATTTTTCCTAGGTTGTTTTTTACGGTATCCCAAACCTCTCCTTTTTTAAAATCTTGCCCTTGTTGTTGTTCATATTTGATCATATAGGCCGTGCTTAAGCTATAATTTAAAACGGCTACCATTATAAAGATGACAAAAAACAACAGGCCGCCAATGATAAAATAAAGCGAATATGCGCTTTCGTTATTGCTAAACGACGATAGAAGGGAATTATCGCTGGAAGTAATAATACCAATAACCCCCGAGACCAAAAGGTAGCTCACTAGTAATAGGCCTATTAAAAAAATACCGTTATAGCTTAAAAAGATATTGGTGAATTTTTTGATATTTTGCTTAAAAAACTCGAAATAGAGCGAGATGATTTCTCCAAAATCACGATCTATTCTTAGTTCTATAAACTTCTTAGGCTGGTCTTTGGTCATGTTTTTGCTTTAATAGAATTGGATATAAAATGTAATAAAAAATAATAAATGCTAGGGAGCTGCCTATGATTAAAAATGCCAACCAAGAAGGCATATTAGAGTATCGGGTAATAAAACCTTCAATAAACCCTGCTATGATAAAAAAAGGAATGGTGCTGACCACTACTTTTAGTCCGTCCTTGGCACCTTTCATAAAGGAAATTCGCCTAGAATAGGTTTTTGGGAATAAAATGCTATTTCCCATAATAAGGCCGGCACAACCCGCTATGATAATGACCGAGATTTCGATGGTTCCGTGTAACCATATTTGCTTATTTGCTTGAAAAAAAACATCTTGGGTATAGAAAAAAGTAATAAAGGATCCCAACATGACACCATTGCTAAATAGAATATAGGCGGTACCAAGACTGGTTATGACCCCAAAAGAATAGGCAAGGAAGGCTACTCTGATATTGTTGATGGTGATTCCTAAAAAAGAACCGATTTCACTCCCTCCCTTATAAATTGCCGTGGGATCGCCTTTGGCAATATTGTTTAAGGTCTCATTAACATAGGCATCACCCAAAATTAACCTGACAAAACTATCATCATTCAAAACCGATAAACTGCCAATCGCGGTAGCCACAGCAAAAATTAAAAAGGCGACCCCTAATGTTTTATGATAGTGCCTAAAAAATAAGGGAAATTCCGTTGTCCAAAAATCCAGAATTCTATGACGACTTTCTTTTTTGTTTTTATAAATTTTTTGATGGGCTTGCGAGGCCAAGGAATTTAAATATAATAGCGTCTTGCTTTCTGGGAAATAGGTCTGTGCGTAGGCTAGGTCATTGGTAAGTTGGATGTAGCCGCTGGCCAGTTGGTCTGGATCAATTTTGGTATTAAAGTGAATAGCCTTTTCAAATGCTATCCATTTTTCCTTATTTTGCTTTACAAAAGCAGCTTCACGCATAGTGGGATTGTCCTTTAAAAAATAAAAATAGCACTAATATGTCCAACCTTCAAATCAATACCACACAAAATGTTCACCTGGATTATAAAATTGTTGGGGTTGGTGAACGCATTATCGCTTTTTTAATAGATGGTTTTGTGCTTTATCTGTATGCTGTGTTGGTGCAATTTATCGGAAAGGGTATAGGATATGTTTTTGAAGATGATTGGACCCAAATTGGTTTGGTGAGCTTGATTTTTTTACCCGCCATGTTCTATAGTGTGGTAATGCATAGTTTGTTTAATGGCCGGACCATAGGAAAGATGTTCTTAAAAATGCGAGTGGTAAGCTTAGATGGAACCCCGGTTCATTGGTCTAATTTATTGGTTCGTTGGATGTTGAGGTTAGTCGATATTTGGTTGTTTTTTGGGTCTGTGGGTTTGTTGACTATTTTGTTTTCCGACAAAAAACAACGCTTGGGTGATGCTGCGGCCGGAACAGTAGTGATTAGTACTAAAAACAACACGAAGGTTTCCCATACAATCTTGGAAGAAATAGAAGAAACCTATGTCCCACAGTTTACAAATGTTACCGTACTATCCGATAAAGATGTTAGAATAATAAAAGAAACCCTTTATATTGCGAAAAAAAGTGGCGATCATAAAACGCTGAATATCTTAAGGAACAAAGTAGAAAGTATTTTGAATACGAATTCCGATTTATACGACACCCCCTATATAGATACTGTTTTAAAAGATTATAATTATTTCACTCAAAAGCTATAACCTATGTTTTACTTTATTATTGATGTATTAGGAATTATAGCCTTTTCTATTTCTGGGGTTTTGGTAGCCATGGAAAAAAAACTCGATCCTTTTGGAGTTTTTATCATTGCATTCGTCACTTCAGTGGGTGGCGGTACACTAAGAGATGTGTTGTTAGGAGCTACCCCCGTATTTTGGTTGAAAGAGATGGTTTATATTATAGTTATTTCGGTGACTGTAGTTTTCGCTGTTATGTTTAGGGATAAATTAAAATATGTAAGAACCTCACTGTTTTTGTTCGATACCATAGGTATAGGCCTCTATACCTTGGTAGGGATAGAAAAAGGGTTGAATGTTGGACTGGTGCCAGTGATGTGTGTAGCCTTGGGAACCATGACCGCTTGTTTTGGTGGGGTTACTAGGGATATCCTTTGCAACGAAATTCCAGTTATCTTTAGAAGAGAAATTTACGCAACAGCCTGTATTATTGGTGGGTTTAGTTACTTTTTGATTTTGCAACTACCGATAGAGGTTACGTATGCGAATATCGTCGCCATTTCAATAGTAATCGGCATACGGTTGCTGGCAGTAAAATTTAAGATTGCGCTACCTAATATTTATCGAGCCTCTAAGAAAAAGTAAAGTGATTGTCCTTTCTAAGGGATGTTAGCTAGATTATTTTATAACTTCTGCCTTTAAGATATAGATGTTTTTTGAGGGCCAATCCCCATTGTCGACGGGTTGTTGGTTTATTTTATCTACCACGTCCATACCTTCTATTACTTTGCCAAAAGGAGTATAACTCCCATCGAGATGGTAGGAGCCGGGTTTGGTAACCACGATAAAAAACTCGTAAGGAGAGGCAAGTTTATGTGGATTGTTAACTTCACTGCTAGGCATTGATACGATGCCCCTATGGTGTTTATGTCCTTTTTTGGCATCGGGAGGTAAAAGGTAACGTCCTATTTGTCCTCTTTTTTTGGCTGTTTCCAAATTGTCGGCATTGCCCCCTTGGATGATGAAGTTTTTTACCACCCTGTGAAAATAAGTATTGTTAAAATATCCCTGTTCGGTAAGGTATATGAAATTAGCCTTATGATAGGGAACATTGTCGAATAATTGTATAACTATAGATCCAAAACTAGTCGTTAACTTCACCTTGTCTTCCTTCAAGGTTTTGCTGTAATTAAAGAAAAAATCGATCGCATTTTCCTCGGTAAGTTTAAAAGGTTCTTCTTCCTCGACCTCAGGGGTAGGCAGGGCGTCGGGTTTACTTAAGGTGTCGGGTTCAACCCTGGTCTCGGTAATATTTGTTGTTTTTTTAGCCGGTGACTCCTTACAGCTTATAAGCAAGACGCTAAAGAAAAATAATGAAAGGGCAATTCGTGTCAGTGTCATGTAAGTTAAATTAATAATTTGTAAGGAAGCAGATATTCCAGATCTTCCTTTTATTTGCAGCCAAGTTTTTGGCGTTATATAATAGTTTCGAGCCCTTGGTTGCTTGTTTTTACTTAATTTGCTGAAAATTACAAAAAAAATAACGGCGTGAATTTTGATGACTTTTCAGATAGAATTTCAAAAATAGAAAATCTACCGCTTCCTGGAAGGGCTTCGCATTATAAAATGACCCCTTTAATGAGAATTAGGGAATTAGAATCTGAAGCTCTCATAAAGAAAAACCCTAAACAGGCTGCAGTTATGGCCTTGTTTTATCCCAGCTTAAAGAACGAGGCCAATCTTTTGCTTATTCTTAGAAACACCTATAAGGGTGTACATAGCGCCCAAATAGCCCTTCCTGGGGGTAAATTAGAAAAAGGCGATGCTAATTTGTTGGCAACGGCATTAAGGGAAACTCAAGAAGAGGTAGGGGCGGTGCCAGAACGAATCAAGGTTATTAAAACATTGTCCGAAATTTACATTCCTCCTAGTAATTTTGAGGTACAACCTTACCTAGGCCTATATAGAAAAGAACAGCCTTTTTTGTTGCAGGCCGAGGAAGTGGCTGCCTTGGTAGAAGTATCTGTGACGGATTTTATGGATGATAGTAAGGTGGTGCAAAGGAGAATTACTACTTCTTATGCTCAAAATATTCCCGTTCCCGCGTTTAATTTTATGGGGTATACAGTTTGGGGAGCAACAGCCATGATGCTTAGCGAAATTAAAGAATTATTAAAACAAGTGTTATAAAATATAAATAGTGAAATGTATACTGTGTAAAGTTCCTATAATACGCTAAAATTATACTAGCTTATGCTTATAAAAACATTTTGTAAATTTCCAAGCGGTGTCTAAGATACTTATTTTGTAATTTTGGCCTTAAACCTAAAAAAATATATGGGCTTATTTAAGAAAAACCCTTTCGGACATAATTTGTTTATTAAAAAATGGCTTATACGTATTCTTGCCCTTTTAACACATAAAAGATACCGAGGGTTTAACACCTTAGAGATTGAAGGGTCGGATATACTTAGAAACCTGCCTTCAGAAAATGTGTTGTTCGTCAGTAACCACCAAACTTATTTTGCCGACGTAGTGGCTATGTTCCACGTATTTAATGCCAGTTTAAGTGGGAGGGAAGATTCTCTTAAAAATCTAGGCTATATATGGCAGCCCAAGCTAAACATGTACTATGTAGCAGCGGCCGAAACCATGAAGAAAAGTCTGTTGACAAAAATAATGGCCTATGCAGGATCTGTAAGTGTAGAACGTACGTGGAGATCGGAAGGGAAGGAAGTAAAGCGTCAAGTGAAAATGAGCGATATTACCAATATTGGTACTGCTTTAAATGACGGTTGGGTAATTACCTTTCCTCAGGGAACCACTACGCCATGGAAACCCTTGAGAAAAGGAACCTCCCATATTATAAAGAAGTATAGACCAGTGGTAGTGCCTGTTGTAATTGATGGTTTTAGACGCTCTTTTGACAAAAAAGGACTTCGCATAAAAAAGAAAGGGATTTTACAATCTATGGTGATTAAGGAGCCCTTGGATATTGACTATGATAATGAATCCTTTGATTCAATCTTAGAGAAGCTGGAATATGCCATAGAACAACACCCTTCCTTTTTAAAGGTGATTTCTAAGGCAGATTTAATGGCCCTGGAAGAAGAAAATAAACAACGTAGGTTTAGGGCCTAAACATCGATATCTTGAAGCTCCTTAAAATTCTTAAGGAGCTTTTTTAATAGAATGCCGTAGAGTAAAAAGTAGATAAATCCCATGACTAGGGTAACTACAAAGCCCATAATAACTATAGATAGTGATAAGGTAACCTTTAGCTTTTCGGGGTTTAACTGTTCTATATCATAGCTGTTTCCTAAAGCAGACAATGGGTCTTCATTTAAGTAAATACCCCCAGCCATTACTAAAAAGGATATTAAAATAAGGGAAAGACAAAAGATGACATAGTACTTTACCGTCTTTCTTGTTTTTAAAATATTCTTCATCAGTTGTTTTGCGTTGTCCATTACAGAAATTTCCTTGTACCGTTTGTAGAATTGAAAAATGAAAAAGAGAACTATGGTGTATTGCAGAACAGAAGAAAACACCAAATAGTTGCCTAAGCCCAAATCGTTCCAGATCGCCAAACTTTTAGACATAACAGGTAAAAAATATAATAAGTGCGGTACTAAAAATTCAATTATACTGATGTAAAAAATCCATTTAACTATAGAGGAAGATCTCTTCCATAACATCAGATAAATTTCCTTATAGCTTAACTGGGGGAGTTGCTCCCCTTTTTTTTGCCAATCCTTTTTTAATAATTCCAGCTCATCCATGGTTTCTTAAGGATTAAGAATTGTTCTTAATTTATTTTTAATTCTATTCATTTTTACACGGGCATTTACTTCGGTAATTCCTAAAGTTTCGGCTATTTCCGAATAGTTTTTGTCCTCCAAATACAGAAAAACTAAAGCCTTGTCTATATCTCCCAATTGCTTTAGAGCATTGTAAAGTAGCTTTAATTGTTGTTCTTGTGCATCATCATATTGGTCTGCCGTAATTTTAAAAATAACCGATTCATAATCTTGGGTCTGGACACTCCTCTTAGATTTTCTATAAAGTGTTATCGCCGTATTTAGGGACACTCGGTACATCCAAGTACTAAATTTAGAGTCGCCTCTAAATTTGGGATAGGCCTTCCATAATTGAATGGTGATTTCTTGAAAAAGATCATTATGAGAATCTCGGTCATTGGTATATAAAGTACATACCTTATGAACAATGTTCTGATGCCGCTCTAATTCGGTAACAAATTGATGTTCTAAATCTTTGGTCAAGTCGGTTTTTATAGAGATTTTCTGATTAGTAGTCAATGTAATGGTTTTGTTACAGAAAAGGATTGGGTTTTATAGAAAATTATACATATTACTTTTTGTTAGATCACTCTGTCTTCGGACGGTACCTTGGTTTGTTTTAGGAAAACTGTAGAGAAGCCTTGTATAAAGCCTTGGGTCTCTATCTATTAATATAAAGAAATATTCTTTTTCGTTGGTGTCGACTGAATGTTTATTTTAGTAGAACAATCCTTATATATGAATATTCCACAGTCTAGTTTTCCCAGAATAGTAATTATTGGTGGTGGTTTTGCCGGAATAGCGCTAGCCAAAAAACTGAGTAAGAAAGAAGTGCAAGTGGTACTGATAGACAAACATAACTACCATGCCTTTCAACCTTTGTTGTATCAAGTGTCTACAGGTGGACTAGAGCCTGACTCAATAGCATACCCTATTCGGAAGATATTAAAAGACTTTCCTAATTTTTTCTTCCGCTTGGCCAAGGTCGAAGAAATAAGGACCGAAGAGCAGTTGGTGTTGACCAATATAGGAAACATTGCCTACGATTATTTGGTGATGGCTACTGGAGCGGAAACTAATTATTACGGAAATACGGAGATTGAGACCAATAGTATGGCCATGAAATCTATTCCTCAGTCCTTAAACCTAAGGAGTCTTATCCTAGAAAATTTTGAACAGGCACTTTTAACCGATCAATACCATGAAAGGGATGCCTTAATGAATTTTGTCATTGTAGGAGTTGGACCTACCGGAGTAGAATTGGCGGGGGCCTTGGCCGAAATAAAGAAAGGAATTTTACCCAAGGATTATCCGGATTTAGATACTAGAAGAGTGCAAATAAACCTTATACAATCAGGGGATCGTATTTTAAAGGAGATGAGTGTGCAAGCCTCGGAAAAGGCCGAGGGGTTTTTGGAGGGATTGGGTGTTCAAATATGGAAAAACATGAGAGTAACCGAGTACGATGGTAAAACCGTCACTACCGATATCGGGGAACGCTTTGAAACGGCTACCCTTGTTTGGGCGGCAGGAGTGAAAGGGGTAGGGATTAAAGGGTTGGATGCTAAAGAGTTATTGGCGGGCGGAAATAGATTGATCGTAAATCACTATAATCAAGTAATAGGATATAATAATATTTTTGCCGTTGGTGATGTCGCCTGTATGCAAACCAAAGAAGCTCCCAACGGACACCCAATGATGGCACAGCCCGCCATGCAACAGGGAAAACAACTGGGAGAAAACCTAGTAGCCTTAGTGGAGGACAGGCCGTTAAAACCTTTTAGATACAAGGATAAGGGAAGTATGGCAACGGTAGGAAGGAACAAGGCGGTGGTAGACCTGGGAAATTTTAAATTTCAAGGTGTATTTGCTTGGTTTGTGTGGATGTTTGTACACCTCTTTTTCCTTATAGGATTTAGAAACCGAATGGTGGTTTTTGTAAATTGGGTGTATAACTATGTGCGCTTCGATAGGGAAGCTCGACTTATTATAAGGCCCTTTAACAAAGATTATAAAATGTTTAAGGACTAGGGGGCCTTCCCTAGTCCTTATGGCAGTGTAAGGGCGTCTGAGGGTTTAATAATTGTTCCTAGGGTGGTAATATTCCATAACCTTCGTTAAATCCTTCCGGTTTAAATGCATATATATTTCTGTAGTCGTAATGCTTTCATGGCCCAGCATTTGTTGGATCGCCCTTAAATCTGCTCCATTTTGTAATAAATGGGTTGCAAAGGAATGTCTAAAGGTATGAGGGCAAATGGTTTTCTTTAAGCCAATGACTACCGCCAATCGTTTTACAATAGTAAATATCATGGCTCTGGTAAGCTGCTTTCCCCTTCGGTTTAAAAATAAAATATCTTCATGGCCTTTCTGTATATTTAAATCTAAACGAGTATTTTCCCTATAAAGGTTGATATATTTTTTGTTGATTTCGCTAATGGGTACAAACCGCTGCTTTTTCCCTTTTCCGGTGACCTTGATAAAATCTTCTTCAAAATAAAGGTCCGATATTTTTAAATCTATTAGCTCGGAAACCCTTAATCCACATCCATAAAGAGTTTCCAATATGGCCATGTTACGCTCGCCTTCCTGCTTAGAAAGGTCAATGGCCTTAATTAAGGCATCAATTTCTTCCTTGGATAAGGTGTCTGGTAGTTTGCGGCCAACCTTGGGCGATTCTATTAAATCCATAGGGCTGTCCTTGCGATAATCCTCGAATACTAGATAATTAAAAAAACTCTTTAATCCAGAAATTACTCTAGATTGTGACCGCGGATTTAAAGTTAAAGATACCTTGTAAATAAACTGTTGAATGGTAGCTGGTGTAATGTCTAGCGGTGACTCCGAAAGTTTTTGGCGTTCTAAAAATTGAATTAGTTTTTCTATGTCCAAGGTGTAATTGGATATAGAATTTAAAGAGAGTCCCCGCTCAATCTTCATATAATGTTGGTAATCTTTTACTGCCTGATGCCATTTCATGGGTTAAATATAAAATAGATTTTGTGTGTATTGTGTGTTGAGATACAATAATTAGTTGTTTACAACACATATATGTAGTTTAACAACATTAATTGTAGTAATATTCTTATTCGGTATATGTTTATGTCTAAACTATGAATCAATTTAAAATTTTATTATGAGAAAAGTATTATTGATTGCAGTGTTGGCATTGTTTGGATTCAGTGTTAATGCACAAGAAGGGTTTAAAATAGGGGTCCTGGCTGGCTTACCAGTTGGTGATGCCGCAGACTTTTCTAGTTTTAATCTTGGCCTGGATGTAGTATATCATTGGGGAGTTTCCGATAGCTTTGGCTTAGGTGTTGCTACTGGCTTTACCAACACTTTTGGAAAAGAAATGACTTTTAATGATGGTGGAAGTTCCATTGCGATAGATGCGGAGGATGTACAGTTTTTACCAATTGCGGCATCCGGAAGGGTCATGGTCACTGAAGAATTATCATTAGGTGCAGATCTGGGTTATGCTGTCGGTATTAATGAATTTAATGATGGTGGATTTTATTACCGCCCCATAATAGGTTATAATGTAGGGGAGAAAACTGAATTAAATTTTTCGTATTCCGGTGTTAGTCTAGATGGAGGGTCTTGGTCTACTATTAATTTAGGGGTTTTATTTACCCTATAATGTAAAATATGGTCCTTATAGTTTAAGTCCGAACAACTCGGTGACAAATAGCAGGGACGAATTAACAGATTGAGAGTTATATGATTAAATAGAATAATTCATCATGACAAGAAAGATAAGAGAAATCTTGTTTTCTCTAACAAGGAAGAGGACTAAGGAATACTTTTTGGTCCTCTTTTTTTATGGAATACATTTTCTTACTTTTATCGCATGAAGATTATAATTATTAACGGTCCCAATCTAAACCTATTGGGGAAAAGGGAGCCCGAAGTTTATGGAAAAACTACTTTTGAAGAGTATTTTGCTTCCTTGCAATTTAAATTCACAAGCCTACAATTAGAGTACTATCAGTCTAATATAGAAGGTGAAATTATCAACAAATTGCATGAATGCGGTTTTGAAGGCTATGATGGCATTGTTCTCAATGCAGGGGCATACACGCATACTTCTATAGGAATTGGCGATGCCGTTAAAGGCATAGAGACTCCGGTGGTGGAAGTGCATATCAGCAATACTTTTGGACGTGAAGAGTTTAGACATGTATCTTATATTTCACCGGTTGCCAAAGGAGTTATTTTAGGCTTTGGATTAAAAAGTTACGATTTGGCCATTCATAGTCTATCGTAATGAAAAAGGCCTATTTTAATTGGAGCAGCGGTAAGGATTCTTGTTTGGCATTATATAGGGCCCTTCAAGACGATGCCTATACAATTTCAAAACTAGTAACAACTGTAAATACTGATTTTGATCGGGTATCCATGCACGGTTTAAAAACCATCTTACTAGAAAAGCAGGCAGCATCAATAGGATTTCCGTTATTACAAGTAGGGCTTCAAGGAAATATTAGCATGAAGGCCTACGAGTTTAAAATGAACGAATTACTCTCGGAACTCAAATCCGATGGGTACCAATATGGTTTTTTTGGCGATATTTATTTAGAAGATCTACGGGCTTATCGAGAACAGAAATTAGTAGAATTTGGGGTGAAAGCTGTTTTTCCACTTTGGAAACAAGATACTAAAACCTTAATGTCAGAATTTTTAAAAGCCGGTTTTAAGGCGATTACTGTTTGTGTAAATGCCAAATATTTAGACAGCTCCTTTTGTGGGCGGCTCGTTGATGAAAGTTTTATAAACGATTTGCCTGCGAATGTAGATATAGCCGGAGAGAACGGGGAATTCCACACCTTTGTGTTCGATGGGCCTATCTTTAAGACCCCCGTCACTTTTGAAATAGGGGAAAAGGTCCTTAGAACCTATCATCCATCGGGAGATGATGACGATTGTTTTGCCAAGGATACTTCTTGGGATAACTCGTTTTGGTACTGTGACCTTTTGCCTATATAATAATTATTGTGCTACCGCAGTTGGTTTTAAATACTTTTTATCTATATAGAAAGTCCCAAACGGTAATAGGGAGGCAATAAATAGGATGGTAAATGTTTTAAATCCCCATTTCTTTTCCGTCGTCAATAAGACTGCCAATACTACATAGGCAATGAATAAAAAACCATGGGCATACCCAATAAATATATTGGGTTCTGGCATTTGGGCCAAATATTTTAAAGGCATTCCAAGTCCAAAAAGCATTAAATAAGAGATGCCTTCTAAGATGGCGGTAATTCTAAAAATTTTCAACATCGGTAAGCGGTTTAAAGAATATAATAAAGGCTTGCGCTTTGTATTTATAAACAAGCGCAAGCCTTACTTAATTTTATAGGTGAATAACTTCTCCGTAAGCATCGGCTACGGCTTCCATAACCGCTTCACTCATCGTTGGGTGCGGGTGAACTGCCTTCAAGATCTCGTGTCCGGTAGTTTCCAATTTACGGGCTACAACAGCCTCGGCAATCATATCGGTAACCCCGGCACCAATCATATGGCATCCTAACCATTCACCGTATTTAGCATCGAAAATAACCTTTACAAATCCGTCTTTTGCACCAGAAGCACTTGCTTTACCACTGGCAGAGAACGGGAATTTTCCAACTTTTATCTCGTATCCTTTTTCTATAGCTTGTTTTTCGGTAAGTCCAACAGAAGCAATCTCTGGAGAGCAGTAGGTACAACCTGGGATATTGCCGTAATCTAAAGGCTCTACGTGCATATCCGCTAATTTTTCAACACAAAGTATTCCTTCTGCAGAAGCAACGTGGGCCAAGGCTTGTCCTGGAGTAACATCGCCAATGGCATAATATCCAGGGATGTTTGTTTGGTAGTAATCGTTCACTAAAATCTTGTCTCTATCGGTAGCTATACCAACATCTTCTAAGCCGATGTTTTCTATGTTTGTCTTAATTCCAACTGCAGATAAAACAATATCGGCTTCTAAGGTAATTTCACCTTTGGCAGTTTTAACGGTGGCGACAACACCTTCTCCTGAAGTATCTACCTTCGTAACCTCGGCAGAAGTCATGATTTTGATCCCTGTTTTCTTAAGGCTACGCTCTAGTTGTTTGGAGATTTCTTCATCCTCAACAGGAACTACATTTGGTAAAAACTCTACTACGGTTACTTCCGTACCCATAGCATTATAGAAGTAGGCGAATTCAATACCAATGGCGCCACTACCTACTACAATCATCTTCTTAGGTTGGTTTTCCAAGGTCATGGCCTGTCTGTACCCTATGATCTTTTTTCCATCTTGTGGCAAACTAGGCAATTCTCTACTGCGCGCTCCAGTAGCAATGATGATATTGTTGGCCGAATATTCGGTAACCTTACCATCGGCACTTTTTACGCTAACTTTTTTACCTGGTTTTAAGGTTCCATATCCATTGATGACTTCGATTTTATTCTTTTTCATCAAAAACTGAACCCCTTTACTCATGCCATCGGCAACGTTACGGCTACGTTTTACTACCGCATCAAAGTCCTTGTCTACGTTGTCTGCCTTTAGGCCGTAATCGTTGGCATGTTGTAAATATTCGAAAACTTGAGCCGATTTCAATAGTGCCTTTGTAGGTATACACCCCCAATTTAAACATACGCCTCCAAGGTTCTCTTTTTCTATAATTGCGGTTTTAAATCCCAATTGAGAAGCTCTAATTGCTGTTACGTAGCCACCTGGGCCACTACCTAGTACAATGATATCGAAATTGCTCATTTATATATTTTTTTTTGATGTCTTAAATTATGAAGTCGCAAAGTTACAAAACCATACTGAATTCCGATTGATGCTGTTTTAATTTAATTGGAATTAAAAAAGGAGCGCAGGATGACTCGGCTGCGCTCCTCACTAAGAAGCTTTTTTCGACCCCAAAGGGAAGTAAATGCCCAAAGAATGCTTTTATAGCGCCAAGTAGAGGCGAGGGTTTTCTCTAATTAATATTTGTAAGATAATTTATATGCTAAATTGCGTCTCGGGAATAGATAGTTAGTTTTCGGGTACAAATTTTAAGGCAGCACCATTAATACAATGCCGTTTTCCTGTTGTTTTTCTTGGGCCGTCGTTAAAAACATGGCCTAAATGTCCGCCACATACGGCACAGTGTTCTTCGGTTCTTATTATTCCTAACTTATTGTCCACCTCAAAGGCAACATTGCCTTTGATTTCCCTGTCAAAACTAGGCCACCCAGTTCCCGAATCGTATTTGTGTTCGCTTTTAAAGAGATGCGTGCCACAACCAGCGCAAACATAGACGCCTTTTTCTTTATTGTGTAGTAATTCGCTCGTTCCGGCTTTTTCGGTGCCCGCCTTCCGCAGTACATAAAACTGAATATCAGTGAGCTGTTTGCGCCATTCTGCTTCTGTTTTTGTTACCTTATACTGAGTAGTCTTAGTGGCAGTGTTTGGCTTTACATTTTCTTTTTCCTGAGAATTTCCTTTGCATCCTATGAATAAAATACAAATGATTGGTATTAATTTGTTCATGATTTTAGATTTTATGGAGATTCGATCTGCCATCTTTTATTTTCTTGTTGCGACTTTAAATAAAGTACGTAATTTACGATCAAAAGGTTCGGTTCAAAAATAAACCCCTATAGCTCCAGAGCAATAGGGGTGTAAAGAATTAGTTGAATATTGTTTGTTTATTGCGCTTTAAAACGCGGTACGTCCTCATTCTTAACCCCTATGGTTTTCATGACCGCATTTATATTGGATTTGTCCATTTTGGCTGCCGCAAATTCACTTGGCAGAATAACAATCCGGAACAACTGGTTGTCAGTAAAGTCAGGATTCAAGTTAGATAGATTAAAATTTCCATCGATAAAAATTTCTACATCTTTATAAGTATGGGCATTGCTATATTGTATGGTGCCACCCGGTAAAAAGAAATTCTGAGGTATAAGGCTCCAGGCATCTGCGCTAGTGTTATCTTGGAACTCAATAGTGCCATCGTACCTATAAACCAAAACAGCATTGGATTCAAAGACTTCAAAGCTGGTAAAGTCAGAAAAGGTAATAAGATAAGAATACAGGTTGTTCCCAGGATCATAACCAAAGTCAATATTATCTACTTCAAAAACTTGTGCTTGGATGGCGTCTTGCCCATCTTCTCCGTCCAATCCATCAAAACCGGGAGGGCCTGCCGGACCTTCGCAAGAAATAATGAATAAGGATATAAACGCGCCGAGTAGTAGAGTGATTTTTTTCATAATGAGTATTTTTAAGGGTTGAAGAATAATTGTTGGTATAATTATTTCAAAAAGCGTTCCACTTTTTAATTAACGGCTTAAAACTACTGTTTGTTGTAAAAAGTAAAAGCGCTTAAGCCTGATAATTAATCAAAGTTGTTTAATATTGTAGTAAATAACATAACCATGACTAAAGTAATACCCCATAGTATATTTTCTGAATTTGATATTAATCTTTTTAAGTCAGGAAAGCACTTCAAACTATATGAAAAATTAGGGTCTCACCCTCTTGAGGTAAATGGAGTTAAAGGTACTTATTTTGCGGTTTGGGCACCGTCAGCAAGGTCGGTCGCTGTTATTGGCGATTTTAACCATTGGAACGAGGCTGAACATCACTTGCATGTCCGTTGGGATGGCAGTGGTATTTGGGAAGGCTTTGTTCCCGAGCTAGGGGTGGGAACCTTGTATAAATATCTTATCCACTCTAATAATCATGGTGTTGTAACTGAAAAGGCAGACCCTTTTGCTAAAAGTTGTGAACATCCGCCAAAAACGGCCTCTATTGTCTCCGAAACTACTCACCAATGGAAAGACAAGACTTGGATGGCTACAAGGAAAGATAAAAATGCCTTGGACAAGCCTTTCGCTGTCTATGAGGTTCACCTAGGTTCTTGGAAGCGAAAGGGAGATAATGAATTTTTAACCTATACGGAGTTTGCCGATGAGTTGGTGGCCTACGTAAAAGAAATGAACTTTACCCATGTAGAGTTTATGCCTATTATGGAATATCCCTACGACCCGTCTTGGGGGTATCAACTTACCGGATATTTTGCGCCCACCTCTAGATTTGGGTCGCCAGAAGACTTAAAGCTCTTGATTGATAAAATGCACCAAAATGATATAGGGGTCATTCTGGATTGGGTGCCTTCCCATTTCCCTGAGGATGCCCATGGATTAGGGTTCTTTGATGGTTCTCACCTTTTTGAGCACCCAGATCGTAGAAAAGGATACCATCCAGATTGGAAGAGTTTAATCTTTAATTATGGCAGAAACGAAGTACGGGCGTTTTTGATCAGCAATGCCATGTATTGGTTAGATCAATACCATGTCGATGCCTTACGAGTCGATGCCGTGGCTTCCATGTTGTATTTAGACTATTCCAGAGAAGATGGGGAGTGGGAGCCAAATATCTATGGAAACAACGAAAATTTAGACGCTATTTCGTTCTTGAGGGAACTTAACGAAACCTTATATGCCAATTTTGAAGGAATTCAAATGATTGCAGAAGAATCTACCTCTTTCCCAATGGTGACTAAACCAGTGCACATGGGTGGACTAGGATTTGGTATGAAATGGATGATGGGATGGATGCACGATACCCTGGAATATTTTAAGAAGGAAGCGGTCTATAGAAAACATCATCAGAACGATTTGACCTTTAGTGCGACATATGCCTTTTCCGAAAATTTTATGCTCCCTTTCTCCCATGATGAAGTGGTTTATGGAAAAAAATCCTTGTTGTATAGAATGCCAGGGGACGAATGGCAACAATTTGCTAACCTGAGATTGTTGTTTGGCTATATGTACACCCATCCAGGGACAAATTTAATTTTTATGGGTGGCGAATTTGGGCAGACGGCAGAGTGGAATTTTCAGAAGAGTTTGGACTGGCACTTGTTGCAATATGAGTATCATTCCGGAATCCAACAATTGGTAAAGGATTTAAATAAACTTTATCAATCCTACCCTGCTCTTTATGAAAAACAATTTAGTCAGGAAGGATTTCAGTGGATAGATTACGGAGATCATGAAAATTCTGTTCTTACCTATATTAGAAAAGGACACGATCCTGAAAAAGAAATTATAGTAGCCTGTAATTTTACCCCTGTTCCAAGAAAAAAATATCGAATGGGAGTCACAAAATCTGGTTCCCTAAAAGAAATATTTAATACAGACGATAAAAAATATGGCGGGTCTGGCATGAAAAATAAGACACTAAAAGTCAGTAACGTTTCTTGGCACGGCTTAGATAATTCCGTTGAAATAACGATTCCGCCTTTAGGCATGGTGGTTTTTGCATAAAACCTTTGAAGCCTAAAGTGTAAGTAATAATTGTTGTCGATTGCATTTCGTAGATTGTTCCGAATATGCTTTTTTTGTAATGCAAAAAATTAACGGAATATGATTACCAATACTGAGCTTGAATATAAAGGGAATTTATATCCGAATGACATAATTGACTTCCGGAGGGATGCAGAAAAACTTTACTTTACAACCTCTAATGGCGTTGTTTTGGAAGTGTCTATTCTTAGAGATAGCGCTTTTAGGTTTAGATATGCCACGGAAAATATATTTGAACCAGATTTTTCCTACGCCATCAGTGAAAGCGCTAGTATTGGGTATAATAAGCTGGAGGTAGAAGAGACGGTAACCGAGTATTTGATCATTACTGCAAAACTTAAAATCCTTGTAGATAAACGAACCTTACGGATACAAATATCAGATTTAAAAGGCGCCATTATCAATGAAGACGAGTTAGGGTTTCATTGGGAGGAGAATTATCAGTTTGGTGGGAATACTGTAAAAATGAGTAAGATTACCCAAAATGCCGAAAGTTTTTATGGTATGGGGGATAAAGCGACTCATTCTAACCTGAAAGGGAAGCGCGTCAATAATTGGGTTACCGATCAGTATGCCTTTGGTAAGGATCAGGATCCATTGTACAAGGCGATTCCTTTTTATATTGGATTGCACAACAATAGTGCTTATGGGATATTTTTTGACAATACCTTTAGGACTCAATTCGATTTTGCTCACGAAAGAAGAAATGTAACTAGCTTTTGGGCTGATGGGGGAGAAATGAATTATTACTTTTTCTATGGGCCAAAAATAGCAGAGGTTGTTAATTCCTATACAGATTTAACGGGTACGCCAGAATTGCCGCCGATGTGGACCCTTGGTTTTCATCAGTCCAAATGGAGTTATTATCCAGAAAATAGAGTCCTGGAAATTGCTAAGAAATTTAGGGATTTACGGATTCCTTGTGATGGTATTTACCTGGATATAGATTATATGGAAGGGTTTCGATGTTTCACTTGGAACAAGGAGTATTTTCCAGATCCTAAAAAAATGGTGCAGGACTTAAGGAACGATGGATTTAAAACCATCGCTATTATAGATCCGGGTATAAAAATAGACAAGGACTATTGGGTGTACCAAGAGGCTAAGGATAATGATTATTTCTGTAAAAGAGGCGATGGCCCTGCCATGCGAGGCAAGGTATGGCCTGGAGAATGTAATTTTCCCGATTTTACAAATCCCGAGGTACGCGAATGGTGGGCCGGACTGTACAAGGAATTAATTGCTGAAATTGGTATTAAAGGTGTTTGGAACGATATGAACGAACCTGCTGTTATGGAGGTGCCTACCAAAACCTTTCCTTTAGATGTCAGACATGATTATGACGGACATCCTTGTAGCCATAGAAAAGCGCATAATGTTTATGGTACGCAAATGGCCAGGGCTACCTATGAAGGGGTTAAGAAGTTTTCTTTTCCAAAACGTCCTTTTGTGATTACCAGAGCGGCCTATTCCGGGGCGCAACGCTTTACCTCTACTTGGACAGGGGATAATGTAGCTACTTGGGAACATTTATGGATTGCCAATGTACAAATTCAGCGTATGTGTATCAGTGGGATGTCTTTTGTGGGGTCCGATATTGGTGGTTTTGCCGAACAACCTAGTGGAGAGCTCTTTGCTAGGTGGATTCAATTGGGGGTGTTTCATCCTTTTTGTAGGGTGCATTCTAGCGGGGATCACGGCGATCAAGAGCCTTGGTCTTTTGATGACGAGGTAACCGATATCGTGCGTTCCTATATTGAACTCCGTTACCAACTGCTACCTTATTTATATACTATGTTTTATAGGTATACCAAAGAAAATGTACCCATGATAAAACCTTTGGTGCACTTTGATCAGGAAGACCACCAGACACATTTTAGAACCGATGAGTTTATTTTTGGGGAACAAATTTTAGTTTGCCCAGTGCAAGAGCCAAACGCCCAAGGACGAAGAATGTATATTCCTAGGGGTACTTGGTACAATTATTGGACAGATGAAGTGTTATTAGGTGGAATGGAAAAATGGGTGGTTGCCAGACTAGATAAAATCCCCCTCTTTATTAAGGAAGGTGCCATGATTCCAAAATACCCGGTACAGCAATATGTCGGGGAGATTGAGGTAGAGGAACTTATTATGGAAGTCTATTATAAAAATGGAGTAGAAAGATCCTCTGTTTATGAAGACGGACAAGATGGGTACGATTACAAAAAAGGAAGATATAGTCTTCGAAACTATAAACTGACAGGAAGGGAAAATGAACTTATAATTCAGCAATATAAAGGTGGAAGCTATATTTCATCCTATGAAACAATTAAGTTAAATTTCCATGGACTGCCCTTTACGATAAGTACCATTGAGGTAGACCACGTACAGGTGTCTTTAAAAGAGGTGCAGTTGAAAGGCAATAGTAGTATCGTTTTGGATAAGGGATTTTCTAATTTGCACATTTCGGGCTTTTAAATTATTTTGTATTTAAGAATTGTAAAAGCACTTGATCAAAACCAAACTATTGGCGAGGTATTAATGTATGTATATATTGCACAAAATGCTATCTCTGAGATAGCGGGGAACAACAAAAGGAACAAATAAATTAGAACAGATGAAGAAAATAGCAATAATGCTTTTGGTTTTTCTTGGCGTAGCGGCTTGTAAAACCAATCCTTTTACTGGAAAAAAAGTTTTGAATTTTTATCCGAACAGTCAGATTTTTCCAACTGCCTTCGCGCAGTACAATCAGTTTTTAGGGGAGCACAAAGTCATTAAGGAAACTGCTGAAGCCAAAATGATCACTAAAGTTGGACAGCGTATTTCTACGGCAGCCGAGCGATGGTTAACCGCAAATGGCTATCCTGGATATTTAAAGGATTATAAATGGGAATATAACTTGGTTGATGATAAAACTGTAAACGCATGGTGTATGCCAGGTGGAAAAATTGTTTTTTATACCGGGATACTTCCTATTTGTCAGGGGGAGGCAGGAATAGCCGTGGTTATGGGACATGAGGTTGCCCACGCCTTGGCCGACCATGGCGCCCAAAGAATGAGTGCAGGAACATTACAGCAGTTAGGCGCCGTAGCAGGGAATGTTGCGATACAGGACGAAGAGAAAAGAAATATTTTTAACCAAGCCTATGGGGTAGGTACCCAATTGGGCGGAATGTTGCCTTTTAGTAGAAGTCATGAAACCGAAGCCGATAGGATTGGGTTGCAAATTATGGCCATTGCAGGATATGATCCTGATGAAGCTGCGGAGCTTTGGAAAAGAATGAAGGCCAATGGAGGACAAGCGCCACCAGAGTTTTTAAGTACTCACCCTTCTAATGATACCCGTATAGCTAACCTCACAGAATGGGCACCCATGGCTAAAAAAGAAGCTGCAAAATATGGGATAACCTCTTTTCAATAGTGAGCAGTAACCAAAAGTAAAATTTAAATTAAAGAAGCTGTTTTATGAAAACAGCTTCTTTTTATATATGGTCAAAAAACCCCCAATAAAAGGTAGTAAGCAATTGTTAAATGCATGGGCGTTTTATGATTGGGCAAATTCAGTATACAGTTTAGTAATCACTTCGGCAATTTTTCCCATCTTTTATGGGGCGCTTTTTCGAACGGCCGAAATAGAAAAGGTAGTAGTTTTTGGAGGTGAAATAGCAAGAGGTCCACTGATAAGTTACGTTACTTCGGCGGCCTTTCTTTTTATAGCGCTCATAACTCCAATTTTGTCGGGAATAGCCGATTATTTGGGGAACAAACGCCTTTTTATGAAGTTTTTCTGCTATGTGGGGGCCTTATCCTGTGTTGGGCTGTATTGGTTTTCCTTAGAGCAAATTTATTTTAGCCTAGGCTGTTACTTTTTTGGGTTGGTAGGATTTTGGGTAAGCTTTGCCTTTAATAATTCCTACTTGCCCGATATTGCTTTTCCAGATCAACAAGACAGGATAAGTGCTAAGGGGTTCTCCTTGGGGTATATCGGGAGCGTTCTTTTGCTGCTGGTAAATTTAGCGATGGTAATGCATCCAAGTTTATTTGGGATAGAGACAGATGCGGCAGGAGTAGCTGAAATTAAAGCGATGAGGTATTCTTTCTTAACCGTAGGTGTTTGGTGGGCATTATTCGCCCAATATACCTTTTTTAGATTGCCTAAAGGATATAAAAAAGAGGGCGAAAGAAAACATATTCTGCTAAACGGGTTTAAAGAGCTTAAAAGTGTGTGGCATCAATTAGGCGACCAAGTGCAGTTGAAAAGATATTTGGGTGCCTTCTTTGTGTACAGTATGGCGGTACAGACCGTAATGTTAATCGCTACTTTTTTTGGGGAAGAAGAAATTCAGTGGGGATCCGATGGAGAAAGAACGACTGGGTTAATTGTTAGTATTTTGTTGATACAGTTGGTGGCAATTTTGGGAGCAACAGTAACGGCCAGGGCCTCCAAAATGTTTGGAAACATTAAAACCCTGATCGTTGTAAACGCCCTATGGGTATTGATCTGTATTTATGCCTATTTTGTGGTTACTCCCATAGATTTTTATGTTGCAGCAGGATTTGTCGGGATAGTGATGGGTGGTATTCAAGCCCTTTCCCGGTCTACATATTCCAAATTTATTCCAGATACAACAGATACTACTTCCTTCTTTAGTTTTTTCGATGTTGCCGAAAAAATTGGGATTGTGTTGGGGACTTTTATGTATGGCTATGTGGCTCAGGTTACCGGGAATCTGCGAAATGCAATCATTTTTCTAGGTCTTATTTTCGTGCTGGGGGCTCTAATGTTGACTAGAGTACATCAAACTAAAAAAGAACTGTAAAAAGTGCCGTAATATTTTGTTGATTAAGGATGGTTTTGATGAAATACCGTCGTTTAGGATCTTTGTTGATGTAAAGTTCTTACCGTTATTACTGCACTGCTATACCTAGTGAAAGTTGCGCTTGGAATTTTTATTAAAGTTTTTCTTTGTTGGCACAACAATTGCAAAAACAGAGTGGAAAACAAAACAATAAGTTGTCAGCTCCTATGTTTATAGGAGGTTAGAACAAAGTATCTTGAATAAATATAAATAGTCCTACTGTCTTTCTATGACAGAATGACCGAATAAATAATATGAGTAAATTGAAGAATATAAATTTTGACAGTATGTCACTGCAAGGGCTAGATGAGGATTCGGAATTAATTCCTTTGATGACACCGGAAGATGAGGAGGAAATCAACAATGAGGCCTTACCGGAAACTTTGCCCATTTTGCCATTGCGCAATACCGTTTTATTTCCCGGTGTCGTTATTCCGATTACCGCAGGAAGGGATAAATCTATCAAGTTAATAAAAGACGCCAATAATGGATCAAAGGTTATCGGTGTAGTTTCTCAAAAGGATGAAGAAACAGAAAACCCTGGTGTTAATGACATAAACACCTTGGGTACCGTAGCCAAGATTCTCAGAGTGCTTCAGATGCCCGATGGGAATACTACCGTCATCATTCAAGGGAAAAAACGATTCGAAGTAGCTGAGGTCCTTACTGAAAAACCTTATTTGACCGCTACGGTTAGAGAGGTGAAAGAAGTAAGGCCGGGCAAGGATAATAAGGAATTTTCAGCCATTATAGAGTCTATTAAAGAGCTTTCCTTGCAGATTATAAGGGACAACCCTAATATTCCTAGCGAAGCTTCTTTTGCTATTAAGAACATTCAAAGCGATTCGTTCTTAATTAATTTTGTGTCTTCCAATCTCAACTTGAGTGTTAAGGAGAAACAAGAACTTTTGGAGATTCCGAATCTTCAAGATAGGGCGCTAGCAGCCTTGAAATATATGAATGTTGAACTTCAGAAATTGGAATTGAAAAATGATATTCAATCCAAGGTAAGAAGTGATATGGATCAGCAGCAACGCGAATATTACCTGCACCAACAAATGAAAACCATTCAGGAAGAATTGGGTGGCTTGTCTTATGAGGAAGAGGTTGAGCAAATGCGCGCTAGGGCTAAAAAGAAAAAATGGTCCAAGGAAGTTAAGGAGCATTTTGAGAAAGAATTGACAAAGATTCAGAGAATGAATCCCCAAGTTGCCGAATATTCTATTCAAAGGAATTATTTGGATCTGTTTTTGGACCTGCCTTGGAACGAGTTTTCCAAGGATAAATTCGATTTAAAAAGAGCTCAGAAAATATTGGATAGGGACCATTACGGACTAGAGGACGTAAAGAGAAGGATTATCGAGTATTTGGCGGTATTGAAACTGCGAAACGATATGAAATCTCCTATTTTATGTTTGTACGGACCTCCAGGGGTAGGAAAAACTTCCTTAGGGAAATCGGTAGCCGAGGCCTTGGGTAGAGAATATGTGCGTATTTCGTTAGGAGGGTTGCGCGATGAAGCAGAAATTAGAGGACATCGTAAAACCTATATCGGGGCTATGCCAGGAAGAATAGTCCAAAGTCTTAAAAAGGCAGGGAAATCTAACCCAGTGTTTATTTTAGACGAGATAGATAAGCTTTCCAATAGCCATCAAGGAGACCCTTCTTCGGCGATGTTAGAGGTCTTGGATCCAGAACAAAATTCTGAATTCTATGACAATTTCCTTGAAATGGGCTATGATTTGTCTAAGGTGATGTTTATTGCTACAGCTAATAATCTTTCCGGAATTCAGCCGGCGCTTAGAGATAGAATGGAGATTATTAACGTTACCGGATACACTATAGAAGAAAAGGTAGAGATCGCCAAAAGACATTTGTTGCCTAAGCAATTAAAAGAACACGGCTTAACGGTTAAGGATCTGAAAATTGCCAAGCCGCAATTAGAAAAAATTGTGGAAGGTTACACAAGAGAATCCGGAGTAAGATCCTTGGACAAACAAATAGCGAAAATGGTGCGTAATGCAGCAAAATCTATCGCTATGGAAGAAGAGTATAATCTTAAGGTGACTTTTGAGGATGTAGAAAAAGTATTGGGACCCGCGCGTATGGAACGCGATAAGTACGAAAACAATGATGTGGCTGGGGTCGTAACCGGACTGGCATGGACTAGTGTTGGTGGAGATATTCTTTTTATAGAATCTATTTTGTCAAAGGGGAAAGGTACTATGACCATTACTGGGAACCTGGGGAAAGTAATGAAAGAGTCGGCAACTATAGCTATGGAGTTTATTAAATCTAATGCCGATAGGTTTGGTATCAATCCTGAGGTATTCGATAAGTATAATGTACATATCCACGTGCCAGAAGGGGCAACTCCAAAAGATGGTCCAAGTGCAGGTATTACAATGCTGACTTCCTTGGTGTCTTTGTTTACGCAAAAGAAAGTGAAGAAAAGCTTGGCCATGACAGGGGAAATTACCCTTAGAGGTAAAGTGTTGCCCGTGGGTGGTATTAAAGAGAAAATATTAGCCGCTAAACGTGCTAGAATCAAAGAAATTATCCTTTGTGAAGATAATAGGAAGGATATTTTAGAGATTAAAGAGGAGTATGTAAGTGGCTTGACTTTTCATTATGTTACCGATATGCAAGAAGTAATAGATGTTGCTATTACCGAAGAGTCGGTTAAAAATGCAAAAAGTCTCTAAAGGATTAAAGAAGGTGTCTTCATAGGATTTTTGAGACACCTTCCGTTTTATTAAGTAACCATTGGATTTATAAGGAATCCTTCGAAAATTCGTTTATTCTTTTTATTTTAACTACATGGGAAAAATTACAATTGCAATTGATGGATTTTCATCAACGGGAAAAAGTACTATTGCCAAACAATTGGCTAAATCCTTGGGTTATATTTACGTAGATACAGGAGCTATGTACAGAGGGGTGACCCTTTTTGCCATGCGTCACGGATACGTTGGGGGCGAAGAAGATAATATTGACGGGCTGCTGGAGGCGCTGCCCAATATTAATCTGAAATTTGTCTATAACAAAGCCTTAGGGTTTTCGGAATTGTATCTAAACGATGAAAATGTAGAGCAAGAAATTAGAACCCTAGCAGTTTCCAGGCAGGTAAGCCGGGTCGCTACTATTGAAGCGGTACGCCTTAAATTGGTAGCCATGCAACAAGAAATGGGAAAGGATAAGGGAATTGTAATGGATGGAAGAGATATTGGGACCGTGGTTTTTCCTGATGCCGAACTTAAAATATTTATGACGGCTTCCCCTGAAACAAGGGCGGCAAGAAGGTATAAGGAGCTTTTGGGGAAAGGTGAAAAGGTGACCTATGAAGACGTTCTTAAAAATGTACAACAAAGAGATTATATAGATTCGCACAGGGAGTTTTCTCCCTTGAAAATTGCAGAAAACTCCATAGAATTCGATAATAGTGATATGGGGCTAAAAGAACAATTGGACAGGATCCTCAATTTTGCGCTCCGTATTATTGAAAAAGAAAAGTAACAAAAAAGGCCTCTTAAAAGAGGCTTTTTTTATTTATACACCCCTTATAAATTGGGGATTACTAAAACCTGATCAGGATGAATAATATCTGGGTTTTTTAGAATATCACTGTTGGCCTCAAAAATTTTATGATACTTCATAGGGTCGCCATAGTAGTGTTTGGATATCTTACTTAAGGACTCGCCTTTTTGTACGGTATGCCTGTGATACACGCTGTCGTCGGCAACAGTTATGTTTGCTTTGATATCCGAAGGCTTTTCGCCTCCGATTTCCTTTATTTTATCCCACAATAAGTTTTTTTCGTATTGGGTGTTGGCTTCTCCTTTAATCTTTAAAACACCATCTTCCTCCTTTACGTCGCCATTTTTGATTTCTAGGGCCTTGCCTAGGTTTAAAACTTCCTGATATTTTGTTTTTATGCTCATAATCGTTTTTTTTTAACGGTTAATTCTTCAGTAATCAAGATAAGTAAAATTCAATTCTTTCCCGTTACATTCTACGAAATAGTTAAAATATTAATTATCAATAGGTTTTAGAGTTTGTTAAATCATTTTAAAGTTGTATTTTTGCACACCTTTTTTAAACAAAACATCAAGAGGAGAAAGGGAAGTAAAAAAAAATCTAATATAACATCTTTCACAGGTATTGTTTAACTCTTGCATCTCCGTGGAATACAAATTATTTATCAGCAAATGGCTGAAGACAAAAAAACGGCGCAGGTAGAGGAATCTACAGAAGCCACACAAGAAACAAAGGTTGCGGCCCAAGTACAGGATCCAAAAGAATTTTTGGAAAACTTTAACTGGGACAAGTATGAGCAAGGAATTGAGCGTGTAGATGATTCTAAATTAAAGGAATTTGAAATCTTGGTCGCTGAAAACTTTGTAGATACAGCAGACGAAGAAGTGGTTCAAGGTACAGTAGTATACTTGACCGAACGCGAAGCTATTATTGATATTAACGCAAAGTCTGAAGGTGTAATTTCACTGAACGAATTTCGCTACAATCCTGACTTAAAAGTTGGTGATAAAGTAGAAGTATTGATAGATATCCGTGAGGATAAAAGTGGTCAGTTAGTGCTTTCTCACAGAAAAGCAAGAACTATCATGGCTTGGGATAGAGTGAATGCCGCTCACGACAATGAAGAAATTGTTAGTGGTTTTGTGAAATGCAGAACAAAAGGTGGTATGATCGTAGATGTTTTCGGTATCGAAGCATTCTTGCCAGGTTCTCAAATCGATGTTAAGCCTATTCGCGATTACGACCAGTATGTGAATAAGACTATGGAATTTAAAGTGGTGAAAATCAACCATGAGTTCAAAAACGTAGTTGTTTCTCATAAAGCGTTAATCGAAGCTGATATCGAAGAGCAGAAGAAAGAAATCATCGGTCAATTGGAAAAAGGACAAGTATTGGAAGGTGTTGTTAAAAACATTACTTCTTACGGTGTCTTTATCGATCTTGGTGGTGTTGATGGTCTAGTACACATTACCGATCTTTCTTGGAGCAGAATCAACCATCCAAATGAGGTGGTGGAATTGGATCAGAAGTTGAACGTTGTTATCCTTGATTTCGATGAGAACAAATCTAGAATCCAATTAGGTCTTAAGCAATTAGAGAAACATCCTTGGGATGCTCTTAGCGAAGACATCAAAATTGGTGACAAAGTTAAAGGTAAAGTAGTTGTTATTGCAGATTACGGTGCGTTTATCGAAGTTGCTGAAGGTGTTGAAGGATTGATCCACGTTTCTGAAATGTCTTGGTCTACACATTTACGTTCCGCTCAGGATTTCGTAAAAGTTGGAGATGAGGTAGAAGCTGTAGTATTGACCTTGGATAGAGAAGACCGTAAAATGTCTCTTGGAATTAAGCAATTGACTCCAGATCCATGGACTGATATTACTGATAAATATCCTGTAGGTTCTAAGCATAACGGTATCGTTAGAAACTTTACCAACTTTGGTGTATTCGTAGAATTAGAAGAAGGTATCGATGGATTGATTTACATCTCTGACCTATCTTGGACTAAGAAAATTAAACACCCATCTGAATTTGTAACCGTAGGTGATAAATTAGATGTTGAGGTATTGGAATTAGATGTTGAAGGTCGTAAGTTAAGCTTAGGTCACAAACAAACTACTGAAAACCCTTGGGATAAGTACGAAAACGAATTTGCAGTTGATACTTTACATAAAGGTACCATTGCTGAATTAGTTGATAAAGGTGCTACTATTGAATTTAACGAAGATATCGTTGCATTCGTACCAGCTCGTCATTTAGAAAAAGAAGATGGCAAGAAATTGGTAAAAGGTGAAGAAGCAGAATTTAAAATCATTGAATTCAACAAAGAATTCAAGAGAGTTGTTGCTAGTCACACTGCAATCTTTAGAGAAGAAGAACAACGTAATGTAAAAGCTGCTGCTAAAAAAGCTGTTGCTTCTGCTGATGAGGCTAAACCTACTTTAGGGGATGCTAACGAAGCATTACAAGCGTTGAAAGAAAAAATGGAAGCTAACGACAAGAAGAAGAAATAAGCTTTTGTTAATTTTATTGGAAAAGCCTGGACAACCGTCCAGGCTTTTTTTTTGCTTTTTGTTTCATGTCTTTCAGGAGGTTAGTAGATAATAAATCTTTTGTTTAGATTAGATTGAATATTTTAGTTGCTATATTTGATAGCAAACGATTTTTTTTAGTTAGAAATTCCTATTTTTGTGAATCAAAAGCGTTGGCCAAATTGTCTATGAGTCAAAAAATATTACTCTCCTCGAAAGAAATAAATATCATCCTGCATCGCTTGGCTTGTCAGTTATTAGAAAATCATTTGGATTTTAAGGATACCGTGCTTATTGGAATACAACCCAGAGGTACCTTTTTGGCGGCAAGACTTGCAAAACTCCTAAAAGAAGAATACGGGGTAAAAGAAATAAATCTAGGCTTCCTGGATATTACCTTTTATCGGGACGATTTTAGAAGGGGAGAAAAACCCTTGGAAGCCAATAAAACCAAAATAGATTTTCTGGTAGAAGATAAAAAAGTGGTTTTTGTAGACGATGTCCTCTACACAGGACGCAGTATACGGGCAGCTTTAACGGCAATCCAATCTTTTGGAAGACCATTAGAAATAGAGTTGTTAACGTTAATAGATCGTCGTTTTAGCAGACATTTACCTATTCAACCCAATTATAGAGGACGTCAAGTCGATGCTATAAATGGGGAGAAAGTAAAGGTTCTGTGGGAAGAGAACGATGGGGAAGATGTTATATATTTAGTAAAAAATTAAAACATGGCTGAATTAAGTGTAAATCACTTGTTGGGAATTAAATATCTTAAAGAATCGGATATTCAGCTCATTTTAGAAACAGCAGATCATTTTAAAGAGGTTATCAACCGATCCATAAAGAAAGTACCTTCATTGCGCGATATTACTATTGCGAATATCTTTTTTGAAAATAGTACCCGTACAAGACTCTCTTTTGAATTGGCAGAAAAAAGATTATCGGCCGATGTCGTCAATTTTTCTGCAGGACAATCTTCTGTGAAAAAAGGGGAAACCCTTATCGATACCGTTAACAATATTCTTTCGATGAAGGTAGATATGGTGGTGATGCGTCACCCCAATCCCGGAGCAGGAATATTTTTGTCGAAACATGTAAAGGCAGCTATCGTTAATGCTGGAGATGGTGCCCACGAACACCCTACCCAAGCCTTACTGGATTCTTATTCTATCAGGGAAAAATTAGGCGATGTGGCTGGGAAAAACGTGGTGATCGTTGGCGATATTCTACACTCAAGAGTAGCGTTATCCAATATTTTTGCCTTAAAATTGCAGGGAGCAAACGTAAAGGTTTGTGGTCCTAAAACTTTAATGCCCAAATATATAGAGTCTTTGGGGGTGACGGTGGAAACAGATTTGCGGAAAGCTTTAAATTGGTGCGATGTTGCCAATATGCTCAGGATTCAAAATGAACGACTCGATATAAGTTATTTTCCGACAACAAGGGAATATACCCAACAGTTTGGGGTAAACAAGGCCTTGCTAGACAGCTTGGACAAGGAAATAGTGATCATGCACCCTGGACCCATCAATCGAGGTGTGGAAATAACCAGCGATGTGGCAGATTCGAAACAATCCATTATTCTAAATCAGGTAGAAAATGGTGTGGCCATTCGTATGGCAGTGATTTATTTATTGGCATCAAAAATTAAATAATGTTATTATGATTCTGACTAAAGAAGGGAATACCACAGTTGTTCTTCAAGAGAATACCTCATTAAATAGTTTTTTGAGTAATCTAAATGAAGCGTATCCAAAAATTAAAAATGATCATATCGTTTTAAACCTTTTTTCATTTTCTAAACTTACACCGGATCACGTATTGGAATTTTTGGAAATTTCTGATACCCATCGCAAATCAAAAAAATCATTTGTTTTGGTGACCGATAAGGTTTCTTATGAGGAGGTTCCAGACAAGATTTGTGTGGTGCCAACCTTGCAAGAGGCGATGGATATTATAGAAATGGAAGAAATAGAAAGAGATTTGGAGCTGTAAGTTAAGGTCCTTTAATCTAACACCGTTGTTTCTATAATTATTTGGGAGGCCTTGGACGGCCTAAATTTACGCTTGCCTTTCAACGTATACCCTAGACCCAAAAGCTGGTTTCTAAACAGAAATCCGTAGTTGAATCTCTAGTCCGGGTAAGGGAAAAATTTGTGTTCAGCGAACATGAAAATCGCTGTCCATACAAATTATAAACCTTATGAAATGAGCATGACCGAAGACTGGTCGGAAATACGGATTCAGTTAGGGGACTTACATGCTTGTACTGAGCGCAGCCGAAGTATGACCGGTAAAAAACAATAAATATCCACATATGAAATTAAATATACTGGGTTGTTATGCGGCTACACCAAGGTCTTTAAATAATCCTACAGCCCAAGTTCTCGAAATTAAAAACCACCTATTTTTAATAGATTGCGGGGAAGGTACCCAGGTACAATTGCGCAAGAATAAGGTCAGGTTTTCCAGGATCAACCATATTTTTATTTCACATTTACACGGAGATCATTTTTTTGGCTTACCAGGGCTAGTCTCCACCTTTCGTTTGTTGGGAAGAAAAACGCCATTACACGTATACGGGCCCAAAGGCATCAAGGAAGCTTTAACCCTACTTTTAAAGCTTGGAGATTCCTGGACCAATTATCCGCTGTTGTTTCATGAATTAACGTCTTCGGATTCAGAACTTATTTTTGAGGACGATACGGTAAGCGTTTCTACCATTCCACTACAACACAGAGTTTATACCAATGGTTTTTTGTTCAAGGAAAAGCCGGGGTTACGGCAATTAAATGTCGCGGCAGCCGAAAAATATCGAATAGATCGCTGCTATTATCAGAATATAAAGAATGGAAAGGATATTAGATTAGATGATAATAAACTTGTCCCAAATGCCGAGCTCACTTTTGATCCTCCAAAGCCTAAGAGCTATGCTTTCTGCAGCGATACTGCCTATACAACATCGATTGTTCCACTGATTAAAGATGTAGATGTATTGTATCACGAGGCTACATTTTTGGAGACCGAAAAAGATTTGGCGCCAAAAACAAAACATGCCACTGCAAAGGAAGCAGCAAGTATTGCTAAAGCGGCCAATGTAGGCAAACTTATTCTAGGGCATTTTTCAACCCGCTATAAATCTATAGAGCTGTTTAAAGAAGAGGCTGAGACAATTTTCTCCAACGTCGCCCTGGCTGATGACGGCAAGGAGTTTGACCTGTAGGTTTTTATTGATGCTAGGTCTCATAAAAATGATCGGACCCAATTAAAAAATGTCGATTCTGGATTCCTATAGCCTTTAACAATTTACTTTGGGCGTTCCCTCCTTCGTCGGGCGGGCCCTTGGCTATATCCCTTGCGCTGCTGCGGGGATGCCGCCGCGGTCCCTAACGCAAAATAACCAGTAAATGAATCATTGCCCTTAGGAGTGATAGGAGTGGAAGTTAATTGATGTTCATTAAGGTGTATTAGGGGAATCGTAAATAGGGGAATCCTGTACACTGACGCAAGAGAAATTTACATCATTTATAAAATATTCAAATTTTAGGGAAAAAGGGTGTATTTTCATGGGGTATATTTGCCATATATAGCGATATAAAATAAAAAATGTTCCCGATCCCATGCGTTCAAAATATATTCTATATCTTCTTCGTTAAAATCTTGTACTATTAATAATAGTTTGTTTTAATTAGGAAACATATCCAAAATAAACCGATGTACTTTTCGTGATTAGGTTTGTTTTGCGCAAATTTGTGTAAATACTAGTATTGTTCAAAATATTAAAGATTTCACATGCAAAAAGACCTAGGGAATTATCGAAAATCCTATGAGAAAAGTGCCCTGACAGAAGGTGCTATTTCTGCTAATCCTATGGAATTGTTTCAAAAGTGGTTTTATGAGGTAGAGGCTTCGGAAGGAGTAGATGAGCCCAATGCTATGACGGTATCCACGGTAGGTTTAGATGGTTTTCCAAAAAATCGGGTGGTATTATTAAAGAAATACACCTATGAAGGCTTTATATTTTATACCAATTACGAAAGCGAAAAAGGAAAGGCCATCGCCCAAAATCCTAAAGTTTGTATTTCATTTTTTTGGCCTAATATGGAAAGACAGGTCATCATAAAAGGGAATGCCGAAAAAATTGCCGAAAATTTATCCGATGGCTACTTTGAGTCCAGACCTTTAGGGAGTAAATTAGGGGCTATAGTCTCTCGTCAGAGTTCCGTAATTCCGGATAGAGAGTTTTTAGAGGAGAAATTAAAGGATTTGGAAAGGTCTTATGAAAATAAGGAGGTAGAGCGACCAATGTATTGGGGCGGCTTCATCGTAAAGCCCGTTTCAATAGAATTTTGGCAGGGACGGCCCAACCGTTTACACGATAGGATCCGTTATAGCCTGCAGCCAGATTTTGACTGGAAAATAGAACGACTGGCACCCTAATAGAAAGTCGGTACCGTTCTTGTTTCTCACGGGTGTTTTGGGAGGGAATTAGTGAATCAATAAAACCATAAAATTGTACACATGAAAACCTTAATTTTAATGAGACACGGTAAATCATCCTGGGAATATAAGGTGTCCGATAGAGACAGGCCTTTAATGGAAAGAGGAATAAAAGATGCAGGATTGGTGGCGAGTACCTTTAGTGCTGCTCCTGTGAAAATCGATGCCGCATTTTCCAGTCCGGCCAATAGGGCATTGCATACGGCTATGATTTTTTTAAGAACTGTCAATGTGCCGTTTTCGCAGTTAGAAGTAGTGCATCAATTGTACGATTTTTCAGGAGAGGATGTCTATCAGTTTATAAGGAATTTGGACAATAAGCTAGAGACAGTTATGATTTTTGGTCATAATGAGGCCTTTACCCATATAGCAAATTCTTTAGGAAACCAATATATAAACAATGTTTCTACCAGTGGTCTGGTGCAGTTAAAATTTGATACAAATGATTGGAATACCGTTGAAAAGGGAACTACGGTTCGAACGTTATTTCCGAAACAATTAAAATAAATGAATAAAAATAAATTCCAATATATTAACCGAGAAATTAGTTGGTTAAGTTTTAATGCCAGAGTACTGCAAGAGAGTGCTGATATAAATGTTCCCCTAATTGAGCGACTTCGGTTTTTAGGGATTTTTTCTAATAATTTGGACGAATTCTTTAAGGTGCGCTATGCAACGGTAAAAAGAATTGTAGATGCAGGTAAAACGGGAAAAAGTGTTCTGGGAGGAGAAAAGGCAAAAGATCTCCTAGAAGAAATAACCAACATAGTAATTAATCAACAAACTAGAAGTTTAGAAATACTAGGGGATATTGAAGCCGAATTGGAGACCAAGAATATTTTCCTGATCAATGAAACGGAAATATCTGAAGGGCAATCCCAGTTTATAAAAAATTACTTTCTGGAAAAGGTGAGTCCTGTTTTAATGACCATTATTTTAAATGATCTTACAGAATTCCCAATGCTGAATGATACCGCGGCATACTTGGCAATAAAACTGATCTTGAAAAAATCCGATGATAAGACCATTGGAAAAAAAGAAAAACGCTATGCACTTATTGAGATTCCTAAAGAAATAGACAGGTTTGTAGTCTTGCCTAAGGAGGGAGATAGGAGTTATATTATTATGTTGGACGACGTGATCCGGTATTGTTTGGGAAGTGTCTTCAATATGTTCGATTACGAATCTATATCGGCACATATGATCAAAATTACGCGGGATGCCGAGCTCGATATGGATAATGATCTAAGCAAGAGTTTTATTGAAAAGATTTCCTCTAGTGTAGAGCATCGTAAAATAAGTGACCCGGTACGGTTCGTATACGATAAGAATATAGGGGAAGATACTTTGACCTTCCTGAAAGATAAAATGGATGTAGAGGATACCGATAGTGTAATTCCGGGAGGAAGATATCATAATCGACGTGATTATATGGGGTTCCCTAGCTTAGGAAGGCAGGATTTGATGTATGAGAAAATATTGCCTTTACCGGTAAAAGGGATTTCTATGGAAGGAAGCCTTTTTGAACGAATTGCAGAGAAGGACTTTTTGCAATACACTCCATTTCAGACGTTTTCCTATATTATAAAATTTTTGAGAGAAGCGGCCTTAGATCCTAAGGTTCGCAATATTAAAATTACGGTCTATAGACTCGCTAATAATTCACAAGTTGCCGCGTCTTTGATCAATGCCGTAAAAAATGGAAAGCATGTAACGGTGCAGATAGAGTTGCAAGCAAGATTTGATGAGCAGGCAAATATTAAATATGCCGAGCAATTGCAAGCAGAGGGTGTGAAACTGATCTTTGGTGTCCGCGGACTTAAAGTTCACAGTAAAATCTGTTTGGTAGAACGCGAAGAAGGAAACGAAATAAAGCGATACGGGTTTTTGAGTACTGGGAACTTTAACGAGTCCACGGCTAAGATATATACCGATTATACCTTGTTTACAGCCCATCAAGGAATCTTGAAAGAACTGAACAAAGTCTTCGATTTCTTTGAGACTACCTATAAAATCAACAAATATAAACACCTTGTAGTTTCTCCTCATTATACTAAGAATGTTTTTAAACGCCTGATAGATAAGGAAATACGAAATGCAAAGGAAGGAAAAGAAGCCTTTATAAAAATTAAAATGAATAGTTTTACTTCTTATAAAATGGTCGATAAATTGTACGAAGCCAGTCAGGCAGGGGTAAAGGTTCAATTGATAATAAGAGGAATTTGCTGTTTGGTACCTGGAGTAAAGGGAATGAGCGAGAATATTGAAGCAATCAGTATTGTCGATAAATTCTTGGAGCATCCAAGAGTTTTTATTTTCGGGAATGATGGTAGTCCAAAAGTTTATATATCATCAGCAGATTGGATGACTAGAAATTTAGATTACCGTGTAGAGGTGGGAGTGCCTATCTATGATCAGGATGTTAAACAAGAATTGTTGGATACTTTCGAAATTTGTTGGCAAGACAATGTAAAAGCACGTGTTTTTTCCGAAAAACAGGATAATGCTTATAGGGAAAATGACCAAAAGAAGGTCCGTTCTCAATTTGCGATGTACGACTATTACCTAAATAAATTAAATTCTTAAAATTATTGACTATTGAAAGTACGTAAATTTGCCGCTATAGATATAGGATCCAATGCAATCCGTTTATTGACCCATAACGTTATCGAGGAAGAAGGTAAAAAAACGCTCTTTAGAAAGAGTGCTCTTGTGAGACTTCCAATTCGTTTAGGAGAAGATGTCTTTGTAAACGGAAGGATTTCTGATAGGAACACCGATCGTTTGGTCAATGCCATGAAAGCCTTTCAGTTACTGATGAAGGTACATGGGGTAGAAAAATATATGGCTTGTGCCACATCTGCTATGCGAGAAGCCGCGAATGGGGAAGAGGTGATTGCCGGAATTTTTGATGCCTCGGGCGTCAACATAGAAATCATCGATGGGGAAAAAGAGGCTTCTATAATAGCGTCTACAGACCTAAAAAATGTCATTAAAAAGGATGAAAATTACCTCTATATCGATGTAGGTGGGGGAAGTACGGAATTTACCGTATTTACTGAAGGGGAAATAAAAATCTCCCAGTCCTTTAAAATAGGAACCGTACGATTATTAAATGATATGGTCGATGAGGGCCTTTGGAAGGAATTGGAGCTTTGGCTAAAAAATAATGTAAAAGGACTGGCAAACTTATCAATCATCGGTTCGGGGGGGAATATCAATAAGTTGCACAAAATGTCGGGCAGAAAGCTGGGAGATCCCTTGTCTTATGTATGGTTAAAGGGGCAATATCATTTTTTGCAAAGCCTTACCTTCGAAGAAAGGGTATCAGAATTGGGCTTAAATCCAGATAGGGCCGATGTTATCATCCACGCGACCCGGATATTTATTAACGCCGCCAAATGGTTGGGGGTTAAAAAAATTCATGTGCCAAAAATTGGGCTTTCCGATGGAATTATAAAAACGCTGTACTATACAGAAAACTGAGAGGGTATTATCGATTAGATGGTTCTAAGGCGTTTTATAAAGGTATTAACAAAGCTTGTTCAAAGCATTGTTAATACCTTTTGTCTTTAGCCGTGTACCGATTCTTTGTTTCCAAGATCCTTCATTATTTCGGCTTCATAGGTCAGTAAGGCTTCCCACTTGCTGTCAACCTCCTGGCGATCGCCATATTGTCTGGCGAACTTTAAAAACATAGTGTAGTGGCCAGCTTCGCTAATCATGAGTTTGTGATAAAAGGCTGCCAATTCCTTGTCTTCAAGTTGTTCCGATAGTAATCTGAATCGTTCACAACTACGTGCTTCTATTAAGGCAGCATACAGTAATCGATGAACGAGCTGCGTGGTTCTACTGCCTCCTTTTGGAAAAAACTTCATCAGAGCAATAACATAGTCGTCCTTTCGGTCTCTTCCCAAGGTTTTTCCTCGTTCTAAAATCCGGTCGTGTACCATCTTAAAATGGCCCATTTCTTCCCTAGATAAGGCTATCATTTCTTGGATAAGGTCTGTGTATTCCGGAAAACTAACAATTAACGAAATAGCAGTACTTGCGGCCTTTTGCTCGCAATAGGCGTGATCCGTCAATATCTCATCGATATTTTTTTCTACAATATTGACCCATCTAGGGTCTGTGGGTAATTTTAAACCTAACATAATTCCTTAATTCTATCTCAAAAATAGAAAGAATAGCCCTAAGGGCCATAATATATAATGATATAGTTTTATATTTATTCTTTAGTTTACAACAAATAAGCCTCATTGTGGGGTAAGTTGCTGTTGTTTAGGAAGTAACTTGAATGTTGTGACGTTAAATTTAAAGATTTGAAAAGAAATATGTTGTTTAAAAATGTAAGTAAGCAGTTGTTTAAAATATTGGAGAATAATTTGGCCGAAGATGAGAAGCAATGGCTGTTATTTAAAATAAATCATATTCTGGAAGCCGAATCGACCAAAGACTTATATTTGACCTACAGTCTGATTCCTTCGAAAATAAAATTAAACGAACGCCCCATAACTACAGGAGATACAGAATTGTGGGAGTATCTAGAGACACAGAAAGCCACCATCCATGAATTGGGCCGAATTTATCTTTTGGTGAGGGTGTTGGAAGAAAATGCTACTTTTTTCAAAACTAAAGTTGCTAATATTATCCAAGTGGCAGACAAAAGTGAATTGGAGACTTTTTTAAAGTTTTTAGTCCTTTTACCAAATCCTTCAGATTATAAAAATCAGGCTGTGGAAGCCTTGAGGACCAATATAGCGACTGTCTTCGATGCTATTACCATGAATAATCCGTACCCTGCATTATATTTTAATGATCAGCAATGGAATCAAATGTATTTAAAGGCTGCCTTTATGCAACAAGATTTAAGGCAGATTTTATCGGTAGATGAAAGAGCCAATGCTGACCTCGCCAGGATTATATCAGATTATGGGCATGAACGCTGGGCGGCGTCAAGAGAGGTAGATCCCTGTTTTTGGAGGCCTGTGGCGAAGTTTATAGACGATACGCTTTTAATGGATATGGAACGTTTATTACACAGTGAAAATATCGCTGAGAACAAGGCGGGTGCCCTTTGTTGCTATGTTTCAGAGAACCCTAAGGCAAAGAATATGTTGGCGGCCTTTCCGCAACTGGTAAAAAATATAGAAAACGGATCCTTGTCCTGGGAAACCTTAACTGCTTCCTAAGAATCGGAATGTTATAAAAAAAAGGCCTCAAATCTATCATAGATTTGAGGCCTTTTTAATAGGGAATTGGGTCGGATTATTTCTTCAAGGAATTTATCCAGGCCGCTATTTTTAATGCCTGATCTTTTGGAACATGGGGCATAGGTGCCATCGGAGTAGCATATTCTGGCCAGTTCTTAGGCTGTGGATTGTAGATTAAATCTACAATTTTCTCGTCCGTATAATTGCGTTTGGCAATTTCTTTAAATGACGGGCCAATTACCCTTTTGTCCTTGTGGTGACAGGCAACACAGGTGTTATTCGTTAAAAATGGTTGAATTTCGGTATCCGTTAAAACTTTAATATTGGTCGCTATTTGCTTAGGAGCGGCCTTTTTAGGAACTACTTTTTTTCTGGCACTAGATCTTTTGGTAGATAGTTCGGATACTGGTAATTTATTACCATCAGGAATATTGTTAAGAGTGTAGTAAAAAGTAGGATGCAATAGTGGATTGGAAGATGTTTTTGCCTTTACTCCGGCAAGCATAATCTCATGTACATAATAGGGTCTAAGATTATCGGTAACCACGCGTACCTTCATCCCGTCTTCACTTACTTTTACACCTTTAATTTTAATTTCTTCTATATTGGTCTGTGGACTACCATAGGCGGCATGATATTTATAGATGTAGCTTTTTCCAGTATAGGAATCCAAGTCTTCTGCAGAAGACTTGTCTACGGGAAAGGTAAATTCTAGTTCAAATCCGTCTGGCATCGCCTTTACCGTTTTCATCTCAAAAGGCATACGGCCGGTCCAAGTAAGGAATTCTAATCCAGAATTGGTAGTTCCTGCAGAACCCCACCCCCTGTTGGTTTCTCCTACAAATAGTCGTCCATCATTATCAAAATCCATTCGCATGACACCCGATTGGAATCCAGATCTAAAATCGAAGGCTACCCCTTGGTACTCACCTTTTACCTTTTCTAGGACTACTCGCATAATTTTACTTTGTCCCATGTCGCCAACGAGTAACTGACCGCTAAAAGGCCCGAATTTCCCTTTTGTTTCATCAACTTTTAATTCGGAGTTCGAAATCCCTAAAATTCCATGAGGAAGAATGACCGCAGGAAGTTTTAAACCTGGGAAATCTTCTAAAAATTGATAGGCAAAATCCGGATTTTTTTCATCATTGATATTCTCGGGCTTCACATAACGACCATTTACCTTTACCTGTCTCATGTCTATTTTGCTATAGAATTGCTCTTCGGTAAGGGTAATAGGAGAGTCTTTATGACCAGACCATTTTAGTCCCGCAGGATGTCCGGCAAAGGTTCCTTTAGGAAGGTGCCAAATAGCACCAGAACCAACCCAGTCTCCTTGGTTTTCGGAATAGAATAACTCGTTATCTACCATTCCGTATCCGGCTGGAGAACGCATTCCCGTTGCCCATGGTTCCATTTGACCATCTTCAGTGATTTTCATGGTCCATGCTCGCCAAGGTTTGCGGCTTTCTCCACGCCACCATTCCTCATTGCCAAAAGCAACGTTGGCAGTGACAAAAAAGCTGTTATCGGGAGCTAAAACAGGACCAAAAGAATATTCGTGGTAATGAGTAGATAGGGGCCATGCGTAGACGGTTTTATATTCATCCGCAATCCCATCACCATCAGTATCTTTTAATTTGGTCAATTCTCCTCGCTGAGCGGTATATAAGGCGTCGTTTTTATAAGCAAGGCCTAAAGGCTCGTGAAGGCCTTGAGCGAATTTTTTAAAAACAGGCTGCTGGCCGTTGGCCATTGAGGGGTTTTCTATGGTCCAAACGTCCCCTCTTCGGGTAGCTACCGCTAAACTCCCATTAGGCAGGGATACGACACCACCTCCTTCTACCAGAATTCCTTCTGGAGTGGGGATAGTAGTGATCCTATAATAATCGTCCTCGGTAGGAGTGTTTTGTGCAAATAAGGCAGTTGTAGAGGCAAACAAGCTGATGAAAGCAAATGTTTGTGTCTTTTTTAAAGTGTTATGTATGTAGGTTCTCATGTTTATTACCAAATTATTTCATATTTTATAGTACTGCCATCGGCTAATACCAACAATTCTGTCTCACCATTTAATTCCCGAACTATAGGCTGTTGACCCGAAAGAATATTGACGTAATATTCCTTGTCGTTGATGGTAAAAGAACCATCTGCTTGTTTTTCTGCCTTGCCCGATGCTATTTTATAATACCAATTGGCATCTACAGTACCAGAAACATTGATCTCGTGAATTAAATGGGTGTTGTTGTTATTAGGATATATTTTATTAGTGATGGAAGCTCCTTTATAATTATGTTTAAAAATAGGTAAACCATCGATCGTATCAACACTATACCCTTCTGGTTTAAAGTCAGGAGTTGTTCCTGTGGCAGGGAAAGGGGCATTTAAATCCTCGAGTTGGGCTAATGGCTGATTTAAAAAAGTCCATTGTACTGCACCATCGGGGTTAAAAGAACCGTTACCACGGCTATGCCACATGGGGGTAGCGTTGACAAAATTGCCTCGCCATACGCCAACAAGGTTAGCCGATTCCAAATCGTAAACAAAATTAAGACCCTCATTAGTACCGACACCTATCGTATGGGAAAGACGTTGTTGGTTGCCTTTAAAGCTAACAAATCCTCTTAGCATTCGTGGATCGGCCTCGGCAGAAACATATATAGGGGACACTGAATTTACATTTGGAGGGTATGAATCGACTACATGAAAACTTTTTGGATTGGTTTTAGCACTGCTTATTGTAAATCCTAATCGAGGGGCTCTCCATGCGGCCGTTTTAATATTTGTGATCGTAAAGGAATGGGTTCCGGCATTTAAAGTAATTTCTTTAGAAAGTACGCCTTCGGAATCCGAGGAATTGTTAGAAACTATAGTTTTACCATCTATAGCAAAACTAGCTCCACCGGTATACCCAATTTCAAAGGTATAGTTGTCATCTTCTGGGATAGTGATGCTGCCAGAATAAGTAATGCCGTAGGCATCCTCTTCATCTGTAACATGTACATCGATATTTTTAGCAGTTCCTTCCTTTACAACTTTTGCGGCCTCTAGATCTTCCAAACCTTTAAAATCGCCTTTATACGTTTTATAGGAAAGCTCGTTAAGGGCTACCTTGGAGTTTGTCAACAATTGGTATTTTATATTTCTAAAAGCAATAGGGCCGTGGTCTCCTTGTATCATCAAAGGTCCGGTTGCAACTTCGGTATTGGAAATAGGGCCTCCAGTAGGCAAAGGTATTTCTACATTACTATGGATTAAAACACCGTTCAAGGTCGCAGAGATTATCTTGGCATTGGCGATTTTCTCACCAGCATCATTAAATCTTGGGGCTTGGAAGTGAATGGCAATTTTTTGCCATAAGCCAGGAGCTTTTGTTGGGTTGCTTAAAGGGGGGATTCCCATAAATATCTTTCCTGGTGTTGTTTCCCAATTTCGGTGGATACCACCAATATCACTGGAAGTAGGGTTCATAACACCCCAGCTGTCCTTTAATTGTACTTCATATCGACCTTGTAAGTAGATACCAGAATTGGAACCATTAGGAATAAGTACTTCCAATGCTAATTTTAGGTCACCGTGTTCCCATGTTGTCAACAAATGGTCTTTTTGTGTCTCGCTATAGTTGTTGTATAGAATTCCGGTTCCGGCTTCTGTCTGTACAGCAGCTAATGTTGGGGCCGACTTCCTTTTTTTGCGTTTACGGCGTTTAGAAGTTTTATCTGATACGGGTGCGGGCTCCGGATGTACCGAAATGTTTCGATTGGCTAAAACATTGCCAATAATTTGCCAATTTCCTGATTGATTTCTGAAATCATTCATGTTTTCCAATGATAGTTGCTCTTGAGCAAGCATGCTAAAACTAGAAAATAGTAAGAGGATAGATACTTTGATTTTCATTTGATTATACTTGTTTTAAAAAATGGTGAACTCTTGGAAGTATCATAAAAATGAGGGTTGAGTTATAATACTTTAGGCTTTTAGCAATTAAATGAGATTTGTGGTATTTTCTTTAAATGAATCGCTAGGCAGTTTTTCTCGTGGAGAAATGTATGGCGTCTGGACGTATGGGTATTGGGATGCTTTGTGATTTTACAATTTTAAATATCATTTTGTTGTAAGGTTTCATCTAGTGCTTTTAATAGTTAAATGCTTAATATTTAAGTGTTTTTTTATGTGAAGTTGCAATAATAAGCTCAAAAATTATAAATTGTAGCACAATTTTGGATAAAATTAAGATAAAGAGCAAAAAAAGTATCAAGTGATGGTAAAATGAGCATACTTAATCACTCCGGGCTTTTCTTTTAATAAGAATCTAGATATAAAAAACAAATTAAGGGTATATGATAAATGTGTTTAAGGGCATTCTAATGCTTTTTTTAATAGGTGTTTTGGGGGCTTGTACTTCTAAGGAAGAAAAGTTGTTGGTATTCAGTAAAACGGAAGCTTTTAGACATGGATCTATCGAAGCCGGAATAGAAGCCTTAAAAAAAATAGGGGCTGAGAACAATATAACTATAACATTATCGGAGGATGCTTCTGACTTTACAGAGGAAGTATTACGAGAATATGCTGCAGTGGTTTTTCTAAATACCACCGGTGATGTTTTAAATGATGTTCAACAAGCAGATTTTGAAAGATATATTCAGGCCGGAGGTGGCTTTGTAGGTGTTCATGCAGCTACAGATACCGAATATAATTGGCCTTGGTATAATAAACTGGTAGGGGCTTATTTCGATGGACACCCAAAAGTTCAAGAAGCAACATTAAAGGTGACCAATAAAGCCCATCAGGCGACAAAATCATTGGGGGCTATTTGGGTCAAAACTGATGAATGGTACAATTTTAAAGATATTAATCCCGATATAAATGTGTTGATAGCTATTGATGAGACTAGTTATGAAGGCGGTACAAACGGGGATAATCATCCAATTTCTTGGTATCATGACTACGATGGGGGCAGATCTTTTTATACGGAAATGGGGCATACCGATGACACCTTTACAGATACTGCTTTTTTGGCTCATTTGCTGGGAGGTATTAAATACGCCATGGGAGAAAATGTATTGGATTACACCAAAGCCAGGACAAAAAGAATTCCAGAAGAAAATAGATTCGTTCGTAAGGTATTGGATTTTAATTTGAACGAACCTATGGAGCTCGATGAATTGCCGGGGAGAGGAATTTTGTTTGTGGAGCGAAGAGGGAAGTTAAAACTCTATGATTTTGAAGCCGAAGAAACAAAGATCATCGCCCAATTAGATCTGTTCTACGGGAATGAAGATGGTTTGTTGGGATTGGCAGTAGATCCTAATTATAGGGAAAATAACTGGATCTACTTATTTTATTCCGCTGCAGGGGAAGAGTCCAAGCAATATGTTTCTAGATTCGACTTAGTGGGCGATTCCCTGGTCCTAGGTTCCGAGAAAAAATTACTGACCATTCCGACTTTAAGAAAATGTTGTCACAGTGGGGGAGCTTTAGAATTTGGTGCTGACGGCAATCTGTATATTGGCTTGGGAGATAATACCAACCCTTTTGAGTCCTCTGGATTTGCCCCAATAGACGAGCGTGAGGGAAGAGCCTTATGGGACGCGCAAAGATCGGCAGGAAATACCAACGATTTAAGAGGTAAAATTTTAAGGATTAGACCAGAAGATGACGGTAGTTATTCTATTCCTTCAGGAAATTTATTCCCAGAAGGCACCCCAAATACAAGACCAGAAATATATGCGATGGGACTTCGGAACCCATTTAGGTTTTCAGTGGATAGTAAAACAGCTTATTTGTATTGGGGAGATGTAGGTCCCGATTCCGGAAAAAATGACCCTCAGCGAGGTCCGCACGGGATGGGCGAATTTAACCAGGCAAGAAAGGCTGGCAATTGGGGGTGGCCTTATACAAGAGGCAATAATCAGTTGTATAATGATTATGATTTTGCGACCAAGACGCCTGGCGCCAAGTTTAATGCAAAAAAACTGATCAATGATTCTCCCAATAATACCGGACTTAGGGAATTGCCCGCGGCCCAGGAATCCATGATTTGGTTTTCCTATGGTGAGTCCGAAGAATTCCCTTGGCTGGGAGCTGGTGGGGTGAACCCTATGGCCGGACCTGTTTTTCGCGCTTCCGATTATCCTGGTGCAACTAATTCCTTTCCAGATTATTTTGAAGGGAAATTGTTTTTGTACGAATGGATGAGAGATTGGATATATGTAGTAACCTTAGATGAAAATCAGAATTACGTGAAGGCAGATCCATTTATGCCTAATAGTGAGTTTTCCCATCCCATGGATATGATCTTTGGTTCTGATGGCAACCTATATGTTTTGGAATACGGGCAAAAATGGAATTCCCAAAACATGGATGCCCGTTTAAATAGAATTAGTTATGAAGGTGGGAATCGAAAGCCGATAGCAAGAATTACTGCCGATAAAATGGTGGGTGCACATCCTTTTACCGTGCAATTCTCAGGGGCAGCATCGGAGGATTATGACAAGGAGGAGCTGCAATATGAGTGGTTTTTTACCCAAGAGACCGTACAAGATAAAAGCGAAACACCTTCCTTTACTTTTACAGAACCCGGAAAATATACGGTTCGTTTAAAAGTAACTGATAAAGCAGGGAATACCAGTGAAAGTACCGAGGAAATATTGGTGGGTAATGATGAGCCAGTGATAAAAATAGCCTTGGACACCGAAAATGTCACCTATTGGGACAACCGTCAAGTAAAGTATAAAGTGAGTGTGGTGGATGCGCAGGACGGAAGTAGCGAGGAGGGGAGTATTTCTTCTAAGGATGTAAAAGTAACTTTTGATTATATCCCGGAAGGTGAAGATATGGTTAAGGCTACCCTTGGCCATCAGCAAAACACGGTTCCAGAGGGGAAATCTCTCATAGATGGTACCGATTGTAAGGCCTGTCACGCTGTCGATGTTAAAGTAAATGGGCCTAGTTATAAAGAGATTTCTCAACGTTATTCCATGACCGATAAACCATATTTGATAAGTAAGATTATAAAAGGAGGGTCTGGTGTTTGGGGCGAAGGAATGATGTCGGCCCATCCTCAGTTAAAGGTTGAGGAAGTAGAGAAAATGGTAGATTATATCTTGTCCTTGGAGAATGGCATGAATAAAAAAGAAACGCTACTCCCCTTGGAAGGAGTCCTTAGTTTTAAAGAACATATGGTAAATAAGACCGAGGGGAAATATGTTGTTATGGCTTCCTATTTGGATAAGGGAGCCACAGATTTAGAAGATTCGAAGTTGCAAGGGAGAGCCCAGGTGATTTTTAAATACCCAAAATATGAGGCCGAAATGGCCGATGAAAAAAGTGAGGGCCTAAGTTTTTGGGATGCCATGGGAGATAATATGGTGGGTGATATAAAAAATAATTCCTTTTTAAAATTTAATAATGTATCCTTGGCTGGATTAAAAGGAGTTCGCTTGTCCATGTTTTTTGGGCCCGATACCCAATACTATGGAAAGATTGAAGTCCGCGAGGGTAATGCTGCCGGAAAGGTAATGGGAACCCAGGTTATTGATCATTATGACAAGAAGGAGGGACGAAAAAAGGAAATTTCGATTCCCGTGAATCCTAGTTCCGAAATCGGAACTATTTGTTTAGTCTTTGTTAATGAAAAGGATAAGGATCAGGTGATTGCTAACCTGGATTGGATGGCTTTACAATATTAATGGGTCAATAAGTTTGGTAAGATATGTCGTTTCTAAGCTTATTTTAGAAACGACATGTCTATTTTGGGATTGTTAAATGCGGTTTAAAAAAGGGCAAAGGTTGTCCTTATAACCTATTAATTCAGTAATTTTATCCGTTGGAGAATTTCCTGATTTTATACCTCGAATATCTGTGACTGTAGAGGAGTATTGTTTAAAAGAAGGAAGTTGACTATTATATGAATAATTAAATATTAAAAAAAATATAGAAGTATACTATGGAAGAGAAAATGATGATAATAGATCCGCACGTACACATGACGTCTAGGACTACCGATGATTATGAGGCTATGGCGGCGGCAGGAGTGGTAGCCATCATTGAACCTTCTTTTTGGTTGGGACAGCCACGGACACAAGTGGGTTCTTTTCAAGATTATTTTAGCAGTTTAGTAGGGTGGGAGCCCTTTAGAGCTAGCCAGTTTGGTATTAAACACTACTGTACTATCGGATTAAACTCTAAAGAAGCCAATAATGAAGCCTTGGCGGAACAGGTGCTAGAATTACTACCGTTATATGTTCATAAAGAAAACGTAGTGGCTATTGGAGAAATTGGTTACGACGATCAGACCCCTGCGGAAGATAAATATTTTAGGGCGCAATTAGAATTGGCTAAAGAATTGAACTTGCCGGTTCAGGTACATACCCCTCATAGGGATAAAAAGGCCGGAACAATTAAGAGTATGGAAGTTTGTCTAGAGCATGGTCTAGATCCCTCTATGGTGGTTATTGACCACAATAATGAAGAAACGGTAAAAGAAGTTCTAGACCGTGGGTTTTTGGCAGCTTTTACCATTTACCCTAAAACAAAAATGGGGAATGAACGAATGGTTGAAGTGGTTCGTAAATTTGGAAGTACCAATATTATCGTAGACAGCTCGGCAGATTGGGGTGTTAGCGATCCTTTAGCAGTGCCAAAAACAGCGTCTTTGATGTTAAAAAGAGGTATATCTAGAGAAGATGTGAGAAAGACATGTTACCAAAATGCCTTGGATATTTTTGGAATGAACGGAAAAATGAAGGAATCGGACTGGTTAAACCCATCTGGAATCAATCAGACCCAACTCTTTAATGATAATAGTGTTTTACGAGGGCAAGAGCCTAAGGTAGATACTGATAAGATTGTATAAATGAATCCTGTAACTAAAGGATATTTAAGACTTACAAGACCTGCAAACCTACCTACTTCAGCGGCCGACATTTTAGCCGGTACTGCTATCTCAGGAGTTTTTATGCACGCCACTTTAGGGGAGTCATCTAGCGTCAATAATATAGAACATATTCTAATATTGATAATGTCTTCGGTACTGTTGTATGCTGCAGGAGTGGTGTTAAACGATGTCTTCGATTATAAAATAGATAAAACAGAACGTCCAGAAAGACCTATTCCCTCTGGTCTGGTACCTTTAAGATCGGCCGCCATATTCGGAGGCGTATTAATGGCATTAGGGGCAGGGATCGCTTTTTTGGTAAACCCTTTAAGTGGCTTAACGGCTACCGCTCTAGGTTTGGTTATTCTTTTGTATGATAGTTTAGCAAAACATCACGGTTTTTTTGGCCCTCTGACCATGGGAACCTGTAGAGGCATTAATTTATTATTGGGAATAAGCATACTAGGTTCTTTTAATTATTGGTGGTGTGTGTCTATTCCTATAGTGTACATTGCCGCGATTACCCTTATAAGCAGGGGGGAGGTGTATGGGAATAATAAAAAGCATATCCTTTTTGCAGCGACCTTGTACGCCAGTGTAATTCTTGGTGTTTTGTTGCTGTTCGTTACCGCGGACCTTAATGTGCTACAGGCGTTGCCCTTTCTTGTGTTGTTCGCTATCCTGGTATATAGGCCATTGATGAAGGCGTATAAGATTAATTCGCCCGAAAATATAAAGAATGCAGTTGTTGCCGGGGTCCTATCTATAATAGTACTAGACGCAACCCTGGTTGTAGGTTTCTCCTATTGGTGGGTTGGATTACCAACCCTACTATTATTGCCTTTATCCAAATTTTTGTCCAAACTGTTCGCAGTTACCTAAAGTTAATAAAAAGATGCAACATTATAAAGCTATCGCCCAGTCGTTTAAAGTTCCTTTTGAATATAAACTTCATTTTACGGAACAGCTGTTTCAGGCGAATAATCCCCTGTTTAAAAATATAATTTCCGATTATAATGAAAAAGGAAACGTAAAGGTCCTTTTTGTTATTGATGATGGAGTTGTAAAAAATCATCCTTCCCTACAAGAAGATATAAAAGGATATTGCCAAACCTATAAAGAGACTATTGCTTTAACAGAACAATTAATCATTGCAGGTGGGGAGCAGTGTAAAAACGACTACGAAAATGTGGAACGTATTTTAGAAGCGGTCCACGAAAATCGTATTTGCAGACATTCTTTTGTTGTGGTTATTGGTGGCGGTGCTGTTATAGATATGAGCGGTTATGCCGCGGCTATAGCCCATAGGGGTGTAAAACTTATCAGGATTCCTACTACGGTACTATCTCAAAATGATTCGGCCGTAGGGGTTAAGAATAGTATTAATATTTTTGGGAAGAAGAATTTCTTGGGGACTTTTGCCCCTGCATATGCCATTATTAACGATAGTCGATTTTTAACGACCTTGGAAAATAGGGATTGGATTTCCGGTATTTCCGAAGCCATAAAAGTGGCACTGATTAAGGATGATGTATTCTTTAAATATATAGAAGAAAAAAGTGTTTTGTTGCATGCCAGGGAAATGGAGAGCATGCAGTATTTAATATATCGCTGTGCAGAAATGCATATGGAACATATTGCCCAAGGAGGGGACCCTTTTGAAAGTGGCTCTTCTAGGCCGTTAGATTTTGGTCATTGGGCGGCTCATAAACTTGAGTATATGACCAACTACCAATTGAGGCACGGGGAAGCTGTCGCTATTGGCATGGCGTTAGATTTAACATATGCCCATTTTATTGGATTAATAGATAAAGCAACCCTTGAACGCGCTCTTAAGGTGATGGAACAGGTCGGATTCGATTTGCATATTCCTATCAAGGGAGAACAAGAATTGGATGAACTACTGGCGGGAATAGAAGAATTTAGAGAACATTTAGGAGGAGAACTTACTATTACCCTTATCTCTAAAATCGGAAAAAAACACGATGTCCATGAAATCGATATGGCAGTAATGAGAAAATCGGTAGTTTGGCTCAATGAAATGTACCAACCTAAAATGTCGCAATTCTAATGATTATTAACAATAAGTATCACCTAGGGTACTGTACCAATATACATCCAGGAGAAAACTGGCAGCAAACCTGGGAGAGTTTAAAGAAATATCTTCCTAGAATAAAAGCAGAAGTTGCAGCAGGGGTACCCTTCGGTGTTGGTTTGCGATTGTCTAATACAGCCAGTGAAGAATTGCAAGAGGGAGATCACTTGCAAAAACTCAACGATTGGTTAGAAGAGAATCAAATGTACGTTTTTACTATGAACGGGTTTCCTTATGGGAATTTTCATAACGAAAGGGTAAAAGATCAGGTGCATGCACCGGATTGGACCACTACAGATAGATTGACTTATACCAAAAGACTCTTTGATCAGTTAGCATTTTTAGTTCCAAGAGGTATTTCAGGAGGAATTTCGACTTCTCCTATAAGTTATAAACATTGGCATAAGACGGAAGCGGCTTTGGAAGCGGCATTCTTAACTGGGGCCAAAAATATGGCTCAGCTAGCCCTGCATCTATATGGGATTGAAAAAAATACGGGTAAACACCTGCATTTAGATATAGAACCAGAACCAGATGGCATGCTCGAAAATAGCGATGAGGTATTGCAATTTTTTGAGGCTTATTTACTTCCTCAAGGCAGTACCCTGCTGATGGAAGTCTTGGGAGTGGATGCAGCTACGGCTAAGGAGCTTATTTTGAAATATATCACTGTTTGTTACGATGTATGCCATTTTTCTTTAGCGTATGAAGAGCCGGAATATACCCTGACAAAGTTTAGGGATGCCGGTATTAAGGTTGGGAAAATTCAAGTTAGCTCAGCTTTAAAAATAGTATTTAATGAAGGCGATACTGAGAAGGTATGGGGCTCATTGGAACAATTTAATGAAGGGGTATACCTGCATCAGGTGACCCAAAAGTGTGATGATAGGGTAGTTACCTATAATGATCTGCCTAAGGTATTGGCAGAGAGGCCCGATGCAGAGGAGCTAAGGGCGCACTTTCATGTCCCCATTTTTTTAGAGAAATACGATGCTTTATTTTCTACCCAAGACCAAATTATCAAGGTCGTGGAATATCTTAAAAATAATCAGGTGTCCGAGCATTTAGAAATAGAAACGTATACCTGGGATGTATTGCCAGCTGCTTTGAAAACGAATCTGAGCGAGTGTATCGTTAGAGAAATACAATGGTTAAAGAATAAGCTTTAAATAATGAAAAAGACTGTAGTAATTAATGTTGTTGGCTTAACGCGTAGTTTAATAGGGGAACACACTCCGTTTATTAAATCGTTTTTAGAAAAAGGAAAGTTAGCAACCATAAGGCCACAGTTACCTGCGGTTACCTGTGCGGCTCAGGCCACTTATTTAACTGGTAAAACGCCTTCCGAACATGGAATCGTGGCGAATGGCTGGTATTTTAAGGAAGAACACGAGGTGAAGTTCTGGAGGCAGTCAAATACCTTAGTGCAACAAGAAAAAATATGGGACAAGCTAAAAAGACAGGATGAAAATTTCAGCTGTGCCAATATGTTTTGGTGGTATAATATGTATTCCAATGCCGATTATAGCGTAACACCTAGACCCAACTATTTAGCCGATGGAAGAAAAATACCCGATATATATTCGTATCCTGCTGAATTGCGCGATCATTTACAGGACGAACTGGGGACTTTCCCGCTGTTTCATTTTTGGGGACCAAAGACCACTATTAAATCGAGTCAATGGATTGCCGATGCAGCGATAAAAACCGAGACTATGCACGATCCGACCTTAACCTTAATATACCTCCCTCACCTAGATTATAACCTTCAGAGATATGGCAATGATTTTAACGTTATATCCAAGGATCTAAATGAAATAGATGGGGTGGTAAAACAATTAGTGGAATTTTATGAAAAGAAGGATGCGCATATAATTCTGCTTTCCGAATACGGGATTACCAATGTCAATAATCCTATTCATATTAATAGGCAGCTAAGAAAGGCCGGCTATTTAAAGGTAAGGATAGAACGCGGATTAGAATTGTTGGATGCAGGACAAAGCGAGGCCTTCGCCGTTTCTGATCATCAGTTGGCTCATGTGTATATTGACAATGCTGCGGAAAAGGAAAAGATAAAATCTTTGCTAGAAAAAGTGAAGGGAGTAGAAAAAGTTCTATCTGGGGATGACATTGTGGCTATGGGCCTAAATCATGAGCGGAGCGGGGACTTGGTAGTAGTTGCCGATAAAGATTCTTGGTTTACCTATTACTTTTGGCTTGATGATGCCAAGGCTCCCGATTATGCCAGGATGGTTGATATTCATAAAAAACCTGGTTACGATCCTGTAGAAATGATGACCGATCCAAATGATAAATTACTGATGCTTAAGGTTGTGTGGAAGTTAGCAAAGAAAAAGATGGGCTTTAGAACCGTGTTGGACATTATTCCTTTGGATGCTAATTTAATAAAAGGGTCTCATGGCCGTATTCCGGAAGATCCTAACGATCACCCGGTATTCATAACAAATAATGTCGGTTTAAACCCTAAAGATTCTTTGGTGGCTACCGAAGTATGTGGGCTTATAGAAAGTCATGTTCTAAAATCTTAATTCATGAATTTGTTCTCAAAGTTCTTTGCGGCAATTTTTACTGTATTATTTATATGGGCGGCATCTGTGCAGTACAATGACCCGGATGCAGCCCTATGGTATGTCTTATACGGTATTGCTGCTTTAGCCTCAGTCTTGTTTTTATTTCAAAAACTACCAAAGCTAGTGGGACTCCTCTTAGCGGTTTCCTATGGGATAGGGGGTATTTTATTCTGGCCAGAACAGTACCAGGGAGTTGCTATTTCCGGTGGGAATATCGATAATATAGAGCACGCCAGGGAATCTTTGGGTCTTTTCGTAAATGCTATAGTGATATTATTTTATAATTGGCAGATCTCGATACAAAAAAAGGAATCGCTTTAGGTATCTATACACTTTTACATATCCAAATCGAATTCTTGTCGTAGAAAATCGATCACAGGATTCTTTTCCCTTAGTTTCTGGTATTTTTCCTCGGGTGTAAAAGCGAATTTTTTGGCAGTTGCTTCGTTGACGTTTATTTCTAAGCTAATAAAATGGTTGTTCAGTTTTAGTTTTAAGAACTCCATTAAATCGTATTTATCTCTTTCCACCTCTTTTTTCATAGTATCGTTGGGCAATTCTATACATAAGGTAAAATTGTCCTTCAATTTTGGAAGATCGGCATTGAGGTTAGAGGCCAATATTTTACGTCCCCCTTTGTCTAGGATCTCTACAAATTCTGTCCACAATTCTTGCATGGCCTTTTCTGTAAAAGGGGTCTTTGGTAATTGGTTTTCATCGGCAACATCTTCTTTTTTACTAAGTTCATGTTCCTTTTTAGCCTTTAAGCTAGATATGGAAAGTCCGGAAACCCGCTTGGGCAATGATTTTAGGTTTATTTTGGTTGCTGCGGCTGCAGAGGCGGTCTCTAGTTTTTGGCTTCCAATGGGCGCATTGCTGCCGTTCTGCTGCCCTGCTACGGTTTGTGGACTTTTGGCAAGGGCAGAAGTTGCTTGAGAATCTGCAGTGACCGTAGGTTTTTCTAGTGTTTCTTGTGCTTCAACACCGGTCTTATAATAAGAAGCAGGGATTATAAAATTGAGATGGCTAAGGCTGTTTCCTAGGGATTTAGACTTTTTTTTTTATCTCCATCGAAGCCGATGGATGCCAATTTCATTAAGGTAAGCTCTACTAAAAGACGTTGGTTTTTGCTAGACTTATAGTGAATGTCACAATCATTGGCGATTTCAATGGCATCCAATAAAAAGGGGCCTGAAGTTTTTTTGGACTGTTCCAGGTAATTCCTTTTGGCGTCATCACCAACCTCTAAGAGAGCTATTGTTTGTTGGTGCTGGCATACCATAAGATCTCTAAAATGCGAAGCCAAACCACTCATAAAATGATGCCCGTCGAACCCTTTGGCAAGGGTGTCGTTAAAGAGCACTAATAGTCCAGGGATATCATGACCTAATATGAGGTCGGTAGCTTTAAAATAGGTGTCGTAGTCCAAGACGTTTAAGTTCTCGGTTACGGCTTTTCGAGTCAGGGATTTTCCTGAAAAACTCACTACACGGTCAAAAATAGAGAGGGCATCTCGCATAGCGCCATCTGCCTTTTGGGCAATGATGTGCAAGGCGTCGCCATCTGCTTCTATTCCTTGGTTTTCGGCAATATATTTTAAATATTCCACGGCATCGCCAACAGTAATACGCTTAAAGTCGAATATTTGACAACGCGACAAAATGGTCGGGATAATTTTGTGTTTTTCGGTAGTCGCCAGAATAAAGATAGCATGTGCTGGTGGCTCTTCCAAGGTCTTTAAAAAGGCGTTGAAGGCCGATTGGGATAGCATATGCACCTCATCGATAATATATACCTTGTATTTTCCTACTTGTGGCGGTATCCGTACCTGGTTCGTTAGGTCTCTTATGTCATCTACCGAGTTATTGGATGCGGCATCCAATTCAAAGATATTAAAGGCAAAATCCTCATCTCCATAATCTCCGGTGGCCTGGTTGATTTGCTTGGCCAAAATACGGGCACAGGTAGTTTTCCCTACCCCGCGTGGTCCGGTGAATAAAAGTGCCTGCGCCAAATGGTTGTTTTCAATGGCGTTTAATAGGGTATTGGTAATAGCCTGCTGGCCCACAACATCTTTAAATGTTTGGGGTCTATATTTTCGTGCAGATACTATAAAAGGCTCCAATAGATTGACTTTAGTATTGGTGTAAAAATAAGGACCAATAGATTATTCTACAAATATAAAAATAGCTTGGCATTCCGTAGCTTATTTAATGCTCTTTAGTAGTTTATTTATCAACAATTGATTTACCTTTGCAGTAGCAGGTCGCCTTATCGCTGAAAAGCAAATTTGTTTTGTAATTCAGAGGAAAGTCCGGACACCATAGTGCAGTATAGCGGGTAACGCCCGTCCATCGAGAGATGAGGACAAGTGCAACAGAAAGCAGGTACAGGTAATGCTGTAGTGAAACCAGGTAAACTCTATACGGTGCAACGCCATGTAAATCAGTGTTTGAGGGTGCACGCCCGAGCTGAAGGGTAGGCGGTTAAAGCTATTGGGTGACCAATAGACGAGATAAATGATAAGGACATTCTTATTTTTTTAGGGGCAATTCTAAAATAGTAAGGCTGAACAGAATCCGGCTTATGACCTGCTTTTTTTTATTATTATTGCGTATTCAGGAACTGATCTATTTTATTTCTGTCTTTAAATAGCTGGATATCAGGTAGGTGTAGTGTTTTGTTGCCGACGATAATAGAACTAAAAAACACCATCGGCAGCCCAAGGTCTGCAAAAATTCCAAACTTCCATTATTATATATTTTTGATTTTTTAAAGGAGTGTTTCCTTGTTGTGACTGTTGTGTTATGATGTAATGGATGTGTATTCTTATTTTCATTGGCGATAACCTAAATCAATATGTCTAACAATGGTTTATAGAATAAATAACCAATCTAGTAAAAAATATTAGTAGAGACATGGGTGATTTATTGTTTGGGTATTTGATTTATTAAAGTTTTGTTGTTACATTGATGGGGCTAAAAAGAAGGAATGAAGTAATTGACTCTAGTAGTAGTATTAAAGTAAAACCAATGAAAACAACACCTGAGCATAATGACCGTATAGCAAAAATGACTTTTGCCTCTGTTTATCCTCACTATATTACAAAAGTTGAAAGTAAGGGGCGGACGAAAGAAGAATTGCACCAAGTAATTGAATGGCTGACTAGTTTTGATGAAAATAAATTACAAGTACTGATCAAGGAGAAAGCAACGTTCGAAACTTTCTTTCAAAAGGCAAAACTACATCCTAAAGCCTATCTTATTAAAGGAGTGATCTGCGGTTACCGGATCGAAGAAATCGAAAATCCCTTAACGAAGCAGGTAAGGTATTTGGATAAATTGGTAGATGAATTGGCAAAAGGCCGTAAAATGGAAAAAATTTTACGTGAAGCCTAATGCTGAAAGACAACACCGCCACCCTCTAGATGTAAGATCTGAATAAAAAATTATAGACAAAAAAAAGACCGTTTGAAATAACGGTCTTTTTAGTCTTTAATAAGATATTATCCATAAAGGATAAATATTATTGAGAATTAATCTATAACTTGAACGTTAATAGCGTTTAATCCTTTTTTTCCTTGTTCAGTGTCAAACTGTACTTTATCATCTTCTCTAATTTCATCAGTTAATCCAGAGATATGGACGAAGATGTCTTCGCCTGTATCTGCTGATTTAATGAATCCAAATCCTTTTGAGTCGTTGAAAAATTTTACTGTGCCTTCTTGCATCTTTACTTAAATTTAATCTATTAATTATTTTTTTACAAAAAAAGCTTCCTATTTAAGATAAGCATATTAATGAATTAATATTGAAATTGTAAAAACAACTAATATAATTTAAAAACGCTATTGTAAAAGTGATTGTAAAAATAAAATTGGTAAAGAAGAGAAAACTCGTAAAACTAATTGTATTATATACTACCTTAAAACTCTATAGGAGTCTTTTTATTGCGGTGCAAACATACAACTTAGTTTTAAAACTACCTAATGTTTTGAAAAAAGATGTCGGTTTCTAATAATTCAAATAGTTGTCCTTTATAAAACAGTAGACTTAATATTTAGAAATCTAGCAAGGATTATTTTGAAGTTATGTAAATTGGTTCAATGGAAGACACCCCGAATAAAGGAATACTAAAAATCAATCTTAACAAAAAATACTTTGGAGAGATGGAGTAAAACTTTGGGTCATATTCTAAAGAAAGGCACTTTAGCGTTCCCACTAGATGTTGTTATCAAACAGTTGGCTTCAGTTGTGTGGCTGAGAAGGTTTGCAACTATTTTTCTAATCGAAGAAGGTAATGGCAGACAAAAGGGGCGCTGTTTGATATGTAATGGCGCCATTGGACAAATATAAAAGACAATTTTATAGACTGCCGGTTCTATTTTTATAAGAATGAAAACAGTTTTGGCTAATACTAGAAAAAGCACAAAATTAAAACCTAGATTATTCAAGATGGATATAGGCGACTTAAAAAAACATATTGGTAAAGTGATGAACGAGCAAAACAATCGGTCAATTCCTGAATTCGAAGGCTATTCACCTACTGAAATGCATCATGTGTTACATTTCACCTTTGGAGAAGATAGTCCAATTACTCTGCAACAATTATCCGAATCTGATTATAAAAAGATTCCTATTCTCAATCAGATTAAATATTGAATGAATTTTTTTGCTAAAAATGGAGAAGTTAAACTTACGAATAAGGGGTTTTTACCGACAAAGATAGTTTCAGATCTTTATCAACAAGGATTTATAAAAGAAGATTCTATAGAATTAAAGATTGTAAAATTGTATAAAGAGAGTGACTCCATGTCAGTCAATCTTACAAGAATATTAATTGAACTTGCAGGTTTGGTTAAAAAAAGGCATGGAAAATTAAGTTTAACAAAAACGGGAGAAAAAATATTAAAAGATGATTTTCAACTATTGAAAAATATTCTTGTGACTTGTGCATTTAAATTTAATTGGGCTTATTATGATGGGTATGGTGAAAATCAAATTGGAAAACTGGGCTATGGGTTTTCTTTGATCTTATTATCAAAATATGGAGCGGAAAAGAGATTGGATGCATTTTATGCTGAGAAATATTTTAAGGCGTTTCCACAATTATTAGCCTCCCTTGAGCCTAGGTATGGAACCGTTGAAAACTATGCAACGAGGTGTTATTCATTACGGGTTTTCGATAGAATTTTGGATTATTTCGGATTGATTAAAATTGATAAAGTAGGGAAAGGAGTTGATTCTGTAAAGTTTATTACAAGGACAGATTTATTCAATAAATTGATGCAAGTACAACCAAACAGCAACAGTGTTGGTTGAGCAAGATGCTATTAGCAATAAAGGGTGTATTGTAAGGGAGTTTCTTTTTTTTATATTAAACTGGTCGTAAATACGAAATCAGCTATGCAAATTACATGCTTGTACTGAGCGCAGCCGAAGTATGACCGTTAAAAAGCAATAAACCTCTACATATGAAAAGGATATTATTCTTAACGATAATTGTACTAACGAATTTAAGTTGTTCAAATAACGACGATCATGGAAAGCAAAATAATTGTGATTTTGAAGTCATGATAAGTGCTAAACATTATGTGAATGCTCCTTCAGGCCGGCTAACAATTAATAGTTTGGAAATAATCGACCACTGTTTGCAGATTAACTTTAGTTCGGGTGGATGTAGTGGAGATACTTGGGAACTAAAATTAATTGATTCAGAGGATATTTTAGAATCCTTTCCTCCTCAAAGAAATTTACGGTTATCATTAAAAAATGAAGAATTATGTGAAGCGTATATCACAAAAGAATTGACTTTTGATATTTCAAATTTACAAGTCGAGGGGAATAAGGTTCAATTGAATATCACCAATTCTGACCAAAGTATTATATATGAATATTAACTAACGCCACAGCTCTTCCTAAGAAGCATTCAGCCCAGTCCTTTCGGCGCAGCGAAACCACCTTAAGTTTATACTCACATAATTAAATTGTAAATTCCATTTCCTAAAACGAACATATATGCGATTACGTAATTTTATTTACTCAGGGGTGGCCGTCCTCTTCCTTATTTTGTCAGCCTGTAAGAGCTCTAAAAATGAAGTTGCTACCATGCTTATTTATGGCGGTAATATTTATACTGTAGATACAATCCAACCAATAGTAGAAGCCGTAGCCTTAAAGGACAATATCATACTTTTTGCCGGTAGCCTTGCTGAGGCCGAAAAATTCAAAACCGACCAAACACAACTGATAAATTTAGAAGGCAAAACTATGACCCCGGGATTAATAGAAGGGCACGGGCATTTTATGGGCTTGGGATACAATGAATTGAACCTAGATTTGATGCACACTACGAGCTATCAGGAAATAGTAGCTGCCGTAGCCGAGAAAGTTAAAACGGCAGCACCGGGTGAATGGATTACCGGTAGGGGATGGCATCAAAACAAATGGAAAGAAATGCCGGCCGACATGGTTAATGGTTTTCAAACACATGATTTGCTTAGTGCGGTTTCTCCAGACAATCCTGTCTATTTACGCCATGCCAGTGGGCATGCAGGTTTTGCCAATGCAAAAGCCATGGAAATAGCAGGTATCACTGTATTGTCTAAGGAAGGAACCAACAAATTTGAGGTAGAGGGCGGTGAAGTAATGCGCGATGCGATGGGAAGGCCGACGGGTATTTTCAACGAGCGTGCAGAATACCTGATCACAAAACATATTCCGGAGAGCACCCCAGAGAAGGATATCAAAGCATTTGAACTAGCCGTTGCCGCTTGCCATAGAAATGGTATTACGGGCTTTCATGATGCTGGGATAGGGAGAGAAACCATTGCCCTTTATAAGGAAATGAAGACCCTGGATAAAATGAAAATCCGACTGTATGGCATGCTTACCGGTTGGGATAAGGAATTACTAAGCGAGTGGTATGAAAAAGGTCCGATGATAGATCCTGATAACTTACTGACCCTCCGTTCTGTGAAATTGAACTGTGATGGTGCTTTGGGGTCTAGGGGAGCCTGGTTATTGGAACCCTATACGGATAGACCCGGGCATTTTGGTCACGAAACCCTTCCCATGGAATTTGTAAAGGAGACTGCCTTGAATGGATTGCAAAAAGGTTTTCAAATTTGTTCGCATGCCATAGGCGATCGGGCCAACAGAGAAATACTCGACCGCTACGAGGCGGCTTTTACCGCTTTGCCAACCTTAGCAACCGACCACAGGTTTCGAATAGAGCATGCACAACATTTACACCCAGATGATATTCCTCGTTTTGCCGAATTAGGGGTGATCCCGGCCATGCAAGCGATTCATATGTCTTCCGATAGGCCTTGGGCTATTGACCGTTTGGGCGAACAGCGAATCAAAGAGGGCGCTTATATGTGGCAAAGTTTATTGCAAAGTGGTATCCCCATTGTAAATGGCACCGATGTACCCGTAGAACCAATGAATCCCATTGCTAGTTTTTATGCCAGTGTAAGTAGGAAAACTTTAGAGGGAAGTCCAGAGGGAGGTTATGAACCGGCAGAGAAGATGACAAGGGAACAAGCTCTAAGGTCTTATACTTTGGATGCCGCTTATGGGGCCTTCGAAGAAGATATTAAGGGTTCTATTACCGTTGGCAAACTGGCCGATTTTACAATTTTCAATCAGGACTTAATGAAGGTAGCTGAAAAGGACCTTTTAAACACAACGATTAGCATGACCATTTTCGATGGCAAAGTGGTGTATGAAGAGGGTGAATAATTCTATTTATAGGCCAAAACTCAGTCCTATATAATTATCTAAAACGAAGATTTTTCTTATATTTAGCTGTATATAAACCATTAAATATTCCGGCATCGGTCTCGATTCGAACGAAAATAGCAGCGGCCGAAATCAATGTTTGGAATATTGTATTATCTTAAAATGAACCAAATACTCACCTTACTATTTTGTTTTTTTATGCTGTCTTGTCAATTCAAGAGAGAGAAAGAGCAGAATGAAAAAATAAATGAAAACGGAACTCTGACCAAAACGGAAGATTCGCATACAGTAGGCAGCGCTGACACGCTCTTAAACTCCAATGAATATTTACTATTGGGTAAAAGACCAGCTAAAGTAAAGGTTGTAAAGGATAACGAAACCGACCACTTCCCGACCTATAATATTCTAATTACTTATAAAGATGGCGTAATTATGGGAGAAAACATAGCCTTGGAGGAGGTTGAGGTTTATAAGAAATATTCGCCTAAGACAACATTTGAAGATTATAAAGTTGATATGTATGAAGGAGCGTTAGCCGATCCGGATTTTTCAACAGCCCCAGCGGCAAAGGCATTTATTTCTCGAATAACCAATGAATGCAAAAAAGGAATCAACTTCGCCGGTCATTATACTTTAATAATCTGGGGTTGTGGTACCGCTTGCCAGAGTGGCGTTATCGTTGACAGAAAAACAGGAAGAATATTTGAAGAGTACGGTAGCTCCCTAGGTTCAGAATTCAGAAAAGACAGTAAAATGCTCATCAAGAACATTGGTGCCATTGACACAACAACTAACTTAATTGAAGTTTGTGCTCATTGCGAAGTCAGTCACCACGTTTGGACAGGAACAGAATTTAAGGAAATAGAATAAAAAGAAGTTTTAAAATAAAAACCAACACCATGGCTGGCATTTGATGTCGGCCTGATAACTCACTGATTGAAATTAATAACAAATGAAAAACTGCCCTAATTGCAACTCTGAAACTGAAGATAACTTTGAAATATGCTGGAAATGTAATTACAGTTTCACTGAAGGGAAAATAATAGAATTTAAAGATGAATTGCCTGGCGGGAAAGAAATAGACTGTTTACGATGCAAAGTGCCAATGCATTATTCTGGGATTTATAAGTTTCACGAAGGAAATAAAACAGGGCTATGGGGGAATGTTTTCGAGATTTTTGTCAATCGGGAATCTTTTGACCTTTATTTATGCCATAAATGTGGAAAGGTAGAATTCTTTTCACCCTAAAAAAAAACCTTGAGATTTCAGCTCCAAAATTCATTTTTGCAACCAATTATATGAGAAACGATGAAACTCGCACCGAAAAAAAATTAGGAAAAATGAAGGATATCCATATTATAACAGACCCGGCGGTAGAAGTGGTTTTTATTAATTATCCCGATTTTATTCGTGACAAAATGCTGGATCTTCGTGGAGTTGTAATAGAGGCAGCTAAAGAAATAGAAGGGTTAACCACATTAGAAGAAACCTTAAAGTGGGGAGAACCAAGTTTCTTGACAAAAAATGGAAGTACCATTCGAATGGATTGGAAGCCAAAATCACCAAAGCAATATGCCTTGTACTTTAAATGTACCAGTAGATTGGTAGAAACTTTTAAAACCGTGTTTCACGACACTTTTGTTTTTGAGGGAAAAAGAGCTATAGTTTTTCAATTGGATGATCGGATACCCAAGGAGGAGTTGAAATATTGTATTAAGGCCGCGTTGATGTATCACAAGGTAAAACAGTTGCCAACTTTAGGAATTTAAAAATTGAAAAACACCTATAGCAATTGGTGAAAACCTGCCATCAATTCCCCCAAATAAGAGATTACTTTTTTATTCCACTTATTGGGGACCTTAAATAAGTGGGCGTTTTAAAGTTGTGAGAACCACACCATGGTTTATGAGTTTATTGATTGGTGTGGGATAAAACGGATCCTAATAAAAAATAAATCCAGTAAAATTTCGTTATCAAACCTATTAGCCATTTTAAAACTTAAAAATATGCGAAATAAAATTACACTTTTAGTATTTTCATTCTTTATAGTTTCTATAGTCAAGGCGCAAGAAAAAATTACGGACGACATGAGGGAAATGTATTCTAAAATCTTGTACGCCAATAAAGAGCCCATTTTTAAGGATGATATATTTCAATATAAAACAGTTGATTATATAGCATCGGACCACTTTTTTCCGGCTCCTCCAAATCAGATCGTTGATCAATGTATCAGAACCATTAAAAATTCCGGACAATTAATTACCGAGGCATATTCCGGAAGTAGTGATCTGTATTTTAAAGCACTATTGTCCGAGGATGTGGCATCTTATTTAAGCGATGAATTTACCTTAACTATTAAGGAAAGTGGTTTGCAATATGAAAATGGAAATAAAATTGGGCTGGATGTTAAAAGTAAGACGGCATTGAACCTAGGTGAGCTAAAGTTAAAGGTTCGCACAGAAAAAGAAATAGATGCTTCTCAAAATATTTTAGGGAGTCTTAAATTCGATTTGGAGTTTTTAGCCAAATATGAAAAGGTTCAGTTATCAAGGTCTGATATCGGGGAAATTTTTAAAATAGGTAGCTGTGATTTCAAACTAGTTGATGTGTTTAAAAATAAAATCGTACTTGAGAAATTATGCATGGATGAAGAGGAGGAATTAGAGATAAAGGTCATAAATTTTACGGGGAATGGACAAGTGATTCAACCTTATTCTTATTTTGAGTTACTTGAATTAAAAGAAAAAAATGACAACATTAATGTCGATGGCGCCTATATAAGGAATGAGATTGACTTGTATAAAATTATCTATGATATTTTCTTGGCGAAGCCGGAAATTACCTTTGAAGAGTTTGACAGGTTAATGACAGTAGATTTATTGGAAGGGTTAAATAATGCTACAAATTATACAATTCTCAAAAGTGTCGGGAATTTTGAGGGTAATTTTATGCTGTACTCTCCAAAATATTCAAATAAAGAATTTCAAATTTCATTTGATTAAGAGGGCATGGCAGAGCACAAGCTCTATGGAATAATGATTTAGAAAACAGCCTGAAAAGGCTGTTTTTTTTTGGTATCTGAAGTATTTTAATCTTTTTGCGTTAGGGATGGCGGCGGCATCCCCGCAGCGGAGCAAGGGATACAGCCAAGAGCCCGCCCGACGAAGGAGGGAACGCCCAAATTATAAAACCAGTAATAGCCTATAGACATATTCAAAAGCTTGTGAGTATTGATTGCTTTAGCTAAAAAAAGGCTTTATATTCGACCGTATGAATACAAAAACACTTGCCATTGTAGGCTGCGGAAAACTTGCACAAATTGTTGCTGAAGCCTTAATTTCCGGACTATTACCCAATTACCAATTAATAGGGACTTATTCTCGTACTTTTGAAAAAGCAGCACATATAGCCGCCCTAGTAACGCCTTTGCATCCCGATGTTCCATGCAAGCCCTGTACATCTATTGCCGATTTATTGGCTCTTAAGCCCGACTATATTATTGAAGCGGCTTCGCCGGCATCGCTACGCGAACTAGCCTTGCCCGCCCTGAAAAATGGATCTAACCTTGTTACCCTTTCCATTGGTGCATTGGCCGATACGGATTTCTATGAAGCCGTGAAGAAAACGGCCAGTGAAAACAATACTCGGCTACACCTTGTTTCGGGTGCTATCGGTGGTTTTGATGTGATGCGAACAATATCCCTTATGGAAAGTTGTACTGCTTCTTTTGATACCGAAAAGAGTCCAAATTCCCTAAAAAATACCCCAGTTTACGAGGAATCGTTACAAACAGAACAGCGAAGGGTGATGGAGGGGAACGCAAAAGATGCCATTGCTCTTTTCCCCTCCAAGGTAAATGTGGCCGTGGCCGCCTCCCTTGCTACGGTTGGTCCTACAGACATGAAGGTGTCGGTTACTTCTACACCCGATTACGTCGGTGATAGGCACCGTATAGAGGTCCAAAGTGAACAAGTACACGCCGTGATGGATGTGTACAGTAAAACGTCGCAAATTGCAGGTTGGAGCGTAGTGAATACCTTACGAAATATTACTTCGCCTATCGTTTTTTAAGATACGACTCCATATTGGCCAGCACTTTTTTGCTAAGTCGGTCGAACGCCTGTCGTGTTCGGCCGACTGAAACCTTCATGCAATAGACATTGGGGTGATCTAAAAAATCTTCGTTGCCCAGGGCACCTATGGTATCGGCATAAATTCGATTATCGCCATTAATCCATGTTGCAAAAGGTTTTTCGTCCCAAGCCGGTGACAGGCCGGTATTGAAAAGGATTTTGCGGTTTCCCAAGTGTTCAAATTCGGCTTCATGCAAGAGGATTGTATTTTTATTTAGACAAGTAATAACCACTTCACTTTCAGAAAGAAGGGTGGCCAAGGACATAAATCGGTATCCTTTTGCTTGGGCTTCCGGTTTTTCGCTGCGCGAAAAATAAGCAATATCGGCACCAAAGAAATGTAGTGCATCGGCAACCATACCCCCTGAGGCACCCAAGCCCACAATCCCAACTTTTGTGCCGGTGATTTCCCTTGGTACTCCGTCCCATGGCATTTCTGGGCTTCCGTTAGGTTTTGTGCCAAAACCGTGCAGGCAGCGTACCAGCTCACTAACGACATATTCAACGACCCCTTCATCTCCATAATCGCGAATTCCAGTAACGGTTATACCACGTGCGTTTGCATAAGGAATAGCTACATTGGCACTTTCTGGAGAATACAAGGAGCAGCACATTCCGATGTATTTTACATTTGGACAATTGGCTAGCGCTTCCGAACCAAGGTTTGAAGTGTAACTTAACAATACCGCATCGGCATCGCCTATGCGTTTTGTTATTTCTTCATCACTTTTAGGGATGTCATGGTACAATACCACTTCCTTGGCGTAGTGGTGAAGTTCTTTTTCTGCAGAGGAGATTAAGTTTAACGGCTCTATGGCCACAAGTTTATTGAACATATTGTTCCGTTATTTTTTGAATCTGTTTTAATCACGCAGTATAAACTAACTTTTTGGGAATTACAAGTTTAATGCTATCAATATATTGTAATTTCGATCGGGATTAGCGAGAGGTCATTTTACTTAAGTTCGAGCGGAGTTTGCTTATCCTCGCCGCTATGAGGATTATACAAAGCTTGTATTTTGGGTTTGATATGAAATGTGAATAGAAGCAAGACGGTCTATAATCAAACTAAGGCATTAAGCGCAGGGAATGTTCCCTGGTTAATGCCTTAGTTTTTTTAATTTTTTATTTCTTAATTCTCCGCAAAAATGATCATTGCAGGAAACCAATAGTGGTCATAAAAGAAGTCTTTTTTCAAAGTTCCTGTAGTACCATCATAAAAATAAAGGTTGTTTTTGGCTGCAGAAGTTCCCCAACCGTCAATAGTGGTTACCACAACCTGATTGTTCCTTGGATCTACATTGATACCCGCACCATAGATCATTCTTCCCGACGGTACTGTAAACAAGGGTGAATTAAGAGAGTTTATATCTCCGATCACATACTTATACACCTTTAACCCATTGACAAAATAAAGGGCATTTTCTTGTTTGGAGGCCGAAAGGGAACTAGCGGTCCAAGCCCATGCGTTATGGGAAACTCTTACATCAGCAGGCATAACGATAGTTTCCATTTCTAAGGTGTAAGGATTTATCTTCAATAAGGTATTTCCATCGGCACTCCATACCATGCCATCTTTGCTCACAACCAAGCCGCCTTTACCTTTATCGAATGTTTTATCGATTGTCCAAGTGTCGGTATTAATAACATAAATTTTACCTTTGGCAACAGCGAACACGTACTGTCTGTATTGTAATAATTCTCCAACCTCTCCGGTAATACCATCAATTTTATCACCTAGGGTAAGGGGCTCTAAATTTAGCTTGTAAATACCATTAGCGGTACTGACCAAGCCTATGGCTGCTGTCACCCCACAGAAGGTACGTCCACTGCTGGCAATTTTGTCAAAGTCGACTATGCGTCCTGTCTCTTGCATTGTTTTGGCGTCGGCGACTACCAAAGCACCTTGTTTGGAGATCATATACAAACGCTGGTTAAAGATGGTGGCATACTGAGAAGTATTTCCCAATTCATGATCTGGATTAGTATTAGAAAATATAGTTGTTTCTAAGGTATTCGCTCCATTTCTATAAAAATTTACGCTTCCCGATTCGTGACCAAACCAACCTTCGTTTAAAATAAATAATCCGCTAGAATATTCTATGGTGGCTGTTTCCGCCATAGGCACGGTAATTTCGGTATTATTGCTGAATTTGAATACTATAGTACCATTTAGAACAACAATGTCGGTTATGGATGGGGCATTTTCTCCATTGCTACCATCTACACCTACCGCCTTAACACCAGTATCTTGAGTATTTATATGCCAATATCCGTCAATAATGGTGATTTCAGGTGATTGTCCATTTTCTCCTGTAGCCTTTATACCGCTATCAGTACCGTCGATAGCCCAATTACCGTTGGCCGCCAAGCTAAAAACAGGGGTATGGCCGTTGGTGATTTCTACTGTGCTTCCATCGGAAAAAACAATATTGTACCCATTGGAAGTGGTTTCTACATCATCAACGGTTAATTTGTTTTTTAGGGCATTGAGTAGGGTTTCATAGTTTTTTAAAAGGGCTGCTTGTTGCTCTTGTTCTTCTTTCAGAGCTTGTTGCTCTTGGGACAAGAGTTCGTATTTACTGTTAAGGTCGTTAATATCATCTTTGTTACAGCCGGTTAATAGGATGAACGCTGTTAATAGAAATAAGGGTACTAATTTTCTCATTTTATTTATTGTTACTGTTTGTGTTTACCTTTTTGAGGGGTGATTATTCTAAATTCAAATCCTTAAAACCGGATACTTCTGTAGAGACTTCGCCCAACCAGCCTGCTTGGGCACGGTTGGCAGTATATACTTTTACAAAATCGATGCCTTGTAATGCTACAGCTTTTCCATTGTTGTCTACGGCCCAACTGATATCGATATGCCCTTTTTTATCATTATTGCCCCAGTTGTCCGTATAGCCATACTCATAGGCCGGGTTTACCCAATTGGTGCCTTGGCCAGATTGGTCAACTAGGTTCGATTTTAAGAAGCTTCCTTTAAGGGTAATGCTATCGCCTTTCCATAATGGATAGTACGATTGTTTATGAAAACTGTTTTTGGAAACATAGCCAGTTTCTCCCCGGTTATCTGTCCATTTTATATAGTTGGGCTCATTGGGGTCCTCGGGTTCGGTCGCTGGTTTATAATATGTTATCTCGTAATTTTTGATGGTGCTTGGTTTTTGGTGTTCCGAACCTTGAATCTCGTACCACTGGTCATCTGGTTTTCCATTGCCATTGGCATCGTAGGAAACCATCACAATACCTGGTTCTGCCCAATTGGAATAAGCATTGCCCAACACTACAAAATCATTACCTTCCTTGTTTACAACGGTATGGTCAAAGCCCATAACTACATAACCCCCAAAGCCGCCAAGGGTAATGATGTTATTACTGGTCAAGGCGGTTTCTGCTTTTATTCGCATAGACTCGTCCGTGTCTTGGTCGGTAGCCGCTGGCATGCTATTTATAAACTGTCCGGGAGCAGGAAAATAATCGAATACTTTGGTGATATTGTTTTCGTAGGTTTTTGCCTTTACTGTTAGGGTGACGGTTTCTGAATTCCCGCCCACTCCGTTTTTCGCCCTGAATTCTAGGGTATAGCTTCCTGTTTGGGCAAAGACATAATGCAGCTCCAAGGATTTTGAAACTTCCGTTCCGTTTACCAACCAGGTAAAGCTGGTACCATCAGAATTTTTTATCTGTGGTAGCAGGCGAAACCACTGCCTTTGGTCTATTGTGTAGCCTTCCGCCGGTTGGGATAGGGTTATTTCGGGAGCAGTTGCTTGGATAGACAGGGCACGGCCATTGGAAAAGGTGAAGGTCATCAGGCCGTCTACCAGTGCTATAGCAGTAATTTCCGAGGCATCTTTGCCATGCTGTGGTTCGGCCGAAGTATGGGTGTCAACCCCGTTAATCCACCAATGGCCATTTTCTCCGATGACAATTTCCGGGGCTTTTCCAGGTTCCCCTTGTGCCGATTTGCCAGTGTCGACCCCATCGATATACCAGTTGCCGTTGGTACCAATTTCTATAAAGGAAGAGGAGTTGCGGACATTTAATTTAGCGCCATCGCTCATAGTGATGATGTATCCACCATTTGTTGATTCGTAACCAACAATATACAGTCGCTTGTTCAGTACCTCTAGCAGGTTTTCATATTGAGCCATTCGCTCCTTCAGTTCGGAGATATCATCCTTTAGGCTCTCAATATCGTCTAAATAACATCCTGATAGGAGTAGAATGGTAGCTACTGCAAATAATATTTTTCGCATGACAAATGAATTGAGGTTATTGTTGTGTAGTGGTCGTTTCTTTAAAAGCCATATGTGCCGGAATATCCCCTGTGGTTACTTGAAATTTAATGTCACCGTTTTTATCGATACAGTATAGGGTGCCTGGGGAAACATAATCGCCGGCATCGGTAACATAAATATTTAGTGATACCGGATCTACCGCTATTCCATAGGGAGTTTTTATAGCATCTATCACCGATTGGGGAAGAAAGTTGTCTTCTAATAAGGTTTCGTTCTTTACATCTATCAGGGAATAGTTGATGTCCCAATCAAAGGTTTCATAACTAAATTCCGAACCAATAATATAGGCCGTATCCCGCACGATGGTAAAGTTGGAAGTTGCTAGGTCGAAGCTCTTTTTTACCGAATCGGTCTTGGTATCGATTACAAAAAGCTTGGACGGGATTTGGGAATAATCGCCACGGGAGCTTACATATAAATCCCCGTAGTCATCCGCTTTGAGTCGGTTCAGGTTAATGGCAACATCAATATCCTTGGTTTTTGTAAAACTATTGAGATCTATAACAGAAACTGTTCTTTCGTAGTTTGGCGGGCTGTATCCCCCAGAATTGGCCACGTACAATTTATCGGCCACTACGGCCATTTCTTCGGGCTGACGGCCCACCATAACGGTGCGTTTGATGTCTAGGGAGGTGGTATCTATTTCCGCAACAAAACCGTTTGGGGAGTTGTCGCCCAATTGCGCCTCGCCGTCATAGGCACTTACATAAGCTTTGCCCTTCGCAAAGGTTATATAGCGAGCGTTTTTTACGTCGATGACCTTCAGTCGTTTACTCGTCAGGGCATCCATGACTTCTACTTTGTTAGAGTTGTTGATGACGGCGTATAGTTTGTTTCCATAAATGCCAATATCGTTCCCTACATCGCCCAAGCCTAAGGTAGCCCCAGGGTTTGCCTCCCCATATACATTACGGCGATAGCTTCCGGTGGCGTAATCGTAATAATCCAAAGAAGCCTTGTTCATATTCATATTGCCTTCGTTTAGCAGGTAGAATCCATCTACGGAGGTTACGGTTTGTGGAGGCAAAATCTCTTCTTCTTCCGGAATAATATAATCGTCTTTTCTACATCCCGTTAGGGTAATGGTAGCGAAAGCCAGTACCATGAATAATTTGTTAGTGTTCATATTTACGTTGTTTAATTTTAATGCTGGTAAGCTATAGTTCAATAGCGAGATTGATCCTGTAATTCCTTCCTGGCATGGGGAAATTCAATACCACGTCATAATACTGATTGAAGAAATTATTTACTTCTGCGCCTATTTTTACAGGTATTCTTACTAATGTCCCCTCCCAGTTCAGTGCGATATCGCTGGTGTACCATGGCTGTACATAGTTTACGGGGATGTTGGCTTTTTGACTATATCGTTCACCTGTATATATAAAACTGTAGTTCATTTGCCAGTTTTTCCAAAGAACAGATGAGGTTAGGGTTGCACTGTGCTCGGGGGCATATGGAATTTGATGGCCGTAGGTGCTTCCGTTTGGGGTAATGTCTATGGCTTTTTGGTAAGTGTAGTTGAGGCCGAGGTCTAATAATAACTTTGTAGAAAGTTTAAAGCCAAGGTCCGTTTTAGCTTCCAAGCCTTTTATATCTACTTCACCCAAATTCAACATAGTCCATCGAAATAGGTTGGAAGAGGGCATGGCCACAATTTTGTCTTTGACCTTATTGTAGTATATATCTGTTTGTACCGAGGCCGATTGTAATACTCCACCAGGTTCAATGGTCCAGGTAGCACCCACATCGTATTGGGTGGTAACCTCTGGGCGTAAGGAACTGTTGCCAATGAAGGTGTAATACAGGTCGTTGAAGGTTGGCATTCGGAACGATTCTTTATAGAAGGCCCTAACCCTGAAGGCTTTATATTTAAAGGGTTGTGCCGATACCGATATGACGGGGCTTAAGACACTTTGGTTATCACCCTGTTGATAGTGTTTTACATCTTCTTTTATATATCCGGCCAAAAGGTTGGCCTGTAAGTCCATTCCTTCCCACCGCATATGACTGGATAGCGCCCCCAAATAGGAATAACGGGAAGGATAGGGAAAACGATAGAGATTGGCGGAAAGGGTGTTCAGAGAAAAATCGGTAGCCAAAGAAACATCCCACCATGGTCTTAGGGAGTATTGGTTTACTAGGGAAGTGTAGAGTTCGTTTTGGTAATATTTGTTGTCAAGGGCTCCTTCATTGGTTTTATAATCGGGATCTAGATACCGATTGTAGTCATTACTAAATTTTATATTGGCCAGTAAGTTATGTTTTTTAGAGAAAGAATTGTGTAAGGATGCGTGTATAAAGAAGTTTCTGTCCCATTGTCTTTGTACATGGTGATAACGGTTGGCGACAATGGCCCCAGGGAGCCCACGTTCCGAATCGTATAGATAGGTCTTTATGGATGCCTGTCCAGTTCTCCTCAATTTTACGTGTAGGGTCATTTCGGTACGAAGTGAAGTAATATCGCCATTTTGCCTCACGGCAGTGGTGTCATACCCCCCTTCTTTTCGATAATTGTATTTATAGCGTCCGTGTGCTTCCACCCGCTCTGCACTCGCAGAAAGCGATAGGGCGGGAGATAGTTTTTGTTGGTATAGTAGGGAAGGGTTTACCAGACCAAAGGAACCCGTTTTAAAGGCTGGTTTTAGACGATAGTTTTTGTCTTTGGAAAATTGCGGCGCTTTGGTTCTTAAAAAAAGGGTATTCGATGAAAAAAAGCCTCGGGCAGGCTGAAAAATAGTAGATTTTTGTCCGTTATAAAGTTCGATGGATTCAATATTGTCCAGGGAAAACTTTCCAAGATCTACCTGTCCATTTTGGGCGTTTCCCACACTCATGCCATCATAAAAAACAGCGGTATGGGCACTTCCTAGGCTGCGGACGTTAATGGTTTTGATACCGCCAATACCTCCATAATCCTTGAGTTGTACCCCTGAGAAATATCGTATGGCATCGGCAACGGAAAGACTGTTCAATTTCTCGAGTTTCTTCCCGCTTAAGATCTGAACGGGCATGGGCGAAGCTAAAGAAAACTTGACTTTGGTGGCGGTAACAATAACCTCCCCCAAGGCAAAGCCCTTAATAATGTCCAAGCTGTCCTTGGCATTGCCAGGAAATTCCTGGGCAAATGCCGGACTCAAAAATGAAAATATCATCAGAGATAAGAGCATAGAAACCCTTACCCATAAACATTTGTGTTTATAGAAATACATAAAAAAACTATTTGATTATTACCAAATAGCTTCAATGGAAAAAATGAAATCAAATATATGCAATAACTGCATTTGGTTTCAAAGCCTTATTCCACGAAAGCTTTAAAATTGTACGCATTGGCAGGTATCCTGACTTATTCCCATTTTGAACGGCCTTCCCGCATCTAACAGATGCAGTGGCAAAAGATAAACCTCGAAGAACTCCGTGAGCATCGGGGCTGTCAAAATGTTGCATGGAACTTACAGTAACGGGTTTGTTCAGGATTTTCACCTGATTCCCTCTTCGTCAACAACACCGAAAAGTGCAGTTGAACCATTGCGGCTGCAAACATACTTAAACTCTTTATGATTATGGGCTTGTTTTTGGAATGAATTTTAGTTTTGTGTTATCACTCTTTTCGCGGACTTGGAGATGATTTTTTAACCCTTATTTAGATGGGTTTTGTTAAATTAAAAAAGGATATATAGTGGTCTGTATACCAAGGCCTTAGGTGGTCTAATTTTCAATTAAACAGAGCGTTCGTATCTATCAAAACATGAGATAGACCCTTATTAATAACGAAGCTAATTTGAAGTTTTGAGGGTGTTAAAAAATAGGATGTCTATTTTATGGTAATAAATTCCCTTTAATTTTTTTAAAATGGGTGCTCTTGCTAATCCGATACCAACGCTTAAAAACCCTTTAAATTTGGCAACTCTAAATGTGATCTGTTGGTCCAAGAGGTAATGGGTAAAATTCGTGACTGATAGGGTAACCATGATTCTAAGCAATTCGAAATTGTTTATTCCGCACAAGACCGTTCCGAAACCGACCCTGGAATCTTTAAAAAATTGATAGTAATTATAGGTTTGTTTTAATCATTGGAAAACAAGAATAAGAGGATTAGGGGGTAAGGACTTATCTTATAGGTGGTTCTATGATATATATCGGTAATGCTGTTTTTTTGGTAGTAGGAGGTCTGTGGGATGTACTGAATGACTATTTTTTTTAGACGATATTTTCTTTTTATTATAACTAGGGTAATTTGCCCAGAAGATATTTTAAGAATACAAACTATATTTGTCAGATTAGATATCCTTAGGGCTTTAATACTTTACAGCAATTATTTAAATTGTAAATTTCAATCGAAAAATTAGCAGGCCTTACTGTATTAAGTCAATAATTTAAAATTCCCATGACCCTACATAATTTAAAATCTACCCTCTTAAAAGCTGTTCAATCCTTTAGTGTTTATGCTCTTATTGCGTTGTTTTATTTAGGGGTGGTTAGCGCACTAGAACTCCTTTTGTATAAGCTAAGTCATTTTTTGCCGGCGGGTTACTTTAGCCTGTTGAGCGCTAGTTTAATTATTGATAGCGTATTTTGGTTGCAATGGATTTTTATCCCCGGTCTTATTTTTATATTGATGTATGTGCTGCATCAAAAAGTAGCCAGGATCTTGATGGGTACGGTAATAGTATTGTTTTTCGCCATCCACATAGGGCTGATAAGTTACTTTAATACTTCACTTGTCTTGCTTGGAGCCGACCTCTTTGGGTATTCTATGGAAGACATTGAACAGACGGTAGGGGCTTCTGGAGGGGTGTCTTTAATTTCTGTATTGGGCTTATTAGTAATCCTAGGCCCGCTGGTGTGGGGACTTTATTTTATTCCTAGAAAATGGAAGGGTCATAACGCCATAGCTATTGCTTTACCTGTACTTTCCGCACTGGTATATGTTACCGGAATTTTTAAAGGAGCAGCGAATCCTAGATTAAGCTCCGATTTTGCCAATAACTTGGTGATTAATAAATCTCAACATTTTTATAACGAAGCGTCATCATATTTTTTTGATAATGGTTATGAGGTCGATATTTATGCCGATGACTATTTAGGAGGTTTTGGAAATTCGCAATTGGCCGGATTACAAACAATAGATTATACCGATGAAGCCTATCCTTTTTTACATGCTAGATCACAAGATGATGTGCTTTCGCCATTTTTTAAACCAAGGCCAAAGGCTCCTAATATTGTATTTATTGTAGTAGAAGGCTTGGGAAGGGCTTTTGCAAATGATGGGGCCTATTTGGGAAATTTTACGCCCTTTTTAGATTCGCTGGCACAAAAAAGTCTCTATTGGAAGAACTTTTTGAGTAACGGAGGAAGGACCTTTGCAGTATTACCATCCCTAATAGGGTCACTTCCCTTTGCTGAGAACGGTTTTTTAGAGCTTAGGAATAAGATGCCTAAGGAGGTTTCATTATTGAGTGTTTTAAAAAATAATGGCTATGAAACCGCATTCTATTATGGAGGAGATGCCAGTTTTGATGGGATGAAAGGCTACCTTGAAAAAAATGGGGTAGATCATATATATGACGAGAAAACATTTCCTAGCCCTTATAAAAAACTTCCTGCTAACAATAATTTCAGTTGGGGTTATGGTGATGGGGAATTATACCGCTACTATTTAAATACTCAAAAAGAAGATACCATAGCAAAACCTAAGTTCAATATATTATTGACGGTCACTACACATAGTCCGTTTTTATTAAATGATATGCAGTACTACAAGAAAAAATTTGAAGACCGCTTAGAGGAGTTAGGATTTGATACTGAAAAAAAACAGCAATACGCCGCTTATGCCAAGCAGTATGCCACCATATTATATGCGGACGATGCTATAAAGACTTTTATGGACGCTTATAAAAAAAGGGACGATTATGAAAATACCATTTTCCTGATTACCGGCGACCACCGTATTCCCGAGATTCCCATGAGTACAAAAATAGACCGCTATCATGTGCCTTTACTGATCTATTCACCTTTGTTAGCACGGACGGCAGCAATAGCCTCGATTTCGAGTCATTTTGATATTGCGCCTAGTTTATTGAATTACCTAGGAAAGAATCACCGCCTACAACTTCCGAGTCAAGTGAGTTTTATGGGTATGGGGCTGGATACGGTTCGAAAATTTAGAAATATACATCAAAGCCCTTTGATGCAGACCAAAACCGATTTGGTCGATTTTGTAATGGGGAACTATCATCTGAATGGAAACAAGTTGTTTGAGTTGGATGAGAATATGGGGGAAGTCTTACTAGAAAACCCTGAAAAAAAGAAGCAGTTGCAAGCGGCCTTCGAGGCCTTTAAAAGACGGAATCGAAAAATCATGGAAAGAGCACCCTTAGTGCCCGATTCTATTTATAAAAAGTACAACGCCAATTAATAATTGTTTTTAGCGAATTCCATTTCGTTTTCTAAAATTTGCGTTAGCATCGGTTTGTAAAAATTCCAAAAGAAACTGCTGCGTTCCAAGGGGTCCCGATCATCAAAGAAAAATCCTTTGAAAAATCCGACGCCTTTAAAATAGGAGCTGTTTAACGTAATGGGATTATCACTAAAGTCACCTGAAAAGTAAAAAAAACGATAATCGTCCCCTAGATGACGAGTAACCGCTGGAAAGGTTTCGGGTATATTGTATTTGGCCAATTCTTTCTTGCCTTCGGGCAAAAGGCTTAATTGAAAAGAAGCATCCACAGAATTCACCTCTAAATTAGGCACCATAACATCGAACCAGAAGGGGTACTTCGTTTTTTCGGGCAAATGCCAATTTGCTTGGCCCTCGGGAGTAGCATAAATGAATGGTAACGCATTTTCTACATGTTGGCCTTCTTCCAAAATTACTACTTGGTCGCTATCATTGACAAAGACCAAACCAGCACGGGTAAAAGGCCAGGCTCCGTTATGGGATCTTTTGTAATTAGCAATAAGCCAGTTAGGAATCTCTAAGTTTATAGTAGGATCCAGATTATCAAAGTAACGGCCTGTCCAACCGGTCCACTTTAGCTGAAACAACTCTTCAAATTTCTTTCTGTTTTCGGAGCGGGTAGGAGAGCCAATGGTATTAAATTCGGTTATAATGAGTTTATGACGGTTTTTCATGGCTTTTAAAAAGCTAATATCCTCATTGCTTAAACCTCCATAAAGCATACCTGATCGGGCATTGATATCGCCCTTTTTATACCATTCATTATTATAAATTCCATAAGTATCCGTAAAATAGGCCATATCGGCATCGACACTCAGTTTCTTTAATTGGTCATGGGTAAAGCGTTCCAAGCCCTTTAGTTGAAATTCTTCATTCTTTAAAGGGAAAAAACCAAAATAGTCTTTATTTATATTGTAAGGTTTATCGGTGGTTTTGGTATATCTATTATGGTTTAAAATCCAACTTAAAGAAATATGTTCTTGTCCTTTGGAGGTTAAAACGGTTTTGTCTACCAAGGCTATGACCAACTTCTTTTTAGGAGTCGCCAACCAGGCTACCCACATAATAAAAGGAATCCCGAGCACTAGGATAGGAATCAACCTAAAAATTTTCTTTGCCATAGATTAAAATCGTTTTGTATATCCAATGCTAAGGGAAAGTTGGTTGCCTCTTGTTTCCGGAGCGTATTCCTGATTTTCCAATGTCGTCTGAAAACTGAATACGTTGGTGTCCCACAGTAATTTTCGGTAACCTAAAGACATATTCACCGACTTTAGTTTATAGATGTTTTCCGGGTCAAATGAAACACTGTTGGCATTGTCGTCAGGTGATATTCCGGTTCCTATTTTTAAACTAAGGTAATCGTCTGCCCCCCCTAAATAATATCGGGTCGTTAAAGAATAGGAATGTGAAATTGAATTGGCGGAAGGGGTAAGGTAGGTTCTTAAATTAAACCAATAACTTTTATAATATTTTCCGACACCTACCGTATAGATCCAAGTACTCCCCGAAAAGGCTAAAAAACGAAACCCTGCGTCTGCTTCAAAGGCAGCGGGAAGATTGGCATACAAGGAAAAGCCTGCTCGGTAGCGAGGAAAAATACCCTTGTTTTCTGAAATTCCACCACTTACATAGGCATAAAACAGATCTGATATTCTCGGGTATGCATCCACCTCAAATTGTGCACCGTTGGTGGTAAATCTATTGGCATAATTGAATCTGGCGGCCACGGAACCAAGTTTGGTCTGCCTGCTATAATTGATGCTGGCCATATGCCATGGATCATCAAATCGCTTGTCGAAATAAATGAAATCATAGTTTAGGCCAAGGCTGTTTTTAGCAGCGGAACTATTCACACTACCCAATAAACTTCTTGCTGCTGTCAGTTTTGGATTAATTTTTAGTAAATGGTCAATAACCCTGCGCGATTCGTCATAGCGTTTTAAATCTTTTAATACTTTGGCCTTTAGAAGTCCAAGTTTTTCGGAGTTTGGATGTTTTTCTAAGCCCGAATTTACAATGGTTAAGCTTTTTGGGGAGTCGGAATTCCAATATTCAAGATTTGCATACGCAAGGGATGCGTCTTCGTGACCTGTTTCCTTTTGTAAAATTTCCTCAAAAACTATTCGTGCCTTAGGAAGGCTATCGCTAAAGGTGTACAGTCTGCCTAAAAAGACACTGACTTCTAAATAATCTGGACTTTTAGCCAAAGCCTGTTTTAAAAGGGCGATGGCTTTTGGGTAATTGTCCTCGTCAAAAGCAGCTGACCTAGCCTTGGTGTACAGTTCATCTGTAGATAATTGCGTTTGTGCAGTCAGCATTAGGGAATTAAAGACAAATAGAATAGATAAAAGAAGTTTAAATTTTAAATGGTGTTTCAGCATATTTAAGAATAAAAAGTCGTTGTAATAGAATTAAGGTTTTGTTTTTGTAGGATTGGATAGGCCTGTACGTGTCATTTTTCCCCAAGTTGTTTTTCCTCGGATCAAATCTATATTTCCTTTCACGGCCGCCCACATGACAAATGGATGATACAATATGGGCTCTAGTAAAGCAGTCCGTAGCAAGCGAATCATGTATTTTGGTTTTTTATATTGTTGAAATGAAAATTCTTCAAAAAATAAAGCCGTTATAGAGAACAAAATAGAAAAGCTATAGATTACTCCGAAAAATATTAAAAAGACATACCAATTAAGCTGTCCAAAAACCACCATGAAAATTAAAAATATAATCCCGAGAAATTCGATGATGGGAGCAAACCACTCAAAAAACATCCAATAAGGGGTGCTTAAGAGTCCGAGTATCCCATATCTAGGGTTAAAAATCATTTTTTTGTGCAAACCGAGAGTTTCTATGGTTCCTCGGGTCCAACGGTTTCGTTGCCTGTGTAATACCTTCCAACTTTGAGGCACTTCGGTCCAACACAATGGGTCGGGGACAAAACTTACGGTATAAGGAATTTTTCTCTCGCGCATCAAACGTCGCATGCGGACGAGTAGTTCCATGTCCTCACCTACCGTGTTATGGTTGTAGCCCCCAGCTTCAATTACTATTTTCTTGTCAAACATGCCAAAGGCTCCCGATATCAGCAACAAACCATCAACTCGAGACCAGGCCATTCGTCCCATTAAAAATGCACGGAAGTATTCTAGAATTTGTGCCCGAGCTATAAATGTGTCAGGCAGGCGGACTTCAATGATTCTACCATCTTCGATAATACATGAGTTGGCAACACGTATAATTCCGCCCGAAGCAATCACTTTTTTAGTGTTGTTTAGAAATGGTTTTACAAGTTTTAATAAGGCATCCCTTTCTAGAATACAATCGACATCGATACAACAAACCATATCATGGTTACAACAGTTGATCCCAGTATTCAGAGCATCTGCTTTACCACCATTTTCCTTGTCAATAATTTTTAAGTTTTTGTAGGCTTTGTTACGTGAAGAATAAACACCTCTAACTTTTTTAGCAGGAATATGATTAAAATAAATCATGTCATCCAAGTAGAGGTCAAAGGTACTAATCAATGCCTGTAGGGTATTATCTGAACTCCCATCATTGATAATTACTATTTCAAAGGAGGGGTAATCAAGGGTAAGCAGTGATTTTACATTCTCAATGACATTGGCCTCCTCGTTATAAGCGGGTGCAAGAACGGAAATTTTGGGAAGATGGGCAGACTGCAGCAAGGCAACCTCATCCTTAAAATTATGCTTGCGCTTATAATCTCTAAGTTCGAATAAAGAAAATATGGCCAAAAAAACATAACCGGTAAGGATAATTAATCCATATGCCAAAAATAGCAAACTTGCTATGTCAATAATTTCGAAAAAATTAATATTCAAGAGTAGTTGTTATTTAATTTAAATAGTTTCCTAATTCAGGTTAATTACCATTGGACATATTAAGAGTGTCCCCTTTGTACGTTATTGGTAAAGATGTTGTTCTCGGTTATAGATGTTTTTGGGTTAAAATAGCGGGCTAACCTTTGGTGCTCTACCGTAAGGATACCGTTCTCTTTATTGATATAGGGCGCAATGGCTTGAAGGTGTTTTTCAAGGCCCATTTTGCCTATAGTTTTTAGGATTTCCTGTTTTAGGAGGGTGTTTTCTTTTGGGAAATTTTCTATTAAAATTTGCAATATTTCAGAAATTTCCATTTGTCGCAACGATAAAATGGCCTGTTGACGTATTTCTGGCTTCTCGTGGTTTAGAAATTTTAATAATATGGGAATGTGTTCAAACTGATTGTAATCGGCCATCATTTTCATGCAAAAGATTGCTACACTAGAAAACTCATGATAGATCCACCTTGAGAAATCGGGAGTTTCTCCGGGGTATCCCTTTAGGGCATTTTCTATATAGATCTGTTCCCAAAGGGTTAAAGGAGTTATTAGTTTTCCTAGAAAGCCTAAGGGGTTTTCCGTAGAGTTATGAAGAAGGTATAAAAATGCTTGTTGTCTTAATTCATTGCGGTTTGAGTTGATCGCCGGTTCAACCAATGACATTGGAATTTTAATGTTTAATTGATAAAATACAAATAGTGCTTTTGCTTTTTTAAACCATGCTTTCTTTTTTAAATCCGAGATCAGAAAATCATACAACCCAAGTCCCAAAAAAACTTCTTGAATCACGGAAGAAGTTTCCCCTTTTAAATTTTCGGCGAACACTAATATTTGGCTAACCGCTACTCGTTTGTCAAAGTTAGTTTTAAGATGTTTTTTTTTAAATGCTTTAATTTCTTTAGAATTATCAAATTCCTCATTGAACAAATAGTTGTTGATGAAATCGATTAGCAAAAGATCTAATTCTTCTCTCCTGCGATTAGCAATGTTTTTATGAACTCGCAGATATAATATCAAGCTTATTAATAAGAGGGTGAATACAAAAAAAATTATAGTCAACACCAAGTTTATTTCAAGAATTGGTGGCAATTCATGAATGTCAGATGCTAAATTCATCTTTAAAAAAAATGGGCTGACCATAAGTTGCACGCTTATTTATGGGAGAATTGATTTTTAAAAGAACCTATGCTTCTTTTGACCCGCAAGGCCAATTCATTCGGACTAAAAGGTTTGGTGATAAAATCATCGACGCCCATATTAAAAGCATCCGTAATAATATCTTCCTGGGTGGCCGTAGACAGTACGATGATAGGGATGTTAGGATGATTTTTCTTTATGTGTTCTATAAGTTGACTTCCAGAAACAAAAGGCAACATCAAGTCGGTTAAAATCAAGTCAAAATTATTAGCTTCCAATTGCTCCATAGCGCTCCTCCCGTCTATTGCAATAGACACGTCATAGCCTTCTTTTAAAAGCTTAAACTCAAGGGACTTAACAACCATGGGGTTGTCTTCGATGACCAATATCTTTTTTTTCATTTTAAATGTGTGCTGTTGGGAAATCTATAGCAATTTGTTTTTTAATTCGATTGTATTCTAGTTTCAATTCTTGAACCAATGTCTTTAAGTCTTCAGGCTTGGTGGCGAACTCCATGGATTGACAAAGTTCCTTTCCATGATCGTTTAGAAGCATTTGGAAAGAGGGCTTTATGCTATGCGCAATGGTACGAATTTCTGTGAATTGCTGCTGGTCTAGAGCTTCTTGAAGCTGGGTTAATTTTTCGGAAATAGAATCGTTAAAAAGCGCAAGCGATTCGGTTATGAACTCTAAACTTCCATCAGATAATTCGTCTAAATAATCCAAAGAATAAGGCTTAGGCAATTCGTCCGTTTCTTTTATGCTTTCTATTTGGTGTAAGAATTCCTTGATTTTTACAAGTGTGTCATCCGAATAGGGTTTGGTTAAAAATCCTTGGGATTTCTTTACGATGATCTCGGTTTCTGTTTCTATTGTAATCAAGACAGGGGTTTTAACGCCAAGCTCTGTCCGTAAATAGTCCAAGGTTTTCCACCCGTCAAGAGGACTCGATAATTCTTCCAGAATGAATAGTTTTGGATTGCCATTCTCCATAACCCACTGAATTGCACTCATGCTATTGTCAAAGTCTACGACCTCAAAGGAATCTTCAGTGAGCTTTTTTTTTAGATTGGCCCGCTCCTCGTCTTGTCTTTCTATTAATATTATGTTTTTATTATCCACCTGAGTTTTAGGTTTTATGGGTTGTATTCTCTTGCATTATGGCAAAAAAACATTTTTTTAAGCTAAAGCTTTGTCTTTTACTATTAAAAATTCGATAATAACTTCTTTTAAGGTTTCGAAAACTACAGGTTTGGATACATATTCATCCATGCCATATGCTAGGCATCTTTCGCGTTCTCCTTTTACCGTTCTAGCCGTTAAAGCTATAATAGGAATGCGGCTTTCATTATTTTCTAACTTTCTTATCTCTTGTGATGCCTCAAAACCACTTAGAATAGGCATCTGAATATCCATCAATATTAATTCTACCTCCCTATTCTTAAAGGCTTCTACCGCTTCTTCTCCATTGTCTACTTCTATCAGTTCTACATTTGGAAGTAATTTTTTGATAATAGTACGGGTCAAATATTTATTTATCTTATTGTCCTCCGCAACCATAATCTTAAAGTTGTAGACAGAAAGATCTATTTCTTGCACCTTTTTAGGGGCAGGATCCTTGGAAATAGCTGGATTTTGAACTTGATCAATAAGATTAAATAACGCATTCATTTGAATGGGCTTTACCACATTAAATTGCACTTGATATTCATGACATCTTTGCTTTACCTCATTGTCGTCGCCAGAACTGTGTAAAAGAATGATAGGAAGCTCGACTTCCGATAAATTAAGAACGGTTCTAATATGTTTGATTAAATCAAGACCATTTAGATAAGGCATATGGTAATCGATGATGGCTAAATCATAGGACTCTCCTTTTTGTAAGGTGTTAATGGCTTCTATTCCATTTGCCAATAGGGTAGTGCTAATTTGTTCAACCGCAAGCATTTCTTTTAATATAGTACGGTTGTTAAGGTTGTCATCAACCACCAAAACATTCTTTACATTGCGGGTAAGGGCTTGATTAGGGTTTTGATCCATTTCAGTTTCAAAGGAAACATTAAAATAAAACACACTGCCTTTATCTTGGGTACTGGTTACTTGGAGCTTACTGCCCATGATTTCTAACAAGCGATTACTGATGGAAAGGCCTAGACCAGAGCCGCCATATTTACGGGTAGTGGATGCGTCTTCCTGATCAAAGGCAAAGAAAATTTTGTCCATATTTTCAGGTGCAATACCAATTCCGGTATCTCGTATAGAAAAGGTATAAAGCATTTTACCATTGCCTACATCCGATGGATTAGCCTCGACTTTAAGTTCTATTTCTCCTTGATGTGTAAATTTTACGGCATTTCCTAAAAGGTTAATAATGATTTGTTTTAGGCGTACGGTATCGGCATAAATGAAACGCTTTATTTGTGGGGAAATATTTAACAATACTTCTAAATTCTTGTCATGCGCCTGTTGTTTGATAAGATCGATAGCCTGGCCACAGACCTCTACCAAATCGGTTTTTTCTATACTCATCTCTAGCTTACCAGCCTCAATTTTAGAGAAATCCAAAATGTCATTTATTAAGTCGAGTAGGGATATGGCCGAACTATATATAGTATTCATATAGTTTTGTTGGCTATCTGAAAGGGCTGTTTTCATCAAAAGGTCTGTAAAACCAATGACGCCATTTAAGGGTGTCCTAATCTCATGACTCATATTGGCCAAGAAATCCGATTTTGATTTACTGGCCATTTCAGCTTTTTCCTTGGCGGTAATTAGAGACTCTTCCATCGCTTTTAATTCAGAGATGTCGGTCCCAATGCCTAAATAACCAGTGGTAGTGCCCTCGTGGTCTTTTACCGGGGTGATCACGAGCTGTACAGGGAATTTACTGCCGTCCTTTCTTATATACGTCCATTTCTTAGGTTCAAAATTCCCTAGATCGGCATCATAACAAAAAGCATCCTTCTCGGCTATAGTGGTGCCATGTTTTTCCGAAAGTACTTTTACATGGTCGGCGACTTCTTCCTTAACATGAAATAAATTTGGAGTAGTTTTTCCAACGACTTCATGGGAAGCATATCCTAGAAGGTTTTCTGCTCCTTTATTAAATTTTTTAACAGTAAGGTTAAGATCTGTCTCTATAATAGATATTTGGGTCGTAGCATTGAGCAAGCCTTGTAAGTCGTTTAAACTGCGTTGTAATGCCTTGCGGCCTAAGATCGTCTCGGTCATGTCCACGACCTGACCGATAAGGGAAGTTACCTTTTCCTGTTCATCATAAATGCCGGCAACATGAAAATGACAGTAAACTATATGGCCGTTTTTATGAATATATCTTTTTTCAATACTATAGTTTTCAATTTCTCCCTTGACAAGCTGTTCTATTAAATGGCTATCATTTTTATAGTCATCAGGGTGTATAATGTCCCTAAACCTAACCCCACGAAACTCCGCCTTAGAATAGCCTATTATTTCTGCTAGCTTGTTGTTGAACATCACCCACTCACGATCTAGGCCTATGACGCCCATCCCGTTAGGAGAATTGTCAAAAGCTTTGATAAATTTATCGGCATTTTCCTTTGCCACACGCTCTAGTTCCTTTTGCTCTGTAATTTCTTCAAGCTGAGTGATAATAAGGTCTTCATGGTTGTCAGACCCTGGAAGTATGGATGTGTTTATGTTACACCAAATTATTTTACCATTAGAATGGAAGCATTTTACTTCTAATTTATAATTTTGAAGTTCTCCTGCGATTAATTTTTGACGAAAATCAACGGCAGTTGCAAGGTGGTCGGGATGAATGACATCTTTAAAAGTTAGCTGCAAAACTTCTTCCTTGGGAAGGTTTTCAAAGCCAAAAATCCGTATACAGGCCGGGTTAATATCTATTACTTTATTCTCTTTGTCAACCAGGAGAATCCCTATAGGCGAGCTTTCAAATATTTTTTCGAAACGGTTCTTAGTAGCCTTTAATTCTATTTCTCGTTTCTTTTTTTCGTCTATATCCTGAAAAGCACCATATACCCGGATACATTTTCCAAATTTAAACTCGGGTTTTCCAAAAGCTCGGACCCAAATATCCCGGTCATTTGCAGTAATTATTTTGCATTCAACATCGTAGTGGGTACCATTAGAAATACAATCATTAAATGAGGAAATTATTAGGTCTCGGCTCCAACCTTCTTTAAAAAAGTTGATCGATTCTTCAAATTTTGGTTGGTAGTTAGGTGCAACCTCATGTATCGCTTTGGTTGCCTTGGTCCAGGTTATTTTATTTCTTAATAAATCAATTTCCCACCCCCCTATATGTGCAATTTCATTGGTTTGCTCATAAACACTAATAAGAGAGTTTAATTCATTGCGGTATTCGTCAAACCAAATTTCAGAATGATTAAAGCGCAACAAATAAAAAACATTTTGCTCTGAATCGATAAAAGGACGGGCTTCTATCTCATAATTCAACTGATTGCCAAAAGCATCTGAGACCAATAATTGCGTAGGTTGCTTTTCAATTATATCCTTATCAAGAGTTGTTAAAACCAATAGAAGGTCTTCAATTGTTTTGGCTCCTAGCTTGTCATTTAAAAAAGCACTGTTATAATCAGCTTCTCCTAGGTCAAATCGTAGGCTCTCCCAAAATGATTGGCTGACCCAAAACTTATCATTGTTTCCTTTTTGAAAAAACCATAAACCATCATTTGGCTTTTCGGTAATCCAACTAAAAATAGCTGGATTAATATGAAGCAAATCTTGTAGTTTATTTTTTAAAAAGGAAGCTTTTGTCATAAAAAATGAAGTTGGGGAAACTTCAACGAATATACGAAATTCTTTCTGTTTGTCGAAGAATCAGTGTTTTAAACGATGGAAAATCAAAGACTTCTGATTAAATGTCCTTTAATTAAATTTTTCAATTAAGAATTGCGGGGAAATATTTTAGGATGGGGTTTTTTAAGGATGTTTTTGTATAAGCACTTTTTTTGAAGTTTTTAAAGCATTGAATCTTAATTGTTTGAAGAACAAGAGGAAAGAATAAGTTTACATTAAATTAGATATTAAGATTTTTTTAACACTAAAAGTATTAATATATAATTATTTATATTCTATTAATTTAGAAAGTTTTTTCTTTGTTTTTTAGTTGCATTTTGCACAGTTTTCTTCTCCTACAAGTTTCCCTTCCTTATTAATTTCAAATTTACAACACTCGTTAAAATTCTTTTTTAGAATCAATTTTCCGCGTCTAATTCTCGCTTTTACATTCGGTAAACTAATTTTTAGCAATTCAGCAACCTCAATTTGTTTCTTTCCTTTTATAAAAACCATATCAATGACCTCTTTATATTCTAAAGGTAAATTGGCTATGAATTTATCAAAACAACAAAATTTCGGATGGTTTTCAGCATCTTTTAAGAGATCTTGATTTAAACTGATGCTTGTATCTGTGGAGTCCTTAAAATGATTTGCGATTTCATTTCTAACAATTTGATAAGTCCAGGCTTTTACCTTCTCCGGGTTTTTTAGTTGTTCAATGTTTTGGTGAATTTTCAGAAAGGAATTTTGAAGAATTTCATCAACGGAATCCTTGTTTTTTACCTTTTTTAGAATAAAAAAATAAAGCTGGCTATTGTAGGTATTCCATATGGTGATCGTGTCAATTTTCATTTGTAGATACTTGTTGTTTTTTAACGGTCATACTTCGGCTGCGTTCAGTACAAGCATGTAATTCGCGTTTCTATATTCATATTTACGACCAGTTCGCCGTCATGCTCATTTCATATTATAAAATTTAAGGTTGGCCAAAAGACCAACCTCTTTTTTAACAACATTCACATTTGCTGCATTCACATTTAGTGCACTTGCAATCATTATCCTTACAATTTACACAATTACATTTTGTGCATTCACAATTTGTACATATACAGGTATTCATAGCATAAAATTTTTTCGTTCATAAAGGAGACTGGATGTTACTTAAAAAGATACAAAATTTCTCGTTTTTTTTTAGAAACCTAGGGAGTACAATTGATCTTACGGTACTTTAGTCCCTCTTTCCAAGGAATATCGTAACCAAAAGTTATGTTGGTATGTAATATTAAGCCGTTCTCCAAGGATTCACTGGTGTAATTGGTAGTGTTTCCAGAAAGACTCAAAAACAATATCGAAGGTGTTTTCGGTTTTCACTACGATGATGGTCCCTATTTTTAAATAATACCTTCTTATAGTACTTCAATTTTATCCATGAAGGAGCATGGTAAAAAGGGTAGCATGGGCTGTTAATGAGCTGGGTAGGGGTAAGGGGTTTTCCTTTATGGCACTTTAGTTGCTAAAATGCATGGTAGGTGAGTATGTTTTGCCCTTACAGGTCTATGTTGTCTTCAGGCTGCGTTTTCCTAACTTTTGGGCGACATAGGCAACAATTAGTAGTTGACTAATATGGTAAAGCATCACCGGTAAGATGTAGATGCTTGCATTGGCACTATGTCCGAACATTATTTTTGCCATTACAGACCCGTGTACCAACGATTTTTTAGAACCACAGAATATAGCCGTTATCCGATCTTCTGTAGAGAACCCTAACTTGTTAGAAATCGTGTTTATCAAGAATAACATAAAAAAGAACAGCATCAAAATTGCAAGACAAAGTAAAACTAGGACTGTTAAGTTTAATCCAGAAAAAAGATTGGCAAGGAACGAAAGACAAAAACTAGTGTAAACAATAAGAACAATAATGGTCTTGTCAAAATTAGCGATCAACTTACTGTTCTTAAGCGCTAGATGTCCAAATTGTCCATGTAGTAGAAAACCTAAAGTCAATGGAAAAACAATTTGCAACATTAATTTAGTGATAACGGACATTGCAGAAACCCCTTGGGCATCATCTATTACTAAGCCGAGCCAAAGTGGCGTTAGTGCCACCCCAAGAAGCCCCGATAGGCTTGCATTAAAAATGGCGGCTGGGATATTTCCTTTGGCCAGGGAGACCATTACTACGGAGGAAGAAACAGTAGAGGGCAATACAGATAAAAAGAACATACCTATCCATAACAATTCGGCACTCTCGCCAACCATTAAGGATTTAAAGGGCAATATTAGCAGGGGGAAAATTATAAAAGTGCTCAGGTGAATCAAGAGGTGTAATTTATAATTACTCACTCCGGCCCTAAAGGTGTGCATGGATAGTTTTAAACCGTAAAAAAAGAAAATAAGTCCAATCCCCACATCGGTAACCTTGTTTAAATGGAGAGAATTAGCGCCAGTTGGCCAAACATAGGCAACGGGGATCGCTGTCAGTAGGGCTAGAATAAAGCCATTGAATTTAATTTGTTTTTGAAGCACAAAACTATTTATTATGGGTTACATAAAATATAAACCAAGGACAAATGTATGATATTTATATGACTAGAATGAGTAGGGTTATTCAGAAATTCTGTTTGTATTTTTCCGATTCGATTTAAAAAAGAGAGAGACTTTTTATGAGCTAAAATAGGGGTAAAGAACATAAGTATAGGTTTTTATGTTGTGTTTTGTAAAGTGATAGATTGAATGAATTTTAGCGTGTTGAAAGGTCGTCCCAAAGAAAGAGGTATAGTATTCTATACAACCTTGGAGATTAAGCATTCTTTTTTTAAATCCTTAAGGTCTTCCTCAAATTTCATGTGTTGTACAGCTCTTTTATAAGCCATTTCGGAATGATACATGGCTGCTGAGGTAATATCGGCTCGTTCCATGGAGGCTAGGGAACAGAATGTTTTTTGTAGTTTTATCATTACTTCAATATTAGTTGCACCGTCTCGGGCAATGGGTCTAAAGGCGTCCTCAAATAAATCGGCCATCGAAATTTCGGGCACTTCAATGCGGTCATAGGATACTGAGGTAGTCTCCTCTTCGTTTTCGGGTTCGGCCCAGAGATGAAAAAGGCGTGTTAGGCTTCCAATAATTTGAATGGCTGTGCCAGGATCGTTGATGCCTGGAGACAATGCCCTACTGGCAATTTCGCTTAAAGCGATGATTCCAAAGCGAGGGTCTTCGTCAAAGACTCTAGTTTCATCACAACTAAACGCCTTGTCTATTTTACGGCTAATCTCATCCATGTCTTCCGCTATATGTCCGTGCAGGAAAGCGATGGGAGTATTCGGCTCTATAAAGCAGCCCGGAAGTCGGTTTACGGTAATGGTGGCATCTAAATCTTCTGCAATGTCTTGTAGGTAGCCTAGATTTATACGGATTAAATACCCGATGTTATGGGCAAGGATTGGGTAGCCTGGGTTTTTTTTCGGCGCTAAAGCAATGCCTTTTAAAGTGGGATTTTTAATTCTTGCCTTGATGGCTTTCGCGGCAGCGACTTCAATTTTTTTGATTGTATTGGTAAGACGTCCTAATCGACTTATCCGGTTTACCCATTGTAAAAAAGTTAAAATAACAACGGCAAAGAGGCCGAGGGTAATAACAAACAGCACAAAGTTTCCTGCTTTTCCGTAAAGTCCGTTTTGTAAAGCAACCTTGGCAATAATGCTAAAAATAAAGGATCCAATAAATACCGATAGGGCGTTTTGAGAGACATCGTCTACTATGATCAATTTAAAAGACCTTGGGGTAGCAGAGTTGCTGGCGGCCGAAAAAGCAGACAGCATAGAAGCTACCGAAAAAATAGAAATAACAAGCATACTGGCCGAAATTGTCGACAGTAATTCTTCTAGGGAATCCGTATTGATACTAGGAACAAAATCTTTTAATACCGTAGCATCTGCAAGGTGAGCTATAAAAGCGGCGATGACCGAAAAGAAGCAAAAAATAAAAGGCCTGAACCATAATTGTTCTCGAAGGCGATAAAAAATAGCTTTGATTTTGCTTTTCATATGTGCAGATATTTATTGATTTTTAATGGTCATACTTCTGCTGCGCTCAGTACAAGTATGTAATTCGCATAGCTGAATTAGTAATTGCGACCAATACTTGGTCATGCTTATTCCATGGTTTAAAAATTAAATGAACTCAGAATATCATCAATCGTTTTTGGGCTTTTGGAAATGTAGCTGTGGCTGATTCTTAACTGCCTTTAACTATCATTATTGTTTTAGGTTATAAATGTTATTTTTTCTGGGATCTATCTCAAAATTGGGTGTGAATTTGTTCCGAGTTTTTCTGGGAACGGAATGCACCCTTTCGATATCTTAAAAACAGTGCTTATTCCTTAAATATAATATAATTAATGTTATTTCTATGGGTTGCTTACCGAGAATTTAAGTGGAGACCTATATTTGCAATACTTAGGTAAGCTATGCCTTAGGGTGTTGTTATTGTTACAATGATTACTTCCCTGTCCTGCTTCTAAGGATTAGTACTCAATTGTTTTTAAATATTCTATTTTGTGGCAGTGAAATAGTTTTTAAAAAACAGCAGTTGGTACTGTATGGCATTAGACCAGTATTCCCAATTATGTTGCCCAGGACGTTCTATATAATCGTGGGGTATATTTCTTTCGAGCAATTTTTCGTGGAACCGTTTATTGCTGTCATAAAAGAAATCAGCGGTCCCACAATCGAATATCAGTTTTAAATCATTTCCCTTCAACAAATAAACCATATTGATAACCGTATTGTTTTCCCAATGTTCCCGATTTTCGGAATACGGGCCCAAACGTTTGGGCAGGTCCCAGTTATTCGGAAAAGGACGAATGTCCAATCCGCCACTCATGCTTCCGGCGGCACCCCATATATCCTGATGCTTCATGGCAAGATAAAAAGCGCCGTGGCCGCCCATGCTTAGCCCAGTAATGGCCCTATGTGTCTTGTTTGCGATAGTTTTGTATTTGCTGTCCATTTCGGTTACCAATTCCCTCGAGATATAGGTTTCATAGCGCATTTTATGATCAATGGGGCTGTCCAAATACCAGCTCGTAAGGCCGCCATCTGGACAAACAATAATCATTTGATGAGTGTCGGCAAAGGTTTTTATCTCAGGGGTTTTCGATATCCAATCGGTATAATCTCCTCCCGCTCCGTGTAGTAAATACAATACCGGAAAAGTTGCTTCCCCCTGTTCATAATTCGCGGGTAAGATGACAAGGTTGGGAATAGATTTGTTCATGGCCGTACTGGGAACCATTAGCGTATCTATTCTGGCCGCTAATAGGGCTGTGGTATTGAAAATCAGAAGCAGCCAACATAGTTTTAATCTCATAAAGGAACGGTTGTTTATAAAGTGGTTGCTTTGGTATAGGGAACCAAAGAGGATTCTTGTTTTAATAAAAAAGTTTGACTTGTGGACGGTAGCTAAATATGTTGGTCTATTAAAATGGTATTGCCGTCAGGATCTGTAAGAACAAAACTTGCGGGGCCAGTGCCCGATTCTTCAGTTTCCTGTACCAAAGAAATATTATTGGTCTTTAGGTGTTTTTGAAGGACTCTTATATCATCAAAAGATTCCAAGGTGTTGCCACTTTCGTCCCAACCGGGATTAAAAGTGAGGATATTGTTCTCGAACATTCCTTGGAACAATCCTATTAAGGAATTCCCATTTTTCATGATGAGATAATTTTTGTCCAGATCCCCGGCCAAAACCGTAAAGCCTAGAGTTTCATAGAACTTTTTGGAGGCTTTAATATCCTTGACATTGAGGCTGATGGAAAAAGCACCTAATTTCATACCTGGTTGTGTTTTTGGTTAGCGCTAGTAAAAATAGCATTCCTAAATTTATAAATATTTATTCGCTTAAGCTAAAAATACCGGAGCCGTATCTAATTGTATGGAGCTAAATTTTAGGACGCTATAGCTGCCAGGGCTTATTTTATAAATGAGTGCTTACATATTTTTTCCTGAGTTGGAAATTAGAAATACCGCCACAGGGTTCCTTGGTTTCAAAGGTCCGTTACAATCTACTCAACTTCGGGCAAAGCATCAAATGCCTTTTTCTTAAGTTGCAGCCGTGTTTTCATTTTTTCATCCGTTGTCATTAATTTTCGCATTTTTTTCATGGCCTCGAGGTGCTTTTTATCTCCCAAACGGAACATTTCTATGCCATGCTGCTTGCTTAACTCGGCTATTTCCTCGAAAGTATCGGCATGAAGCTTTTTGTCACAGCAGCCACCTAATTCTTTGCAGGTCATCGTTTTCATTTATTTTCGAATTTTGAAAGCAGTGAATAGGTGTATTAAAGTTAGAAAATTAATTTGTCACAACCTCAAGTAGGTTAAAGTGCTAGGGAATGACAAGGAGTATTAGAACCGAACCGCAAAAACTGAATAGGGAAGATTGCTGTAAGATAAAAGCTTAGGGCAGGATTTATCATAATTTTTTTATTAGGGTGCTGTAGCGTTGAGAAAAGAGTTTTGAAACCTGGTTTGTGATTGGGGTGAGCAGCATACAGAAATGACAAACCTTTGCCCAGGGGCATCGCCTTTGGACTCGAGGTATCCTTAGTTAGTATGGTTAGAAAGCTGTTTTTTAGTACTTTTGATCAGTAAAGTGGCCTAGGGGAGAGGCCTGTCTTAATAAGCCAGGACATCTATTATTTTGTCCAGCACAAATTGTTTAGACCCCCCTACATCTTTAAGTTTGTACTCGATCTTTCGTAAATTTCCCGTTGGGTTGCTGTTGGTGTCCCCAACTTCATAGGTTTTATAGCGTTGCACCAAGATGTTATCGATGATGCTAAATTGGTCGTGTCCCATATAGCCTTCTTTGGCATTTTCATTTTCGGAAATATCGGGAAAATAAATGGGGGTCAAAAATTTTCCGCCGTTTACGGAATAGCCAATCACATCGCCATAACTGCCGCTTCCTGCCGAGGTGGTGTAAATTAATAGTTCAGGAAACCCATCGGCATTTAAATCTCCTATTTCGGCCTGCGTTACCCTAGCGTCAATATCTAACAATATTTCTTGGTTATCTATTGTTAATCCATAAGGCTTAATATGGAGTTCCTGTATAGAACCACTTCCTGTGCTACTGATTTCGAAACCGATATTGTTATAGTTTAGGTTTTTGACGAAAATCCTTGAGTCTATTTGATTTTTGTCTAGGGGTTCGTTAATTTTCTGATAGTTACCTGCCAAACTCGATCCACCAGAACAGTAATATGAAAGGAAGCTGCTTTTTTCTGCCTCTCTAGACTTAATTGAAATTACATCGTTTTCAAAAACAAATAAAAATTCACCTTCACGTGAATCTACCGTATAGGTGCTGTCGTTTACCCTGCTAGCGATGGCATCAAAAGTGCAGCTAGGTTTTTTTTGGTCGTTTCGTGAACGTACAGAGATATGTAAGTTGCTCTCCGAGCTTTCGCGTACCGATACGGCTACCCAGTCATACCCTTTATCACGTCGGCTATAATTACCGGATACGTAATCTCCTATGAGCGTACTGTTTGTGCCGAAGGAGCGAGCGGTCTGTGGTGTGTTGCTGCCAAAGTCCGTAGAAATGTCATTTTCTTTATGGTTTTTACAGCTAAAAATTAACGTTAGCAATATAGCGGCTAGTAAGTGTTTTTTCATAAGTCAAAATATCCATCACCCATATCACAATAACTGTACCACTGTTAATAAAATCACAATTTTCCTGCGATTTGAGGAACGATGATAAGGCATGAGGCTAATTGGGCGGGTAACGGCCTCCCTAAAAATGATTTTTGAGGTGTTTTATATAGTTATGCAATCGATTGTATTTTCGAGGTGAATGTTTATATTTGTTTTCATATGGGTATTATATGATATCCATATGAAATGATTACAATTAAATATTGGTCGCTAATAGGAATCTAGAAATGTGAATTATAGATACCTGTCAATAAACAATAAATACCCATATATGGCAGTCAAACAAACAGCTTAGCTATTTGCGATGGGAAAAGAAAGTAACTGACCAAATGCCTTTAAATTTATAAAATAACCATAATCCTATACCTAATGAACCTAAAACCAACGATTTTACTTTTAAGTGTTTTATTATTTTTTAGTTGTTCTTTTAAAACCAAGAATAATTCTGAGATTGCCGCTGTTTTGGATATTGCTGAAGCGCAGTACGATTTGATGAATACCGCCATCAGTCCAGCTTTTTCCGATAAAAAATTTATGCCAAGAACTATAGAAGACGGTAAGAGGCGATTGGTGCATGTGAAGGATTGGACCAGTGGTTTCTACCCAGGCTCTTTGTGGTATCTGTACGAACTGACCAAGGATAAAAAATGGAAGGAAAGGGCCGTACGCTATACCGAGAAACTCGATACCATTCAGTATTGGGAAGGGAACCACGACGTAGGATTTATAATGGAATGTAGTTATGGAAATGCTCTGAAGGCCCATAAAACTAAAGCATATGAAGATATAATAGTGCAAACGGCCAAATCTCTCTCGGCACGATTTAGACCTGCAGCGGGAGTTCTTCAGTCCTGGGATGGCAATGAGAAATGGGCATGCCCGGTGATTATCGATAATATGATGAATCTAGAACTGCTGTTCAACGCTACCAAAATATCTGGAGATTCTCTTTATTACGATATTGCGGTATCCCATGCCGATAAAACTATTGAAAATCATTACAGAGACGATTATAGCTCCTACCATGTCGTAGAATATGACACTATTAGCGGTGCTATCGTCAAAAAAAACACACATCAGGGTTATAGCGATGGTTCTGCCTGGGCGCGTGGACAGGCCTGGGGATTATATGGCTTTACCATGAGCTATCGAGAAACGAAGGACCCTAAATATTTAGAACAGGCAAAACATATTGCGAATTTTATGAGGCAAAATCCAAATTTGCCCGCAGATCAGGTGCCTTATTGGGATTATGATGCCCCTAAAGGACCAGATACTCCTAGGGACGCTTCCGCTGCGGCCATTACGGCATCTGCCTTGTTCGAGCTTAGCGGTTTTGTGAGTGAGGACGAACGGACAGCCTATTTAAATTGGGCCGAAAAGATTATGAAGAGTTTAATGTCCCCGGATTATTTGGCGGCAACAGGAACCAATGAGAATTTTCTTCTGAAACATTCGGTGGGGAGCATACCCCATGGCGTAGAGATTGATGTACCCTTAAATTACGCCGATTACTATTTCTTGGAGGCCTTATTTAGAAAGGGTAATTTAAAGGACTAAATAAAGGTGTAATGACCATTCTACGCTTTTAATGGTAAGAGGGGCAAAAATAAATCTAGTTTCAAGCATGTGGGGCCATCTATAAAAGTTGGGTTGATTTTAAAGGATGATTCGTCCTGTGGGTTTGTTTTGGGCGTTCCCTCCTTCGTCGGGCGGGCCCTTGGCTATATCCCTTGCGTTGCGGCGGGGATGCCGCCGCGGTCCCTAACGCGATAGTAGTTGTCCTTAATCGACTAAGCCGATCGGAACGAAATTCAATTCTTAATGAGGCGATGGGTCAAAACTCAAATTCAAATGCTTCCTCTTCCACCGGGCTGGTATTTTTCATATCATGTACAAACTCGTCTATCTGCGCCTTGCTTACATTGGGCATGCATATGATATGGGAAATATCGTCTTCGGTGGCCAATTGCCATTTCAATTTAATTTCCAATGGTGTTTTTGGTAAAATTACCGTAATAGCGCCGGGGTTTCGCCAAGCGGCGATACCGATATTATGAAGTTGGTCCATACAGTATTGGGCGGTGTCCAAACAGTCTTTGAAGCGCGCTCGCAAACCTTCTTCGCCCAATTGCTTTAGGGCATACCATAGGAATAACGGGCTATGGCCATTTCGCGATCCGGTAATAGTGGTGTCTAAAGATCCTATATAAGAAACTCCCTTGGCTATCCTATCCCTGTTACTTCGTTTGGTGATGATAACCCCTGTAGGAATAGGAGAGCCTATGAATTTATGTCCGCTTATAGAAATGCTGTCCGCCCCATCTTTAAAATCAAAGGGCAAACAAGGCTCCATAAATGCGCCATAGGTGCCAGATAAGGCTGCATCGCAATGAATGTAATGGTTCTGAATGGCCAAGCGTTTTAAAATACCCTTTATTTTAGAAACATCGTCCTTGGCCTCTTTCATGGTAGTGCCAAAAGTAGCAAGGACAATGGCAGGCTTGTGGCGGTTTAGCTTTACCGTGTTTTCAAAATCCTCATAATCCATTTCGCCATTCTCTTGGGCGCGGATGACAATGCTGGGGATGTCTAACAAATGAATGTTTTTTCGTACGCTATAATGGGTCGACTCTGAATAGTAGACCATAGCATTCGGATATAGTTCCCGCGCTAAATAAAGTCCGTACAAATTACTTTCAGATCCACCATTAGTAACATAGCCCCAATAGTCATTCGGGTGTGCTCGGAATAGTCTGGCAAAAAAACCAACGACCTCACGCTCCATTTCATGCGTTTGAACCTTATAGGTTCCGTCTTCAAAAGGATCCCCTAAATTATTAATGGGATATTTCAGAAAATCGTTTAATTCAGAATAATCAAAATCCTTGGATACAGGATACCCTAAAAAAGTATCCCTCGCCTGTGCTATATCCTTTCTAAGGATTTGTAAACGTTCGCTGTCTTTTGGCGATAATCTTTTCTTTATGGACATATTATGAGGATTGATTAATTAGGTCAAATATACAATTAGAAGGATTTTATATTGTAAAAACATTATAAATCAAAAAATAAACCTTTATATATGTATTTTTAAAGTATTTTAGTATGGTTTTAATGAAAAAGCACTTTGAAAAAACGAAAAATATTCTGCCATGGACGACATAGACAAAAAAATATTAATGCTTTTGCAGCGCAATGCGAAACAGAATACCAAAGAAATAGCGGAGAAAGTGGGCTTAACGGTATCGCCTACTTTTGAAAGGATAAAAAAACTGGAACAACAAGGATTCATTAAAGGCTATGTAGCCCTGTTGGATGGTTCTAAGGTGGGAAAATCTATTGTAGTATACAGTCAAATTTCCTTGTCCGTACATTCTAGGGAATTAATAGATGATTTTAAAACCAATATTGCCAATCTTCCAGAAATTTTGGGATGTCACCATGTTTCTGGGAACTATGACTTTTTGTTGAAGGTCGCTGTAAGGGATATGAACGAATACCAACAATTTGTGGTCGATAAGCTTTCTGTCATAAAAGGAATAAGTAATGTACAAAGTTCTTTTGTGATGGAGGAAATAAAAAATGATACCGCTTATATCTTGTAGTAGACCACGAGAGTGCTTACTAGTCTTGTTGCCCTATATTAACAGTCTTTCTGTACGCTATAATTTGCTATCTTGCCATAAATTATACGCTAGGTCCTATGAAATTATTTATTGTTCCGTGTACTATAGTACTCCTATTATTTTCTATTGGCAGTTGTAAACAAACCAAAAAGGAAAATCAACCAGCTATAGATAGCAGTAGTACTTCGGTTATTAAATCAGATAAGAATATGGAATTATTGGTAGGTACTTATACCCAAGAGGAAAGTCAGGGGATTTATAAGTTAAATTTTAACCCTGTTACCGGGGAATTGTCGGATCCTAGCTTGGTGGTGGAGACTGAAAATCCGTCTTATTTACATATTTCCAAGGACCGTAATAGGGTTTATGCAGTCAATGAAAACAGCCAAGGAGCTATTTCTTCCTTCGGCTGGAATGCCGATAGGACAAAATTGAATCTTATAGGGCAACAGCCTAGTGAGGGGCAGCACCCTTGCTATATTACTCTTAATGAAGATACAAACCTTTTGGCCGCGGCTAATTATTCTTCAGGAAATATAGTGGTGTATAAGGTTTCGAAGGACGGTCGTATAGAGGGAGATTCTCAAGTTAAAACACATGAGGGAAAAGGTCCGGTGATGCCCGATCAGGCATCGGCACGCGCACATTGTGTGCAGTTTGACGCTCATGCGAAATATTTGTATGCCGTAGATTTAGGAATAGATCAGGTATTGGTCTATCCTATCGATGATCAGGGGAATTTGGGAGCTTCACAGGTAGCTTTGGCCTTGGAAAAAGGCGATGGCCCGCGGCACCTTATCTTTCACCCGACCAAGAATTTGGTTTTTTTAGTGAATGAACTTTCCAGTAGTGTAGTTACTGCCAAAGTGAACCCTGAAAACGGAACAATGGTGGTAGTCGATAAAAAGAGTACGTTGCCAACAGGGTATAAGGGGAAAAATGCGTCCGCTGATATACACCTGAGCAGCAACGGAAAATTTTTATACGCCTCTAATCGTGGGCATAACAGTATTGCCGTTTTTAGCGCATCGGAAGATGGAAGCCTTCAGTTGCTAGACAATACTTCGGTAGAAGGAGACTGGCCTCGAAATTTTGTCCTTTCGCCAAATGAGAAGTTTCTATTGGTCGCCAATCAAAATTCAAATAATATAACGGTTTTTAGTGTCGATGCCAAAAATGGACTTCTGGGTTTTACCGGGAATCAGATAGCGCTTTCTAAACCTGTCAGCCTAAATTTTTAGGGGATAGGGAAGCCTCTTTATTTGTTAGTACCCTTACTTATTTCAAATTAATAATGTCAGATATATGAACATTCTTTACATACACGGATTAGAAAGTACCCTTAGTGATGCCAAACGAAATCTTTTGGAGAAGTACGGCAGGGTTGAGGCACCTTTGATGGATTATAAAGAGCATAACCAGATTTTTGATACGCTCTATAACACATATAAAAATGCCGATATAGATCTCGTTATGGGGAGTAGTATGGGTGGTTTTATGGGGTATTATCTGGCAAGGGCATTAAAAGTTCCGGCCTTATTATTTAATCCGGCCCTGACATACAGGTCCGTAGTACAGGAGATACCGTCTAAATTGGAGCATTGTAATAAATACCTTCAGGTAATTTTAGGATCACAGGATGAGGTGGTCAATCCTATGGATACCATCGCTTTCTTGTCGCAATTGTCCAAGGATGTCCCTTTAAAAATTCATTTGCACCATCAATTGGGCCATAGGATTCCTGAGCCTGTTTTTAAACAAGAAATAGCCGCTTTTTTTGCCAATTATAAGGAATACTAGATAAGATGTAGTGCTTCTAGGAAAGGAGCGTAATGATTCTAAGAGCAAAAATCGTGGTTTTTTTAAGGAATAAAGCGATAGGGGCTTGTGTGGCAAATTCCTTTGTAATACTTTTAGAAAACACAAAATGCATCAATTTGCTACCCCAATAGATAGCTATTCTTGTTTATGACTATAAATAACGATTTCCATAAAAACCTATACATTATAATTTACCTTAATGCCATTGTTCCTCTTTCCCCAGAATTAAAACGATTTTTGGGCGAAAGGATAAAAAAAGTAGGGTATTCAAAAGGAGAGGTGATTAATAGGGAAGGGGAGTATTTTAAGAAACTATGTGTTATTAAGAAAGGCATTGTCCGAGGGTATTTTATGGAGGCTAATTTGGATATCACGACATGGATCAGCCATGACAATGAAATGTTTACATCTATCACAGGTTTTTTCAGAAACAGGCCGGCGAAGGAAAATATCCAGTGTTTAGAAGATATGTATTGTGAGTATTTGGAGTATGACGATTTACAATACTGCATAGATCATTTTCCTGAAATGGCAAGGTTGTACCGTATCATGATAGAGGAATATTACCTGCATGCAGAGCATCGTGCCTTTATCGCTAGGGTACCCAGTGCTCAAAAAAGGTGGCAACTTTATATGGAAAATCACTCCTTGGACGTTATCAATAGAATTCCTAAAAAATATATCGCCTCCTTGTTGGGCATGCGTCCAGAAACCTTGTCCAGAATAATGAGACAAGAAGCAAATGTTTTATAGATTAGGTGCAATTAGGCATATTAACCAATGGTTATAAAGATTTCTTGGGAGCGGGATTTCTGCGTTAGGGACCGCCGCGGCATCCCCGCCGCAACGCAAGGGATATAGCAAAGGGCCCGCCCGACGAAGGAGGGAACGCCCAAATAATAAGGCTACAGTCTATAAGAATAAATCATACTTTAGATTCCCCAGAACTTTTTAAAAACGTCTTTTTTTATGGCCTAGGTTTATAATGCCCGTCAAAAATTTTCTTCCATGTTTTCCCTCCATTCGGGCTCTGTTCCCATTCTTGTCTTACGCTGGCATCGGGTAGCTTTGTCCAAATAATACGATTACAAGGGACCGTGGTTTCACAATCTGACAACAGCATTTTATCCTTGTGAAAGCTACCTTTCAAATGCAACCGCAGGCCGCTATTGTCTACCCAGAATTGTTCCCACCGATCGGTTTGGGGCACGTATATATTAAAGCTTTTACCTTCGTATTGGGAAGATATGGCTGTATACTTTTCTTCTATAGCGCTATGGTTTAGAATTGGAGAAATAGCACTGATGCCAACGATAGTGTCTGTTTCGTATTTATAAACGTTCCAATCCCCGATCCAAAAATCGAACTCGTGATTTTTAGTCGGGTTTTGGGAAAAAAGAAGGTTAGCCATCACCAGAAAAGTAAAAAGACCAAACATTATAATCCTTATGGATGCAAGTCTTTTGGTTTGTTTTCTTCGCATCATTTGTCGTCTTTTTTTTCTAGGCGATGGAATGGGGAATTGCTAAAAATTTAAATTATTTAATTTCCGAAATCAAATTGGTTACCAAGGCTGTCCATCCGGTTTGATGGGAGGCACCTATCCCTCTTCCGTTGTCTCCGTGAAAATACTCATAGAACAAAATATAATCTTGAAAGTGAGCGTCTTGATACGTTTTTTGATGCAAGGCATTAACGGGTCTGTTGCCCTGTTTATCTTTCTCGAAAATGTTGATCAACCGCTTGCTTAGGGCATCGCTTATCTCTTTTAGACTTAAGTGTTTTCCACTGCCGCTAGGATATTCAAAGGTCGTATTGTCACCGGTATAGGAATAGTACTCCCTGATGGCTTGAATAAATAAATAGTTCATGGGGAACCAAATAGGCCCCCTCCAATTAGAATTTCCGCCAAACATGGCAGTAGTAGACTCTGCCGGTTCGTAATTAATACTGTAATTAACCCCGTTAATGACTATGTTATAAGGGGTCTCGTGAATTTTAGACAGGGAGCGAATGCCATAAGGGCTTAAAAACTCCTTTTCGTCCAAGAGGGTTTCCATCAACTTTTTCATCCTATCCTTGGGAACTAGGGATAAGAGAAAATCATTGTCTTCTGTGTAATTTTGAATTACTGGAAATTTAAGGTTCTCCATGCGGTACTTTTTAAACCAAAGCACACTTTCCTTAAATTTAGGCAGGCGCGCCAAGGTCTCTTTTTTAATGCAAAGGACTGCTGCCAAAGAAAGCATTCCGGCAATGGATCGCACCTTAATGGGAATAAACTGTCCTGTGGGCAATACCAATTGGTCATAGAAAAAATCTTCTTGGGCATCCCAGGTACATACATCTCCCAAACACCTAGTATTTAAAGTTTCGGCAATAAAGACAAAATGACCAAAGTATTTGGTGGCCATATCCTCATAGGAATCGTCATCCATGGCGATTTCCAAACTTATTTCTAACATGTTCAGGCAATATAGGGCCATCCAGGAGGTGCCATCAACCTGTTCTAAAATCCCGTTGCCTGGAATTCCGTGACTTCGGTCGAAAACCCCAATATTATCCAAGCCCAAAAATCCACCTTGGAAGACGTTGTGCTGATGACTGTCCAAACGATTCACCCACCAAGTAAAATTAAGGGCAAGCTTATTAAATATCCTTTTTAAGAACTTAATATCGCCACGGCCTGTTTTTTTCTGTTCAATTTTATAGATATTCAAGGCCGCCCAAGCTTGTACAGGAGGGTTCACGTCGCTAAAATTCCATTCATAGGCAGGTATCTGGCCATTAGGGGCCATATACCATTCTTTGGTAAATAATAGCAACTGTTCCTTGGCAAACTCAGGATCTATTAAGGCAAAACTGGTACAGTGAAAAGCAGAGTCCCAAGCAGCATACCATGGGTATTCCCAAGCATCGGGCATCGAAAGGATATCGTGGTTCCTCAGGGTTTTCCATTCACTGTTGCGTCCATGTTGCCGTTCTATAGGAGGAAGGGATAACTTAGAGTCTCCATTTAGCCAGGTTTCCACTTCGTAATTATAATAGTTCTTAGACCATAAAAGTCCGGCAAAAGCTTGTCTTTGAATGTTCGATTCTTCTTCCTTGCAATCGGTGATGGTTTTATAGAATTCGATGCATTCTTTTTCCCTAGCGGTAAAGGTAGCCTCGAAACTACTGTCAAAAGGCGTCTTCTCCGAGTTTCTGGTCAGTCGTAATTTAATTACACGTTGCTCTTTCCCTTTTAATTGTAAATGATACAAAGGGGCAAATTTAGTGCCCTCACTTCTCTTGGTGGCCAAGCTATAATCATTGGAGGTAACGGCTGTATGGAACAAGTCTTTTTTATAAGGATGGTTATTGGGCTGATTGTAAATAACCTCCATATTCGTTTCATTTTCGGTAAACAACAGTTTATCTGCCACCTCAAAATAAAGGTTGTAATTCCCCACATAGTGATGGGTGATGGAAACATAGGTCTGTTCATCTTTTACTTCCTTTTTAATAATGGGTTTTTGGACCTTGTCCTTATAGCTCCAAATATTCCGGATAAACAAGTTAGGGAGCAGATGTAAGGAGGCAGGGGTACTGGCCCTGTTGCACACCGTTATTTTAATAAGGATATCCTCATCATCGGCCTTGGCGTATTCCGTAAATACATCAAAATAAGCATTTTTGTCAAAGATTCCTGTATCTAATAGCTCATACTCCGCCTCATTACGGTTGCGCTCCTTGTTTTTCTGTACCAAGGTCGCATACGGAAATTCGTTTTGAGGATATTTATATAGGTGCTTCATATAGGAATGGGTAGGTGTATTTTCTAGGTAGTAATACAGCTCCTTTACATCTTCTCCATGGTTTCCTTGAGGCCCGGTTAAACCAAATAAGCGTTCCTTTAAAATAGCATCCTTTCCGTTCCATAAGGCAAGGCCAAAACATATGTTTCCAAAATTGTCCGATAGTCCTGCTATCCCATCTTCTCCCCATCTATAGGCGCGGCTACGGGCATGTTCGTGAGGAAAATATTCCCAAGCATTGCCATTAGCGCTATAATCTTCTCTTACGGTCCCCCATTGGCGTTCACTTAAATAAGATCCCCATTTTAACCAATCTTTGGTAGTGGCCTTATTTTCTTCTAAACGTTTCTCTTCTTGCGTATGCATTCTGTTCTTGGTTTGTTGGTCATTGTTGGTGAAATCTTGGGCAATATACCGTTGATAACAGCTGTTTTATCCAATCTAATTTGCCCTTAAAAATACAACTACTTCGGCACATTAATAAATTGTGGCTCATTTATTTAAATAGTCAATCGATGAGGCTTGTAATTAAGCCTTTATATAAATCGAGCGTATTCTATGAAGGGGCAGTGCTTCGTTTATTGCTGAAGAGGGAAACTATAGCTATAGTCGGAAAAAAAAAACAGAATTGGATGGTGATAAAATACTGTTTTTTTATTAAATCACTTATAGTCACTTATTTGTGTAAATAAGTAACAATGAAATGAACATGACCCAAAACTGGTCGCAAATACGAATTCAGCTATTCATATTTCATATGACCTTTTAAAAGCAATAAATATTTACAAATGAAAGCAATGATGTATATATTATTATCGGTTCTGACCATGGTCAGTTCCTATGGTCAGGTAGTTCATAAAGATTCCATTCAAACGACCGAAAGAGGCTCTAGAGATAGTAGTTTTATAGTCCAGTCCCAACAAAATAGGGAGGTAACTAAAAGATTTGATGAGGATGGCAAAATTATCGGGTATGATTCTATCCAAATATATTCACTGACGAAGGACGAAAAGCTTCCCATTACTATGGATATTAACAGCCTGTTGAATGCCAAGTGGGGGCAAAAATTAACTATTCTTGGAAGATGGATGATCGAGGTTTTCAAGATTTTTTTGGTACGGATTCTATTTTTTCGGGAAATAAGTTGTTACAGGAATTCTTTAAGCAGCAGGGGAAGGATCATTTTTTGGGCTTTGAAAGTTTACTCCAACAAATAGATTCGCTTCAGCAATGAAATGATGGAAAACAGCCAGAACCCGCTATGGTTCCGAGGGGAAATTAGATTAATAGATTTTCATTGGTTTTATGTTATTTGTTTCAATTAGTTAAACAATAACATGTTTTAGAGATAATAAGGGGATTTTTTTGTCTTAAAACTGTCAATTTATGATTTGCAATTGCTTATTATTTTATATATTAACCTCTTATAATTGTAAGAAGAAATATAACCTATCTGAAACTAAGATTGCCAAATTTTAAATTATGAAGAATAATAATCAACCTGAATCCGTAAAGGCGCCTTTAAACAATTCGCGACGGGATTTTTGTAAGAGTAGTGCCCTGGTTACTGGTGCCATGATTTTACCAACCCTTCCTATGGATGCTATGGTGAATGTGGCGAAGGATAAAGTATTAAAAATCGCCTTAATTGGTTGTGGTGGACGTGGTACCGGAGCTGCTAGCCAAGCATTGCGTTCGGATGCCAATGTAGAGTTGGTGGCTATGGCCGATGCTTTTGAAGATAGGCTTCAGGGGAGTTTAATGAATTTAAAAAAGGAGTTCGAGGGAACAAAAAAGATTAATGTAGCCAAAGAACATCAATTTGTTGGATTCGATGGTGCCGAAAAAGCCATGGCGATGGCCGATGTGGTTATTTTGGCTACGCCACCAGGATTTAGGCCACAGCATTTTGAATTTGCCGTCAATGAAGGGAAACACGTGTTCATGGAAAAACCTGTCGCAACCGATGTCCCTGGAGTAAGAAAGGTATTGGCAGCGGCGAAAACGGCAAAAGAAAAGAAGTTGAATGTAGTAGTAGGACTTCAGCGTCATTATCAGGATAGTTATTTGGCTGCCTTTAAAGAGATAAAGGACAATAAAATTGGAAAGATCGTTTCTGGTCAGGTTTACTGGAACAGTGGTGGAGTATGGGTACGGGAAAGACAGCCCGGACAATCGGAACTAGAATACCAAATGAGGAACTGGTATTATTTTAATTGGTTATGTGGCGATCATATTCTAGAACAGCATATCCATAATATAGATGTAGCGAATTGGTTTTTGGGCGAGTATCCTATATCTGCACAAGGAATGGGAGGTAGGCAAATAAGAAACGGTAAGGATCATGGCGAAATTTTTGACCATCATTTTGTAGAATATACCTATCCAAGTGGAGCCGTAATTTCTAGTCAATGCCGCCATCAACCAGAAACCATGAGTAGGGTAGCCGAAGTGTTTCAAGGAACAAAGGGAAGTATTGAAACCTATGGCGATAATACCTTTATCAAGGACTTGGAGGGAGGCGAGGTTTTTTCACATCGTGGAAAGGACGATCCTAACCCATACCAGGTAGAGCATATAAAGCTTTTTGAAGCCATACGAAATAAAGGACTGATCAGTGATGCCGAGAATGCAGCAAAAAGTACGATGAGTGCCATTTTAGGGAGAATGGCTACCTATTCAGGAAAAGTTATAAAACTGGAAGATGCCATGAAGTCCGAGATTAAATTGGTGCCCGATCAATTAAGTTGGGATTCCCCAGCTCCTGTACAGCCCAATCCGGACGGCACCTATAATATTCCTACCCCAGGAAAAAGTGTTGTTATTTAAACATGGTAAAAAACAAGAAACCCGAACTCTAGGTGTTGTAGCCAAGGTTCGGGTTTTATTTTTGGACGCCGTACAAATTAATATTGATAGCGGTAGTTATAATGCCATTGTTTGGAAGCTAAAAAAAAATAAGGGTACTACTTCTAATATAAAAGTAGCACCCTTATTTAGGTATAGTCTCTTTAAGAAAGTCCTAAAAGGTGTCTTTTATCCAGTTGTAAGGAGCTCTTTTTATCCAGTTTCCTCTTGTAAAATCTGGAAAATCTTGTGGTGCTCCGTTGTTTTCTATAGAGAGTTCAGATAAAGGGGTTACTGCACTCCATGCCGCTGCATCATAGACATCCATTGGCGGGGCGATGTTTTCCTTGGCCGACTCTACAAAGGCATTGATCACAAAGAAATCCATTCCTCCATGTCCAGCACCTTGGGCATGGTTTCCATATTTTTTCCAAAGTGGATGATCGTATTCTTTTAGGTAATTGTCCATATCTTCCCAACCATGACCTTCGGTTTTTCCTTCAATATGGATCCTTTTGGTATGATAGTCAAATTCTGAAATTCCGCTTACTCCTTGTACCCTAAACCCTAAAGAGTAAGGTCTTGGTAAATTACAATCGTGGGTTACGATAATGGTTTCACCTTTGGCTGTTTCAATAGTCGTGGTAATAACATCTCCTTGTTTCCATTTTATTTTGGCGTTAGGATGGTCTGGACCGCCTTCAGGATGGTTCACGATATAATTGTGAAGCCCTAATGGTTTGGAAGCATGAGAGGTAAGGGATACGAATCGGTTTCCACGGTTTATATCGGCCATAACAGCTACAGGGCCTAAACCATGAGTAGGGTATACATCGGCATTTCGCAACAAGGAATGTTGTGTACGCCAATGAGCTTCAGAGAATCCTTTTTCACCAAATTCAACACCACCACCGTAGGGTTGTTTACCGTTGTTGAATTTTACTGCTCTTAGATCGTGCTGATAGCCACATCTAAAATGCGATAGTTCTCCAAAAAGATTTTGCTTAACCATATTAAGTACCGCCAATACATCCTGACGGTAATTTACGTTCTCCAAGATCATTAGGTGAGCACCTGTTTCTTCGTGTACATTTACCAGGTCCCAACATTCTTCCATCGTATTGGCGGCCGATACTTCCAAGCCTGTATATTTCCCGGCGCGCATAGAATCTACTGCCATTTTAGTATGCCATAGCCACGGGGTAGAAATAATTACCGCGTCGACATCTTTTAAAGCCAACATATTTCTGTAGTCCATATCATTTTTGCCAAAAACCTTCGCCTTCTTTTGACCCGCCTTTTCCATGTTCTTTTGGGCAAGGGCAATACGTGCCTTGTCTACATCGCAGATGGCGGTAACATCTACATCATTTCTTTTTATAAGGTTGTTTAGGTGCATTATTCCTCTTTCTCCAATACCTAAGACAGCAACCCTTAATTTTTGTGAATTCTTCCCTAAATTATTCGCCATAGAGAGATTTGGTAACATGGCAATCCCAGCTGAGGTGATCGCTGCTTTTTTAATAAAGTTTCTTCTATTATCCATTGATTCTTGTTTAAATGCAAATTTATTATCAACAAATATGGACTTTGTACGTCACATTTTGGAGGACATATTATGCTATTTAGGGGGTGTTTTTTGTGAACAGACAATATTATAGAAATAATTGCGCTATGGGATAGATTGACGAGTTAATCTTAAAAGGTAGAAAGACTTTAAAGGGTATTTCCCGATGTCTATTAAACGCGGTTGTTAGCTAGGGTGAAATATTCGAGTTATGGATCGTTTTCAGGTCCGATTTCATCTGAGTTTTGCCTTCTTTTCTAAATCTTTCTGATAGGGCGGGATATAAAAGGAGGACGGATAGCTAGTAGCAAGGGTGTTTTTTAGAAATAATTTCTAGGGCTTATTGACTAAATATAAAATCAAAAAAGGCCCCTGTTAAGGAGCCTTTTTATTACTATGGATTTTGTTCCAAAGTGAATTTTAAAAGTACCTGAAAATCAGGTTTAAACTGAAGTATTCCCGATTTTTCCCCTCTAAACTCACTCATACATCGGGTTTGTACCCTTTAGATAACTTTCTGGATATTTTCTATCCCTGATAAAGTCGTTCTCTTATAATTTTTAGGCTGTCCAAAACCTTCTACATCAAAATTATTGTGTCGGATTCTGCGTCAGTGTACCTGGATACGAGTTAATGGCATCTTGTGGAATATAATACACGACACGGAAGTCCGTAGCGGATATATTCTCAAATTGATTGTGAGGCCCCGGATATTCACGTGTTAGCTCTTTTCCATTACGGAATACGTCATAGCTTCGCTCTGCCTGATAGGCAAGTTCTAATTGACGCTCCTTATCAATTCGAATACTAGCGTTGGAAGCATCCAGAGCGTTGTATCCTCCGTTCAGAATAGCACGTTCTCGGATCGTGTTTAGATCTGCCAATGCAGCATCATAATTTCCTAATTTGGCATACGCCTCGGCACGGTTCAGGTAAATTTCACTCAAACGGCTGATAAGCGGAGAATGCAAGTGGGATTCTTCTCCTTCCAACGAAGCCTTTGTAATGTAAAACTGTGGATACGCACGGTTTAGTGTAATGTAGTTGTCTATTACACCTGTATAGGTCTTCCCGTCTTTATATAGGATGGAGTAAATCTCCTGATCGGTATCAACAGGAATGAGCGTATAGGTGTCGTTGCCTTCCTGACAGGTTATGACGGCACCGTTACGGGTGGTCTCTGCCTGTACATAGTTTAAGTTACCGCCCTCTTCCTTGATAAAACGGAACACTTCAGTAAACTCCTCTGTATCAGCATCTTTTGAGTAGGTAGGCTGGATAAAGGCGGAACGTGCATCTACCATATTATAGCTGTTCTCACGCCAGTCATTACGACCGGTTTCGTTTAGTAAATCGATATACTTGGCACTGGCATACATTTCGCCCCAGCCCATGCCGCCTAGATTAGCATACATACCTCCAACACCATAATAGTGGTCGTAGCCTGAAAATTCTGAGGCGACGCGTTTTATGGCAAATATGGTCTCTGCATTATTTTCCGGTACAAAAGTGTTGTACTTCATAAATTGATCTCTTGGTAGCAACGAATACTTTCCGGAATTGATCACTTTGTCCGCATAGTCTACGGAAAGCTGGGCATATTCTGTATTTGGTGATGTATAGGTGCCGCTCATATAGAGGTAAATTCGAGAAAGCATTGCCTGAGCCGCTTCTTTAGAAGCGTAAATAGCATCCTTGTCTATCGTAAGCAATTCTTCTGCTTTCTTTAAATCGCTGATGGCTTGCTCGTAAGATTCTTTGACCGTTGCACGATCCGCAAGCTCCAGATTAATTACATCATCAGGAGTACCATTAACGATAGGTACGCCCAAATTCGTTTCTGGGTTTTGATAGTAAGGACGACCAAAAGCACGAGTCAAATAAAAGTAGAGCATACCACGAACGTAGTAAGATTCGCCTAAATTATTATCTATCTCTACACTTTGTCCCTGGTCAATCATATCAATAATGTTAGAGGCTTGTGCAATCGCTTTATATCCAGAATTCCAAAACTGGGTTAATCGGTAGTTGTTAGGGGTACGAGAATAGGAGATGAATTCGTAGAAAGCATCTGTAGACGATCCGCGGATCATCATATTGTCTCCTGCATATTCACCCATACGGTGCATAGGGTCCGACCACGATTTTAACTGGGCATACATCCCGTTAAGCAATGGTTCGAGAGAAGCATCGGGGTCATTGACAATGGTCTCTGAGTCCATGCTTCCATGAGGATAACGGTCAATATCGCAAGCGGAAAATGCGACCATTGCCAATATGGCTATAAATATTTTTTTCATGTTGTTTCTATTTAAAAGTTTACATTAAGTCCAAGCATAAATTTACTTGTAGCCGGATATACGGCAGGACCTGTAGATCCAAGAATTGCTCCATTGTCATCGACAGGAATTTCAGGATCCACCCCAGAATAATCGGTGATAACGAACAGGTTTTCCCCTGTAAAGGATATTCGTAAGTTGTCAATATTATACTGGCTTAAGTCTAGATTGTAACCCAGCGAAAGTGAACGCAACTTTAAAAAATCACTCTTTTCTAGAAAACGGGTAGAGGTAGCATTTCCCTTATCCTGATTATTGTACCGTGCGATTGGGTGTGTAGCAATATCGCCCGGCTTCTCCCAACGGCTCCAACCTGGTCTTAGTACCATTTGGTTACGGTCTGTATAGGTTCCGTCCGAGTCGTATTCTTGACGTGAATAGTTATAAATCTTACCTCCGATTGCATATCCGAATACAGCACTAAGATCGATTCGATTATAGGATAATGCTGTGGTAAAACCTCCAAATAGATCAGGAGACACTTTTCCGGTTTTTTCAAAAGTAGCTTCCGAGTAATTTGAAGTAGTAGTTCTTGATAGTTCGTTTCCTTCATTGTCCCTATCTACCTTGTACCACATCGGTAATCCGTTTTCGGGATTTACACCAGCCCATTCCTTTAAGTAATAGGTGTCTACTGGGCGTCCTGGTTCCAACATTCGTTGTGCAGAGCCGGCAATTCCCAGTCCATCGCTAACGATAATAGGTCTGACAACATATTCCCCACTGGCATCTTTCGTTTTGTAAAGTTTTGTCAAGTTATTGACGTTATGTCCTAAGTTCACATCTATGCTCCAGGTCAAATCCTCATTGCGGATAATATCACCTCCAACAGCAAGCTCAATCCCCTTGTTCTCCATTTCACCGATATTCTGCCATATGCTAGTGACACCTGTTAGGCCAGTAACGGGAACTTGGTACAGAATATTATCAGTATTTTTTACGTAATAATCGAACGTAAGCCTAGCCCGGTTATTAAGCATTCGGGCGTCTACACCTAGTCCACTGGTGTATGTTTTTTCCCAGGTTAGGTCTTTGTTTCCGATTTGACTGATCAGGGCGCCAGGGTTTCCGTTGTAGCCAGCACCTGTAGAAACGGCATAAAGGTCGTATTGAGGATATAGGGAGCTTGGACGATTTCCTACGGAACCGTAAGCAACGCGAAGTTTCAAAGCATCTACCCAGGCGGCTTTAAACCAGTCTTCACGGTCAATATTCCAACCTCCACTTAGAGAAAAGAAATTACCATATTTGGCATTGTCACCAAAATTCGATGCTCCATCTCTACGGAAAGATACCTGAGCCATGTATTTATTGTCATAGGAATAATTGGCATTGGATAGAACCGACTGAACGGCCCACTCATTAATACCTCCTTTGGTACGTTCTGGTTTAGCGACAACATCTAACACCTCAAAACCTGGAATAAATCCGGTTCCATACACATCTAGAGTCTCACTGTGATAATCGTTAAATTCATAGGCTAGCAAACCGTTAAGGTAGTGCTTACCCCAACCATTATTGAATCTCAAGATCTGGTTGGTATACTGGCGTGTATATTCCGATCTGTAGTCAGTGATTCGTCCACCTACACTTTCCCCTCCATTAGACCGAGGATCGGTATAGCCTTTTGCCTTATAATTATTGTATCGAAGGTTGTTAACAGAAGAAAAGGTCAACCAATCGGTCAATTTGATATCGAAGTCAAGATTCCCCATAAACTCATAGTTCTTATTGGAAGAGTGATTCCACTGAAGGTCGTACAAATAATTAGTGCTGGCACTATTTACCCACTCACTAGAACGGTGGGGTACTAGGTTCCCGTCTTCGTCGTAAGGGCTATCCCATGGAAGGTTGGAATACATAGCCGTTGTAGAGTATTGACGGTCTTCCACCTCGCGGAGTGAACCTACCAGTGAGGGTTTTATCGTCAACCAATCATAAGGTTTGTATTCAGTTTTGAAACGAAAGTTGTAACGAGTATAATCATAACCCTTTACAGCACCTTCTTCGTCGTATAGTCCTATCGACATAAAAGACCGAAGGGTTTCGCTACCTCCTTGTATAGAAACATTATAATTCCGTGTGAAACCACTCTTAGTGGCAACATCCCACCAATCGAAATTACTATTGCGTAGGTCGGAGTTCCAGCGAGGAAACGATATTTGATCTGCATTGGCAAACGAACTGTAAGTATCATACAATTCAGCTCCGTTCATCATTTTAGTGTTTCCGTTGTTAAGCTGGTTGAAACCTAATTTAGTAGAAAAACTTACGGTGGTTTTTCCGACCTTAGCTCTCTTCGTCGTCACTACGATAACTCCGTTAGCTCCCTGAGAACCGTAAATAGAAGTTGAAGCTGCGTCTTTTAGAACCGTTATGGAGTCGATATCATCTGGGTTCAGTTCTCCTGCTCCCGATCCTACTATAACCCCGTCAATTACCCAAAGCGGACTGGTTGTTCCGCTTAAGGTTGCCTGTCCGCGGATAACAACACCTCCTTTGGAACCAGGTTTACCTGATCCAGGGGCGACAAATACGCCAGGAGCCTTTCCGTTTAACATATTTTCAACCGAAGGTGTGGTTACGTTCCTAAGGTCATCGCCTTTAACGGTCTGCAAAGCCCCTGTTAAACTCTCTCTTTTTTGTGTGCTATATCCCACAACGACAACTTCTTCTAGTTGTGCAGCATCTTCTTCTAAGGCAATAGTGTAATTGCTTTCGCTTCCCACTACCATTTCCTTGGTTTTGTATCCTAAATAGCTGATGACAAGCGTTGCATTGGTTGTGGCTTGAATGGTGAAAAGGCCATCGAAATCCGTGGCGGTTCCTGTCGTAGTGTTTTTTATAACAATACTTGCCCCAGGAATGGGATCGTTGGTGGCTGCGTCTACAACCGTACCTGTAATACTCCGTTCTTGTGCTTGTACAGAATACGAGAGCACCAACATAAGAAGGAATAATCCTTTTGTAATTAGTTTTTTCATTGATTTAGTTTGAATTAATATTTAGTTGTGTTTGTAGTTTAATAATTTTCTTTCATCCAATTGTATGGCGCTCTTTTGATCCAGTTTCCTCTGGTGAAATCCGGGAAATCCTGTGGGGCCCCGTTGTTTTCAATAGACAGCTCGGACAATGGGGTCACTGCACTCCATGCCGCCGCGTCATAGGCATCCATCGGGGGTGCTATATTTTCCTTGGCCGATTCTACAAAGGCGTTCATTACAAAAAAATCAATACCGCCATGGCCTGCTTCGGTAGCACCTTTACCGTGCTTCTTCCAAAGTGGGTGGTCGTATTCCTTGATGTATGAATCCATGTCTTCCCAGCCATGTCCTTCGGTTTTTCCTTCGATATGAATCCTTTTGGTATGGTAGTCAAATTCGGAAATTCCGCTTACCCCTTGTACTCTAAAGCCTAAAGAATAAGGTCTTGGCAGGTTACAATCGTGGGTTACGAT
>NZ_FQYX01000055.1 GCF_900141935.1 Arenibacter nanhaiticus | reverse complement strand
ACGACAAATACTCCTATGCCATAAAGAGCTGGAGAGACAACTGGGAAGAGCTCACGGTATTCTTTGAGTTCCCGATAGAGATCAGGAAAATAATCTATACTACCAACCTGATCGAGAACCTGAACGGGAAGATAAGAAAGTATACCAAGAACAAACTTTCCTTCCCTACGGACGATGCGGTGATGAAATCCGTATATTTGGCCGTGAGGGAAGCGACCAAAAAATGGTCCATGCCAGTAAGGAACTGGGGAATCATCCTAAATCAGTTCCTGACGATCTATGAAAAAAGGGTCAGACTTTAGATAAAAGTCCAACCCCTGTTATTTTAAACTTACACAGTTTACGGGATAGTGTCTCGGAAAACTTAGGTTGGGATGAACAACGATTTATAAAAAGAGAATTACAAGCTTCATTGTATAATAGACAAGGTAATTCTAAAAGTGGAATTTTAGGCATTGTACTTCCCTCTATGTATGATTCTATATATGCAGGGTCTGTAGGCTTCCCCAAAAATCAGACAGTTTAATATTCATTAAATTTCACATGCCATAAGATATCTCAAAATAACTGACATAATATATTGCACTTGACACTCCTAGAAATTATAGAATCTGCCGTTTTCGACACTCCAAATCCCCAATCCCCTCGCTTTCAATTGTTAATAACTCTGTTTGCAACCCTAAAATTGCCAATATAACTACCAAGCATATTGGTGTATTTCAATTTTCTTTGATATCATATAATATCAAATGATATTGAATAATGTTTTAGGCTACACCTATTAACGCAATTCACTGCACATCAATTAGTTGTGTATAACTATTTGTGTTTTCAATGGCTTTCAGCCTCCCTATTTCCTACTTTTATTTTAACAAACCTATAGAAGGGAAACAAAAGCGCTTTTGTTCATTTATTAATCTTAAAAGAGAAAGAAATGGACACTATTTTAATTTTTGATCGCTTAGATCGTTTGGAAAAACTGTTAACCGCCCATAAAGAGGTGTTGACTTTTGAGGAAACCTGTGACTATACCGGAATATCGAGGAGCTATCTTTACAAACTGACTTCCTCCGGGACTATCCCCCACTCCAAGCCCAACGGGAAAATGATTTTCTTTGAAAAAAGAAAACTGAACAACTGGCTCCTACAGAACAGTAGAAAATCCAAGGCTGAAATCGAGAAAGAGGCCCTGAGACATACCCTCAAAAATAGACGGTCATGATAGTCGGTGACCATCGGGGTCAACTTTACAAGGTAAAGGACGCCAAGAAAAAGACGATCTACGATTATACCATTGAATACTTGGAAGGGAAGTACGATATCATGTATAATGAGATATCCCATGATTTCCAGATATCGTTGAAGAAACGGAAGAAGTGAGTATCTTATAAATATTGTCCATTTAAGATTCGTTAAGCGACAATCGCGTAAACCATGTAAGTTTAAAATATCCCTCCAAACTTATCTAGGGGGTAAAGTACTTTTCTAAGACTTTTACCAAAGTTTGAAGTATAGCCATGGCGTATCCTGAAACACTCGATTTCTTCATGCTATGCATAGCTTCATCGGAATTGGATAAAAATCCAAGTTCCAAAAGAACGGCCGGACATGTAAATTGGGTATCCCTTAGCACTTGAAAATGGGCATACTTCCTTCCTCTGATTTTAAAGCCCAAGGAGTTGTCGAACTCCAATAAAATTGTTCTCGCCAAGTTTTCCGATTGTAATAGATGCTTCGTATCCATTTTAATGTGGGGATGCTGTATAAAAACTTCAATACCTTGTGCCTTTTTCCTTGGTGCCTGGTTACAATGGATAGATACAAAAAGGTTTGCCCGTAAAGCTTTTGCTAATTTAGCCCGATGGCCTAACGAAATTAAGGTGTCAGAATACCTAGTTAAATATATATTCAGTTGATTGCCATATAGCTCCTTGTTCAAGCGTAGAACTTCCTTCCCTACTGCAAGGACAACATCCTTTTCCCTTATCCCATTCACCCCTACCGCCCCAGAATCTACTCCTCCATGTCCAGGATCTAAGATGATTATTGGAGCCTTTTTTTCTTGTCCCATAGCAAAGCTCAAGCCAAGGAATAATCCAAAACAAATCGTCAAAAATCGCTTCATAACTCAGTGATTATTTAATGCGTGTTGCACAATATTCATCGATTTCCTCAATTCACTTCCAATACATTAATTTTTAACACTTTAGAATGTTAAAATTTATTCTATTCCCATCATTCTTGCCAATCCTTTAGAAATTCAATAAACAATAATCCATAAGTCGTCCTTTCCCCTACTATCGGGACGGCTTCAAAAACCACATCGTCATGAAAAAAATTTGTAAATCACTTGTACTGTCGCTTTTGGCAACGGCACCGTCTTTTGCTCAGATTGGGGGCATAGAAGATTCTGTAAACGATGTTTCCGATACCATCAGGACCATCTTTCCAATTATCCTTGGAGTCATTTTCCTTATAGGGTTTTTGTTTAACGCCGGGCATTTCTTTGGAGAAAATGCAGATTTAAAAAAGGGTATTACGCGAGTATTGGTCTTTGTACTTATTGCAGGCGCAGTTGTTGGCATCTTTAGCTATTTAATAGGAATTGTAGTCTAATAAATCTTGATTACTACCGAGATGTTTAAAGGCAATTGCATTTGGACCATAAAAACAAATAAACACTTAGGGATGAAAAAATTTGAGGTATACAGGCACATTAGAAAAAGAGCGCTGATCTTCGGGCTGCCTATATCCTTTTTTGCCCTACAGATACTATTCATTGTTGGTTCATTAATGGTTGTCATTTTCTCCTTCAGCCTCACTATAATCCTAAGTTTATGCGCTCTCAATACAATCCTTTATATAGCCTTGACCAGGATTACAAATACCCCACTACCCTTCCTATTTAAGAGTCTATTTCCTAAAATCATCAGTAATAAAAAATCAACATCCCTTACCTATGGAAAAGATTGAACTATTTGCCTGCCATCCCATTGTGGACATCCAATCTAATATTGTTTTTGCCAACAATGGCAATGTGGTGCTTTGTTATGAGGGAATATTGCCAGAAATCTATTCCCTTTCCGAAAAGGATTTTGAGGACATCCATGGAATCTGGTTTCAGGCCTTAAAATCGTTGCCCACAGGGATGGTTATCCATAAACAGGACATTTATACTAAAAGAATATACTCCTCTGAAAAGTTGCCAAAAACTACCTTTTTAGAAAAAGCTACTCATCAACATTTCAAAGGCCGTGAGTATATGGAACACCGCTGCCTGCTATTCTTCATCCTTACCAAAAACAAAACGCTGAACAATCCAAAATATGTAAACCCTTTTCGAAAGGCCACAAAAGAGATCCATATCGAAGCGGATAGCCAGATCGAAAGTTTTAAAGCTTCTGTAAACGATGCAGTTTCCTTTCTCAACAATAGCCGTAAATTGATGTTTACACCATTGGATTCCGAGGATGTCTTAATGGTGACCGATAATTACTTCAATGGTTTCAATGTGGGTTTAAATACCGACATCCTGTTAGAAAAATCAAAGATTAGCATCGGAGAGAACTACTTTGATGTATTGGCTGTCAATAGCGAGCTATGTTTTGGGGATAGTGTCCTGAGCAGTAAGACCAACGCACAGTTTACCTCGGACGATTTTGTATTCCATCAGGGATTTATAGATGGCATAGGTCTTACCTTGAAAGAAAACCATATCGTAAATCAGATCATTTATCTAGATGACAAACATAAATGGCGTAAAATTCTAGATAAAAAAATCGAGGAACTGAGCAAAAGCTCAAATTTTGGTTCCCAAAACAAAGTAACTCTTGCCAAGGTCCAGGATATCCTACAGCGGATCAATAATGATGACAGTTCTCGAATTATCAGGGGACATTTAAATATTATCTACTGGGATCGAGATAAAAAACAATTGGATAAAATAGGTTCAAAAATAAGGACTGAATTTAAGGAGCTCGATATTACCCCTTACTACCCTAGAGGCGAGGAACGTAAAAATTATATTCTAAACAGTTATTTCTGCTTTTCCTCCAATTTTTCCAACCAAGACCTTTACGTGACCGACCTGAAGCATGCCTTATGCCTCAACATTAATAACAGCAACTACAAATCTGATCGTACTGGTATTATTTTCAATGACAGGGTCCACAATATCCCCGTCATAAAGGATGTCTGGGATGAAAAGAAAAAGCGTATCAAGGCCCGTAACTTTGCCATTTTCGCCCCAACCGGTGAAGGCAAGTCTTTTCTGGCCAATAATATACTTCGTCAATATTTTGAAAGCGGGGTGCGCCTGGTCATTATCGACCTTGGCGGATCCTACACCAAATTTGCACGGTTATATCCTGGGCAATATACCGTACTGAGGTATGAAAACGGTAAAAGCCTGGGCATCAACCCTTTTTATATTAATTCTCAAGAAGACCTGAGTCCAGAACGCTTAGAAGACCTTGCTGTATTCCTTTTCGAACTTTTAGCCTCATACCAAAAGGCCAGTAAAGAACAGTCCGTGTCCATTAAGAAAATACTTCGGCACTACTATCAAAATGTGGATAATGAGCATTCCTTGGATAGCTTTTACCATTTTATAGAACTTCACCAAAACACACTATTAACCAAACTTAAAATACAAGCAGAATATTTCAACATACCTGCCTTTCTGCACATCATGTCCGAATATGTAGGGAATGGACTCTACAGTTTTCTATTCGAGGTCAGTGAGGACCAAACCTATAAAATTGAGGACAAAAGATTGATTGTTTTTGAATTGGATGAAGTACGGGATAATAAGGAAATCCTCTCGGTGATGTTGAAGCTTATAAAATCTGCCATCCAACGAACCATTTGGAAAAACCGTGCAGAAAAAGGTATTATTCTTTTCGATGAGTTTGCCAAACAGCTGAAGTTTGACAATGTCCTTGAGAGTGTGGAATTCTACTATCAAGCGATCCGAAAACAGAACGGGTCCATAGGGATCATCCTTCAATCTATTAATCAATTGCCGGATAATGCTACCTCGGCAAGCATATTAGAAAATACCCAGGTCATCTATAGTTTAAATAATGAAAAAGGATACCAGGAATTAAAAAACCGATTAAACCTGTCCTCCCATGACTTGAACCAGTTAAAATCTATAAGAAACAATCTCATGGGTTCCCGAAAGTACACCGAGATGTTCATCAAGATCGGAAAGGAAAGCAACATATTCAGATTAGAAGTACCAAAAGAAGTTTATGCTGCTTATTTAACCGATGGAACTGAAAGCGAATCCATCATGGCGCTATACCAAGAACATAAAGACATGGAAAAAGCCATAAAAGTTTTTACACAAGAGTCTTAGTCCAAATTAATTAATAACAATTTAAACTAGTTGAAAATGAAACATAAAATCGAGAAACTCATTTTATTCGCCGTCTTGTTCCTACTGGTACATGTGAATTCTAGCGCACAGGGCCTTCCTGTTTATGACAATACCAATTTTATCTCATTTGCAAAATCTTTGTTGGAATCGGGAAAGCAGACCTCACAATTATTAAAGACCGTAAAATTTCTACAACAACAGAAAGAGAACGTGGATAAGGTCAATAATGTTATCAAACAACTAAGGGCTGTAAAAGAACTAGCGATCAGCCATCAACGTCTGTTCGATATAGTTCAGGTTGATCTAAGGGAGATTTTTCAATCAACCCATATACAACCTGATGAAGTTATCCGGATTTCGAATTCATTCAACGAAATATTAGAAAACTCTTTATCGGGAATGGAATATATCGAAGAAGTGTTATCCAGTGACAATCTTAGAATGACCGATGCTGAACGCGCATCAATCCTTAAGAAAAAAGAACTTGAAACCAAAGAAATGGTAGCGGAGATAGAGGCCAAGACACGCCGATACCGAGAAATCATCGCCTTTAGGGAGATGCAGGACAAGATGAACAATAGAGAAACCAAATACTAATGTCGAATACTGTTTTAGCAATAGGGCTCGAATATGTGGATACTGTTTTTCAAATGATAAAAAACAGTGAATTCTCGCAATATACTATTACGGGAATGAAGACTTTAGCTTTGCTATTTTTTCTCATCAATATCCTAAAAAAATACAATGAAGGGGTTGCCAACAAAGACGGTTATACTTGGGGACTGACCCCTACTGAACTTGCTAAGAATTTTACCGTTGTGATTTTGGTCATTTTTTCCACCCAGGTATTAGGAGTGTTCGACAATATTTTGGTGGCCATTGAGGCCCAATATAGGGACACGGCTCCGGCACTCCTCCCGTTACAGTTGCAGGATATCGACATTGAAAAGGATGTGGGTGCTTTGGTAGCCGCCAAAAAAGCCATGGCGCTTTTATATGAGTCCTTAGCGACTCCCTTATACGTATTAAGGTTCGTGTCCTTCATCCTTGGGTTGTTCCTATGGCTATTGGATCTTTTTATTTATCCGCTGTTTTTGGCAGAACGATTTTTTCTATTGGGCATTATGCAGGCCTTTTTCCCATTGGTTATCAGCTTGGCCGTTTTTGAAAAGTTTAGGTCATTGGCCTACAACTTTTTTAAACTCTATGCAGGAGTCTATATGTTGGTGCCGGCCTTTTTCTTGGTAAATGTTTTTATAAATAATCTCTATACGGAAGTGAACACCAATTTCTGGTCGAGCTTGTTCGGTCCGGATTGGGGAACTCGCTATTATGCACCAATGGTACAATTGGCATCGATTGGGTTTATCGTACTCCTTAAGTTCAAATTATACCGCAGGGCTATCTCTTTTACATTTAGACTTTTTAGCGGAGGCTAGATCCTTCTACAGGAAAACATCACTGATAAGCAGGTAAGTTAAAATAAATATGGTTGCAGATAATAATCAAAAAAAACCAACAGATGAAAACACCTTATAAAAACATTTATAGTCTCCTGAACCAAAACCGATTTATTGTATGGTCTCTGGTTATTGGTACCACTGTAACCTGTGTCGTTGCCATTTTATCTGTGGTAAAACTGCACCGGGAAACCCTGAATAATGCATTTATGGTCAATACCGACGGAAGTGTAATTCCCTTAAAATTGGTTTCACAAAAAGAAAACTTAGCGGTGGAGTCATTATCGCATTTAGACCTGTTCCACACATATTTCTACAACATAGATGCGAGCAATTATAAAAAGAATTTGGAAAAGGCCTTGTGGCTTGGAAACAGCTCTGTAGATGGACTGTACAGACAAAAGAAATCCGACGGAGTCTATAACAGGCTATTGCAATACTCGTTGGTCCAGAAGGTCCTCAAAGTCCATTCCGAAATAAATCTATCAAAAGAGCCTTATCCTTTTAAGACCATTACCAGATTTGAGATAAACAGAGGATCGGTAGTAGATATCTATGAATTAGTAACCACTGGTAATTTGATCCACGTAGACCGCAACTTCCCTAAGAACACCCATGGGCTTTTAATCACGGACTATTTTGAAAAGTCCTTAAAAAAATTGAACCATGAGAATTGAAAAAAATAAAATTGTCTTTAGCTCCATACTGCTGGTCATTTTACTGTTTATTTTCGGTTATGCCCTCTTAATCATGGAAAATGGCAATGATGAAAATATATCCTTGGAGCAGACCGAGGTACCTAAATTGGAACAGCAACAAAAAGAGTATAACACCAAACTGGAAGCTATCGATAACATCCAGGAAGAACAAGTAAAAAACGCACCTAGCGTTTATGATGATAAGTTCTTGAATTCCGAAGGAGTATTTGATCCCAATTACTTGGAAAAGGATAAGCAACGTATAGTAGACAGCATTTACAACCAGGGCCGGATCAATTATTCAGAAAGTAGCTACCGATATTCGGATTCTCCTAAAGAACCACCTTTGAAGGCTATTCCTCCTATTCCCCAGGAAAAGGAAGTTCAAGAACCCGTTGCTGCAAGTGAATTGGCCTTAGAGCATCAGCTATTTTTTGCCTCTGCCCCACAATCGGCCCCTTTATCCTTCTCACCTCAAGTTCCGGATGTTTTTGTGGAAGTAGATGGTGACCAAGTGGTGAAGGCCAACAGCCGATTGCGGATGAGATTACTTAATAAAATAACATTGGGAACAATAACAATTCCGAAAAACACCTTAGTCTATGGGGTTATCAGTTTTCAACCGAACCGTACCCTAATAAAAATCGATAATATCAACCGTCAACCTGTAAAATTAAGAGCCTTTGACCTACAGGATGGATTGGAGGGGATTTATGTAGAAAATAGTTTCCGTGGTGAAGTAACGAACGAAGTGACAGGTGATTTATTGAATGACATCAATATTGCCGGTGTTCCTCAATTAAGCGGAATCAAAAAGGTGTTCCAGCGCAATAACAGAAACGTAAAAGTGGCTGTAACCAATAAATACAAGCTTATTCTAAAAGCCAATTAACGCTCATTAAATCTATTAAACATGAAAAACTCAATAGCCTTGATCAGTTTTCTTTGTGTTCTGGCATTTGCAGAAGCACAAAACAGCCATGTCACTGACACTATTTTGGCCAGTGATAAAAAAGTCGTTTCCTTGTTCTTCCCAAACCCTATTCGCCAAGGAATCACAGGTTCCCCAAAGTACGCCTTTAGTTTCAACCGAGATAAAGAACAGTCCTTTGGATTGCTACAGGCTACCCCTGGAGAAGAAAGCAATCTGTTGGTGGTTACTTCCGACGGCAGAGTGTATTCCTATTTGTTACACTATTCCCAAGAACTTGACAAGCTTAGTTATTTCATTGCCGCCTCCGAAAGTATCGGAAATGAAAAATCTGGTAGTGCCCATAAACACAAACCAAAAAAAGTTCTGGTATCCCACAAAACTTTACAGGATACTATTAAAACCACGGACTATTCCAAACTCAGCTCCCAATTACTCAAAAACCCTTTACCCTTTAACCAATTAAAAAACAAGAAAGGGATTTCTATCCGCATGACCAAAAGCTTCTATTATGACCATGAGGTCTTTATCCTTTTCGAAATAGCCAATAACTCTTCTATTGATTTTGAAATTAACAGCTTAAATCTCTTTAAGGTAACAGGAAACAAAAGACGAAAGGCTTCCTATCAAGAACTACTCCTCTCCCCTGTCTACCTATTTAAAATACCACGAGTAGTTTTAAAAGGCCAAAAAGTCCAATTTGTTTGTGTATACCCAAAATTTACTTTGGGTACCAATGAAAAACTTATTGTAAAACTGGATGAGTTGAATGGCTCTAGGGATGTGATGTGGAGGTTGAGACTTTAATAGAAGATTACGGTAGTTGATGCTACTATAAAAGGGGACTATCTCATAAAGTGTGTAAATAAAAAAATAACGGGGGCCGGCCCCCGTTATTTTTTTTGTTTAATTTTAATTTTTTGCACTTTATGAAAAAAGAAGATCTATTTGATGATGATTTCCTTAAACAGTTCAAGACCGGTGATGAGCTTACCGGTTTTCTTAAGGAGATCCAAAAGCGGGGCATTGAGAAAATGCTCGAAGGTGAGCTAGATGGCCACCTTGATTACGAAAAACATCAGAAGTCCAATGGCGGCAATGTTCGCAACGGACACTCCAAGAAGAAGGTAAGAACTTCTTTTGGGGAATCCGAGATCTTGGTTCCCAGGGACAGGGAGGCTTCCTTCAACCCCATGATAGTCCCCAAGCGGGGCAGTATCGTTGATGGGATCGAGAACGTCATCGTATCGCTCTATGCCAAGGGAATGAGCAATAGCGATATTGAAGAGCAGATCCGTGAGGTATATAATTTTGAGGTATCCACTTCCACCATATCTAGGATCACGGAAAGCATATCGGGTGATATAGTCGCATGGCAAAATCGCCCTTTGGAGCCTGTCTATCTCATTGTCTGGATGGACGGTATCGTCTTCAAGGTACGCGAGAACTCCAAGGTCATCAACAAAACGGTATACATAGCCGTCGGTCTGCGCCGGGACGGAAAAAAGGAAGTTCTGGGCCTATGGTTGGGCAAGAACGAGTCGGCTGCTTTCTGGATGAGCGTACTGACCGACATCAGGGCCCGTGGAACCGAGGACATCCTGATTACCGCGACCGATAACCTTAACGGGTTTACGGATACCATCAAAAACGTGTTCCCGGAATCCAAGACCCAGATCTGTGTGGTCCATCAGATCCG
>NZ_FQYX01000033.1 GCF_900141935.1 Arenibacter nanhaiticus | reverse complement strand
AAATAGGTTCAACTAAAATATCCACACCGGACTACAAACCTTTAAAACGAGATACAGAATATCAAAAGCGGAGTAAACGCAAAAAGTTTAGGAGAAGAGCGGCCATCGAGCCAGTTATAGGGCATCTAAAAACGGACTTTAGAATGGCACAAAACTATCTTAGTGGGGCAACTTCACCGCAAATCAATGCTTTTTTAGCTGCAACGGGGTGGAATCTTAAGGAAATGATGAAGCAATTAAAAAACGAAGTCGAATTATTATTGTTTTATATTTTTAATCCCGTTTTGACTCGCTTTTTTTTGAAAAAGAAACTGAGTTGATAAGGAGTGACTAACTAATTGCTACATTAATCAATCGGTACATAAACCTCATAGCTTCATTAAAAAGTTATTATATAAAAAAGAGGTCGGACTTTTTAGTCCGACCTCTTAATGATTTTAAACTTCCTGGCTTTACGGCGAGTGTCCGATTTACCGAAAATATTGTTATTTATTTAGTTCTACCTCAATCAAACCTTTTAGGGCGTTAGGCATTCTTAAATCGCTGGTATTTTCTTTAATAACACTCCCGTTTTTATCGACCAATAAATAATGCGGAATTCCCGAAATATTGAACTTTTGGGCTAAATAATTCCATTTATCCTTAGACACCCTAAAGTGCTCTCCTTTTATATTAGGAATCATGTTGTTATAGGTGGTTTCGGGAGAAGAGGGGTCTGTTATGTACACAAAGACAACATCTTTATCCTTGTATTCCTCTTTTAAAGGTTGCATTTGTTTCATGCCGGATCGACAAGGGCCACACCAGGTTGCCCAAAAATCTACAAATACTACTTTCCCTTGGTATTTCGAAATGATGGCGTCAAACACTTTATCGGCTTCGGTCATTGGGGTTTCATTAACTACAAAGTCGGTTTTAGATTTATTAGCTGAAATCTTGGCTTTCATCTTATCATTTTCTACTTTGATTACTTTTGTAATAAATGGATAGTCTACCACCTTTTGAGACGTGCTAAGTTCGGTATCTGACAACGGAATGTAACTACTTGTTATATTTCCCAATATGGCCTGTGCTATGATCACATCGGTACTAAAGCTATTACCTATATTTTTTCTGATTTGTTCTATATGTTGTTTTTTAAACTCATTGTTGATATAGGCATCAATGTGAGCTTTATGATTTTCAGAAAACGCTTGATTTTTTTCATGGATTTCTGGGGAGTAAAATTTGCTTATCCTCTTTTGTTCCTCTTCCGTTAATAAATTTTCTTGAGCTTTTTGTGTGACTTTCTCCTTTACTGTAAACGAAACCGCTAAATTTTTAGATTTAATAATAGTTTCGACTTTATCAAAATTGATACCTCCACTGCTAAAAACTTCCTTTCTTTCTTCTTCGGTCAACTTCTGATAAATAGTACTTAGTTTTTCACTAAGACTCCCAATCACCTCCTGATGCGACTTCTGAAATGCCTTTTGTTTTGCCAGTGCCGCTGCATTTTCTTGATGATGCTTTTTATGACTGGCAATAAGTTCTTTTTCTTCAGCTGATAGCGTAATATTCTTCTCTTTTAGTATATGGGCCAATTCTAGAACACTTGGATGGGTAACACTAGCTTTTGCTCTCATGGGTTTTAAATATTTTAAGCGGTTTATAAAGTATTTATAACTACTAGAAACCACCGCCAATTTATTATTATATACTTCGGGTGTTATAAAACTTAGGTATGCATTATCGATTTTGGCTGAATCTCTATCCCTTGAGTTGATGTCATAACTTACGATATTATCATAAAGACGATATTCTATTCCTATATTGAATACTTGACGGGATTTATTACTTATAAATCTTTCCTTAAATACACTGTCTCGTTTTTGGAGCTGTTTAGTATAAAGAGAATAACTTTCCTCTTTATAGGCTTCTAAAGAATAATCATCAATATTGCTTACTACATTCTTATAAAAGGAATCATCCCTGGCTATAAATTGCAGACTATTTAAATCGGTATTTAATTGGGCGCAATCGCCCGCAAAAAACTCGCCTTCAGATTTTCCGGGGTTTATTAATTGCCAAGATTCTTTTCCGGGTTCAACAAATACAGAAGTGTAATAATTTGGGAGTTTAACATAAACCTGTTGTGGATAATAGGATGGGATGTTTACGGAAAAACTACCATCGTCTTGTATTTCTACTAAATACGAATCTTGGTCCCCAGTAAACACATTGTTTACATACACCATGCCGGTTTTTTCTTTACTGTTTACACTAAAGCCCCTTATAATTCCAGCATAGGTAGCAGAAGCTACTTTAAATAGATTCTCTTCGTTATAGGGTTCATCATTAGCTAACTTAAAGCCTGGCTTATTTATTTTATTGGTCGTATAGGGAATAAGTGCTTTTTCATTTGTCCCAAAACTTGCAGAGGCATCTTTGTTTATTTTACCATAGATGGTTTTCTCCTTCCCATTACGCTCTAAAGTAATTAGGTGTATGTCATCTATTTTCTTAACGGATTTATAGTTCCAAATTGCCTTTTCTAATACGGCATTATCGTAATAAAAACTAAACGCCCAAACATTACTTCCATCTGCCTGTAGCCAATCGCCCCTTAATTCCTTAGGGAATTTAGAGTTCATAAATGCTGCAACATTATCTATTTTATAGTCAGGATATTCTATGTTGGATTTATACCAATCTCCAGCCTTTCCATTAAAGCCTACTTGTAGATAATGTTCGTTCCAGTTTTTAAAATAGAACATCCAATATTCTTGGTCATTTTTAACTACAAAACGATATTCTCGTGGTTCTTTAGAGGTAAAAGAAACAACATCTTCAATGGTGTACGCTTTATTTCTAAAGCTTATTTTTTCATTTTCAACCGAAAATTCTAGATTATTCTTTCCATCCGTGCTAAACCAACTTCTTTTTAGCTCGTTGGGTACTTCTGCAGCCGTAATAGGTTTACCATCTAATGGATTTTGGTGCTTCACAAATACTCTAAACGGATTGTCTCCTAGCTTTAGTTTTATGGAGTCTTTCGCTACAACCTCCAGCTGATAGCTTATAGTATTTCCTTGATTGTCCTTTGCATCAAAAAAGTAAACACCCTTATCCCCTTTATAGATATTCTGGTACATAAATGCACGATACCCCGTCTCTATAAAGTTTGGATGTATTAATATTCCATTATATTCTCCATTTCCGGTCTCACCTTGCCATTCCCCAAACACCGTTTCTGGGAGGGAAAGGTTTACTGAAGGAGCAAATTCTGAGTAATATTTTATTCTGTCATTGGGATACTCTTTACCAGCTTTATACAGATCACCAGCCCTACCATTAAAACCGATTTGCAAGTAATGTGCATCCCAATTTTTAAAATAGAACATCCAATATTCTTGGTTATTTTTAACCACAAAACGGTATTCTCGTGGTTCTTTAGAAGTAAAAGAAACAATCTCTTCAATGGTGTACGCTTTATTTCTAAAGGTTATTTCTTGATTGCCAACGGAAAACTCTAGGTTGTTTTCTCCATCCGTGGTATACCAACTTCTTTTTAGCTCATTAGGCACTTCTGAAATGGTAATATGTTTGCCATCTAATGGATTTTGGTTCTTTACAAATACTCTAAACGGATTGTCTCCTAGCTTTAGTTTTATGGAGTCTTTCGCTACAACCTCCAGCTGATAGCTTATAGTATTTCCTTGATTGTCCTTTGCATCAAAAAAGTAAACACCGTTATCCCCTTTATAGATATTCTGGTACATAAATGCACGATACCCCGTCTCTATAAAGTTTGGATGTATTAATATTCCATTATATTCTCCATTTCCGGTATTTCCTTGCCATTCGCCAAAAACGGTTTCTGGGAGTGATGCCTTACTACTATTTGATTCTTGGGCAATAGCAATATTTATAAAAAATATAAATACGAAGCAGCTGGTGAGTAGTTTTTGAATGTCCTTTAAGGTGTGATCTTTGGTCGGTTGGTTCATGTTTTCTAGTTTATTTTTGTGGTTTACAATGGATTATTAAACATACTGATTATTGTAAGAATATACAGGTGAAGTCTTCCTAGAATATTATTCTATACCTTGGCACTAGTTGGTTGCTTACTATAATTATATTACACATTCAACCAGCTTTTAACTTGCGTGTTATAACTTCTACCCGTGGTTATGGTATGTTTTTTATTGGTTTTTAAGGTGATGCTTTACCTGCTGTTAAAGTATTTCTGTGCATTTTCTACATAATTGGTGTTAATGATGATACTTCTATGAACCCGTAAGAAATAATCGGGTAATTTCTCTTCTAATTGGGCCAAGGACTGCTCCGTTAAGTGGTTTCCAGAATTGGTATAAAAGCTTACATATTTGGCATCTGCCTCAAAATAAATGACCTCCTCTAATTTTACAAAAAATAGTTTCTCTCCCTTTTTAACCGTAATAGAAGTCATCTTCTTCGCTTCCTTTTCGGCAGCCATTTCTTTAATTGGGTAATGAGCGTATAAGTAGTCTTCAAATTGGGTTAAGAAATCATCGGAATATAGCTTCTTCAATAAGAAAATATCTCTATCTAAAATAAAGTGATCCATGCCCGTTATTTCTTTTTTCCAAAATACCGATCTTCCGTTTACATCCGAATCATTTTGCAGAAATACTAATTGCCTTAAAAGGCCAGCTGTTAGATATTTTTTCTTTTCATCATAGGAATAAACATCCCCTATGGAAACAGTCATAAAAGGCTGTCTTATTATCTTATCGTCAATCCTTTTGGCTGAATGACTTTGAATAGAATATCCCTGTCCCAACTGGATGAAATCATTGTTAGAGTTTCTGTATAAGTTTGATGGTTCAAATCGTATGTGTATTCGAGAGTCAGCTATTTTTTCGAAAGTGAAATTTCTAATTGAATCGTTCGCTTTAAATCCCTTGATCACCATTTCTGAAAAGGACATTCCAATAAAATCATTGAAAAAGTCAATTTCTTTATGCGGCAATATTTCTCTAATGTCTAAAATAATTTCACTCACCAATAAGCTATCAGTTTTAGAGGCATCCATAAGCTCAATTAAAATAGGACCCTCTAACTTTCTGAAAACTGATGTTTCACCGTCAAATACCCTGTCTTTTACATATTCCCAATTAGCCGTTTCAGGATTTTTAGAATTGGATATCCCTATTTCTTCAACCAGCTGATTTAAGGTTTTCTCAGATTCTACTAGGAATGGGGTAACTACCAAAATCAGTACCAATAGTATAATTCTTTTCATCGTGCTATATTTAAAATGTATACCACAAATGAATCGGAATAGTCTTACTTCTGAAATCAGTTTCGGTTGAACTGCAAATAGGGTGTATAAATTGCATGCTGTTATTGTATGGCTAAATATTTACACTATATAGGTTGAAGTATAAACATACTATTTATTGTAGGAATCTTCTAGTGTTTTTCAATAAATATAGCTTCTTATACTATCTTTAGGATGATGGATATAACCAATAATGTAGGCTGTAAAAGACTTTACCATAAAAATCGGGTAGTATATTTGGCCCCTTCTATTGGTTGGTTAACAAAGCGTGTTTGCCAGTGCTGTTTTGGAACAAACACATACTTATACCGTAATGTGTTATGGGGTCTATTAACTTAATCTATGAAGTTATTTCGTTTTAAGTAATATAGCTTGCTGAATTATAGACTTTTTGTATGCCTAACTAATAGCTACTCAACTACTTCCCAATAAGCTTCACCTAGCACTTTCACGGCCTCTTCCATTTCCTGCTGATTAAAATGTGCAAACCCCAGTCTTAGAGCGGTTATCGATCGATTTTGATAGAGGCAAATACTCGGAATAAAGAGTCCTTTTTCTCCAGCCTTTTTTTGCAATTGCGTCAAAGAAAATGAGGTGTTAAACCGAATCCAAAAAGCCAAACCAGCTTGCGGTATAGTGAATACAATGTTGTTCTTAAAATGTGTGCTCAGTAGTTGGGAAAACATTTCTTTCCGCTCAGCAATTACTTTTCTGGACTTTCTTTGGTATCGATGAATGTCTCCTTCGTGAATGAGCTCTCTCAAAGCTTTTTCCATCATGGTATCTGGTTTACCAAAGATATTCAGATATTTTGCAGCTTCCTGCAAAAGGTCTTTAGGAGCTATTAAAAAATTCATTTGAAAACCTGGATTTAAAAACCGTCCGAAAGTGCCAACATAAATGATGCGATTGCCGCCGTTTATTCTAAATAGCGATTCTTTTTTGTTTTTAATCATTGAAAATTCAAAATCCCTATCATCTTCAATTACAATGAAATTGTATGCTTCTGCCAAATCTAGCAATTGCTTTTTCCGCTTTTTGGAAAGACGAACGGTGGTGGGATATTGGCATGTGCTGTTGATGTAAACCAATCGTATCTCGCCGGGTTTATAATGGTTTTGAATATAATCAATGTTCATTCCGTCCGCATCTACCGGAATTGTTTTCATTTTGGCACCGGCTTGACTATAAATCATATTGGGTAAAAAGTAGCTGAGCTCTTCCACCAGAACAATATCGCTTGTATTGATTAGTAAACGCGATAAGATGGAATGAACCTGCTCCGATCCAGCTACGGGCAGCAAAAAATCCCTAGAAAGATGAAAGCCACGCGTTAAGTTTAGATAATAACTGAGTTGGTCCCTAAATAACAGATTGTCATCAACAGTATTTAAGAAAGGACCTGATTGTTTTTTTCTTCGAATTACCGAAGTGTAAAAACGAACCAGTTCCTCCGAATTAATAATGCGGTAATCTGGCGTGCCATCGGTGAAATATAAGTTTTCTTGTATTTTTTCTATCGGTGTATCCAATATAAAATCTTTCCTGAAATGAAACGCTGCCTTTTCTGGAGGATGCTGAAAAGTTTTGGCTTTATTGGTTTGAGTGGGCGAAAGCTCAGGATTTCTAACGATAGAGCCAATGTTTGGCAGCGTCTCTATCCACCCTTGTTCTTGTAGTTCTGACAAAGCGGCTACAATTGTCTTTCTGTGTACTTGCAGCTCTTCGGAAATTTTTCTACTGCCAGGAAGTCGGTCATCGTCTTCCAAAAGGTTGCTTTTTACGGCATTAATAAACTGATAAACAATTTGCATATAGATCGCCTCTTTTTTGCGACGATCTATTTTTATGAAGGAATTAAAAGGAATTGCAACCGGACTACTCATTGTTTATATATCGGACTACCAAAAATACTATTTTAATCCAAACCTTTGCCATCATATTTAAATACTACGGTTAAAGAATAATTTATGAAAAAACTATTAGTGACATTAATTCTATTAGCTGCCATACCTAGCTTCTCCCAACAAAAGAATACGCTTCCCGATCCAGACTTGGAAATTAACGAATTAGATGAAGTTATTATTCAGGGAAACCGATTGCAAACTCCTTTTACTGAGTCTACACGAGATATTCAGGTCATTACCCATAAACAAATTCAGGCGCTTCCTGCGAAATCCCTCAACGAGGTTTTATCTTTTATAAGTGGTGTGGACATTCGCCAGCGCGGCCCGTTTGGAACGCAGACCGATATTTCTATAGATGGTGGAACTTCAGAGCAGGCTATAGTACTGATTAACGGTGTAAAGATGATAGATTCCCAAACTGCTCACAACATGATGAATATTCCTGTGCCATTGAGCGCCATAGATCATATTGAAGTCATTAGAGGTGCTGCAGCTCGGGTTTATGGAATTAATGCCCTTACCGGAGCTATTAATATAGTTACTAAAAAGAGCAAGCTCTCAAGTGTGTCTGCCGATATTAGGGCTGGTAGTTCTTTTAAAAGCAAGGATGAAGGCGACGGTGAAGGGATTTATGGAGGTGGAGCAGTAGAGGTAACTGGAGTTTACGGATCTGATAAGCAGAGTCAGCTTATTTCATTGGCCCAAAGCAACTCTAACGGACAACGCTACAATTCGGCCTCAAAGAATACGCGTCTTTTTTATAGCGGAAATTATGATTTTAATGCAGATAACAGCATTCAGGCCATGGCAGGCTACGCTCAAAGCCAGTTTGGTGCCAACGGGTTTTATGCCGCTCCGGGTGATATTAATTCGGAAGAACATGTAAATTCCGCTGTTTTTAGTCTGTCCTCTAAGCATACTTGGGGCGATTTTACACTTTCTCCTAGAATTAGTGATCGCTATGGGGAAGATGACTACCGATATTTTAAAGATGATTTAAGTAGAGGACGGTCTAAACATTATGCCAACGCGCTGATGCTTGAATTGAATAGTAGCCTTAAAACAGGGATAGGAACTTTTGGTTTTGGTTTGGAGTCCCGATTAGAAAAAATCAACAGTTCAAATATTGGAGAGCACCAGCGCGATAATCACGGTGTATATGCAGAATTTAAAAGCAATCTAAGTGAAAAGCTAAGAGGAACTATCGGTCTTTATGGGAACTATAACACGGATTTTGGCTATCAGATGTACCCAGGGGTAGATTTGGCTTACCTTATCAATCACCACTGGAAAATTTCTGCGAGTATCGGTTCTGGGCAGCGCATCCCTTCGTTCACGGACTTATACCTTGATCAGCGACCTGGGAATATAGGAAATGTCTTGCTTCAACCCGAAAACGCATGGAACTATGAAGGAAATATTCAGTACCAAAATGGAAACCTACAGTTGAAAACCGGGTATTTTTACCGCCAGATTTCTGAATTTATTGATTGGGTAAGAGAGGATGCCTCAACACCTTATTCTCCAATTAATTTTGGGGTAAATACCATGCATGGTATTTACGGGAGAGTGCAGCAGGATTTTGAATTGGGAGGGAAGCAATCCTTTGGATATCAGCTGAGCTATAATTATTTAAGCCCTTCTATTGAGACTTCAACGGAAATTCAATCGAAATATATATTGGAATCTTTGAAACATCAGTTAGTGGCAGGTGTTCATTATCGTATCAACGACTTTTCATTTCAAATTAAAAACAGGTGGTTACAGCGAGAACTTGCCAATGCCTATAACGTTGCCGATGTTCGCCTAAATTACAAGGTTCAAAACTTCCTTGTATACACCGAGATTACTAACCTATTCAATGCCACGTATAAAGAAGCAAGTGCTGTTCCTATGCCCAAACGTTGGTTTCGATTGGGGGTTACATATCAATGGGGACAGAGGTAAAGATGGGATTATACTAATTGTTGAACTAACAGAATACTTTTAAGAATAGGAAACAATGGGTGTTGCCTTAAAATGGACACGAGATGAAGTAGTGGCATTATAGTATAAACCGATGATGGAAATACTTTATGAAGCTGCCACCGTTTTTAGGCAACATCACAACCCCAACAGGGTTAAGTACCGACCTTGTGGTCACCATAAAAACAGGTGGTTTCTATGGTCCCCAGGTCGCATGCTATGATACTAATGAGCAAGAAGAGGGCTTGATGACCTACAATCATACTATCGATTAAATCGCCTATCACTTCGGTTAAAAAGTCCTATACAACTATACCTTTAGATTTTTCGTAACTACAGCAATAACAGGGATCAGCCTCAACAGTTGAGGCTGTATTTTATGTACCTCCTTCTTTTATAATAAGAGGTACCTTGTTTCGCTTTTAAACCATCTCGCTTCCCTACACTTCATTTCGCTATTGTTTGCATGGAAATTCCCTGATTTTTTTCATTGCTTATTGTTCCTTCTAACCCGCGTTAGGGATCGCAGCGGCATCCCCGCAGCGAAGCAAGGGATACAGCGGAGAGCCCGCCCGACCTTAGGAGGGAACGCCCAAAAAATATGCTTAGCGCTATATATTTACGGTAGCCTAGGAGGTCTTCTCTTGGTATTCGAAAAAACTAAAGACACTGCCACCATACCTTCTTTGGTAGGTGAAATTATCTAATACGGAAAGGTCCGTGTGCTTTGGGTGCTCAATAATTAAGACACCGTTTTTTAATAAAAGATCTTTGTCAAAAACCATCTTTGGTATTTGGGAAAATTCTTCAAAGCTTAAATCGTACGGAGGGTCGGCAAAAATAATATGTGCCTTAATAGGATTGTGAAGAAGATATTGGAAGACATCGCTTTTTATAGTAGAAATAGTAAACTCTAATTCCTTGGCGGTGTCGGTAATATATTTTATACATCCTGCATCGGCATCAACGCAGGTAATTTGTTCGGTACCCCTGGAGGCAAACTCATAACTTATGTTTCCTGTGCCTGCAAAGAGGTCCAAAAGACTGAGGTCCGTGAAATAATATTCATTGTTTAGAATGTTGAATAGGGCTTCTTTAGCCATATCAGTGGTAGGACGTACAGGTAGTTTTTTGGGTGCCGTAAGTCTTCTTCCTTTGTGTTTTCCGGATATAATGCGCATTAAAGGGCGTTTAGTACTGTGAAATCGATACTGTCTTTTCCTAGATCCCCAAAATGGTATATGCCACTGTTTGAAGGGATGAAAATAGAAATATCTTTAATAAATTGATAGCAGAGATTGTAGTGGTCGTCTCCTTCTTCTATACTTCCAAAAAGTTTGACCTTGGTGGTTTGGGTGTCTAATTTCAATTGTTCTAAGGTAAAGAGGATATAATAGATAAAATCTTCCTTGGTATTGAAATTAAAGTTATTGTAAAGGAGTAATTTCTTTTGAGAAATTACCGTGATGTCCATATTTCCTTCAAATAGATGTACGTAGCACACGGGGTCATTGCTGTTGTGGTGACTGTTTAATAAGGTTTGTATTAATACAGTGCCGTGGTGCATAAATTCGAAAGAGCCAAAAAGATCGTATATGTAATTGTTGATATTTACAAAGGGCACATATACATTAACGATGTCAAAATTATTGATTTCATCGTAATCGAGATGGTCGTTGGCAAGGATTTTAGCGTTGAATTTTAAATAATTCGCTAATTCATCCTTGTTAAAAAGAGTTTTAGGTACTAAGCTAAACAAGTTGTTGCGGTGTATGACCACCACTTCAGAGAACTTGGCTTCGGCCACCTTATGGGTTTCAAAAAGTTGTTTTATTTCTTTGTGAACCGCATAGGGGGTCAGTTCGTTTTTAAAGGTAACACTTTGTGAGGCAATTATAGTATTGGAAAGTGTCTCCAGTACACAAAAATAAAGTCCATTCAAGCTAACTTGAATGGACAATTTATGAAATTCTGATTTAGAATTTTCTAAAATACTATTGATCGCTTTTCTTGTCATAGATAGAAGGCCAGTTTCCACTGGTACTTACCTCGGTCAATGATCCTACTTTAATAGTGTTTCCGTTAACCTCGTCAACATTAACTTGACTGTTCTCTTTAACTAATAAAGATTTTGGTTGATCGTGTAATACAACCTCTTTGCTAACTTTTGCTTCAAAAACAGGAGCTTTGTACCCGCTTTTCTCAATGATAGCAGACTTCATCTCAAATTTCTCATTGTTTGGAGCATAAGGAACATTCATCATGGTCTTATATCGAGCGTCCTTTTTGAATAAAGAATCCTTTACAGAAACATATCCTAACGTATCAATGATTTTGAATTCTTTCAACATATCAATACCATAGGTCTTGTCAAACTCTAAGTAAGAAGTATCTCTCTGTTGCGTAATGGTGTATTTCCCGGTATCTACGAAGCTTATTAATGCATCAAAATCCTTGGCATATCTTCCGTTTACGGTCTTATAGGCTTCTTGGGAGTTTCTGATGTCCTTTAGGTTTGCTATTACCTTGGCATAGCGCTCTTGTTTAACCTTCTTAAATTCGATAGGGCCGTTGACAGAATTATAAATCATGTATCCTAAACCAATACAAGCCAACCAAAGAAAAATTTGAATAATGGTCTTCATTTTATTATGTGTTAAATATATTTAGTGGTTATGACAAATCTACAATTTTTTTTTAATCGCAAAAGTATTTGGCCTTAAAAATCCTGATTATCTTTGATGGCTTATGGATCCAATTACTGATAGAAGTTTTTTTAGAATATTAAAAGATAAATTCCCGCACGACCCTACCATGAAGCAAGTGGTTGCCTTGCAGCAACTTGCTACTTTTATTCTGTCAAAAGATAAGGATTCGGTCTTTATGTTAAAGGGGTTTGCAGGGACTGGGAAAACGACCATCATCGGTACTGTAGTTACCAATTTGTGGAAAACCACTATGAAAGCTGTTTTAATGGCCCCGACGGGCAGGGCCGCAAAGGTAATGTCCAATTACTCAGCGACTCAGGCTTTTACAATTCATAGGAAGATCTATTTTCCAAAGAAGCAGAGCGGAGGTGGCATTCAGTTTGTATTGGCTCCCAATAAACATAGAAATACTATTTTTATCGTAGATGAAGCTTCTATGATCTCCGATGCGCCAGCAGAATCTAAGCTATTAGACAATGGTTCCTTATTAGACGATCTGTTGATGTTTGTATATGCCGGGCATAATTGTAAACTTATCTTAATAGGGGATACGGCCCAGTTACCCCCTGTACATTTAGATATTAGTCCGGCCTTAGATGAAAACCAACTTTCCTTACATTATAATAAGGAAGTCATAAAATTAGAATTGGATGAAGTGGTCAGGCAGGCCGAGACTTCAGGAATACTATATAATGCTACAAACTTAAGAGAGCAGTTGCAAAGCGAGTATTTTGACGATTTTAAATTTGACGTTGGTCCTTTTAAGGATATAGTACGTTTAATAGACGGTACCGAAATTCAAGAAGCGATAGACGATTCCTATTCACAGCACGACAAAGAAGAGACCGCTATTATTGTACGCTCTAATAAAAGAGCCAATTTGTACAATGAGAATATCCGTAAAAGAATTCTTTACTTGGAACACGAATTGGCAGTGGGCGACTTTATGATGGTCGTTAAGAACAATTACTTTTGGTTAAAGGCTACCTCCGAAGCAGGTTTCATTGCCAATGGTGATATTATAGAAGTGTTGGAGATCTTTGCCATCAAGGAGCTGTATGGTTTTAAATTTGCAGAGGTGAAAGTGAAGATGGTCGATTATCCCGATCAGCAGCCTTTTGAAACGGTATTGTTGCTCGATACCATTATGGCCGAAACACCTTCCTTGTCCTACGAAGATGGTAATAGGCTATACCAAGAGGTTATTAAGGACTACGCCGATGAAACTTCCAAGTATAAAAGGTTTATGGGCGTAAAGAACAATAACTACTTTAATGCCTTACAGGTTAAATTTTCGTATGCCATTACCTGTCACAAATCTCAGGGGGGACAATGGGAAACTGTATTTGTAGAACAACCATATTTGCCCAACGGTGTAGATAAGGAATACCTACGTTGGTTGTATACTGCCGTGACCAGGGCCAAAAACAAATTGTACCTTATAGGGTTTAAGGACGATTTTTTTGTTGATGGGGAATAGTTTAATTTAGCATAAAACGTAGGGAGTATGGCTTCAGAGACTGTCATAAGTATATTTTTAGGGGTGGGACTTGCAGCTTCTGTAGGCTTTAGGGTTTTTTTGCCCCTCTTTGCTTTGAGTCTCGCTGCTTATTTTAACCTTTGGGAGCTTAATGAAAACTGGCAATGGATTGGTAGTATAACGGCTATCATTACGCTTGGGGTTGCCACGCTTTTAGAGGTGTTTGCATACTTCATTCCGTGGGTAGACAACGTATTGGACAGTGTTGCCATACCCTTGGCGGCAATTGCCGGAACAGCAGTCATGGTCTCTACCATCGCAAATATGGATCCTATGGTAACATGGGGCTTGGCGATTATCGCAGGAGGTGGTACGGCAAGTGCCATTAAAGGAGCCTCGGCGACCGGGAGGTTGGCCTCCACAGCTACTACGGGGGGGTTGGCAAATCCGGTTATAGGATTGGTGGAAACAGGAACCGCGGCAGTGGTGACTACAGCTTCTATTTTTGCACCCTTAATAGCCATGTTTTTGGTCGTTATAATTTTAGCATTCATTTTTAGTATATATAGAAAACTAAGGCCTAAGACCTAGGGCTTGTACATAAACCTTAATAATAAATAATTTTCTAGTGAAAATCATAGCAATGATACCGGCCCGATATGCCGCATCCAGATTTCCTGCAAAACTAATGCAGGATTTAGTTGGGAAACCTGTAATTCTGAGAACCTATGAGGCAGCTGTAAATACAGGCCTTTTTCAGGAAGTATACGTGGTTACCGATAGTACCATTATATACGATACCATTGTTGCCAATGGCGGAAAAGCCATTATGAGCCAGAAAGAACACGAATGTGGGAGCGATAGGATTGCCGAAGCGGTGGCCGCTATGGACGTCGATATAATAGTAAACGTTCAGGGAGACGAGCCCTTTACCGATAGGAAAAGTTTGGCTGGGGTGATCGAAGTTTTTAAAGATGACCCTGACAAGGTTATAGACCTGGCATCCCTGATGACCAAAATCACCGATTGGGAGGAGATTAACAACCCTAATACGGTAAAGGTCATCGTAGATAACCAGAGTTTTGCGCTGTATTTTTCTCGCTCACCGATTCCTTATCCCAGAGATAAAAATGTGGCTACTACTTACTTTAAACACAAAGGGATCTATGCATTTAGGAAAAGTGCCTTGATGGATTTTCAAAAATTGCCCATGTTGATGTTAGAGGCCACTGAAAAAATAGAGGCCATTCGGTATTTAGAATACGGAAAGAAAATTAAAATGGTAGAGACCAATGTAACAGGTATAGAAATAGACACTCCCGAGGATTTGGAAAAAGCCATAAAAGTATGGAAATAGATTATAGCAATATAAAGGTGATAGGTTTTGATGCCGATGATACGCTATGGGTAAACGAAACCTATTTTAGAGACACCGAAGAGAAGTTTGCTAATTTGTTGGACCAATACGAGACCAAGAATCAGATTGACCAAGAGCTCTTTAAAACAGAAATAAAAAACCTGGAACTATATGGCTATGGTATCAAGGGGTTTATGCTCTCTATGATAGAATCGGCCTTGGATTTATCCAATAATAAAGTTTCCCAAACAACGATTCAAGAAATATTGAATCTGGGGAAAGAAATGTTGTCCCATCCGGTAGAATTGTTAGATGGGGTTGAAGAAGTTTTATTAGCTTTAAAAGATAAATATCGTTTGATTGTATTGACCAAAGGAGATTTGTTGGATCAAGAACGAAAATTGGAAAAGTCGGGCTTGTCAAGTTATTTTCATCATGTAGAGGTGTTGAGTGATAAAAAGGAGGATAATTATAAGAATCTACTAGAGCATTTAGGAATTCCGAGTGACGAATTTTTAATGATTGGGAATTCTTTAAAATCAGATGTTTTGCCGTTGCTTAATATTGGGGCGAAGGCGGTTCATATTCCATTTCATACCACTTGGCAACACGAGGAAGTCAGACAAGAAGATCATGATAACAGCCATCAGACCTTAAATGTCATTACAGACATATTAAAATATTTAAAATAGATCTATGGAATCATTTAAAAATAGCGCTCCTGCCGTGAGTCCAGTCGTGAAAAGAAAAAAACATAGAAATTTCCCCATGGTACCAAGGGTGGTTTTTGGTACAGGGAGTTTCGATCAGCTGGGAGAAATATTAATGCCCAAACGGATAAACTCCGAGGCACCGGTGATTTTCTTGGTCGACGATGTTTTTGAAGGGGCCCCCTTAAGCACTAGGATTCCCGCTATTTTTAATGACCAGATTATATTTATATCCTCGGAAGAGGAGCCCAAGACAGAGCAGGTAGATGCTTTGGTGCAAAAAATAAAACTCGACTTTGATGCGCTTCCTTCTGGAATTGTAGGTATTGGAGGTGGTACTTTGTTAGATTTGGCAAAGGCAGTGGCTATAATGTTGACCAATAAAGGGTCGGCTTCCGATTATCAAGGGTGGGATTTGGTACAAAAGCCTGCAATATACCATGTGGGGATCCCTACTATTAGCGGTACCGGGGCAGAGGTTTCCAGAACGACCGTACTGTTGGGGCCAGAAAGAAAATTGGGGATTAATTCAGATTTTACCCCTTTTGATCAGGTGGTCTTAGATCCCGATTTAACACAAGGAGTGCCTAAGGAACAGTGGTTTTATACTGGGATGGATTGTTTTATCCATTGTATAGAATCCTTAAATGGGACCTTTTTAAATGCATTTAGTGAAAGTTATGGAGAAAAGGCACTCGATTTATGTAAGCAAGTGTATTTATCCGATATAGAAGAATCAGATTCCAGAGATAAATTAATGATGGCCTCATGGCACGGAGGTATGAGTATTGCGTATTCTCAAGTTGGCGTGGCTCACGCTATGAGCTATGGATTATCGTACGTATTAGGTGTCCGTCACGGGATTGGGAACTGTTTGGTGTTTCAATATTTAGAAGAGTTTTATCCCGATGGTGTGGCTGTTTTTAAGGAAATAATTCAAAAACATCAAATTGTCTTGCCAAAAGGAATCTGTAGTCAATTAACAGATGCCCAATTTGAAGTCATGATAAAAGTAGCCTTAAGTCTAGAACCATTGTGGGAGAATGCTATTGGAACGGATTGGAAAACGGCGATTACAGCCGAGAAATTAAAAAATATTTATCAAAAAATATAACTTCACTATGGATAGTCTTGGCGGTATTAAAAAGGAAGCCCGCCTTGTATTGGCCTAGAGTGAAGGTTTTGTTTCATACAAAAACTAACAGCGTATGCAGACCCTTGCAAAATGGATTTATTTTAAACTCTTGGGATGGAAACTTATAGGTGGACTTCACAAGGTAGATAAGTGTGTCATCATTGTAGTGCCCCATACAAGCTGGCACGATTTTTTTCTAGGGCTTTTGGTGCGCAGGGTTATGGATGAGGAAATTAATTATATCGGAAAAAAGAGTTTGTTTAAACCGCCTTTCGGCTGGTATTTCCGTTGGATGGGTGGTGTACCCATCGACAGAAGTAAAAATAATGATACGGTAAAGGCCACGGCAGCCGTATTTCAAGCAAGACAAAAATTTAGATTGGCCCTTTCTCCTGAAGGTACCCGTAAAAAGGTGACAGATTGGAAAACCGGATTTTATTATATCGCCAAAATGGCACAAGTACCTATTGTATTGGTAGCCTTTGACTATGGAAAGAAGGAAATAAAAATTTCGGAACCCCAGTATCCGACAGCCGATAAGGAAGCCGATTTTATAAAGTATAAAAGCTTTTTTAAAGGAGTTAAAGGCAAGGTGCCAGCATTAAGTTTCACGGTTGATTAAATTAAAAAGGGCTATTGAATTTTCAATAGCCCTTTTTAATTATTCTTGCATGGTGTGATATACGTTCTGTACATCATCGTCCTCTTCTATCTTTTCCAAGAGCTTCTCAACATCTGCTGCTTGTTCTTCGGTCAGTTGTTTGGTGATCTGAGGAATTCTTTCAAATCCAGAGGATAGGATTTCCAATCCCCTAGATTCCAGCTCCTTTTGGATTGCGCCAAAGCTTTCGAAGGGAGCATAAATCATAACGCCATCGTCATCGGCAAAAACTTCTTCTGCACCAAAGTCAATCATTTCCAATTCTAGCTCCTCAGGATCTAAACCTTCCCCGTTAATACGGAAATTACAGGTATGGTCAAATAAAAACTCTACAGAACCAGAGGTCCCTAGGCTACCATTACATTTGTTAAAGTAACTGCGAACATTGGCAACGGTTCTAGTGTTGTTGTCAGTGGCGGTTTCTACTAAAATAGCAATACCATGGGGGGCATAACCTTCGAACAAAACTTCTTTATAATCCCCTAGATTTTTATCGCTGGCTCTTTTAATAGCTCTTTCGATATTATCCTTAGGCATGTTGACAGCCTTGGCATTCTGAATAACGGCCCTTAGCCTAGAATTTGAGTCCGGATCAGGACCACTTTCTTTAACGGCCATGACAATATCTTTACCAATACGGGTAAAGGCTTTGGACATTGCCGACCATCTTTTCATTTTACGCGCTTTTCTAAATTCAAAAGCTCTTCCCATTTGTTAGTATATTAGAGTGATTTGGAACAAAATTAATAATTTTTATCGCCGTCACAAGAAGTTAGCTTATTCACTTACAATTATTTCTTCTATTCGGTGTGCTAGTTTAAAGTCTTTTTCCGTTACCCCATTGGTGTCGTGGGTAGATAATCGTATATGTAAAGTGTTATAAACATTACTCCAGTCCGGGTGATGGTTTAAAGCCTCGCATTCAAAGGCGATGCGGGTCATTACCGAAAAAGCTTCCTTGAAATTTTTGAATTCAAAGGTAGTTTCCAAAGCAAAGTTTTCATATTCCCAACCTTCCAGGTCGGCTAATTGTTTTTCTATTTCTTGATCCGATAAATTTTTCATGGCTTTTTATTTAAATTATAAAAACAATATTAAGATACTACTTATTAACTAAATATGTGGTGATCGATAATATCTTGACAATGGAATTGAAGGTGATTGGGGAGGGTGTTTGTTTTAGGGAGAACAGCCAAATACCGGTCTTCATTGGTGGTAAATACCCGTTTGTATATAGGATGATAATTGCCCATTCGTGCCACTATTTCTTTTATAAAGTCTTCATGATGAATTAAATCTATGCTTCCCAGATGAAAAACACCCGTTTTTTTGTGATTTATGAGATAGTGGATTTGCTGGGTAACCTTGTCGTCATCGGTAACATTAATAATAAGGTTCGGGAAAACTTCAATGGGGTCTTTATGGGTCAACGCATTTTTTATTTCCTTTATTCTCGGCGAGGCATTTCCAAAGACCATAGGCAATCTTATGATTGCCATTTTGCTGCTGGAAATCCGCAATAACATGTTTTCTATCTTTATTTTAAACCTGCCATAAATGCTTAGGGATAGGGTTTTGTCGTTCTCGTAGGACGGGTATTGGCTATAAGCATCAAAAACATTGGCAGAGGAAATAAAAAACAATTTGCAGTCATTTCTTAGAATATACTCTACCATATGCTGGTGCGCCGTAATCTGAGCAGGAAAGTTTCCTCTAAGGGCCGAAATAATGATCGAAGGTTTTACCTTATCTAAAATGTCATAAATATCGTCCTCTTCCAAGTCGTATCTCAAAAACATTTTGTTTTGCTCAAAAGTTTTTCTGGAAGAATAATAAGTACCATAGGTCTCGTAATAGGAACTTAGTTCTTTATAAATAGTATTTCCTATAAAGCCACTAGCGCCTAAAATTAGTATTCTATTCATTCAATCTGCTTCTTTTTTGCACTTTTAGGTTTGCGTAAAATCGTATTGCTACAAAGGTAGTTAAGAAAAATGTGGATATAAATTAATTGGCTACACTACTGCTGGTGTTCAATTGTACTTTTTCGCCAATTGTTATATCGTTATTATAAAGTTTTGATTAGGAATAAGGCATCCCCATAAAAAAGAAAAGGAAGTACTGCACAAACCAAAATGTATTTGAGCGGTACCTCCTTTACCAATCGCTTAGTTTTTTTATTAGGCCTTATAAAATGGCGGTTTTACGATGGTTGCCTGAAGGGCTTTTTTTCTAACTTGGATATAGATTTTAGTGCCTATTTGTGCTGTTGCCGCAGGAACATACCCTAAGCCAATTCCTTTTCCTAAGGAGGGGGACATGGTTCCGGAAGTAACGATTCCAATGGTATTTCCTTCAGCATCTACAATATCATAATCGTGTCTTGGAATGCCTTTTTCGTCCAATTCAAAAGCAATTAATTTTCGCTTTGGGCCCTCTTCTTTCTCTTTTGCAAGTGCCTCGCTGTTCACAAAATCCTTGGTGAATTTAGTAATCCATCCCAGACCAGCCTCTAAAGGAGAAGTCGTATCGCTAATATCATTACCGTAAAGGCAATACCCCATTTCTAATCTTAGGGTATCCCTTGCGGCTAAGCCAATAGGTTTTATGTCAAAAGAAGCACCGGCCTCAAAAACTTTATCCCAGACCTGTTGTACATCCTCGTTTTTACAGTAGATTTCAAATCCCCCAGAACCGGTATATCCGGTGGCAGAAATAATCACATTATCAATACCTGCAAAGTCGGCTACCTCAAAAGAGTAAAATTTAATGGCCGCTAGGTCAATAGAGGATAAGGGTTGCATCGCTTCCACCGCCTTAGGTCCTTGAATCGCCAAAAGGGAATATTCGTCAGAAATATTGCGCATTTCTGCACCAAATTCTTCATTGTATTTGCTAATATGGGCCCAGTCTTTATCAATGTTAGAAGCATTTACAACTAACAAATACTGGTCTTCCTTCATTTTGTAGATGATTAAATCGTCTACAACACCACCAGTTTCATTAGGTAGACAGCTGTATTGTGCCTTGCCAACAGCCATTTTAGAGGCGTCGTTAGAAGATACTTTCTGTATTAAATCTAGGGCCTTAGGACCGGAAATTAAAAATTCCCCCATATGGGAAACATCAAAAACGCCAACACCCTTACGTACGGTTTCATGTTCTATATTAATGCCTTCATAAGAAACGGGCATATTGTATCCTGCAAAAGGAACCATTTTAGCGCCTAGGGCTTGGTGTGTATTCGTTAGTGCTGTGTTTTTCATTTCATTGGATTAAGCGGTAAAAATATCGAAAATTAATCGATGTGTAAAAATCATTCCATGTTGTTTTGTAAAAATTATATTTTTGAGGGTATAAAAGCTATAAACGGCCTTTGAGAAATAGTATGGCTGATGGTGTTGTGGTTTGGGCGTTCCCTCCTTCGTCGGGCGGGGCCTTGTCTATATCCCTTGCTCCGCTGCGGGGATGCCGCCGCGGTCCCTAACGCAGAATATAGAACAAATAGAACACTGTTTTAGGGGTCGAACAAGTATAGCCAAATTGAGCAAAATTTCTATAGCCCTACAATATATGCTAGGGGCCGATTGCGTGGAAGGAGAGGATATAAAAAAAGCAAGCCCCCTAAAAATACAAGATGGTTTTAGGAGGCTTATCAGTCCCTTGGAAATGACAAAAAGGGAGAATCCTTAATGTTTTTATTTATTTGTTTAAGAGAAAAGTCTTTAATTCCCCATACTCCGAGATCTTAATAGATTTTTTCTTTTTATCCATAAGCATTGCTATTTGTTTGGGAAGGGCTATTTTTTCAGTAATGGTATCTTCCACGACATCTAAAAATTTAACAGGATGGGCGGTTTCTAGAAAAATGCCATAGGTGTTCGGTTGTTTTTCCTGGTATTTTTTCAAACCCAAATACCCTACGGCACCATGTGGATCGGCCACATAATTAAAGTCCGTATAGATTTTCAGCATGGCTTGCTTGGTTTCTTTATCAGTAAAGGAATAGGATGATAAATTATTGGATAAGGCATCAAAATTATCTTGGAACAAATGTCTTATCCTTATAAAGTTACTAGGATCCCCAACATCCATGGCGTTGGAAATGGTAGCTTGAGAAGGTTTTGGAGTATAGGTTCCGGTTTTCATAAAATTGGGCACAATATCGTTTATATTGGTCGCCGCCACAAACTGTTTGCAGGGCATTCCCAATCGCTGAGCCATAATTCCGGCGCATATATTTCCAAAATTCCCACTAGGGACGGAAAAGACAATTTCCTTTCCTTTGCTTTTCGCTTGTTTATACGCAAACAGGAAATAGAACAGTTGGGGAAGCCACCGGGCAACATTTATAGAATTGGCAGAGGTAAGTTGCATTTCAGCGGTCAGTTCCTGGTCTAAAAAGGCTGTTTTCACCATGTGTTGGCAATCGTCAAAGGTGCCATCGACCTCTAGGGCGGTTATATTTTGTCCTAGAGTGGTCAATTGTCTTTCCTGAATATCACTGACCTTTCCACTAGGATATAGAATTACGACCTTAACACCATCAACACCTAAAAATCCGTTCGCTACAGCACCACCGGTGTCGCCGGAGGTGGCTACTAGCACCGTGACTTCGTTGGTGGTTTTCTGGGAAAAGTACCCTAAGCACTTGGCCATAAATCGGGCACCTACATCTTTAAAGGCCATGGTAGGCCCGTGAAAAAGTTCCAAAGAAGCCACTTGGTCCTCAATTTCCACAAGCGGGAAATCAAAATCTAATACATCTTCGAGAATTTCTCTTAATACAGGGTCGGGGAGCTCGTCGCCGGTAAATTGTTTAATAGCGGTAAAGGCAATCTCGTGTTTAGAGAGGTTTTCTATATTTTCGAAAAAGGAGGTCGGTAAGGGAGTGATAGACTCAGGAAAATAAAGTCCGCGGTCTGGGGCAATTCCTTTTATCACCGCTTCTTTGAAGGATACGTTTGGCGCTTGTTTATTGAGGCTGTAATATTTCATAAGATTGGATTAGAATCACTGTTCAGAAATTAAAATTTCTCGGTCAGTTGGTTTTAAATGTTATTGTCTTTGATAGGGGCTTTTTTTTTCTCCTCTATATTTTATGTGTACAGTTGACTTTCTTTAGGGTGTCTATTCTTTATATAGATTTTATTCTAGCCTTATCGACCTTCATACACGGTGTTCTATAAAGAAATAAATATTGAATACCGTTATCCTGCTTTTTAGATTTCCCTAATACCTTCCGCGTTTATTTTGGATACATGGATATCGTATTCAATGCCAATTTTTTGATATACTTTACGCATGGCATCGGCTACTTCTTGGGCGGTTTGTGCTCCTTTGCTCAAAGCAAAAATTGAGGGGCCCGATCCAGAAATTCCACAGCCAAGGGCCCCGGCATTGATAGCTTCTTCCTTTACTTTGTCAAAGCCGGGAATTAAAATAGAACGTATAGGTTCTACGATGTGGTCTACTAAAGATCTACCTATCAATTCATAATCATTGGTAAACAAACCTGCGATCAGCCCGCCAACATTCCCCCATTGCTTAATCCCGTCTTCCAGCGATATGGTGGTTTTTAGGATACGCCTAGAGTCCGAGGTCTTTACTTCTATTTGTGGGTGAATAACCGTAGCGTACAGCTCTTCAGGGTTTGGGATTTTAACAATATCCAATGGTTCGTAGCTTCTTACCAAGGTAAAGCCACCAAATAGGGCAGGGGCTACATTATCTGCATGGGCGACCCCGCTCGCTAACCGTTCCCCTTCCATGGCAAATTTTACCAATTCTAAATTAGAAAAAGGCTTGTTTAGCAATTGGTTCATGGCCCAAACAGCCCCCGTTGAGCTCGCGGCACTGCTTCCTATACCGCTTCCTGCTTTTATTTTTTTATAGATCTCTATATCAAAACCGCCATCGTAATCGCTTTCGGCCAATAAGGCCAAACCAGCCACCCCGGCAACATTCTGATGGGTTTCCATGGGAAGGTCTTGCCCTGTAAGTTGTACGATCCGGATACCTTTTTGCGCCGTTTTACGAACTACCATCTCGTCGCCCACAGCATCCAAGGCTAGTCCTAAGACATCAAAACCACAAGAGATATTGGCTATGGTAGCTGGGCAAAATACTTTTATTTCGTTTTTCATGCTAGGAGTCGTGTTTTAAAAATTACCAATTCTAATGATGTCCGCAAAAATTCCGGAAGCCGTAACATCGGCCCCAGCCCCAGCACCCTTAATGATCATCGGTTGGTTAGGGTATCTTTCGGTAAAAAACAAAACAATATTATCACTGCCTTCCAAGTTATAAAAATCGTGTCCTTTAGGAATGTGTTGCAAGCCTACGCTAGCTTTTCCATTCTCAAATTGGGCCACATATTTAAGCTTGCAATCTGCTTTGGAAGCTTCGGCATACATTTTTTGGAAAGACTCCTCGTGTTTTACTAAAGAAGCAAAGAAATCCTCGTTATTGTTAGTGTCTAGGCTTTCCTTCGGAAGAAAGGGGGTATTCACTATGTCGTCAATATTTAATTCATTCCCGCTTTCCCTGGCTAGAATTAATATTTTTCTCATAACGTCTATGCCGCTTAAATCTATGGTAGGATCTGGTTCTGTATATCCCTGTTCCTGAGCTTCCTTTACCACGTCGTGAAAAGTGGTCTTGTCGTTAAAATTGTTGAATACAAAATTTAGACTTCCAGAGAGTACCGCTTGTATTTTAAGGATCTTATCTCCAGAGGCCATCAGGTTTTTTAGGGTGTCTATAATAGGGAGTCCAGCGCCTACATTGGTTTCGAACAAAAAAGGAGCATTGTATTGACGTGCCAAATCTTTTAGTTCCTGGTAATTGTTAAAATCCGAAGAGCAGGCGATTTTATTACAGGTGACAATAGAAATGCTGTTTCTAAGGTAGGTATTGTACGTTTTGGATACCTCGGCACTAGCAGTGTTATCTACAAAAATACTGTTTCGGTAGTTGAGGTTTTTAATGGTCTGAAAGAAAAGATCCTTATCGGTTGACTGACCATTGCTCAGGGCCTCTTCCCAGTTTTTTAGAGAAATGCCATCCTCATTAAAAACCATTTTACGGGAGTTTGCGATTCCAATAACCCTAATATTGAGTCTAAGTTTTTCCTTTAAGTATTTCTTTTGAAGCTGTATTTGGTTCATTAATTTAGAACCTACATTCCCCACGCCCATCACAAAAAGGTTTAATTGCTTTACATTTTCTTCAAAGAATTCTTCATGTAAGCTATTCAATGCTTTTTTTACATCGTCTTTTTTAATCACGGCAGAGATATTACGTTCAGAAGCGCCTTGAGCAATGGCTCTTATGTTTACGTTGTTTTTTCCTAGGGTACTGAACATTTTGCCGCTAAGGCCTTGGTGGCTTTTCATATTGTCGCCTACTAATGCTATAATGGCCAATTCTTTTTCGGCGATTACTGGTTTTATTTTGCCCAAGGATATCTCATGGGAAAAGGCGTCGTTTATAATTTCAACGGCCAAGTCGGTATCTTGGTCAGAGATCCCTATGCAGATAGAGTGTTCAGAAGAGGCTTGGGTAATCATAACCACACTTATTCCAGCTTGGGAAAGTACCTCAAAAAAACGTTTTGATATTCCAGGGATCCCTACCATTCCCGATCCTTCTAAGGAGAGTAGCGCTATTTGTTCTACATGACTTATTCCCCTAACTGTTTTTCCGGAACGATTTTGGTTTTTAGTGATTAAAGTACCGGCAGCATCAGGGGCAAATGTATTTTTTATAACAATGTTGATACCCTTGGAAAGGACTGGTTGTATGGTTGGAGGATATAAAACTTTAGCGCCAAAATGCGACAGTTCCATAGCTTCTTCATAAGAAATGTGGGGAATGGCCTTGGCTTGTTTTACAATCTTTGGGTTTGCAGTGTATAAACCACTGACATCGGTCCATATTTCTAACACTTCCGCATCAATGGCATTGGCAACGATTGCTGCCGTATAATCAGAACCACCGCGACCTAGGGTTGTAGAATCGCCCTTAATGGAAGAAGCGATAAAGCCTCCCAAAACAATAATTTGGTGAGGACATTCCTGAATATGTTTGGCAATATTATCATTGGTGATGTTGTAATTGACTATTGCTTTGCCGTAATGGTTATTGGTTTTTATTAGTTGTCTACTATCCGTATGGGCAGTGTCTATACCTTCAGAAATAAAATACTCACTGATAATATAAGACGATAACAGCTCTCCGTAACTCACAATCTTATCCGAAAGTTTAGGGGTTATTTCTCCAATTAAAAAGGCGCCCTCTAAAAGTGTTTCCAAGATATTTAATTCACTCTTAACCTTGCTTAGGACCTTGCTTTGCTGGTGAATAGGAATTAATTCCTTAATAGTCTGTAAATGCCTGTTCTCTATCTCCAAGAAAATAGACGTATAACTCTTGTCTTGGATAGAAGCTAGTTGTGCAGTTTGAAGTAATAGGTCTGTTATACCCCCCAAAGCAGAAACGACTATTATGGTTTTATCCCTATTAATAGGGGCGATAATATTTTTTATTAAACTGATATTTTGGGCATTCGCAACAGAACTGCCCCCGAATTTTAGAACTTTCATGGTTGTTGGTTTTAAAGAAAAAGGTAAACGTTTTTTTAGAAAAAAAAATATGGACGGACGAATATATAGTAGATTACCCCAAAGGGGTGGTGGTACCAATAGTAGTAGTGGTAATTGTACCAATTACTATAGGAGCGTAGAATTTTAGGATGTCCGAATTGTTTACTATCATGTTGCGGATAAAGAATCAAAAGTAGTATTTTTGAGTAACGAATCAAAGGATCGTTTCTATTTTTACATTATTGGTAATTATTGTCCTAAAAAAATACGATATGAAGATTTTTAATGCGCAACAAATCTACGATGCTGATAAATTCACAATTGAAAAGCAGAACATTGAAAGCGAGATGCTTATGGAGCGTGCTGCCGTTCAGATTTTTAATTGGATGCATTTAAGAATGCAGGGAGCACCTGTAAAGGTTCATTTGTTTTGCGGGATAGGAAATAACGGGGGAGATGGTATTGCTTTGGCACGTCATCTGCAGGAGCACGGTTATAATATAGCGGTGCACGTGGTGAATTATAGTGAAAAACGCTCTAAGGATTTTCTGATTAATTTAAACCGGTTGCAAGATCGAAAAGTCTGGCCTAATTTTCTGAATCATGTATCTGAATTTCCGGCCATTGATAAAAATGATGTTATAGTCGATGCTATTTTTGGGATTGGTTTAAATAGGGCGCCAGACCAATGGGTGGTGAATTTAATAGAGTATTTAAATGCCTCCAGCGCCTTCATTCTTTCTATAGACCTTCCTTCCGGTTTATTTATGGAAACGGGAGTGGATAATACCGCAGGGATTATAAAAGCGAACCATGTATTGAGTTTTCAGGCGCCAAAACTTGTGTTTTTCTTGCCCGAAACCGGTGTTAATATTGGGCAATGGGAGATCTTGGATATAGGATTGGATATGGAGTTTTTATCGGGTTTGCCAACGCAATACGAATTGATGGGTAAAAGTGAGGTGGTGCCAATGTATCTTCCCAGAAACAAATTTTCGCATAAAGGTACTTATGGTCATTCATTAATTATTGGAGGGAGCTATGGTAAAATAGGCGCAGTGATTTTATCGGCCAAGGCATGTTTAAAAGCCGGTAGTGGCTTGGTGACTAGTTATGTGCCTAGTTGTGGTTATATTCCGATGCAAACCTCTCTCGCGGAAGCCATGGTGGTTGTCGACCAAGGAGAAAAGGAGCTGATCGATATTACCTTTGACATTGTGCCTAGTGTTATTGGTATTGGCATAGGTTTAGGGGTTTCTGAAACGACCACAAAAGCCTTTACAGCTTTTTTAAAACATAATAAATCGCCTTTGGTGGTCGATGCAGATGCCTTAAATATATTGTCGAAAAACAAGAGCCTGCTAAAATTACTGCCGGCAGATTCAGTGCTCACTCCCCACCCTAAGGAGTTGGAAAGGTTGATCGGACCTTGGAAGGATGATTTTGAGAAATTGAAAAAGGCAAAGATGTTTTCAAACAAGTACAATATTGTCTTGGTAATAAAGGGAGCTCATTCAATGGTGATATATAAGGGTATTGGTTATATAAATTCAACAGGGAACCCAGGAATGGCAACGGCGGGTAGTGGCGATGTGTTGACCGGAGTTATAACAGGATTAATTGCGCAAGGGTATGCGTCATCATTAGCGGCTGTTTTTGGAGTCTATTTACATGGAAAAGCTGGCGATATTGCCGTGGAAGATTGCGGATATGAGGCCTTAACGGCTTCTGGGATCATAGAGTGTATTGGGAAGGCTTATTTAGATTTGTTTTATGTGCCGCAACCAAAACAAGAGAAAGAGCAGGAAGAAGTAGAAGAGGCGAAGTCCTAAACAGGAGAGAACTAGGCTCGCTTTTTTGTACAGGAGCAGATCAGGACCTTATCCTTCGCTTTACCCATGTAAGGGCATTTTCTTGATCGATGAAAAATTTCATCGGTTTTTTATAGAACAGTTTTTCAATATTAAAATTATACATGTCGATTTCCTTGACAGACACAATGGCAAAGGCTTTAAGGCAATCTAGTTCCCTTAGGTAGCTATAGATCATGGGGTCGATGGCGTAAGAGTTTTTGCGGATACTGATATAGCCAAAGTTTTTGTTTTCATATTGAATTTCCATAATTCGGAGCAATTGTAGGAGTCGTTCCAGGGTAATAGTAGTTCCTTCGTTAAAAATTGAAATGACATAATCGTTATATACTTTTACTAGTCCAGATTCTAGCATGTATTCTTTAACGACTAATCCGTTTTTAGATTGTCCGCTGTTCATGTACAGTATTTTATATAGTGTCTGAGTCGAAAGTAGGATTTCGAAAATGGACCGTAAAAATTATTAGATTAAAAACCTAATAATGGGTGTATACGGGTGCTTGAGGAGTGTTTTATACAATCACGGAAAACTAAAAACGGTGGGGTAAAAAAAATGGAGTAGCCAACGGCTACTCCATTTTTTGAGTTATTAAAAATGATTTTATGCTTTGGAGGACTTCTCTCCTTTGTCAATTTTAATAGTAAGTTCTTGCTTCTCTTCGTTTAGATCCATAATGATGGTGTCCCCTTCATTAAGGTTTGAGTTTACAATTTCTTCGGCAAGGGCATCTTCAATATATTTTTGAATAGCTCTTTTTAAAGGTCTAGCCCCGTACTCTTTGTCAAAACCTTTTTCGGCAATATAATCTTTAGCCTTGTCGGAAAGCTGAAGGTTGTACCCGATATCGTTTATTCTAGCGAACAGTTTGTTAAGTTCGATATCGATGATTTTATGAATATCTTCTCTTTCTAAGGCGTTGAATACGATAACATCGTCTATCCTGTTAAGGAATTCTGGTGCAAAAGCTTTTTTCAAGGCGTTTTCAATGACGCTTTTTTGGTAGGTGTCGGCTTGTGCTTTTTTGGCAGAGGTTCCAAAACCTACTCCTTGTCCAAAATCTTTCAATTGTCTAGCACCAATATTAGAGGTCATGATAATAATCGTATTTCTAAAATCGATTTTTCTGCCTAGGCTATCGGTTAAGAATCCATCATCCAAGACTTGGAGCAGCATATTAAACACATCGGGATGCGCTTTTTCTACCTCGTCCAACAGGATAACTGAATAAGGTTTGCGACGTACTTTTTCCGTCAATTGTCCGCCTTCTTCATATCCGATATATCCCGGAGGTGCACCAACGAGCCTCGATATGGCAAATTTCTCCATGTACTCACTCATATCAATGCGGATCAGTGCATCCTCTGAGTCGAATAATTCTTTTGCCAATACTTTTGCCAATTGTGTTTTTCCAACCCCGGTTTGGCCTAAAAATATAAAGGAACCGATAGGTTTGTTCGGGTCTTTTAGGCCTGCGCGGTTTCTTTGAATGGCCTTAGTTACTTTCACAACCGCCTCATTTTGTCCAATGACATTGTTTCTTATCAGTTGAGGTAGTTCTGCCAGTTTATTGCTTTCTGTTTGTGCAATTCTGTTCACGGGAATACCGCTCATCATAGAAACGACGTCTGCAACATTGTCTTCGGTAACGGTTTCTTTGTGAAGCTTGCTGTCTTCTTCCCATTTTTCCTGGGCAATAGCTAAGTCTTTTTCTATTCTTTTTTCATCATCTCGCAGTTTTGCAGCCTCTTCATACTTTTGCTTTTTAACCACGGTATTCTTAAGAATCCTCACATCTTCCAATTGCTTTTCTAGATCTAGGATTTGTTTAGGCACATCCATGTTTACAATGTGGACTCTTGAGCCAGATTCATCCAATGCATCTATAGCCTTGTCTGGTAAAAACCTATCAGTCATATATCTGTTGGTAAGCTTTACACAAGCGATTATGGCTTCATCGGTATAAATAACATTGTGATGGTCCTCGTATTTTTGCTTAATATTATTAAGAATTTCTATAGTTTCCTGTACTGTGGTCGGTTCAACAATAACCTTTTGGAATCTTCTTTCAAGGGCTCCATCTTTTTCGATATATTGTCTGTATTCGTCCAAGGTAGTCGCACCAATACATTGAATTTCACCTCTTGCCAAGGCGGGTTTAAACATATTGGAGGCATCGAGGCTTCCTGTGGCGCCCCCGGCACCAACAATGGTATGAATCTCGTCAATAAACAAAATAACGTCGTTATTCTTTTCCAGCTCGTTCATAACCGCCTTCATTCGCTCTTCGAACTGGCCACGGTATTTTGTGCCAGCAACCAAAGAAGCCAAATCAAGGGTAACTACTCTTTTATTGTATAGGATTCTAGAGACCTTTTTGTTGATGATTCTCAAGGCAAGGCCTTCTGCAATGGCGCTTTTACCCACGCCAGGTTCACCGATCAATAGAGGGTTGTTCTTTTTTCTTCGGCTGAGGATTTGAGAAACCCTTTCTATTTCTTTTTCTCGGCCAACAACGGGGTCTAATTTGTTTTCTGCTGCCATTTTGGTAAGATCGCGTCCAAAATTGTCCAAGACTGGAGTTTTGGATTTCTTACTTCCTTTTTGAGAAGTACTTCCACCGAAGGAATCGTCCTTTTCTTCGGTGCTGTCATCTGAATCATTCGGGAAGGACTCTGAGGTAGGTGCGTCTATATAATCGTCATCGCTTGTTATCATAGATTTAAATTGTTCTTTAACTCCATCATAATCCACCTTTAATCTGTGTAATAACTTGGTGGTCGGATCATTTTCATTGCGCAATATGCACAATAGTAAATGAGCCGTGTTGATGGAAGGGCTTTGAAATAACTTGGCCTCCAAAAATGTCGTTTTCAGGGCGCGTTCTGCTTGCCTGGTTAAGTGTAAGTTTTTTTTGTCTTTCTGCAAAAGGCCAGGATTCGGATTTGCTGGACTCAAGATCTCTACTTTTCTTCTAAGGTGGTCTAAGTCGACATCCAGTGCATCCAATATGCTAATGGCCTTGCCGTTCCCATCACGGAGCAATCCTAACATTAAGTGCTCAGTACCAATGAAGTCGTGCCCTAATCGCAAGGCTTCTTCTTTGCTATAGGCAATTACGTCTTTTACTCTAGGGGAAAAATTATCATCCATAAAATTATCCTTTCATCATTAAAAATAGTAAATCTATATCAATATAGGGCAAATACTGTACCTATATTTCTTAAACTTTGTTCAATAGTTATAAAATAATAGATTTGTCAAATAAATGGACGGTCAAATCTAGAACTAAAATTCTGATAGGTCGTGTTGATAAATTTTTAAGAAAAGTGCGCTATAGTAGTGTTTGTGGCTTTGATTTTGTGTATATTGTCGTGCTTTTTTAACTAAAAAATAAACAGAAGATTTTAAATGGCAGAAGGAGAAAAATTAATTCCGATTAACATTGAAGATGAAATGAAATCTGCCTACATTGATTATTCAATGTCGGTCATTGTGTCACGTGCCCTACCTGATGTCAGGGATGGTCTAAAGCCGGTACATAGAAGGGTTTTGTTTGGAATGCATGAATTGGGAGTTCGCTCAAACAGTGCCCATAAGAAATCTGCCCGTATCGTCGGGGAGGTTCTGGGTAAGTACCATCCGCACGGAGATACCTCTGTGTATGATTCAATGGTTCGTATGGCCCAGGAATGGAGCTTGCGTTATATGTTGGTAGATGGGCAAGGTAACTTTGGGTCTATTGACGGTGACAGTCCTGCAGCTATGCGTTATACGGAGGCCCGTATGCGTAAGATTGCTGATGATATGTTGGCAGATATAGAAAAGGATACCGTAGATCATCAGTTGAACTTTGATGATTCTTTACAGGAACCCACAGTGCTTCCTACCAGGGTGCCCAATTTGCTGATCAACGGTGCTTCTGGTATTGCCGTAGGGATGGCAACGAACATGCCGCCTCACAATCTTTCTGAAGTTGTCGATGGTACGGTTGCTTATATAGACAATCACGATATAGAAATAGATGAGATCATGACCCATATAAAGGCTCCCGATTTTCCTACAGGGGGTATTATATATGGTTATGATGGAGTAAAGGAGGCATTCCATACCGGTAAAGGTCGAGTAGTGATGCGTGCAAAAGCTACTTTTGAAGAGGTACAAGGAAGAGATTGTATTGTCGTGACCGAAATTCCATATCAGGTCAACAAGGCAGATATGATCAAGAAAACTGCCGACTTGGTCAATGAAAAGAAGATCGAAGGAATTGCTACAATAAGGGACGAGTCCGATAGAAACGGTATGCGTATCGTTTATATCCTTAGAAAAGACGCTATTCCTAATATAGTTTTAAATACCTTATATAAATATACTTCACTACAGGCTTCCTTCAGTGTAAACAATATTGCATTGGTAAACGGAAGACCTCAATTGTTGAATGTAAAGGAGATGATTCATTACTTTGTGGAACACCGTCATGAAGTAGTGGTTAGACGTACCAAGTTTGAGCTTAAAAAAGCAGAAGATAGGGCTCATATCCTAGAAGGGCTTATTATTGCTTCGGATAATATTGATGAGGTGATTGCCATCATCAGAGCTTCTTCCAATGCCGATGCGGCTAGGGAAAGTCTAATGGAGCGCTTTAAGCTTAGTGAAATCCAAGCCAAGGCCATCGTAGATATGCGTTTACGTCAGTTGACTGGGCTGGAGCAGGATAAACTAAGGTCGGAGTACGAGGAAATCATTAAGACCATAGCCGATTTAAAGGATATCTTAGAGAAAAAGGAGCGTAGAATGCAGATCATTAAAGACGAGCTTCTAGAGATTAAAGATAAATACGGAGATCTCCGTCGTTCTGAAATCAATTTTGCCGGTGGTGATCTTAGTATGGAAGATATGATTCCGGATGAACAAGTGGTAATAACTATTTCCCATGCCGGATACATAAAAAGGACCTCACTTTCGGAATACAAGACCCAAAATAGAGGTGGTGTAGGACAAAAAGCGTCATCGACCAGAAATGAAGATTTCCTAGAGCATTTATTTGTAGGGACCAACCATCAATATATGTTGTTCTTTACCCAGAATGGAAAATGTTATTGGATGCGTGTTTTTGAAATTCCGGAAGGAAGCAGAACCTCTAAGGGACGTGCTATTCAAAACCTTGTCAATATTGAGAGCGACGATATGGTCAAAGCCTTTATCTGTACTCAGGACTTAAAAGATGAGGAATATGTAAACAATCATTACGTGATAATGGCGACCAAAAAAGGGATGGTGAAGAAAACCTCTTTGGAGCAGTATTCTAGGCCGAGACAAAATGGAATTAACGCCATAGGTATCCGTGAAGACGACGAATTATTAGAGGCTAAACTGACCACTGGTAGCAGTCAAATTTTCTTGGGGCTTAAATCTGGTAAAGCCATTCGATTTGAAGAAGGAAAGACCAGGCCAATGGGAAGAAATGCTTCCGGAGTTCGTGGGGTTACCTTAGCACACGAAAACGATGAGGTTATTGGTATGGTGTCCGTAAATGATTTAGAAGAGGAAATATTGGTTGTTTCTGAAAATGGTTATGGAAAACGTTCGAGCATTGAAGATTATAGAATTACCAATAGGGGAGGAAAAGGGGTGAAAACCATTTCTATAACCGAAAAGACCGGAGGTCTTGTGGCGATCAAAAATGTATCCGATTCGGACGATTTGATGATTATTAATAAATCAGGTATTGCTATAAGAATGAGTGTCGAAGATTTAAGAGTAATGGGAAGGGCTACACAAGGGGTCCGACTCATAAATATTAAAGGCAACGATTCTATTGCAGCAGTGGCCAAAGTGATGAAGGAAGAGCCACAAATTGACGGCGAGAACATTGTTCAAGAGGGTGCCAAGGAAGAAGATGGCACGGCTCTTGATAATAATAGTCCGGAAATAACCGAGTAATTATATAAATCCAATTAGTAGAATAAAAATATTAAAAGAATGAAAAGAAAATTTATAGTTTTAGCGGCGATGTCTTTTACGTTCGCTGGATTTTCTCAGAAAAGTGAGATTAAAGCAGCCGATAAGGCCTTAAGGTCGGGAGACGAAATGGCTGCAAAAACAGCGCTGGAAGGCGCAGCTTCGTTAATTAACGGTGCCGATGCTAAGATGCAGGCTCAGTATTTTTTCCTGAAAGGGAATGCTTATGCCGGTCTTGCAAAAAAAGGTACTGAAGGAGCTTTTGATGAGGCTATCACGGCCTATAGAAAGGTCGTTGAAGTAGAAGAGAAAAGTGGAAAGTCTAAATACAGTGCCGATGCCAAGCAGAAATTAGCTGCCATGACGGCCGATTTGGTAAACGCTGCTGTGGAGGACAACAATAATAAAAGGTTTAAAGAAGGTGCCGAGAAACTTTATTTAAGCTATACTTTGAGTCCTCAGGATACTGTGTACTTGTACTACGCTGCTAGTAGCGCAGTAAACGGGGGGCACTATGAGGAGGCTCTTGCTTATTACAACGAATTAAAAGATCTTGGGTACGACGGTAGTGGTGTGGTTTATAAGGCTACGAACGTTGCTACAGGAGAAGTTGAGGAGATGGATAGAACCCAAAGAGAGCTTATGGTAAAATCTGGGGCTTATAAAGATCCTGAAGATGAAAAAACACCTTCTAAAACTACCGAAATCGTTAAGAATATTGCTTTGATTTATACACAGTTGGGACAGGATGAAAAAGCTTTGGAGGCGTATGTAGATGCTCGTGCCAAGGATCCTAATGATGTTAACTTGATTTTGAATGAAGCTAATCTTTATTACAAATTAGGTGATAAGGACAAGTTTAAAGTCTTAATGGCCGAAGCAGCTGAAGTAGCTCCTGATAACCCAGATTTGTTTTATAATATTGGTGTTATTAATATGGAGCAAGGGAATATTGAAGAGGCAAGAGACGCTTATAGAAGGGCTATCGAAATTAACCCTGGTTATGTAAATGCCCAGTTAAATCTTTCTACTACCTATGTAAATGAAGGAAATGGTTTAATTGACGAGATGAACTCTTTAGGGAATTCAAAAAAGGATATTGCTAGATATGACGAATTAAAGCAGCAAAAGGATGATTTGTTCCGTGATGGTGCTATCATTTTAGAAGATGCCATAAAATTAAACCCAGACAATCAAGGTATTCTAACCCAATTGAAGAATATATATTATTCCTTAGGGGATAACGATAATTTCTTGCGTATAAAGAAAATGTTGAAAGAATAGCTTTTGGGCATTGAGATATAAAAAAAGACCTTCGTTTTGCGAAGGTCTTTTTTTATACAATAGTCCCGTCCTAATAAAGGGATGCATTATAATCTTAGTGTAATGAAAATATCTGAAACAGTGGGATGTAAAGTGTATTTCATTTCTTTTAAGCTCCTGGTGGCCCAAGAGATCGTTTCCTGCCTGTCATCTCGTGCCAAGGGTCGGGCTGTTCCATGAGGGCTTTGGAAATGGCCTTAAAAAACAAGAGTTAAAAGGGGTAGCCTTTAACATATTGATCCTCTAGACTTGCATGCGTATATTTATATCAAGTTTAATTTGATTAGTTGCTATAAAGATAATTAAGGCGAAGCGACCTTCTTTATCCGGTAATATATTGACAACGAAGATATTGTATGAAAAAATGAAGAGATAACAATACCAATAAAAAAAGCTGAACAATATGGTTCTTGCCCAGCTTTCATATTTGAATTTAATCCTTCAATAATCTGTATCGGTTATTCAGGACTAGACAATCTTTTTAATGACCCGTAGTTTATGAGTATAATTGTTTACTTCTATATTAAATATACCAGTATGATCTAAGCGGTCAATACGCACTTTTCCATGACAATGAATTACATAGTTATTGTCCATAATAATTCCCACATGGTCTATGATGCCATCCTTATTGTCAAAAAAAGCGAGGTCTCCGGGTTCACTTTCTTCAATGAAACTTAAGGCTTCGCCTTGGGTTGATTGTTGTGCGGCATCTCGTAACAGTTTGTATCCGTTTATCTTATAGACCATTTGGGTAAGGCCGGAGCAATCTATTCCAAAGGAAGTTTTTCCACCCCATAAGTAGGGAGCGTTAAGATAAAGCAGTGCGGTGGGCACTAACTGTTCTTTATTCTTGTGGTTGGTAGCACCAAAGTCATCGAATTTGTAATGCGATAAGCAAACATTTTGAATGGTAGACCCCAATACGATTGGGATCAGAACATTTTGTTTGTTTTCTGTAAAGGAGATGAGCTCTGATGTTATTTTTATATCGTCAGAGCCTTCTATCTGGTAGTAGTCTCCTTCGCTGATCATGGTGTATTGCTGGTTACTGATCCAGCCTTCATAACCATCAAAAGCAATTCGGATTTTACTCCATAATTTTCGATGTTCTAATACTTTAAAATGTTCGCCGTATAATAGTTGTGATACCATTTCGGCGGCGTCGTCCGCACTTGAACGTACAGGAATAATACTTAGGTGGCAAATACCGTATTGCATGGATGTGCTTTGCAGGGGCTTGTTAATTTCTTTCTATGATAATTGCTGAGGCTCCACCACCACCATTACAAATGGCTGCTGCACCTATTTTTGCGTTTTTTTGTTCCAAAACACTTAGTAAAGTAATGATTATTCGAGCACCGGAACACCCTAAAGGATGTCCTAATGATACTGCACCTCCATTAACGTTAACATTTTTATCGGTAAGACCAAGGATTTTCATATTGGCCAGACCTACTACTGAGAATGCTTCGTTAAATTCAAAATAATCAACTTCTTTAATACTAATATTAGCTTTGTTCAATGCTTTCGGCAATGCTTTTGATGGGGCCGTGGTAAACCATTGTGGCTCGTGGGCGGCATCGGCATAACTTTTTATGGTAGCCAAAGGTGTAAGTTCCAATTCAGCGGCTTTTTCTGCGCTCATCAATACCAGGGCTGCGGCGCCATCGTTAATGGTCGATGCGTTGGCGGCCGTTACGGTACCGTCTTTTGAAAAGGCAGGTCGCAAGCTGGGAATTTTATCTAGGATAACGTTTTTAAATTCTTCGTCCTCCTGAACAAGGATAGGGTCTCCTTTTCTTTGAGGAACGGGAACTGGAACAATCTCTTGGGTAAACTTTCCTGCGGCCCAAGCTTCTGCCGATCTTTTATAAGATTGAATGGCATAATTATCTTGGTCTTCCCTACTGAATTTATACTCCGTGGCGCAGGCATCGGCACAAGTACCCATAGCTTGTTGGTCATAGGCATCTACCAGCCCATCTTTCTGCATCCCATCGATAAGAGTACTAGGGCCAAACTTATGGCCATTTCTTAAATGAACGTAATGTGGAATAAGACTCATGTTTTCCATTCCTCCGGCAACCACAATGTCAGCATCTCCCAAAGCTATGGCTTGGGCAGCTTGCATTACGGCTTTCATTCCAGAGGCACATACCTTGTTAATGGTAGTGCAGGGAACGGTATTGGGAATACCGGCGTATATTGCGGCCTGTCTTGCGGGGGCTTGTCCAGTACCTGCCTGTACAACATTCCCCATCAGAACCTCTTCCACTAAAGTGGGGGCCAAATTGATTTTCTCCAAGGCTCCCTTAATGGCAATAGCTCCAAGTTGGGGGGCTGTTATAGAAGATAAAGCACCCATAAAGCTGCCAATTGGGGTTCTGGCGACAGAAACAATTACTACGTCTTTCATGAAGGTCTATTTTTATTTTACGAAATTAATAAATTAAAGCGCAACGAGGGTAGCAAGAGGGTATTATTCCATATTTTTTATCATTTTAAAATTGCCCGTGAAGAAAGTCGTTCATTTGTAGTAATTTCCTTTTTATATTTTTTGATGGTTAAAAGTTCTGTCGTCGAAGTAAAATAACGATATGAGCTTATATTTTTCTATTTTTGATTTTATAATCCAAGCAATATGCGCACTTTTTTGGACAGTCTATATAAAAACCAGGCCCTGGTTTATAAATACTTTCTCTATATAGGATCTGTTTTTTTAATAGTATTTCTTTTCCCAAGAGGGGGTAAGTTTAAGTATGAATACCAAAAAGGGAAACCTTGGCAGTACGAAAACTTTTACGCGCCGTTCGATTTTTCTATCAATAAGAGTGAAGATGAAGTCTCTAAGGAGAAGGTGGCTATTGTTAACAATCGTATTGACTATTACGCCTATGACAACCAAATAGCCGAAGATGTTCACGGTGTTTTTGAAGAGCAATTCAAGGATGTTTTTAAACCGCCTACATTCACCGCTAACCAACTGCCTTTTTTAAGGAAAGTAGCTCGTGAAATTTTAGATGACATTTATGAAAATGGAATCTTAGCTAAGACCGAACGAAAAAAAAATAATCTGTACTTGTTAAAAAACCACGAAGCAATAAAAATGCGCTTCGATGAAATATACAGTCCTTCGGACATTGCGGATGTGGTTGATAAAAAACTCGCTCAAAATGGACTGACGGGTTATAGGGAGGCCTTCCAGCAGCTTTTTTTCACGCTAGTTCGGCCAAATGTTAGCTTGGATACCAATTTGACCAAAAAGGAACTGGACCATGAGTTTTCCAAAATATCCTACACTTTGGGGACCGTAGATGAGGGGAAGCTCATTATAGCGAAAGGAGAAGTTGTTGAAGAGGAAGATTTACGATTGCTAAATTCCCTTAAAGGTGAATTCGAATCTGAATTGTGGGGAGAAAATAACCAGTATTATGTGCTGGTTGGATATACGGTGTTGGTGGCCTTGGTATTAATGATGTTGTTTTTATTTTTAAAACGGTATCGTGACGATATTTTTAAAGACAATACCAAGTTAACCTTCATTATAGTAAACATTCTTTTTATGGTGTTTTTTACCACTTTAGTGGTGAAATACGATGATGCATATGTATTTGTGGTACCACTTTGTATTCTGCCTTTAATACTGAAAACATTTTTCGATGCTAGGTTGGGACTTTATGTTCACGTGTTAACAGTGTTGATTCTAGGGTTTGTGGTCCCAAATAGTTTTGAATATATTTTTCTTCAGATTATGGCCGGTATAGTAACCATACTATCCGTTTCTGAACTGTATAAGCGGGCTAACCTCTTTATTTCTGTAGGACAGATAACCTTAATTTATATTGTAGGGTATTTTGCTTTTCACATGATTCACGAAGGGAGTTTACAGGATATGCAATGGATTGCTTTTGGATTTTTCTTGTTAAACGGAATGATCACTTTATTTGTCCAGCCTATGATTTATATCTATGAAAAAATTTTTGGGCTAGTCTCGGACGTTTCCTTGTTGGAATTGTCCGATACCAATTCAAAATTATTAAAGGAGTTGTCCAATAAGGCACCAGGAACCTTTCATCATTCCCTTCAGGTAGCCAATTTAGCCGAAGCGGCAGCAAATGAAATAGGGGCTAATGCTATGCTGGTCAGGGTAGGTGCTTTGTACCACGATATTGGGAAAATGAACAATCCGACCTATTTTACGGAAAATCAAATTACGAATGTGAATCCTCACGATGATCTGGAGCCTGTAGAAGCGGCCAAGATTATCATCGATCACGTTATTCAGGGAATAGAAATTGCCCAAAGAAACAAAGTTCCCGATAGGGTTATTGACTTTATACGGACGCACCACGGAACTTCTTTGGTGTTTTATTTCTATAAAAAGCAAAAAGAATTGGGCGGAGAAATGGATGAAGCAGATTTTAGGTATCCAGGGCCTATTCCTTTTTCGAAAGAAACGGCAATTTTGATGATGGCCGATTCGGTAGAAGCGGCATCGAAGAGTTTAAAAGACCCAACTTTTTTGGTTATCGATGAATTTGTAGAGAAAATAATAGAAGGACAGGTCCAGGCAAATCAATTTTTAAATGCCAATATTACGCTAAAAGAGATTGAACAGATAAAAAAAATACTGAAGCAAAAACTCGTAAATATCTATCACTTAAGGGTTGAGTATCCGGAGTAGAAAAAAAGTGAAAAAAAGTTTGCGAAAACCTTGTGGTATCGAGAATGAACAAGTACATTTGCAACCGCATAGCCGATATGCGAGTTCTGAAAAATAAAGGAGAGGTGCCGGAGTGGTAACGGAGCAGATTGCTAATCTGTCGACGGGTAACTGTCGCCAGGGTTCGAGTCCCTGTCTCTCCGCTTTTTTTAATTAAGAATGAATGGGTAACCATTTCGGGGTGTAGCGTAGCCCGGTTATCGCGCCGCGTTTGGGACGCGGAGGTCGCAGGTTCGAATCCTGCCACCCCGACCAAGAAAATCCGATCACAAACTGTGATCGGATTTTTTGTTTTTAACAGTGTAGTGCCATCGGCACTTAAACTGGGGAAAACAAAAAATCCGACAGGCGATAGCCTGTATCGGATGCTGTTGAGCACCGACCCCACTTCAGGATCACCGAGAGTATCGAGGTAATCCTGGATCAAGTCCAAAATCTGGGTTTTTACCATTTTAAGAATATAATTTAATCAAGCGATATAAGAAGTATTCTGTATTCCTGACTCCCCTAAATTGTGATCTAAAAGCCTTTACTTTGGCATTAAAGGATTCTGCCGAGGCATTCGTACTTTTATTTATAAAATAGTTCAGGATAGTTCTGTAATTAACGGGATCATGACCAATTGTTGTGTTTATGCAAAA
>NZ_FQYX01000053.1 GCF_900141935.1 Arenibacter nanhaiticus | reverse complement strand
GGCGATGGCATCAATGATGGGGCTGAAGTAGGCCTGGATGGGAACAATCCCACGGATAGTGACAATGATGGTATCATTGATGCCTTGGAATCCAACAAAACGGATAGCGACGGCGATGGGATTGTAGACCAGGATGATTCGGATAATACCGATCCTGATTCCGACAGTGACAAAGACGGACTAACGGATGAAGAGGAAGCCAGTTTGGGCACGGACCCCAATAACCCAGATAGCGACGGGGATAGCATACAGGATGGTATAGAGTTCTTAAACGGCACAGATGCATTGGATGGCTGTGATTCCATTGGGGGTACTCCACCTGCCGGGAATAGTTGTAATATTTTGGTGAATAACGACCTAATGGACGCCAATCTAAACAATGGAACTTTCAAAATAACCAATATTGAACGGTTTCCAAACAATACGGTAGAAGTTTATAATCGTTGGGGGGTATTGGTATATAACACCAACGGATACGATAATAACAATAATAGCTTTAAAGGAATATCCAATGGAAGAGCGGTTATCAAGAAAAATGATGAATTGCCTTCAGGAGTTTATTTCTATATAGTCAAATATGTAAATAATGAGGTAGCAAGAACCAAGTCGGGATATATATACATAAATCGATAACGCTCCTCAAAAATCAACCTATCAAAGTAAATATTATGAAAAAAATAGCCGTATTTTTAATACTGTTGCTCCTACCACCTATTTGGTTGCAAGCGCAACAGGATGCACAGTATACTCAGTATATGTATAATACCCTTTCCATAAATCCGGCATACGCGGGGTCCCGAGGTGTATTAAGTATAAATGCTCTTCATAGATCACAATGGTTGGGATTGGATGGTGCCCCAAAAACACAAACCATGAGTCTACATTCCCCTGTTTCCAATAGAGTGGGACTTGGCCTTTCCATAGTTAATGATGAGATCGGCAATGGAACAAATCAGGACACCTATTTTGATGCTGCTTTTTCCTATTCTGTTCCAACAAGTGAAAACGGAATCTTGTCATTAGGTTTGAAGGCCGGAGGTCATTTGCTCAACATTGATTTTAATAAGTTAAGAAACTATGTCCCCAACGCTATGAGTGGTGGAAACGAGAGTGTGGATAAAAAGTTCTCCCCTAATTTTGGAATAGGCGTCTATTATCATACCAATCGTTTTTATGCAGGCTTATCGGTGCCCAATTTTTTAAAAACTGATCACTTTGAAGGTAATAACTCCACCACTAACTATTTGTCCCAAGAACGATTAAACCTTTATCTTATCTCAGGATTTATTTTAGATATTAATCCAGATTTACAGCTTAAACCCGGGGTATTGCTAAAATCCGTCGCAGGGGCACCACTCCAATTGGATGTTTCGGCTACGTTTTTGCTTGATCAAAAATTTTCATTGGGAGCAGCCTATAGATGGGATGCTGCTATAAGTGCACTTGTTGGTTTTCAGTTTACGGATAAGTTTATGGTAGGTATGGCCTATGATAAAGAGACCACTGCACTCGGGGGAACTGAATTTAATGATGGTTCTTTTGAGGTATTTTTGAGATATGAGCTCTTGACCAAGTTTAAGAAAGTTTTAAATCCCAGATTCTTCTAAATCCTTACCTATGTTGAATATTAGAAAAATAATTTGTGTATTTAGCCTGTTCATGTCCAGTTTAATAGTAGTTGGACAAATCAGGATACAAAAGAAAGCCAATTTAAAATATGATAACTTGGCCTATATAGATGCTATTGAGTCTTATGAAGCCCTAGTTGAAAATGGAATTGCCCAGGATCAAATTTACAAGAGGCTTGCAAATGCAAATTATCAAAATGCCAATTACCAGGAATCGGCAAAATGGTATCAATTATTGTTTGCTATGGAGCCTACCTCATATGTAGGGGAAGACCTTTATAAATATGGGGTGTCGTTAAGGTCTATTGGAGACTTTGAGACCTCCAAGATATGGATGGAGAAATTCTCCGCCTTATATGGTACCGAAGAAACGGAGGATCAAAATAGTTTGGTTTATTTAAAGAAAATTAACCAACAATCGGGCCAATATTCTTTAAAGGAGCTTTCTATAAATTCAGAAGAATCCGATTTTGCCCCCTCTTATTATTTGCAACAACTAGTTTTTGCGTCGACAAGGGATACTGGGATCATAGCCAAGCGAATCAATGTATGGGACAAGAAATCATTTCTAAACCTTTATGCTAATATGGTTCCCAAAGGGAATGATGATGAACAAATAAAATTGTTTTCCAAAGATTTGAGAACAAAGGCCCATGAGTCTTCAACCGCTTTCACGAAAGACGGGACTACAGTTTATTTTACCAGGAATAACTTTCATGATGGGGATTTTGGCAGGGACAAAAGCGGTATTAGCCGTTTAAAGATCCTTAGGGCAGACTTGGTTGATAATAAATGGACAAATATTACCTCACTACCGTTTAACAGTGATGATTATTCCGTGGCTCATCCCGCCTTGAGTGCAGATGAAAAGACTTTGTTTTTTTCTTCGGATATGCCCGGAACGATTGGAAGTTCGGATATATTCAAGGTGGCAATTAATACTGATGGTACTTTTGGCGCCCCCACTAATTTGGGACCTCATATAAATACTCCTGCCCGAGAAACTTTTCCCCATATTACCCCTACCAATATTTTATATTTTGCTTCGGACGGACATCCGGGCCTAGGAGGGCTAGATTTATTTGCAACTGAATTGAAGGTGGGTAAAAAATTACAAATTATCAATTTGCCCAGACCAATTAATTCCGAGCAAGACGATTTTTCTTTAATAATAAACGAAAGTGAAAAGTCCGGTTACTTCGCTTCTAATAGAATTGGAGGTATGGGAAGTGATGATATATATGAGTTCATGGAGTTGGCCCCAGTTCAATTTAGCTGTTACACCGATATTAAAGGATGGGTTACGGATAGGGAGAGTGGTAAAAAAATGGCTACAGCGGTGATTAAAGTGATGTCATTGGATAATAATAAGGAGTACAATATTCAGAATGTCCAAGGAAATTTCCAAATGAACATCGATTGTGATTTTGATTCGCTAATTTTTAAAGTAGAAGAAGAAGGATATGAAAGTGCTTCCATTACTGTAAGTGGCGGTTATAAAGAAGTATTGGACAGTATAGTTGTTTCTCTACAGAAAAAAACTGAACCTTTTAAAGTGGGAACTGATTTATTTAAAGTACTTAATTTAAACCCTATATATTTTGATTCCAATAGTTCTAATATAAAGCAACTATCCTATGCTGATTTGGATAAAATAGTTCAGTTTTTAAAGGAAAATCCCCAATATAAAATTCAAGTGAGGTCTCATTCAGATAGCAGAGGTTCAGATACCTATAACCAATGGTTATCCGAAAAAAGAGCAGAGTCAACTGTGCAGTACTTCACCACTAGAGGAATTGAAGATTATAGGGTAAGTGGTAAAGGTTTTGGGGAAACACAACTATTAAACGAATGTTCCAATAGAGTAAAATGCAGTACGGCATTGCATGAAATAAATAGAAGGTCGGAGTTCATCGTAGTGGAATAGCTGCAGACAACATAAAGGTTAAAAGCAATTAATTGTTTATGAAAATTGAACTCCCTAAAGAGGAATAATTTCACCCAGTAGGTATTGCTTAATTAAGTTTTATTAGTGAAAATCAATTTTGAGAAGTCAGTAAGACGCACTGAAAATTGCAAGTAGAACTAATCCCGCCTTTTTCGGCGGGATCTAGGTTCAATACCTCGCCCCTTGGGTCGATTCCTATTATTGGGTTCAGGGCTTGCCCTGAGGTTTAATACCTTGTATTGAATTTTTTATCAAATTCTAAATATATGGGACTATGGACAAAACATCACAAGAATCATTTGAGGAGGCCAGGGAAAAAATACATTTAAAAATAAGGTTCTACTATAAATTATTGGAATTGTTGGGTCAATCCCAAATTAATTCCAACCTTTTGGAGGTCAGGAGTAATCCTATGGCTTTTTTAAATTCGCCCGAATTGGAAATAGAAGCTATTATAAAAGACAATATTCCTATAAAAATTAAAAATATGGATGCTAAAGGTCTTTCCATGACTTCTCCTTTTATTAATGAAAGGGCTAGGCAAATAACAATTGCCTCACTTGCCAATGGCTTACATAGGTTTCTGCAGGATGACCATAAGTAATTGATCACAAGTATTATTTGTTGGGAATAGAACTTGTTCTAAGGTTGCACTCGCAAATTAAGCTCAAGCTATTGTGTTCTCATGAGAGATGCAATAAACCTATGGGTTTGGCTTATATCTTTAATTTGAAAGTTTAACTGTAGGAAGATTTTGTGTTCCATGGATCCTGTTGTCTTTTTATGAATTTTAATGAGAATAATTCAAAATTTTCAAAGGGATTTCTAAATGTTCACCTTCATCTAAGGGTAATACGGTTAAACTATAGATAACAGCCATTTGTCTACTGCAATATTCCTACGAACCAATATTTATAAATACCATTTTATTAGTTTATACCTTTTCAAAAATAACCAATTGGTAATAGAAAAAAAGCCAATTTAAAGAGCTTTTATATGATTAATGAGCACAATTTAGATTTGAGAGCTGCATTTTTTGACATGGCACATTCGCCCTTTGCCATTTTGGACAAAGATTTGAGGTTTTTGGACATTAATGAAACTAGCCTAATTGCACTGGGTATCAAGAAACAAGAAGTTCTAGGCAAGAAATTAGTGGAAATTCTGCCAGGTATAGAAACTACGGAGCGATATAGGTCTTACTTGAACGTTTTAAAAACGGGTATCCCAATAAATATTGACAGGGTTGAACTTAAAATTAAGGGCAAATTGTTCTACTTTTTGATAAAGGCATTTAAAGTGGGAAGTGGTCTAGGGTTGGCCGGATTAAATACCACTAACCTGATGAATACTATTGATGACCTAAAATTTGCCCAATATGAAGCGGAAATTGCTAATATGAATTATAAGGAACGGAATGAGGAACTAGAGGAATTTTCATATGTGGCAGCTCATGATTTGAAGGCCCCACTTATTAACGTTAAAACATTATTGGAAATGTTGAAGGAAGAGAATATGATAACAACTGATGGAACACCCTTGTTTTTGAAATTGCAGAGGGCAGTGGGTTTAATGTCATCAAAACTTCAAGTTTTAAATGAGGTCATTGCCTTAAAATCTAATATTGGAGACGCTAAAAAAATTGTTGATTTTAAAGAAATGATTGATGATATCTCTACAGAGATATGCGAGGATATAAATAAAACTAAAACTAATATAATAACCGATTTTACAAAATGTCCAAAGATTTATATAGACCCCATACAACTGCACAGTGTTTTGTATAACATAATAAACAATGCCATAAAATATAGGCACCCTGAGCGAGCTCCGATCATAGAGGTAGTTACTTTCATGAGAAATAACAAGACGCAGATCGAAATAAGTGATAATGGCCTTGGTTTTGACAAAGAACATCACGGAAATAAGCTATTTGGTCTTTTTAAAAGAATGCATACCCACATTGAGGGGTTGGGTGTAGGGCTTTATATTGTGAAATCTATAGTTAACTCTCTGGGAGGGGTGATAGATGTAAGCAGTGAAATCAATAAAGGGACAACATTTAAATTAGTGATATAATGAAAGAGAATATAAAAGAATTAAAGATACTTTTAGTTGAAGATGATCCCATATCCAATTTTATAACCAAATCCAAATTGAACAAGGTAGGAGCTGAGAACGTTTTTGAAACAGAAAATGGCCAGAGCGCCATTACTTTTCTTGAAGGGGAAAGTCCGGATTTGATTTTTTTGGATATTAATATGCCAATAATGGACGGTTTTGAATTTCTTGAGCGATGTAGGCAAAATAGGATATGGTCCCTTATTCCAGTTGTAATTTTAACATCATCTGTACGTCCATGCGATAAAGAGAACGCTTTGGAATATAGTAATGTAATCGGATTTTTAGAAAAACCGTTGAACCAAACTAAAATTGAAAGTATTTTTCTCAAATACACATCTTTTAAAACCAACTATATGTAATGATTAAGGTCTTTTTTAGGTTTTATAAACGATAAATCCCTTGAAATTTTGTAGTTTGTTGGACGAATGAAACCCACTGTTCGTCTTCAGTAATTGGTGTTCGACCGACTGTGGCCAGGATTTCTATTCAATTTTTATACTTTGAATATAAAATAAGGAGTTATCAATTTTTTTAATTTTTATTTATATGCCTAGAACACTGTCCATTCTTTTAATAGAGGATGATAAAATTGAAAAAATGAAGGTACAAAGAACCATGGTTAGCCTAGGTTTACATCATAGGATCGTAGAGGCCAATAACGGGGAAGAAGCCCTAAATATTCTTAAAGGTAAGGATAGACTTCCAGATATAATATTCCTAGACCTAAATATGCCCAAAGTCAATGGATTGGAGTTTCTTAAAATTCTAAAGTCGGATGCCCGTTTGAAATATTTACCTATTATAGTTATCACCACATCTTCCAATTACAGGGATTTGTTGCACTGTTACGAAATTGGTATAGCCGGTTATATAACCAAACCGCTTAAGTATGAGCATTATTCGGAGAAATTAAAAATAGTTTTGGATTATTGGAGTGTAAATGAGTTGATCAACGGTTAAATTATGAAAGGTATAGTCTTCACAGAGTTTTTGGAAATGGTAGAAGAGATGTTTGGCCTCGAGACTGTTGATAACATTATAGAAGGTGCCAATTTAAAAACGGGTGGAATATATACCTCTGTCGGAACCTATGATTTTGTAGAAATGCAAGAACTACTAAGCCGACTTAGTAAGGCTAAAAACATACCAATTAACGATTTAATTTACACCTACGGCCTGTATTTCTTCAAGATACTGTTGGCCCACCATCCGGACATTTTTGATAGGTATGAAAATCCCCTATTGTTTATAGCCTCTGTTGAAAATCATATTCACGTTGAGGTTCGCAAAATATATCCAGGGGCCGAACTTCCCAGCTTTGGTATTTTGGTACAAGAGAACAATTATTTGGAAATTATTTACACCTCAGAAAGGGCAATGTATATGTTCGCAAAAGCACTAATGCAGAAAAGCTTTGAATATTATAATGAGGATGTGAAGATAGATTATGATTTGTTAAAAGCCGATGGCACTCAGGTGAAATTTATGATTTCGACGGAAAATGGAGCAGAAAAAACGGATTAAAATATTGGAGAGGGCCTTGGTAAGGGAAAAAGCCGCCCGAAAGGAGGCGGAAAGACTGTTGGAGGAAAAGTCCTCCGAACTGTATAAAATTTCCGAAACTCAAAAACAAACAAATAGCCATTTGCAAGAACTGTTAATCGAGAGAACTTCAGAACTTGAAGGTGTCTTTGTAAACATAATAGACGCTTATATTGTAATGGATCTAACGGGCAATGTTTTGAAAATGAACGATGCGGCGGTAAGATTGATAGGTTATGATTCCTGTAAAGAAGTTTTTAATTTACTCACCCTTATCGATGAGGGGCAAATGGAATATACCAAGAAAGCCTTTAAAGAGCTTTATAATATGGGGACCTATACTAATTATAGGGCAGTAATAAAAACAAAATTTGGAAAACTAAGAACAGTCCAGGTTAATGCAAGTATTATATATAACGGTAAAGGTCAGGCTATAGGTGCACAGGGAATTGTACATGATATTACCAATGAAATAGCAATGAAAAACCTGCTTCAAGATCAAAAAAAGCAACTCGAAATTGTTATAGATAACTCGCCCATTGGAATTTTACTGACAGGGAATGAAGGTAAGAATGTTATTCTAGCCAATAAGGCCATTTGTAAAATGTTAGAATTTTCGGAAGCAGAATTTAAAGACATGGAGGTAAAGGATTTTACCCACCCAGATGATAGGCCTATGACGTTAAAGGAGCTAAAGCTATTCCATGAAGGGGAAAAAGACAGTGCAACCTTGGAAAAGCGATATGTTTCGAAATATGGTAAAACGGTATGGGCCAAGACCTCAGTAACAGTGGTTAGGGGCCCATCCGGAATGGTTAAGTATCACCTTGCTACCATAGAAGATGTTTCCAAAGAGAAGGAACAAAAAGAAAAATTATTAGAATCAGAGGCTAGGCTAAGTAGTCTAATTTTGAATTTACAATCGGGAATTTTGTTGGAAGATGATCTGGGCAAGGTAGTTTTGGCCAACATCCAATTTTGTAGGCTCTTTAAGATGCCAGTTAATCCTGAGGAATTGGTAGGTATGGATTGTAAATTGGCGGCAGAACAATCCAAAGTTTTGTTCAAGAATCCGGACGCTTTTATAAAAAGAATTGAAAAGCTATTGATTGACAAATCTATTTGTATAAATGAAGAATTGGAATTGGTAGATGGGCGTTTCTTTAAACGGAGCTATATTCCCATTTTTTATGAAGGGGAAAGTAAAGGTAGGTTATGGACCTACGAGGATATTACTATGGAAAAGTATTATGAATTAAATCTGAAAATCCAAAAAGATAAGTTTAGTTCAATAATAGATAACATGAATCTTGGTCTTTTGGAAGTGGACAATAATGATGCGGTTATGTATGCGAATAAAAGTTTTGTAGATATAAGTGGTTACTCTAGGGATGAGTTATATGGTAAAAAAGCATCAGATCTATTGATGACCTCAAGGTTTAAACGTAAAATTGCTGATAAAAATAACAAAAGGAAACTTGGGATTTCCGATTCATATGAAGTGGAAATACTGACCAAAGAAGGAGAACTGAAACATTGGTTGATCAGTGGAGCACCCAATTATAATAGCAATCGACAATTGGTTGGGTCTATTGGCGTGCACCTGGATATCACGGAAAAGAAAAATCTGGAATTGCAGAAAGAGGAATTGTTGATCAATTTGGAAAAACAGAACGCACAACTTAATGAGTTTGCCCATATTGTTTCTCACGATTTAAAGTCGCCCCTTCGTAGTATTTCGGCACTGATAGCATGGACAAAGGAAGACTTTTTTAAAAGTATGGAAGAACAATCCCTGACCAACTTGGACCTAATAGAGGAAAAAATAGAGAGAATGGATCTTTTGATAGAAAACATCTTAAAATATTCCAGTATAGACAATTCTCAATCTCAAATAGAGGAAGTGAATTTAAATACTTTGATGGAAGATGTTTTGAAAATGATGTATGTACCGGAAAATGTGAAAATTGTAGTGTTGAAGAAATTACCTGTTTTTTATGGGGATACCACCAAAATTCAGCAATTATTTCTCAACTTATTAAGTAATGCCATTAATCATTTGGACAAGCCACACGGTCTAATTGAAATTGATTATGTTCCGTTAGAATCATATTTTCAATTTTCTATTAAGGATAACGGTAAAGGTATTAAAGAGGAAGACCACCAAAAAATATTTGAAATTTTTAAAACCCTTGACTCTAGTGAAAAGGCCACAGGTATAGGCCTAAGTATTGTGAAAAAGGTACTTGATTTATATCATGGTGAAATTTGGTTAGAGAGTGAGGTTGGGGTAGGAACCACATTTTATTTTACCTTGAAACAACAGCAATAATGTTGTAAATGAAGTTATTTATTGCCGACATTAATAGTTGGCCATTAAAATAGTTTGAATGTAGAACCCTAAAATGAGATTCAACTTAGGTCGTACAATTTCATTACAGTATGAGTATTTAACTTGAAAAAAACAGACATATGGATGTTGTGCCAAATCTAGATTATATATGTCAACTTTCTCAAGGGGATAAAAGTTTTATACATGAAATCTTACAGGTTATAAAAAAAGAATTGCCCTTGGAGATATGGACTTACAATTTACATTTAGCGGAGGAAGATTTTGTAATGGCAGCTGAAGATGTTCACAAATTAAAACATAAAATAAGTATATTAGGAATGGAAAAAGGATACCATTTGGCAGTTGATCATGAAGAAAATTTAATAAAAGGAAATGTGTCCTTAAAGTTGGATTTTGATGAAATATTAGAGCTGATGTTGTGTTTTATAGAAAAAACTTAAAAAATTTTAGATGAATTGTATAATTATTGATGATGAGGAAATGGCCAGGACTATTGTAGAACAATTGGCCCGAAATAACCCTGATGTTGATATTCTCGGTAGTTTTTCGAATGCCATCGAGGCTATCAAATACCTTAATGAAAATGAAGTGGAACTTATTTTTTTGGATATCCATATGCCCACATTTACGGGTTTCGACTTGATTAAGACGTTAAAAAATCCTCCAAAGATAATCCTTACCACCTCTGACCGAAATTTTGCTATAGAGGCTTTTGAATACGAATGTATAGTAGATTATTACGTTAAGCCATTTATGCAGGAACGTTTTGATAAAGGAATACAGAAGGCATTATCATTCAGTAAAAATAAAAATGTGGAGAATGCCAAGGCGACTTTAAATGATGTAAATGTTCTATATATTAACATAGATAGGCGTTTGATCAAGATCGATATACCTACCATTAAAATTGTTGAAGCTAAGGGAGATTATATTTTGTTGAAGACAGATAATAGGAACTATACAGTACATTCTACTTTAAAGAAAATAGAAGATAAATTGCCTAAGGATACTTTCTTAAAAGTCCATAGGTCTTATGTGATAAACACAAATAAAATTATTGATATAGAAGATAATAGTGTGTTAATTGAAAAAGATGTAATTCCCGTTAGTAGATCTAATAGGCCCGAGCTTATGCGAAGGTTGAACCTGCTTTGAGACTAGTAGTAGGGGGGGATGACATCGGGACTCATAACTTCTAATTGGCCATCATCCCTTTTCTTATGGTAAAAAAGAACGTAGACCCAACACCTTCCGTACTTTCTAACCAAATTTTACCTTCATAACTGTTTACTAATTTTTTGGCTATGGATAATCCAATTCCCGAGGATTCATTGGTGTTTGTAAGGGATTGAAACACTTGAAATATTTTATGAAAATACTTTTGGTTAATACCTATGCCGTTATCCCTAATTATAAACTTATGATGGTTCGGGCAATCCTCACTGGAGATTTCTATTAATCCAAAAGGTTTATCAATTGCTGTAATGGCATTTTGGATGATATTTTGAAAAATTTGAAAAAATTTCATTTCGTTCCCAGCAATTGTTGGGAGAGAATTCTTTATGGTAAGGGTTATATTGGAAGGTAAGTTTAAATTTTGCTTTATTTCTTGGATAACCAAATTTAGGTCTACATTTTCCTTATTAACAGGTTCCCGATCCATTATGGAATAATTTGTAATCTTTGTGGTCATTTTATCCATTTTAGATAAGGACGTATTTATTAGATCAATATTATTTAAGGTTTCATCGTTTAATTGTCCCTTATTGTCTTCTTTAATCCAGTGTAATAACGTATCAATAGCCCTCAAAGGAGATCTTAGGTCATGTGAAACTATTTTAACATACTCTTCAAGTTGTATTTGATAGTTGGCGATTTTTTCTAAATGATTGATCTGTATGATTTTAGTGGCCGCTATTGAGGCAATAATTCCTAACGTTTTTATATTATTCTCATTAAAAAAAACGTTTTTAGGATCTTTGGAATAAATTACACCAATAGTTTCCGTGTTGTTATATAGCATTGGAATAGCTATTTCAGAATAAGGATAGATCATATTACCGCTTTTAACGGACCCATATGTGATTTCGGCGACTCCCTTTTGGGCAACTCTTCCTATTATTCCCTGGCCAAAAGGGATTATCGTAGATTCTGCCCCTTGCGCTGGGGAATTGCTATGATAAAACTTTGGGGGGGCTTGGGCAAGGGAGTTATCAGAATCTATCTTTAAAAATATGTCACATAGACAATGACTGTAGTTGGTATCAAATAGATGGTAAATTGCGGCCAATACATTATTAATTTTCTTACTGTCTTGGATTGCCGAAGCAAAGCTATTGATTAGAAAAAGTTGCCTGTTGGTATTGGTTAATTCTTCAACTAGCTTTTGTTGTATTTGAATGTTTAATTTTTCCCTATTCTCCATTCTTGCTCCAGATTGTGTCCCGTTCGTTTATATAGATCATATAATTTCAGTTGATAAACAGGTATTTGCATATAATGGGAAAATATTGTCAACGTAAAAATCTTTTTCAAAAACTGTTCTTCCAGAAATACAGTCCGACAACATTGTTACGTCAAAACCTCGTTCAAAAGCTGACCTTCCTGTAGAATCTATACATATGGATGCAACCGTTCCTGCCAGATAAACATGTTCTACATGGTGGTCACGAAGTGTCTCTTCTAGATTGGTATTAAAAAAGGCATTTAAGCCCAACTTTCCCGGAATTTCTATGATGCTATCGCCAAATTGCTTTATTTCATCTATGGTTTCGGAACCTTTAGTTCCTTTTTTAAATGCACCAAAAGATTTAATTGTTTTCAAAATACCAACAGGTTCAGAAAGCTCAGAGTAATTTTCGGAAAAAACAATTGGGGTAGAAATTATTATGATATCTGGGGAATCCTTGGATTGTTTAACTAGTTTTACCGTATTTTTAATAATATTTGTAACCTTGGAGGATTCTTCTACAACACTTCTTAGTATTCCATCTTCGGAAAAATAATCGTTCTGATATCCAATTAATAATAAGGCCTTTTTTTTCATTTCATTTAACGTTTAAAAATATATAGGGTTTTTTTCCTGAAATTGCGAAGTGGCCCTCAGGTTTCAAACAAAATTAATATAGAAATGGCCATTAACTTGGCAAAACCCTCAATTGGGTGTTATCTGTTGTCCAATGGACGTTTTGTTTCGATGAATGGTAATCCTTATTGGTTGGTGTGGATTTAGATGTTGAGTGTGCAGATCGGAAAATTATTAAGAAGCCTTAAATAGTAAATGCCCATGCATTGAATTATTTAATAAATAGTTGCTATAGGCAAAGTGGAAACAGGATCAAAAATTCATTACTTTATAAATTTTAATTCTAAAGATAGGGTGGCTATGTTCGGTCTACAGAAATTGGTTATTCATCGATATTTTACAATTGACTCAGTTTGCTGGGTACTTTAGCCCCCAATAAGATCGGAGTGATATTTTAAATTTCAAATTTATACATTTGAGATATGAAATATAAGAAATGGACCTTAGCGCAGAAGTTGGAGATATTATCCAGTTCCGAAGAAATAGGCATTGTGGAAACCTGTCGTAAATACGGGGTCAGCACTGGCACTTTTTACAACTGGAAGAAGAAGTTCGACCATAAAGGGGAAGCAGGTTTAAAAGTGCCCTATGACACTAAGAGCAAGGAACTGAAAGAAGCAGAAGAGGAAAATCGTGTGCTTCGCAAGTTGCTTAGTGATAAGGAAATTGAACTGGAAGTGCAACGAGAACTTCTTAAAAAAAAGTTTGGGACGTCCGATCCAAGAAAGATCTAGTGGATAGGATGCACGCCAAACACAAAATCAGCAAGACCAAACTAATAGATATGGTGGGAATGGTACATAGCAGTTACTATAGAAAGCCCACCAATGGCAAGAAGGGGAATAGACCAAGCAAGTTTACCTATCACAGCAAAAAAGGCCCGATTAGCCAGGATGGTGTTATTGAGTCGGTAAAATCAATATTAAAACATCCATTTATAGATTGTGGATATCGGTTAATGACTTCATACCTAAAGCGGGATGGCTATACTATAAACCATAAAAAGCTTTATAGAATAATGAAAGAAGCAAACCTATTAAAACTAGAAGACCGGATAGATAGAAGTGGTTCGGGACGCAAGTTTGTTAAGTTTAGAAAAGTAAATACCTCTAGACCTTT
>NZ_FQYX01000032.1 GCF_900141935.1 Arenibacter nanhaiticus | reverse complement strand
CCCAATCTCTTTGCACGGCTTTCCCCGTGGCCTTGTCCAGCCAACGGCGGCGCTTAATGTGGAGAAAGACTGATTTTCCTCGTAATGGGAAATCCTGGACGACGATCTCCTTATGAAAGCCATGACCTATTAAAATGCGATGTTTTTCCTCTTTAGGTGTATCCTTCTTTTCTTCAAAATATAAATGAAGGGTACCCTCTTCTGTTTTATGGGAGACAAGATTAAAGTGGGTTATTAATAGTTCAGGCAGTATAAGCTTTAATAGGTCGATAGATAATTCCAATGCTGTTCGTTTTTCTGCAAATATCGAACTCCTATTTCAATTCACACACAACTTTTGTGCTTGATCCAGAAACGCTTTCCCCATAAGCAGAAAAGGGATCCGTCAACAAGATATTAAGCCCTGGCCTATCAGCGGGCCGAATATTCCTTGGTTATTACAGGCAGTTATATCATTTTATTCAAATTATTATTTAATAAAATTCCACACCTGTACATCTACTTCTACCTCTGAATTATTAGATGGATGTTTTCTTGTTAATTTATAGGTTAATTTCGTGTTGTTGTGAAAATCTATATTTAAAAACTCTTGATTAGCTTGTTCTACAATGCTTTGAAAAATTATTTTTGCAGAAAGATCACTTACTTCTAAAGTATTTCCTGGAATAGCTTTAGTCATCATCCAATCTTTTTCTAAGAATAGTTCTGTAGCTTGGGTTGCACCTTCTGTATTGGGAGTAACCGTCATGTTCGTATAAGTTTCCAGCGTATAACTGTAAATAGTGGTGGCTTCATCATCGTCACTATTGCAAGATGTGAAAGATAATAGGGTGAAAACACTAAAAAACAGAATTATTAATCGCTTTGCGAAAATTTTCATTTTGATAAATTTAAATTGTCGTTATTATAAAAGACTATTTTCTATTTAGAACTATGACTTCTGATTCGTCTTCCATAGAAATCTCTTTCGTAGTGATCGTATTATTGTTATTACTGAATAAAATATTAATTTGTTGTATTAAAGTAGCTCCATTATTTTTTATAGAGTAGACATCATTTCCTTTATTCTCCCAATTGCCTCTTATTAATTCTTGCTTGTCACAATTATTTTCTGAATTTACGTTATAACCTTCTAGAATATAATTTCCGTCTTTTAGAAAAAGAATTTCTGTTTTTTTAGTGCATTCATTTACTGGGGCTTCATTAATTGTAACAATATTCCAAACACCAATAATAGGATCTTCAGAAATAGGGTCATCACCCTTACTACAACTTGTTAAACAAATCATGGCAAGTATAAATACATATAATACATTTTTCATTTCTATTTGATTTTTTAAAATTAGCGGGCAAGTAGCGCCTTATTTTTAGAGCGCGAAAATAAAATAAAAAAGTTCGAGCTAGCCTTATTCAGCCTCTTTTAACATTTCTTTACACTGCTTGGGCGTAATGCCTTCTTGTTTTTTGAATTCGGTATAAAATATTGACCTATTGTTGTTTTACATCTCCCTCGTACAGTTTTACAATAAATTAATTAGACAATACTTAAAGGTATTGAACAGTGGGCTAATACCTGCTTGAAGCTACCTTTAGGTTCAGTTCAATAACTAAGGCTTCATGTTGGACCATACCGGCCACACGAACACAGTTCTACGTTTTTAACCATAGTTTTTTTATTAATTTTTTAAACTATTCAAAAGTTCTTTCCAGTCATACTTTTCTTTATTAGCAGTATTCCATTTCTCAACTTCTGATAGCATTATGTCAATTTTACTTCTATCAATCCAGTTACCGTCAACGAATACACCTGAAATTTTCCTTGTATTGCATATTTTTTCTAAAGGATTTTCATTAAGTAAAATTAAATCTGCCAACTTACCAGTTTCAATAGTTCCTATTTTATCATCAATTCTAAGCCATTCAGCACCTAATCTAGTTGCAGAAGTCAAAGCCTCTTCATTCGTTAAGCCTGCTTCTACTAACAATTTGAGTTCATCGTGAAGTGAAAATCCCAAAACAATACCAGAAATTCCAGCATCTGTTCCTGCAACCATAGGTACGTTAGCTTTTTTAAAAGCTTTTACAATAAGGATGTGAAAGCCCATCAATTCTTTATAATATGTTATTAAGTCATTTGAAGCACCATAATAACTATTAGAGGTTAGCCATTTATTTTGCATCAATGGATGTACGTACTTAAAACCTTGTATATTTTCAATATTTTTTAGTGATTTGGCTTGTTTTTCAATAGCCACCATATTGGACAAGTTTGGAATTAACCAGGTACCATTTTTTTTGGCTAAACGTGCGAATTCTTGTGCTTTTTCATAACTATAATCGTCTGTTTGTTTTGATAATTCTTCTGCGTGTGCAATTAAATCAAAGTGAGGTACAAAAAAATCCTTGGCTTCTTTCCCTTTGAAAGCGATTGGAATATGCCCTACTACTTTCATATTTTGTTTTTCGGCTTCATTTATTACTGCTTTGAAAGTTTCTTCATTTAACCAAGTATAAACTTTTATAAACTCATAGCCCTCTTCTTTCGCAAAACGCACTGCATTTCTTCCATCAGAAGGGGTTTTTGCGGTAAGGTTAGACTTATTTCCTCCAATTACTTTGGCTAAAGCTATTCGTGGCCCAATAACATCTCCTCTGATAATTTCATTACGTTGTCCTATATGTTCAGGTCTTGCACCCAATTCAAAAACTGTTGTAACTCCATTTGCAATATATGGAGTCATATTATATTGAGTGTTGAAACTAACTAAAGGGCCTTTTGTTGGGTACATTACAAAAGGAGATCCATCTGATAATGTATGAACGTGCATATCAATAAGTCCAGGAATTAACCATTTATCTGTGCCGTCAATAATTGTTGGGTTTTTTGGTATTGACTTATTGATAGCGTATATTTTGTTATCTTTTATGACTACTGTTGCATTTTCAATGACTTTATTTTCCTTGGTCATTGGGATTACGTTCACATTCTTTATGACATAGGTAATTTCCTTTTGTTTGTTGGATTTTAAATTTGAATTGTTTTGTGCGTTTAAATTGAAGTTGATAATTGCAAACAGCACTAGAAGTTTTAAGTACTTCATTTTGAATTTTGATTGATGATTTACTTTACAAGACGGATAATCTCATTTTTTGTTACAGTTTTTTGTCCAACAGCTAAGGTTTAGTGTCGAGTAGGAAAAGGGAGTTTCACCCCGTACTTCTTACTAAAAATGTGAACAATTTAATTAGTTATAAGTCTCCCCCAGCCCCCTCTTCTTTCCAACAACATAATTATTAATTAATTTATATACTATTTCTAGATTCAAATCTAAAGGAAACCGTAAGTGATAAGGCATATTGATAAGATTAAGTTTAATATCCTAAAACAACTGGAACCGCCTGACAAGAGGCACCAACATGTTCTAAAAGATGAGTTTGTCGAGCACATAATCGCCAGGAACCAAGTCTAGGATGGTTTTAGTGGTGTCTACATTAAATCTAGACATCCTTTTGTGTAGTAAAAATGTAAGGCAGGAAAACCGCAGCAGTCCCTTAGTCGTTCGGCTGCAGGTTTTGCATATATTCACTAGGACTAAGACCTGTAGCGCTCTTAAAAGCCTTGCTAAAAGAGCTTCTACTGGAAAAACCACACTCCCAAGCCAAAGCTTCCATAGTATTATTGCTCAAGAAGTCCTTGGCAATCATTTCTTTTGCATGCTCCATCCGCAGATTATTTTTATAGGAGGTAAAACTTAGCCCATAATATTTTTTTAAAAAATATGATATATGGTGGGCAGGCATTTCCAGCTCCCGAGCGCAAAGACTTACGTTAAAATCTTTTTGCAGATACAACTTATTTTGACTAATGAGTTCCAGTTTTTCCTTGATCTCAGTTTCTTCTAGGCCAAATTTTAGATCCCCTGTTTCTCCCATACCCTTATTGGTCACTGGCGTAACTTTTTTAAATTGTGGGTATCCCTGAAGGATGGTAGGGAAATAGATGGGGATTATCCCAATACAAAACACCACTAGGTACAAGACCAAGGGTACTATGATATCGCTATGGCTGAAATTGAAGAATAAAAGGTTGAACAAGCTTTTCCCCAATATCTTTTCAACAGCATACAATATGGCCCCGAGTGACATAAACATCAGAATAGACCAAAAAGTCATCAACCACTTGTTTAAGCTCCTCTTTAGTTTGTCCTCGCGCTCCTCCTTCATAAAATTCAACAATTTCGGCAATAAGACCAACAGTGCCGCCAATTGGCAAATATGCCGCATTAGATGGTGTTGCGTTAAACCTAATAACCAATAATGAGCCTGAAGTCTATCTTTTGGATTGGTAACCGCCTTATAAAAAAGATCATCGTACACTGAATCAGGCGACAGAAAGACATAGGCAACATCTATCATGGCCAATAGCATTGGTACAAATAGGAGCAGGTGACGCTTTCTCCATCTAAATTGATCTTCAATAACAAGTAGAAAGTAAAAATATACCGGGACAAAAATTAAATTGAAAGGCACAAGAGGCCATAAAAAAAAACCAGGATATTCTTCTAGATGCCCGCCATCAATTACAAAAGCATGTAAGGCATAGAAAGACAACAAAAAATAGAAGCTTCCCAAAAAAAAAGTTGCCTTGGAATTGGTCGATTTCTTAAAAAAAAATAAGGTTGTTAAAACAAATCCAAAAATGGAGGTTATCAATAGAATATTATACAAACCGCAAGTAATTAATAATTATGTGAACCAGACTTTTTAAAATTAATTCGTCCCTACATGGCCGTGCTATAAAGGTTATGGCTCCTTGGGTTTTGAATCCAAAATTTCACACTTGTTCTACATAAGCCAAACATTTTTTTCCTGGTTCCATTTTCACCCATTTACCAAAAATAAGCCCGAGACCCCATTGTTCTATCGGGATACCCATCCTACGCAAGCTTCAAAAATCCAATATAAAAAAGAACTCTATAGACCAGTCTTCAGAACCTTCTCACCATGGAGATATATCTGCTCCCAAAGTAAGTAAAAGTAACACGTACTACCAAAATAAATGCTTATTTATAATAGAATCATCCCTGATAATTACCCCCTTTTTTTTAAAGGATACAATGTTTTTTAAAATACTTTTAAAAAAGTGTTATGGCAACTCCACATTATACCATGAACAGTTGGCATGTGAACGAAAAAATGGCAGGTACATCGCCATAAACCAAAAAATAAATAATACCAACCAACCTGTATAGATCATTATTCTACAAGGACCAAGGTTTTGCCCAATAAGAAAATATAAGGTAAAATACCCCCATCTTTTTGGGGAAGCAAAATCTAGGGTTATATTTGCAAAAAAATCATACGGTTGACAAAATCTTCTATGTTACAACTGTTTACACAGTCTCCGCAATTGCGAAAACTGCAGCAAACTATTGCAGAATTTCAAGGCGCTTCTTCAAGCAAAACAAATTTAAAAGGGCTTATCGGTTCTTCATTATCGTTTGTAATTTCTGAAACCTTCAGAAAAACACATACCCCTTTTCTATTTATATTAAACGATAAGGAAGAGGCCGCCTATTACTTAAACGACCTAGAGCAGCTATTGGGCGACAAGGATGTCTTGTTCTATCCTGGCAGTTACCGAAGGCCGTACCAAATTGAGGAAACGGACAATGCCAATGTATTGTTGCGGGCAGAAGTGCTTAACCGGATCAATTCCCGAAAAAAACCGGCCATCATCGTCACCTATCCCGATGCGCTTTTCGAAAAAGTGGTCACTAGGAAAGAGCTGGAAAAGAACACCTTAAAAATTAAGTTGGATGACACCATCTCCTTGGATTTTTTAAATGAAGTATTGTTCGAGTACAAGTTTAAACGAGTGGACTTTGTAACCGAACCGGGAGAGTTTTCTGTTCGCGGTGGTATTGTCGATGTATTTTCCTTTTCACATGACGAGCCTTACCGAATAGAATTTTTTGGGGACGAAGTGGATAGTATCCGAACTTTTGATGTAGAGACACAACTCTCTACCAACAAGGTGAAGAAGATTACCATCATTCCCAACGTTGAAAATAAATTTTTAGACGAAAACAGGGAGAGCTTTTTAAAATACATAGCTCCCGAAACTATTATATTCAGCAAAAACCTGAGTGTCATTTACGCGAGGTTGGATTCCTTTTTTGAAAAAGCAGAAGAGGCTTTTTCACAACTATCGCAAGAAATTAAACGCGCCAAACCAGTAGAGCTTTTTGCCCATTCTGGCCTTATTAAAGAACAATTGGCTGATTTTAATGTGGTTGAGATTGATGGTGAGTTCACCTCTAAAAACGCCCCAATCAGCGGAGAGACCATCGAATTCCGCACCAAACCACAGCCCTCTTTCAATAAGAAATTTGATTTATTGATAGAGAACTTAAACGAGAATCACAAAGCTAAATACACCAATTATATTTTTTGTGCTACGGAACAACAGGCCAAGCGCTTTCACGATATTTTTGAAGAGGTAGACAAAGAAGTTCATTACAAAACCATAGTACTCCCCCTATATCAGGGATTTATAGATAACGACTTAAAAATAGTTTGTTATACCGATCACCAAATCTTTGAACGTTACCTAAAATTCCATTTAAAAAATGGCTATGCCAAAAAACAGGCCATTACCCTAAAGGATCTAAACAAATTAGAAGTTGGCGATTATGTTACCCATATCGACCATGGAATCGGAAAGTTTGGTGGCCTACAAAAAATAGATGTAGAGGGCAAAAAACAGGAAGCCATCAAGTTGGTGTATGGAGAACGCGACATCCTGTATGTGAGCATACATTCTTTACACAAAATCTCCAAATTCAATGGAAAGGACGGCACCCCGCCCAAAGTGTACAAATTGGGCTCCGGAGCATGGAAAAAAGTAAAGGAGAAAGCTAAATCCAGGGTAAAGAAAATAGCCTTCAACCTAATACAATTGTATGCCAAGCGCCGATTGGAAAAGGGATTCCAATATGGTCCCGACACCTATTTGCAACACGAATTGGAAGCTTCTTTTATTTACGAAGACACACCAGACCAGACCAAGGCTACCGAAGACATTAAAAAGGACATGGAAAGCGAACGCCCCATGGACCGCCTTGTCTGTGGCGATGTAGGGTTTGGAAAGACAGAAGTAGCTATTAGAGCCGCCTTTAAAGCAATAGACAACGGGAAACAGGTCGCTGTATTGGTACCTACTACCATCTTGGCTTTTCAACACTACAGAACCTTTTCCGAGCGCCTAAAAGAGATGCCGGTAACCGTAGAATACGTCAATCGCTTTCGCACCGCAAAAGAAAAGAAAGACACTCTAGAAAGATTGGCCGCCGGAAAAGTAGACATCCTTATAGGTACCCATCAATTGGTCAACAAAAACGTCGTCTTTAAAGATTTGGGGCTTTTAATAGTCGATGAAGAACAAAAATTTGGCGTGTCGGTAAAGGATAAGCTAAAATCTATAAAGGAAAATGTAGATGTCCTTACCCTCACCGCAACCCCTATCCCGAGAACCTTACAGTTTAGCCTTATGGCAGCAAGGGATTTATCGGTTATCAATACCGCTCCGCCCAACCGTTACCCCATAGAAAGTGAGGTTATCCGTTTTAGCGAAGAAACCATCAGGGATGCTGTTACCTATGAAATTCAGAGAGGTGGCCAGGTGTTTTTTATTCACAATAGGGTAGAAAACATCAAGGAAGTGGCCGGAATGATCCAAAGGTTGGTCCCAGATGCAAAAATAGGGATCGGACACGGCCAAATGGACGGTAAAAAACTAGAAGCTTTAATGATGGCTTTTATGAATGGCGATTTTGATGTTTTGGTATCGACAACCATTATCGAAAGTGGACTAGACGTGAGTAATGCCAATACTATTTTTATCAATAATGCCAATAATTTTGGCCTTAGCGACCTTCACCAAATGCGTGGACGCGTTGGCCGAAGCAATAAAAAAGCATTTTGTTATTTCATTACCCCGCCATACGAGGTCATGACCAACGACGCCCGAAAAAGAATTCAGGCCCTAGAGCAGTTTACGGAATTAGGAAGCGGCTTTAATATTGCCATGAAAGATTTGGAAATTAGAGGTGCAGGGGATCTTTTGGGAGGTGAACAAAGCGGATTCATCAACGATATTGGTTTTGATGCCTACCAGAAAATTCTGACAGAAGCCATAGATGAATTAAAAGAAAACGAGTTTAAATACCTCTATGATGAAATAGAGAACAAAAAGAAGGTCTTTATAAAAGAAACCCAACTCGATGCCGACTTTGAGCTCCTTTTCCCAGATGACTATATCAATAATATTACTGAACGCCTAAACCTGTATACCGAACTCAACTTGGTCAAAGACGAAGAAGGCTTACAAAAGTACGAACGCGAACTGGTCGATAGGTTTGGTGAAATTCCTTCTCAAGCCGAAGATTTACTAAATTCTGTACGTATCAAGTGGATCGCCAATAATATGGGAATAGAAAAGATTGTCATGAAAAAAGGAAAAATGATCGGTTATTTCATTGCCGACCAACAGTCGGAATTTTACCAAAGCCCTACGTTTAACAACGTATTGCGATTTGTACAGAACAACCCCGGTTTAGGAAAACTAAAGGAGAAAGAAACCCGAAACGGTCTGCGATTGTTGTTGGTTTTTGATGGCATTAAATCTATAGACAAGGCATACAAAGCCATGCAGCCTTTTGAAAAAACTCAACAAACTGTGGCTTAAAACTTTGTTTTGCCAATCGCCTTATTTAATATTGTAGATTGCATTGGCAATGATACCAATGGAACCCCATGAACATGAAAATTAAAAGGTATGGTTTTTAAATATTTCTTTTTTATAGCAAGCCTCTTCCTCGCTATTAATGTAGAAGCACAGCACAACATTACGGGAACCTTGTCACCGGCATCGCACTTCAAATGGATAATTGCCTACCAATTACAACCTGGGAGCCTCAATTATACTGCGAACACGCCCGTAGAAGAAGGCAGCTTCTCCTTAACTATGCCACCAACTGCCCCGGCAGGTATATACCGCTTGGTGTATGCCGTACCTCAAGAAGAATTCTATTTTGATGTTATTTACAATGGTTGGGAAGATATTACCTTAGACTTTGATTTTAACAAGGGGATATCCTTTTCCAATTCACAAGAGAATATCTTGTACCACGATTATTTTTCGAAAATTTCGGAAGTAGAACAAGATATCATTAAATATTATTCGGAAAGAAACTCAAACAAAGACGTCCTTTCCAAATTGAACAAGAAATTATTTGCCCTTCAAAACTATTATGAAGTACAAACAAGCGGACTATTTATAGAACCTTTTATAAAAGCCAATCACCCTTATATTTCAGACGGTAACGAGTCTGTTTCGTCTTATGTAAGAAATAAAAATCGTCAATTCTTTGATCACTTCAGTTTTGAAAACCCGGTATTACAAGCCTCCAAATTCATAACGGAAAAGATCAATAACTACGTATTTACAGCCCTGCCATTAGAGCGTCTCTCCGAAGATAAACTGGAAAAAGAAATGCAGGTGAACGTAGAGGACGTAGTAACAAAAATTAACGGTACCTCCCTGCCCTTTAAAATTAAAGTCTTAAGTGAATTATGGCGAGAAATGGTTAAGAACAATCATAATGATACCGCCGATTATATCTATAATAATCACTTGAAAGAAATGGCCATCGCCACCAATAACGGTGAATTGATCAATGAAATTGAAGCCTATAACCGCTTGCGCATAGGGGCTGTCGCTCCAGAAATCACCTGGGTAGACGGTTATACCGAGAAAAAATTAAGCGATCTAAAAGGCGCTGATACCTATGTACTGGTATTTTGGAGCAGTAGCTGTCCACACTGTCTAGAGCAACTGCCATTGCTACAACAAGCGATGAAAAACCGTAAGAATACTAAAGTAGTGGCCATTGGCTTGGAAGACGACGCGGTCAACTGGAAAAAAGAGATTGCCCTGCTGCCTACTTTTATCCATGGTATTTCTTTGGGGAAATGGGAAAGTCCATATACTTCCTTATATCAAATAGAACTCACCCCTACTTTTTATATCCTAGATGATAAAAAAAGAATTGTAGCCAAGCCGTCAGATGTTATAGAAGTAAAAGAGGTTCTTAACAGCCTTTTGTAATATGCCAATAAAAAAAGCCTTGTAGATGTATATCTTACAAGGCTTTTAAATCTTTAATAGTCTTAAATGCAATATCTACCTGTTCGTCATTTACTATAATTGTAAACTCATTGGTCGTCGATATTACCTCGTATAAAACAATTCCCTCCCAGGCCAATCGCTGAAAAATAAAATAATAAATTCCAGGTACCGATACATTTTCTGCCGGTAACTTTACGGTAATCGAAGATAAGTGTTCTGCTTTCTGAGTACACTTTTCGTTCTTGAACAACTCCTCAATCGCGTCTTCCAAAATATTACTTACCACAATATTCATCTCATTTACCCCTCTGGAAGAAGTGTAAAAAACATCCTTGTTTTTATTGACCTCTTTCAATAACATGGTCTGATTCTCCAAAATTGAGTCGGAAACCAAAAATGTAAAATCGGTCAAAGAAGAACGCACCGTAATTTCACCAATATTTTTTAAAACTTTGATGATTTTATGAGTGGCCCGGAACTCCAAATCGTCCGATAATCGCTTTAAAGCCATCACAATAGCACCGTTCCTAATATCCTTTCCAAGTTCATTTTCTATCTCCGGCTTCACTATTCGAGACAGTGAGGTTAAGTTGATAATTCCCTGAGCTAGAGCGCTTTGAAGAAATGGTTTCTTCTTGATATAATCCTCAACAACAGATGATATAGTCTTCATGATCCTTAAATTTTTGGTAAAAATAACAAATTGTTACAAATAAAACAAATAATCAAAAATGATAAAATGCATTTTCGATATGCTCCATCGTAAAACCCCCCTTATCTTTAAGAATTATAAAGAGATCGAACCGCACCTCAACGTCCAAATCACGAGACACAACATAGTGGTCTGCCGTCCGTACCAACAGTTTAATTTTCTTCTTAGTAATGGTATCACCAATATCCTGTAGGAAGTCTACACTTCTAGATTTTACCTCTACAATGGCCAAAATTTCTCCTTTTTGGGCGATTATGTCTATTTCTCCTTTTAAATACCGATAATTTCTACGTTTAATAGAATAGCCGTCTTTTACCAGGTAATCTACTGCCATTTGTTCTCCTGTCTTACCAAAATCGTTGTGAGCTCCCATCGCTGTTGCTTATTTCTTACAAAAAACGTGTATTAATCTAAAAACCACCTACTTGCTCATCCAAAATTCGACCATTAGCATAATTGTACAGATAAGATTACCAAGATGTTATGAGTAATAAATATGATAAGGAATACCCCTACTAACCTAGTTTTCCAAAAACGATTGGTACGGTAAGGCTGAAATAAACAAGCAACTAAAACTACACTTCTTCTCTAGCACTGAGCTAAACACCCGATTGCACCAGGCGATGGTCCAAGGTACGCCCCGTATAGAAGAAAAAAGAAGGAATAGGGTCCAATAAAACGTCCCCTCCTTGATCGAAAAAATACAGTGCTACCCTAGCCGTAAAAATCAAACAATTCGTTAGAACTTTTAGAGCAGCCGCATATTCCCTCTACTTATTGCATGGGCCTTTGCTTTTTCCAAGGAAATTTGAGAAGGATAAAGGCTTATTTTTTTGCCTTAAAGGGCTCCCCCTCGCAAAAATCTTTATTTTTGCACCCAAATATAAATGTAATGTCGCAAAACCAGACGATTCCAGCAAGATATACCATTACTGCTGCCCTACCATATACCAACGGCCCCATACATATTGGACATTTAGCAGGTGTTTACGTACCTGCCGATATTTATGCGAGGTACTTACGGCTAACAGGAAAAGATGTTGCCTTTGTTTGTGGTAGTGATGAGCACGGAGTGGCCATTTCGATGAAGGCCAAAAAAGAAGGCGTTTCGCCACAGGCCATTATCGATAAATATCACGGTATTATAAAAAAATCTTTTGAAGATTTTGGGATCACCTTTAACAACTATTCCCGTACCTCTGCCCCGATACATCATAAAACCGCCTCTGACTTTTTTGTTAAATTATACGAGAAAGGCGATTTTATCGAAGAAACAACGGCACAGTTGTACGACAACGAAGCACAACAATTTTTAGCCGATCGTTTCGTCATAGGTACCTGCCCTAAATGTGGTCATGAAGAAGCCTATGGTGATCAGTGCGAAAAATGTGGTTCTACTTTAAATGCTACGGACCTAATAAATCCTAAATCGACTATCTCAGGGGCTATCCCTACCATGAAAGAGACCAAACATTGGTTCCTGCCTTTAGACCGCTATGAGGATTTTTTAAAGGAATGGATCTTACAAGGTCATAAAAACGATTGGAAACCCAATGTATACGGACAATGTAAGTCTTGGATCGATGATGGTTTAAAACCTAGGGCGGTAACGCGCGACTTGGATTGGGGTATCCCAGTACCGGTAGAAGGTGCCGATGGCAAGGTTTTATATGTATGGTTCGATGCTCCTATAGGGTATATTTCTGCCACCAAGGAATGGGCAGAAAGGGAAGGAAAGGACTGGGAACCTTATTGGAAAGCAAAGGACACCAAAATGGTGCATTTCATAGGGAAAGATAATATCGTTTTCCACTGTATTATTTTCCCGAGTATGTTAAAAGCCCATGGCGAATTTATTTTACCCGAAAATGTACCGGCCAACGAATTTTTAAATTTGGAAGGCAATAAATTATCGACCTCTAAAAACTGGGCGGTTTGGTTACACGAGTATTTGGAAGATTTCCCCAATATGCAAGATGTATTGCGCTATACCTTAACGGCCAATGCTCCGGAAAGCAAAGACAACGATTTTACCTGGAAGGATTTCCAAGCAAGAAACAACAATGAGTTGGTAGCCATTTTTGGCAATTTCATCAACCGTGTCGTGGTTTTGACCAATAAATATTACAACGGAATCGTTCCCCCTCCTGCGGCCTATACGGAGGTAGACAGGGAAACCCTTGAGGAGCTTAAAAAATACCCGGCAATCATCTCTAGCTCCATAGAGCGCTACCGTTTCCGTGAAGCCGGACAAGAATTGATGAATTTAGCCCGTTTAGGGAATAAATATTTGGCCGATGCCGAACCTTGGAAAGTTATAAAACAAGACGAGGAACGCGTAAAAACCATTATGTATGTAGCCTTACAAATTGGATCGGCCCTAGCGGTTTTAAGTGAGCCATTTTTACCTTTTACGGCCACTAAGCTTAAAAATATCCTTAATATTAGCCCAGCCTTGGCTTGGCAAGATGTTGCCTCAAAAGAAGCGCTACTTCCGGACGGACATCAAATTAACCAGGCCGAGCTATTGTTCAGCAAAATCGAGGACGAAACCATACAGGCTCAACTAGATAGATTGGAAGCTACCAAAAAAGCAAATGAAATTATGAATAAAGAAGTTACCCCACAAAAAGACACCATTACATTCGATGATTTTTCCAAATTAGATTTGCGTGTTGGGACCATCATTGAAGCGGAGAAAATGCCTAAGGCCAAAAAATTATTGGTCCTTAAGGTCGATACCGGTATCGATGTTAGAACCATTGTTTCTGGTATTGCAGAAAGTTTTGCTCCCGAGGATATTGTGGGCAAGAAAGTGACCGTATTGGTGAACTTGGCACCGCGGGCCTTACGTGGTGTCGATAGCGAAGGGATGATCTTAATGACCGAGAATGCCGATGGGAAAATAGTTTTTGTTAACCCAGACGAAGAAGGCGTTAGCAGTGGCGAGACCATAAATTAAAAGATGCACACACGGCCAAACGAGCCCTGTGCCAACCTTTATACTACTCATAATTGGGCCTATTTCCAATACTACTTTGGGAATAGGCCCATTTATTTTCCAACTTCCGATACCCATTTGCTTCATACTTTGGGCGTTCCCTCCTTCGTCGGGCGGGCTCTTCGCTATATCCCTTGCCATGCTGCGGGGATGCCGCTGCGATCCCTAACGCATTAAAACCATGCACGGCCAGTTTGGGCCGAATTGTTCTATTGGACCTATATGTTTGAAGACTATATAGCTAGAATTTTAATAGAAGTCCCAACTTTTGAAATGGGGCCTGCTTGTTTTATCAATGTTCAGCTTCCCCATAAAGCAATAAAACACTGCAATTATTCCTGATCCGTACCTCCTTTTAGTTACTAATAAAATTATATATTGCATGGCGGCTTGCCACAATACTGGCAAGAAAATTAAGAGGCCATAAAACAAGATCCTTTAGAAGACAATTATTTATTTTCTATGGAATCACCTTTATCTATGGCCGCTAACACTCACAAAAACACTAAGTACTAATTATGCAACTTTTAGCCTACATTGCCCAACATTCCCAAATTCCGACCAAGAGTATAGAAAACACCGTTGCTTTATTAAACGAAGACTGTACGGTTCCCTTTATAGCTCGTTATAGAAAGGAGCGAACAGGTAATTTGGACGAGGTTCAGATTGGGGATATCGTTACTCTTAAGGCTCAGTTCGAGACTTTGGAGAAACGCAAAACCGCCATCCTTAAAGTTATTGAGGAACAAGGGGCTTTGAACGATGTATTGGCCCAAAAAATAAAACAAAGCGGCGACCTTACCACCCTAGAAGACTTGTATCTTCCCTTTAAGAAAAAAAGGAAAACCAAGGCAGAAACCGCTATAAAAAACGGCTTGGAACCCTTGGCAAAAATAATCATGGCCCAACGCACGGAAAATCTTGCCAGCATCGCTACAAAGTATGTCAATGAAAATGTTTCCAATGAGGACGATGCCCTAGAGGGCGCAAGACATATTATTGCGGAATGGATCAATGAACGGGCCGATATACGGAATATAGTTAGAAGACAACTACAACGGCATGCACAACTGGGCACAAAGGTTATTGCTACTAAAAAAGAGGATGAGAAAGCCCAAAAATACAGGGATTATTTTGAATGGAACGAATCTTTAAACCGTTGTCCATCGCATAGGCTGTTAGCCATTCTACGCGCCGAAAAAGAAGGTTTTATACGCGTTAAAGTAGCAATTGAGGACGATAAGGCCATTTCGGACATTGCGGACCGCTTTATTAATGGCAACAATGCCTGTAGTGAGCAAATCAGCATAGCGGTACAGGATGCCTATAAACGCCTATTGTTGCCGTCCCTCTCTAAGGAAACCCTAAAAGCAGCCAAGGAAAAGGCCGATGAAGCCGCCATACAGGTGTTTTCCAAAAACCTCAAACAATTATTACTAGGGGCCCCCTTGGGCGAAAAAAGAATTATGGCCATTGATCCCGGATTTAGAACCGGCTGTAAGGTTGTTTGCCTAGGTGCCCAAGGCGAATTAAAACACAACGAGACCATTTACCCCCATGCCCCGCAAAACGATAGCAAGGGCGCCATAAAAAAATTGAGTTCTTTGGCCGATGCCTATAAAATAGAAGCCATCGCTATTGGGAACGGTACCGCCTCCAGGGAAACGGAACAATTGGTAAAACGAATCCAATTTAAAAACCCTATTGAGGTCTTTGTGGTCAGCGAAGCCGGAGCCTCCATCTATTCGGCTTCCAAAATAGCCAGGGAAGAATTTCCCAATTACGATGTAACCGTAAGAGGAGCCGTATCTATTGGGCGTCGTTTGGCAGACCCCTTGGCCGAACTGGTAAAAATAGACCCAAAATCTATAGGTGTGGGACAATACCAACACGATGTAGACCAGAATCAATTAAAAAACTCCTTGGATGTGGCCGTAGAAAGCTGCGTGAATACCGTTGGGGTAAATATAAATACCGCCAGTGTTGCCCTGTTGAGCTATGTTTCGGGGATAGGACCTAAATTAGCTGAAAACATTGTGGCCTATCGAAATGAAAACGGTCCGTTTAGCAGTAGAGCTCAGATAAAAAAGGTGGCCAGATTGGGGGAGAAAGCTTTTGAACAATCGGCCGCATTCTTACGGATCAAAAATGCCAAGAACCCTTTGGACGACGCCGCTGTACATCCGGAAAGTTATTCCCTAGTGAACAAAATGGTAAAAGATCAAGGGGTTGAACTTTCAGAAATTATAGGCAATAAAGAGGTCCTAAAGAAAATAGACCTTCAAAAGTATTGTACTGAAGATATAGGCCTTCCCACCTTGGAAGATATTATCAAAGAATTGGAAAAACCAGGCCTGGACCGACGTGAAAAGGCCAAGGTTTTTACCTTTAATCAAAATATAAGAACCATTACCGATGTGCAGGAAGGACAACTATTGCCGGGTATCGTAAACAACCTAACCAATTTTGGTTGTTTTGTAGATATAGGCATCAAAGAGAGTGGCCTTATACATATTTCCAACCTTTCCGATAGCTTTGTAAAAGATGTCAATGAACACGTTCATTTACACCAACAGGTAATCGTAAAAGTATTAGAAGTAGATGTTGCCAGAAAACGCATCCAATTGGCCTTACATAAATAAAAACAAGGGATTTTTCGTGCATTCTTTGATAAAAAACGATGTAGATACCCTCATAAAGATCCGACCGACAAAATGTTAAAAATAGCGCATCACCCCCTCTATAACCACCCCTTACCGGAAGGGCATAGGTTTCCTATGTTGAAATACGACTTATTGCCACAACAATTGTTAGAGGAAGGCTGTTGTGTACCCGATAATTTTTTTATGCCCAGCGTTCCCAATGACAAATATATTTTGGCGGTACACGATCCGGAGTATTTCTACGATTTGTTAAATATCAAAATCCCGCAAAAAGCCGCAAGAAAAATAGGTTTTCCGCTGACCGAGGATTTGGTAGAGCGCGAAAGAATCATAGCCGACGGCACTATAAAGGCCAGTGAATTTGCCCTGCAATACGGGATAGGGATGAATATTGCCGGGGGCACGCACCACGCTTATTCCGACAAAGGGGAAGCTTTTTGTATGCTAAACGATCAGGCCATTGCTGCCCGTTACCTACAAGGGAAAGGCTTGGCCAAAAATATTTTAATCCTCGACCTGGACGTCCATCAGGGCAATGGGACCGCAGAGATTTTTCAGAATGACCCTTCGGTCTTTACCTTTTCTATGCATGGGGCCGGCAATTACCCTTTTAAAAAGGAAACATCGGATATGGACATTCCACTGCCCAAGGGCACTACCGATGCACAATATCTTTCCATTTTAAAGGATCGCCTACCCAAGCTATTAGCCACTTTTAAACCCGATTTTATATTTTATTTAACGGGAGTAGATATTTTGGGCACCGATAAATTAGGCACTCTTAATATGACTATCGAAGGATGTAAACAACGCGATATTTTTGTTTTAGAAACTTGCCACAACCATCAAATTCCGGTGCAATGTAGTATGGGAGGCGGCTATTCCGAGGACCTAAAACTCATTATTGAAGCCCATGCCAACACCTTTAGAGCGGCACAAAATATCTATTTTTAGACGTTTCCAAATGGCTTCAATTATTCGTAACTTTAAAAAATATAACCTTAGAAAAAAAACACTGCTATGTTATCAAAAAAACTAGAAAAGGCACTCAATGACCAAGTTCGTATAGAGGCCGCATCATCTCAAGTATATTTATCTATGGCCTCATGGGCAGAAGGTAAAGGATTAGAAGGTATTGCCAATTTTATGTATGCCCAGTCCGATGAGGAGCGCATGCATATGCTTAAATTGATAAAATTCATCAACGAACGTGGTGGCAACGCCCATATTTCGGAACTAAAAGCCCCAAAAAATGATTTTGGCACTTTTCAAAAAATGTTCAATGAATTGCTCGAACACGAAATCTTTGTTTCCGATAGCATTAATGAACTGGTACATGTAACCCTTGAAGAAAAGGATTATGCCACCCACAATTTTCTGCAGTGGTATGTCGCCGAACAAATAGAAGAAGAAGCTTTGGCCCGTAATATCTTGGATAAGATCAACCTTATTGGAAATGACAAAGGCGGACTTTATTTATTTGATCGTGACATTCAGCAGATTACAGCGAACAGTGCGGCCATTACTCCTAAGGAATAGAATAACTTTAACATTAAATCTTATTTAGATTGAATTAAAATAGATATTTTTGCCGTCGATTAATTTCTGAAAAAGTGGGCAAAAAGAAAGATAAAGACCGGGAAAAGCAGGTGAAGAAAGCCGAAAAAAAGCTTAAAAAAGAGCTAAAGGCATCCAAGAAAGAGGCTCTTAAAGCATTGGTCCCCCAAGGCTGCAAGACCAAATGCTGCGAAAAGTTTAAAAAATCCGAATCTAAAAGATGTAAACGTTGCCCTTGCTTTGATTTGATGAAAAAGGTTGCTTAAATCAAATTCTTCCCAGCAGATTTTTTTTACAGCATCGTTTGGCATAGTTCCCAATTAGGTGCCTTCTCTCTAAAGATGGTGGCATACACCATTGGCAATTAAAAGGATATCTATAACCTCATATAATGGCTTCTCGATTTATTTCTGGAGGCCATTTATTTTTTTACCAATCTCAAAAAGTTATTACCCCATTCTTATCGTTTTGGGAAAAAACAAAAAAGCTCCCTACAGCTGTAGGGAGCTTTCCCATATATTGCTTTACCCGGCCTATTTGCCCAGCATTAACAACTCATTACATTTAATTTCGGTAAAATACCGCTTCTCCCCATCCTTGGTCTCATAGGACCTGGTCGTTAATTTTCCCTCAATGGCCACTTCTTTGCCCTTGATCAAATAATTTTCCACGATCTCCGCAGTCCTGCCCCATACCACCACATTGTGCCACTGGGTATCCGTAACCTTCTCCCCTTGGGCGTTCTTGTAGGTCTCATTCGTGGCAATGGAGAATTTGGCCAGTTTGCCACCGCCTTCTAGATTAATAATTTCTGGGTCGTTCCCCAAATTTCCGATCAACTGTACTCTGTTTCTAAGTGCGTTCATAATAAAAAGTTTTAATGTTAAACAGTTAATAATTTTTGATACCACAAACCTACTCCCAGGACCAAAAGTTATTCGGTTAAAAACTATTTAATTTCGCTTGTTATCGTTTGTAGTCGTTTGTAAACTCCTGTCCTTGAGAAGAAAAATACTTGCTGTTTTGGGGAATTTGTGATTTATGATGGAAAATACCAATAAAATGTAAGCACTCCATAAGCAAAACTTAATTTGGGGAAAGCAAATCTTTAATAATTAGTATCTTTCCCTTCGGAAAAAATTAATCGCCCTAGAAGAATATAGCTACAGCAATGCCTACAGAAGTTAAAATGCCCCTGTGTTTGAAATCCATGACTGTAAAGCTTCTTGCCTTCCTAACAATCTTTAAGAAATTTGCTCTTAGGGTTATCACCGTTCAAAATTATAACCAATTCCCTTTTTCTATAATAGAACACCATCCTTATTTATAAAATTAAAATCAATATACGCATGAAAAAAAATTTCATTACCATTCTCTTTTGCTCCTTATTTATTGTTGCAGTTCATGGTCAATCCGCTTCGGAAATAGCCGCTGTTTACACGGATCTCTCGGTATTTGAAACCCCCATGGCCCTATCCTTAAAAAAGAAGGTTAAAAAACGAGACATCGCCAACATAAAGAATGAGCGTTTACGAGAAACGGCGGAGGCCTTGTATGCCCAAAAATATGATGCCAATTTTCGTATGGCAAGGTATGGTGCCTACCTTTCTCCTACTGTTTTAGGACAGGAACTAATGATCGGGGACGGTTACAGCAAGTACGAAAACATTACAGGTATTTATATGCCCACCGGAAAGCAGCTTGTACTGGTCGATGGCATTGCCGCTAACACCGAAGTTGGTTTAGTCATCGTAAATTGGAACCGCAGGGCTCCAGAAGGCATAGACCCCACAAAAGACCCTGCCGGTTGGGGCATTCAAAAGAAGGAATTCAGACTGCAAAACGGGGTAAACATAGTGGAGGTAACCGATTTTGATGGCCTTGCCTACATTGATTACTTTTCTGATGACCCCGAAACCAAGAACGCCATTCAGGTCCATTTTCCTTCGGCACCGGTCAATGGCTATTTTGACAGCGCCACGGACACTGATGCGGACTGGAACAACTTAGTAGACAATGCCGTCTACCCTATTGTAGACGCTCGGGGAAAACATATCCAGATTGCCTATCCGGCAGCGGATATTAAAAAGTACGCCTATAACAGAGGCATGGAGCTCATTAATAATTACGACTCCTTAGTGTACAGGCAACACCGTATCTTAGGGTTGACCAAATATAACAAAGTTCCTAAAAACCATATTTTAGCTCGTGTAAACTACAACTATTATATGTTTAGGGATGGGGATGGCGTGGCCTATATGGGCACAGAGCCCGGTAATGCCATGGCCATGGTGGTAGACCCGAGCCGGGTAATCTCCGGGGACCCATGTTGGGGCTTTAGCCATGAGGTTGGGCATGTACATCAGTTGCGTCCTTATTTCAACTGGGGCGGTCTTGGAGAGGTCAGCAATAATATTTTTTCCCTGTACGTGACTACTTCCTACGGCAATAAAAGCCGTATTGCTAATCAAGAGAACTATAAAAAATCGCGCGAAAGCATTATTGACGGAAAAATATCTTATTTACAGGATGGGGACGTGTTTAACCGCGTAGTTCCGTTTTGGCAATTACAATTATATTTCGCCGGTATCGGAAACAATCCGGACTTCTACCCGGACCTGTTCGAAGCATTTCGCCAACAGGGAGAAGCTAAGCGCGAGAAAAACGGAAACCCAAAACGAGCAGGAGGATGGGGAGACAGAGGTAATAACCCTGCCAAACACCAACTCAATTTTGTAAAAACGGCCTGTGAAGTAAGTAAGACCGACCTTACCGATTTCTTTGATCTATATGGTTTTTTCCATATAGGCGAATTTGATTATAACGACTATGGCAACTATACTTATAAGATGACCCAAGAAATGGTAGACGCCTGTAAGGCCGAGATAAAAGCTATGAACCTACCAAAGCCAAAAATTGACATTAGTACTTTAGAAGACTAGTTCACGACACAGCTGAAGCAACCGACCTTGGTCGTAAGCCTTGAAGTTGACTAAAGGTTGTCGCTAAATTTCCCTGGCGTTTTACAAAAGCAAGATGTCCTTGGAAGGAACTAAAAGATCGGCCAATCTATTAAGATGGCCGATCTTTTTTTGTAGCAGGGGCATGTTTGCTTTGACCACTACATTCCTATGTCTATTCCGTAGATATCTGCAGTGGCACCAAAAAAGCTGTTATGGTGAATATTTACAATATTTTTGCGTTAAGGATCGCGGCGGCATCCCCGCAGCAGCGCAAGGGATATAGCCAAGAGCCTGCCCGACGTAGGAGGGAACGCCCCACTAAAAATGCCAACAGTGGGTAGCACTATCGAATTTTTTCTATTTAGATACTTTAATATAGTTGCCTAAATTGCTTATTTTACAACCTTAAAGATCATTTAAAATAAATGACGCCACAGCATACCTCCTATGAATCGATTGCTGCTAAACAGTTAAAATATTTTAATGAAGCCTATTTTTATTCAAGACCAAACCTTTACGGGCATAGATTTTACAGTAACTCCTTTAGCGAAGGGAGAATATGACAACTGTACTTTTATAGGATGCTCCTTTTCCGAGGCCGGAGTGTTTAACAATAGTTTTTTGGAGTGCGAGTTCGTGGAATGCGATTTTAGCAATGCCAATATAACCAACACCTCTTTTAACGAAGTTCTCTTTACAAAATGTAAATTATTGGGTTTGAGGTTCGATAAATGCAATCCGTTTTTGCTGTCTTTTAAATTTCAGGAGTGCAACTTAAACTTGGCTTCTTTCTATAACATGACCCTAAAAAAGATCATATTCGATACTTGTAAATTACAGGATGTAGATTTTTCGGAAACCAATTTAACTGGGGCAAGTTTTAACCACTGCGATTTAAAAAGAGCTGTTTTCGAAAGCACCATATTGGAAAAAACCGATTTTAGAACTGCCGTTAACTATAGTTTGGACCCTGAAAAAAACAGGCTAAAAAAAGCAAAATTCTCCAAAGAAGGTGTGGCCGGGCTTTTACAAAAATACGATATAAGCGTTCAATAGGCCTCAACCCCCTGATAGTCGTTTGTAATTGTTTATTTTGTACCTTCAGCCTACCCCTTAATTCCCTTTACCTTCTTATACTATAATAGTGGCTATAATTATGACGGGGAACATACAATGGTACATTGTGAATAGAAATAATAAGAAACATCCATGCTTAGTTTAAATAAGGTACACCATATCGCCATTATCGCTTCGGACTACGAAAGATCCAAAAATTTCTATATAGAGGTACTTGGGCTAACTCCTACTCTAGAAGTCTATAGAGAGGAAAGAAAATCTTATAAATTGGATTTGGCATTGAACGGGGAATACGTTTTAGAACTATTTTCCTTCCCCGACACCCCAAATCGATTATCGAGACCGGAAGCAGCCGGACTGAGGCATTTGGCCTTTGAAGTAGAGGACGTGCAAAGCGCGGTACGGCAATTAGCTTCATATGGCGTTGTTGCAGAGCCCATACGCTTGGATGAAAATACTCAAAAGCAATTCACTTTTATTTTTGATCCTGACGATTTACCGATAGAACTATACCAAAAATAAAGTCGGTTTACACCGACCTAAAATTAAAAAAAATGGAAAAACAATGCTTAGAGTGCGGAGATAAGATTGTTGGCAGGATAGATAAAAAATTCTGTTCGGATTACTGTCGCAATTCATACAACAACAAATTGAACAAGGACAGTAAAAACCTTATCAGAAATATTAACAACCGACTACGAAAAAATTATAGGGTCTTGGACAGTTATTCCTTAAAGGAAGGAAAAACAAAAACGACCAAAACCCGTTTAATGGACAAAGGTTTTGATTTTGATTACCTAACCAACCTTTACACCACAAAAAAAGGGACTACTTATTATTTTGTCTACGATTTGGGATATCTCCCCTTGGACAACGACTATTATATGATTGTAAAACGCGAATAAGTCCCTAGCAATCATTACCAGCTATGTCCGCTTAATTTTAAGGCTGCAATGACAATATCCTTACGACTGATCTGTCCTACTAAAACGCCGTTCTGCATTACAGGCAGTCTTCTCCTTTTGTGTTTATCGAAAATTCCTGCTGCATCAAAAATGGTCATATCGTACGGAATGGTTTCTACCTCGGTACTCATAAAACGCTCCACGTTTTTGTCCAATATTGGTTGATTAAAATACCTACTTTCCGAAATTTGTTTCATACAATCGGCTTCTGAAATAATACCGATCAGTGCCCCTTTACTATCCAATACCGGTCCGCCAGAAATATGGTGTTTGGCAAATAGTTCCATCACTTCTAAGATAGATTGTTCCGGAGTAAAGGTGATTAAACTTTTAGTCATGTAGTCTGCTACTAAAATGGGAGCATCAAATTCCTTTTTAACTGCTTTGCGCACTCCCTGAAAACTTTTTATCCCCATATATTTCGTTTTAGATTAATTTGAAATATAGTATTTTATTCGCAATTAAGCAACTTATTGACACTTCTACCTTTACATTAATAATTATCAGGGAAAATTATTGCGTTTTTAGAATTGTTGGTTTTAAATAAATCGTTCCCTTTATAACTGTATGTGAAACAAAAATGGTTTAACAGCAAGAATTTCTTACTTTTAAGTTTTATCCAGGTTTTATGAAAAACATTCATTCTGTTAGCAGTCTACTACTGATTTTACTGGCAATTTTTTGGAGCTTTAAGAGTAGTATGCCCTCTTATACTCCCCATTCTTCTATTGCCGACACCCTGTTTTCTACGGACCGCGCACTTGTACACGTTGAAAACATGTCAAAAGAACCGCATGCTGTTGGTTTTGTTGCCCATTCCGATGTTAGGGAATACCTAATTTCAGCATTGAAGAACCTAGGATTGCAGCCTAGCATTCAGGAAGGGTATACGGCTGGCGACTGGGGCAACTTAAGCAAGGCCACCAATATATTGGCCCGAATAAAAGGCAGTAACCCTGGGAAAGCATTGCTATTGCTCTCTCATTACGACAGTAGCCCACATTCATCCTTAGGGGCCAGTGATGCCGCTAGTGGTGTTGCTACCATTTTGGAAGGAATCCGTGCCTTTTTACACGAAAACAAGCTCCCAAAAAACGATATCATCATTCTTTTTACCGATGCAGAAGAATTGGGCCTCAACGGAGCCGACCTTTTTGTGAACCAGCATCCTTGGGCAAAGGAAATTGGCCTGGCCTTAAATTTTGAGGCCCGTGGTAGCGGCGGCCCTTCCTATATGCTCATAGAGACCAATAAAGGAAATGCCAACCTCATCAAGGAATTCACGGCGGCCGATCCGCAATACCCAGTTGCCAATTCACTGGTGTATAGCATTTACAAAATGCTGCCCAACGATACCGACCTTACTGTTTTTAGGGAAGATATGGATATAGAAGGCATGAATTTTGCCTTTATAGACGACCATTATGATTACCATACCTTTAGAGACGACTACGACCGATTAGACCGGAATACTTTGGCCCATCAAGGGAGTTACCTTATGCCGCTACTGAAACATTTTAGTGAAGCCGATTTAGGGAGATTACAAACTATAAATGATTCAGTATATTTTAATGTTCCCTTCTTTAAAATGGTATCCTACCCTTTTGAATACATTTTCCCCATGTTACTATTGGCAGTAGTAACCTTCATTATTTTAATGATCCTCGGGTTTCAAAAAAGGCGACTGAATATAAAGGAAATTGCCCTTGGCGCTATTCCCCTATTTCTTGCCCTGGTCATTAATGGACTCATCGGGTATTTTTCCTGGCCGGTTTTAAAATGGGCCTACCCCGAGTATCAAGATATCCTACAGGGCTTTACATATAATGGATACAGCTATATTGCTGCCTTTACCTTACTTTCTGTTGGGGTCAGCTTTTGGTGCTATCACAAATTCGGAAAAGGGAGCACCCAAAATTTACTGGTAGCCCCATTACTCTTGTGGCTTCTTATTTGTGGGGGCCTAGCGTTCTATTTAAAGGGCGGTAGTTTCTTTATTATTCCTGTGTATGGTTTACTTGCATCCCTATTGATCCTAATCAACCAAAAATCGCCTCACTCCATTTTAATGCTCCTTTTAACCTTGCCCGCCATTTGGATCTTTTCTCCATTTATAAAAATGTTTCCCGTTGGCCTAGGGTTAAAAATGATGATCGCGAGTACCCTATTAACAACCTTAACATTTTTCTTGTTATTGCCCGCACTAGGTACTTTTAAAAAGAAATTGCAATATGCAACCTTAAGTCTACTCCTTGGTATTAGCTTTCTTATAGCGGCACATTTTAGTGCATCCTATACCGTAGACCGCGCCAATCCTACTAGTTTGGTCTACCTTTTAGACGCGGACAAGAACCAGGCACACTGGGCTACTTATGACCATGTTTTATCGGGCTGGACAGCACAATATATTGGCGTGCAAAAAGAACACCCCCAGCCGAATGAGCACAAGACCTTAAGCAGCAAATACGGCACAGGATTTACCCAACTATCAGCAGCGCCCTTAAAATCTATATCTCCCCCATTAATTACCACGAACAAGGACACCATCGTTGGCGGGTACCGTCACTTGGATATCTCTATAAGTCCACAACGAGAAGTTAATCGTTTGGAAATATTCACCAACGACATTCCTATTTCTAAAGCCATCATTAATACGATACCCTTATCCGATTACTTTTTAGCACACAGAACAAATGGTAAATTAATTTCACATTACATCAGTAATAATGAAGATACCCATTTACAACTGACCATCCCCAGAGACAGTACTTTAGCCTTAACAATTTACGAGGCTTCCAACGACCTGCTGCATAACCCTCTTTTTTCGGTTCCGCAGCGTCCTCAGGATAATATCCCTAAACCATTTGTATTGAACGATGCAGTCATTATCACTAAAACCATAAGATTTTGAGTAAAAACATAGGTATTATAGGCTGTGGGTGGCTAGGTTTGCCCTTAGCCAAATCTTTAAAAGAACATGGGCATGCCGTATATGGCACGACCACCGCTGCCGATAAAATAGCGCTTTTACAAGATAGTGGAATAGTTCCTTTTCAGGTTCGCTTATCCGAAGGCGGAATTAGCGGAAACATCCATGACTTTTTGTTAAACGCAGAGGTCCTTATTATTAATGTTCCTCCCAAATTAAGGGGAGCTACCACTGAGAACTACGTGGCTAAAATGCGCCATTTATACACCGCTTTAAAAACTAGCGCCATAAAGAAAGTAATTTTCATCAGTAGTACTTCTGTCTATGGTGCTGCCCAGGGAACGCTTACCGAAGATACGCTGCCCCAACCTACCACCGAGGCTGGCAAACAAATACTAGCTTCCGAAAATATTTTTAGAAGCGACAGTGAGCTGAACACTACTATCATTCGTTTTGGCGGATTAATTGGCCCAAACAGACATCCAGTATATCAGCTTTCGGGGCGAAAAGATCTCACCAATGGCGATCAGCATATCAACCTTATTCACTTAAACGATTGTATCAGGGTTATAAGGAGCGTCCTAAAAAAAGACCTTTGGGACCAAGTCTTTAACGCGGTATATCCATATCATCCAACAAAAAGAGATTACTATACGGCAGAAGCCTTGAAAAGAGGCCTTGTTCCACCTAATTTTTTAGACAAGAACACCGAAAAAATCGACAAAATCATAAAAAGCAATCATTTTAATGTTAAAAACTATCTTTTCCACACCTCCATTATCAGTTAGTTCACCACATAAAAACGCACTTTCACAACAAACCGAGGCACTAGGTGTTAAAGTGGCTTTAGTTTTGGCAATGGTATAAAATTTGTCTGCTAACTTTACACCGATCAAAAAGCAGAATATCATGAAAAAAGAAAGGTTAGAACCGCAAAAACTCAGAGTGGCGTTGAAAGCCTTAATTGATAAAAGTTGTTCCCAACCAAAGATACCCAATCGCTTTCAAGCATTTCATATAGCACTTGTTAAAAGGAACTTTAATGCCATTGAAGTATCCATAGACTATCACCGTAAAAGAGTCTATATGGATATTGTCTTAGACGACCATGAAAGTGATGTTGACACGGGCACTCTTATGGTACCGACTTTTAGAACCAACTTGCTCTATCGAGATTTAAACGAATTTTTAAATTCTTGTATAGAACTAGATTTTGAGAACAGTCCCTTTTATGCCAAACTTCTGCACAGTTTTAGCATAAAAACGGAAGAACATATTTCTTGTTAGTACAATTATTACATAACAAATTCTAAAAGGGATGCTCCTTGGCATCCCTTTTTTTTTGCTCCTCTAAGGATAAATATCCCTCTTGGTAAATGGATGGGAATAATTTATTAGTTTTGGTGAACTAAAATAGAAAATAATGAAAAAAGCAGTACTGGTTTTCTTGCTTCTGACAGGCTTTGCCAATCAGGCACAAACTAAAAGTGACCTACACAAACACTATGAGGCCTTTTACGACCAAATGAGACTACAAGGCGATGTGGACGGGGTCATTAATGCCTTAACACACTTAAATGTACTTGCTCCCAGCAAAGAACGAATGGATACTTTGGCCTATATTTATGCCAATGACAACCAATATTTACAGGCACTAAATACGATCGGTATCGAAAAAAACGAATCGGATTCGGATTTAGGCGTACAGGTAAAAGCGATGTCCTTAAAGGCTTTAAACCAGCCAAAAAGAGCTTTGGAACAGTTTGAAGTTCTTTTTAAAAGATCTCCAAATGCTTATTTAGCCTATGAAATGGCCGATCTAAAAATACAAGTCGGAGACGACAAAGGAGCTACTGAAAATATAACCTACGGCATTGCCAATGCACAGGACGATATGAAATATGCTTTTTATGAAAGACAACAACCCTATGAAGTTTCTTTAAAGGCTGCCTTATTGCACCTGAGGGCTTTGGTAGAGTTTAATAAGGATCAGAACAACCCAGACCAAGCCTTGGCTACTATTGAAGAAGCTTTAAAATTAGATCCTAATTTTAATTTGGCCAGTCTAAGCAAACAAGCCTTGGAAGCTAGAAAACAAGAGCTACAAGCGCCAAAATAAAATAGCATCCTACCCTATTAGCGCTGTTATAAAGCAACAAAAACCCACCGATCGGTGGGTTTTTACTTTTAAGGAGCGGTCTGTTCTTTTTAATCTTAATTAAAAAAATTTCGTTACTGCGACCCTAGTTTTTTTATCACGGCATCGTCTTTCTCTTGTTTTAGCTGTACCACCTCTGAAACATTCTCATTGGGGATTACCAAAGAAAGTACATAATGGGCAATTTTCCATTCTCCATCGATCTTTTTTAATACTCCAGCGCCACGGCAAAGTTTCATTTGGGTGTCCAGCAATTCATCAAACCAGACGATATCCTTGGACTCATTGCTGTAAATATTTCTTTCTACTGCTGTGAAATCCCATGCCTTTCCTTTATCAAAATGAGGTTTTGCATAGGCCATAAAAGCTTCTTTCTGCCAATTCTCATGCGCATCGGTCCCTATAAAAACGGCATCTTCGGACATGAGATCAAAATACCCCTGAAAATTCGCCTGGGCAGCCGCCTTATGCCAATCGTTTAAGGTGGTATTAATTTCGGTTTTATATGCTTCTGCAGTCTTTTGCGCCCAAAGCGAAGACGACAAAATAGTCATTAGTCCTACTATAAAAAGTCTATTCATCGAAAATAAGGGTGGAATCCATGGCACTGTTCACCATGACGTTAAACTGATTTCTAAAAGCGTTGTAGGCATGGATCATTTCTATGGTAGCCTCTTTTGTATTGACCCTATATTCTAGATCCCCTTTTGTTTTTAGGATAAAGGTTTCAAAAACTTTTTGCCTGCTTTTTACCTGGGGAACATCGAATTTTTCGGGATAAGGAGATCCCGCCACCAACTTTTGCTTCTCTATCAAGTCTTCGATGACCAACTTCAAATCTTCCCTATTGGCGACTTTGTACAAGGATTCAAAAGCAGTTTCTAAACGATTAAATGCTTCCCAATCTTTTACTTCCAAACTAGCCTTACCATTTAAGGCATTGGGTTTTGGTAGCGAGTCTACACTAAAGAAAGTATCGACGGTTTCATTGGAAATCACATTTTTTTTATCCTGATTACAGGCGGCCAACAATAAGAAGGCCAAGGTAATTGAAAATAATTTTGCCATGTAGCGAATGTACAAATTTTAATAAAAGCTATCTTAGCCAAAATTTTTATTTAACTACAATTTAATGCAAAAAATGATACTTATTATAGGGGCATGTGGACAAATCGGAACAGAACTGACCTTGGCATTACGGGAAAAATTCGGCAATGACCGAGTAGTTGCCAGTGATATAAGGGAAGGAAACGAAAGTTTGATGGCATCTGGTCCTTTTGAAATTTTGGATGCTACCAATTATCAGGCCATTGAAAATGTAATAATGCACTACGAAATTAACGAGGTGTATTTAATGGCTGCTATGCTAAGTGCCACCGCAGAGAAGTTTCCCATGCGTGCCTGGGATTTAAACATGAATTCTCTTTTTAATGTTTTAAATTTAGCTAAGGACAAAAAGATCAGCAAAGTATTTTGGCCATCGAGTATTGCCGTATTCGGACCAAATACGCCTAAGGAAGACACGCCACAACATACTATAATGGAACCATCGACCGTGTATGGTATCAGTAAACAATCTGGAGAACGTTGGTGTTCATATTATTTCAAGAAATACGGTGTAGATGTAAGAAGCGTGCGTTACCCAGGTCTGATCAGTTGGAAAACTTTACCAGGAGGAGGTACCACCGATTATGCCATAGACATTTATCACAATGCCCTTGCGGGTAAAAAATTCACTTGCTTTTTAGGGGAGCAGACCAAATTGCCTATGATGTACATGGACGATGCTATTAGAGCTACCATAGACATTATGGAAAGTGATGCCGAGAACATTAAGGAACGTTCTTCCTATAACTTGGCGGCAATGAGCTTTACTCCTGCAGAAATTGCTCAGAGCATCCAAAAACATATTCCTGACTTTGAGATAGATTATGAGCCCGACTTTAGACAGGCTATAGCCGATTCGTGGCCAAGCAGTATCGATGATACGGAAGCCCAAAAAGACTGGAAATGGAAAGCACAATTTACCTTGGAACAGACCACGGTAGAAATGTTGGAAAATCTAAAAAACTAATTTACCTCATAAAAAAAGACCTAAAACAATTCGTTTTAGGTCTTTTTTTTTTAAAACTATTACTTACTATCTGATCTTTTTAATCAGAATTTTGCTTTCCTATTGATTGAACTTAATTTTCCGTTCAATAGCCATGATCATGGCATTGGCAATATCTTTTCCAGTAGCATTTTCTATCCCTTCCAACCCTGGGGAAGAATTCACCTCTAACAGCAAGGGCCCCTTATTAGAACGGATAATATCGACTCCTGCCACTGCCAAATTCAACACTTTGGCCGCTTTTAAGGCCAGCTTTTTTTCTTCGGCAGTAATTTTTACTACCGAGGCTTTTCCTCCTTGGTGAATATTGGCTCGGAACTCGCCTTTTTCTGCTTGGCGCTGCATAGAAGCCACTACCCTACCATTGACTACAAAGCAACGGATATCCTGACCGTTTGCTTCTTTGATAAACTCTTGCACCAATATATTGGTCTGTACGCTCTTGAAGGCATTTATAACGCTTTCAGCAGCCTTATTGGTCTCTGCCAAAACCACCCCTTTTCCTTGAGTGCTTTCCAAAAGCTTAATGATTAGGGGAGCCCCGTTCACCATTCTTATAAGGTCCTTGGTATCCATTGGCGATTTGGCAAAACCGGTAATCGGAATATGAATATCGTTTTTAGAAAATAGTTGGGAGGCAAATAATTTGTCTCTGGATTGAGTAATGGCCTCGGCCGAATTTAGGCAGTACACCCCTAAATTATCGAATTGTCTAATTAAGGCACAGCCATAAAAGGTCACTGCTGGTTTAATCCTCGGAATAATGGCATCGAACTCATTCAATATATTACCGCCTCTATAGCGAATCTCCGGGGAATTGGCATCCAATTTCATATAGGCATGCTCGACGTTTAGAAACACCATTTCGTGTCCTCTGGCCTCTCCGGCTTCCATCAACCTCTTATTACTGTATAAGGTGGGGTTACTGGCCAAAATCGCAATCTTGAGTCCAGTTTTTTCCTTAACTTGGGAGGCGTATTTTTCGGCTATTTCATCTTCTGAAAATTCTTTGAAGCTATAGCTAATCGCAGAATTCACCATAAAACGGTCGTTTAGCGCTTCTCTTCCTAAAAGCATTCTGTACTCCATGGTATCTCTATTGGCAAGGGTCAGTTCTATCTCAAAAACACTCTCTCCTATCTTTACAGGTGTTTTGATGACATACCGCTCTTCGGATATCCCTGAAGAACTTTTTACGGTTCTTCTATCGACCAATTTAGCCAAACATTCTATATTGATGCTTCTATTGTCCTGTAAGGGGTTAACCTCGAACCTTACCCATTCATGGGCGCCCTTAGAGATTACCTTTATATTATTTGCCTGTATTGAAGAGGTCTTTGCTCCAGAATCGACCCTTGCCTTAATGGCCGGAATTCCCAATTCTTCGAACACACACCATTCTTCACTACCAATAATACCCAGGTTACTATTATCCATACCTATTGCTATATTTTTATAGTGGCCAAATTCAATCTTTTACGAATCCGCTTCACTATTTTATCATTAATTATTTATTAAATTTTTAAGTGGGAGGCTATTAGTTTACACTTTAAACATTTCCTCTTGCTCACTAAAGCATTTTAACTCTACTGTATGTCCGTTCGGATCCTGTACAAAAAAGGAAGTATGTTCGCCACTTTTGTTCTCTAAAAAAAGAGTTTTTTCGGTGTGCTTAACCTCCGATTCAGATATTCTCCGATAGCATTTCTCCCAAGTACCTTTATCTAGGATAACCCCAAAATGGAAAGCGGGCAATAATGTATTTTCAAATTTATAGGTTTTAAATACAAAATTAAAATCCCCAGCCTTGGTAAAGGTAATCTGATTTCCGAACAAATCAATATCTAACCAATGAGAAGCAAATCGGCCTAGATGTGCTCCTAATAGATAGACATAAAATTCTTTGGTTTTGGAAATACTCAAACAGGGCAATGACAAATGAAAAGGCGCTTTTTTCATAAAGGCTAAATTTAAACATCCTATATTGTGGCCATCCGCAATATACAGCTTAGCGAATCAAACGGAGTACAAAAAGATCTAAGACCTCTACTAAAATCAGGATAATAATGATCCATTCTAGCCTACTGCTCTCCCTATGATCTAAAATATCCTTAAAAAGCCCTAGATTTTCCTTAATAATTTCTATTCGTTCATGAATATTCCGATATCTATTCTTTAGGTCGAAGGTTTGTTTAAGCGCTACATTTAATTTATTGAGGCTTTCATTTTCCCAAGTACTATCGGGCTCGTCAAATATATAAAGGTTCTCGGTAATCTGATTTTTAATATTCAGCACCTTCCCTATAAATCGCTTTAATTTTATCCCCGAAATATTGAGCCTACCGTGTTGTTCTAAATATTTGGTATGCTCATTGGTTTCTCCCAATAGCTCTTCAAAAATCAGGGAGTACCTGTCCAGGGCCACGGAGTGAGACGTATTTAACATCACCAACCTAATAAAATCGGAATCGAAATTTGGCAAAACTACTTTATCAAAGGCCACCTGTTGGCGGCCTTCGATAATTTCTACTTGCATTGTTTCGGTTAATTCTGGAGATCCTCCCTCTTTGGAGAGCTCCCTTAAGGAATATAATATGCGTTGCATCTCCTTTTCGGAATGATTGAAAAAGGAGACCAAGCCGTATTGAAATATGTAAACAAACTTCTTATCGCCATTTTTCAAATAAAGCTCCTCACTGTCCGAATATAAGATCTCTAAGGGCAAAAGCGATTTACACTGTCTTATATTTAAGGACGAAGCTATATGAAAGGCTACGACTTTATACATGGGTTTTAATCATCATCTTCTCCATCCTCTACCGCTTCGATGTCGACATCGGGAATAGCATCTGGATCATTATCATCAAAATCCTCATAATCATCCTCGTCATAATTGGCCATGGTTTTTTCTAATTTGGCACTAATTTTAACCAGGTATTTGGTATCCTCCGTAGTAACCTCAACAGCTTCTATACGTTCTCCTTGCGCATTTTTAAAGGAGATGATATTTAAATCATCGTATCCATCGGGATACTTTTCTACCAAAAGCTTGAGCACCTCTGGGGTCAGCTTTTTAAAGTCTACTATAACTCTCTTTAAATTATCCATAAACTACATATCTAGAAGGTAAGCAAAAACTAATGGAGCCACGATGGTCGCATCACTTTCGATAATAAATTTGGGCGTATTGATATCCAATTTCCCCCAAGTTATTTTTTCGTTAGGCACAGCACCGGAATAGGAACCATAACTAGTAGTAGAGTCACTAATTTGGCAGAAGTAACTCCAGAATGGCGTATCCGTGCGTTCTAGATCTTGGTACAGCATTGGCACAACACAGATCGGGAAATCACCGGCGATACCGCCACCTATTTGGAAAAACCCGATTCCATTTTGAGAATTGGCGGTGTACCAATCTGCCAAAAAGGTCATATACTCAATACCAGATTTCATCGTACTCGCCTTCAACTCTCCTTTCACTACGTAAGAAGCAAAAATGTTCCCCATAGTACTGTCTTCCCAACCTGGGCAAACGATAGGCAGGTTCTTTTCGGCGGCAGCATACATCCAAGAGTCTTTAAGGTCTATTTCATAGTATTCTTCCAGGACGCCAGAGAGCAACAGTTTGTACATAAACTCGTGCGGGAAATAGCGTTCTCCTGCTGCTTCTGCATCTTTCCAAATCTTCACGATGTGTTTTTGTAACCTACGGAAAGCCTCGTGTTCTGGGATACAAGTATCGGTAACCCTGTTTAAGCCTTTCTCCAACAAATCCCACTCGTCCTGAGGTGTCAGATCGCGATAATTAGGCACTCTTTTATAGTGTGAGTGTGCCACAAGGTTCATAATATCTTCTTCTAAGTTCGCTCCAGTACAAGAAACAATCTGCACTTTATCCTGACGGATCACCTCGGCAAAAATCTTGCCTATTTCCGCTGTACTCATGGCACCGGCCAAGGACACCAACATTTTGGACCCTTGTTTTAACTGATCTTCATATCCTTTGGCAGCATCTACTAGGGCTGCTGCATTAAAATGCAAATAATATTTCTCGATAAAATCGGAGATTGCTCCTTTATTCTTCGTCATCTTCAAATTTTGAATGGTTATTGCCAATTTGTTTAGAATCTACTGCATACGAATTGTCATAATCGTCGTTTACAGCTTCTCCCATAAATTTATAACTTAACATTTTATAATACAATTTTGCAGCAAGGAAATCGGACGATCTTTCTTTCTCGTTCGGACAAAGCTCCACGATGTCAAATCCTACCACATTCTTGTCTTCAAATACTTGTTTTAAGAACTCTAAAGCCTCATAATACAACAATCCGCCTGGTTCTGGAGTACCGGTCGAAGGCATAATGGACGGGTCTAAAGCATCAAGGTCGAAAGTAATGAAAACATTGTCTGTCATCAGGTCAATGGCCTTGTCCATCCAATACTCGTCATTGACCATATCATGGGCAAAAAAGGTTTTTTCCTCATCCATAAAGGTTTTTTCAATAGCATCCATACTACGGATCCCTACTTGAATAAGGTTGGTGGTTTGGCTTGCTTCATGAACGGCACAGGCATGGTTATACTTTGTTCCATCATACGACTTCCTCAAATCGGCATGAGCATCGATATGCAATACCGTAAGGTTGTCGAAACATTCGTTAAACGCTTTAATAGTCCCTATAGAAATGGAGTGTTCTCCTCCAAAGACCGTAACGAATTTATTGCGTTTAATATACTCCTTGGTGGTTCTGTGCACCGCATTTACCATGGCTTCTGGCGAGCTGTTTTCGGTGACGGCATCGGCTAAATAAATTCCCTGTTGATATACTTCTGTACCTGTTTCAATATCGTACAGTTCCATATTGGCAGAGGCTTCCAAAAAGGCATCCGGCCCCTTATCGGCTCCTTTTCCCCAGGAACTGGTTCCATCATAAGGTACTGGAATTAGTACCACTTTTGCTTTTTCCAATTGCGCAAACTCGTCTGGAATGCCAGCGTAATTGTTTGTTGTAATCATTTTTTTAAGTTTATAATTTTTTATTGGTCAGTTCCTATTTTATCTATAACCTCTGACTTAGCAACACCCTCTTCCTTTTGCCCCATATCATAGCCCAATATCCTTAGCAGGTCATCTGCCTTTTGTTGTTCACTAAATAATTTGGTTGTAATATTTCCTTCTGCGTCCTTATCTATTAAAATATGTTTTGGATGTGGGATAAGACAATGTTGTAAGCCCCCATAGCCCCCAATTGATTCCTGATAAGCGCCCGTATTAAAGAAACCTATATACAAAGGCTTGTCCTTCTTATACTTTGGCAAGTATATCGCGTTCATGTTTTGCTCACTGTTGTAATAATCATCGCTATCACAGGTGAGTCCACCCAACAACACACGTTCGTACTCGTCTTGCCAACGGTTCACCGCTAACATAATAAACCGTTTGTTTATAGCCCAAGTATCTGGCAAAGTAGTAATGAAAGAAGAATCGATCATGTTCCACTTCTCACGGTCATTTTGTTGTTTTTGATACAAGATTTCATAGATAGCACCGCCGCTTTCCCCTACTGTAAAACTACCGAATTCGGTAAAAATATTAGGTACCGCCACATCTGCTTCTGCACAAGATATATTGATTTGATTAATAATCTCATCAATCATATATTGATAATCATAATCGAAGGCCAACGAATTCTTAATCGGGAAACCACCTCCAATATTCAGACTGTCCAATGATGGGCAGATCTTTTTTAACCTTATATACACCTTCAAACATTTTACCAATTCGTTCCAATAGTACGCATTATCACGGATTCCGGTATTGATAAAGAAATGGAGCATTTTAAGCTCTAACTTATCATTGTCCTTGATTTGATTTTCATAAAAAGGTACAATATTTTTATATCCGATTCCCAAACGAGAGGTATAAAACTCAAATTTAGGCTCTTCCTCAGAAGCAATACGGATACCTACTTTAAAGGTATCGTTTATAGCTTCGGACAACAAATCGATCTCCTCATAATTATCGATGATCGGAATACAGTTCTGATGCCCGTTATTAATCAGCCTGGCTATATTGGAAATATATTGATCTCTTTTAAACCCATTACAAATAACATAGGTATTATCCTTGATCCTCCCTGTTTCCTTTAATTTTTCTACGATATTAATATCAAATGCCGAAGAGGTTTCGATATGGATATCATTTTTTAAAGCTTCGTTTAAAACTGGTTTAAAATGGGAACTTTTTGTACAATAACAATAATGATATTTGCCTTTATAGTTATGTTTTTCCATGGAAATCTTAAACCACTCCTTTGCTCTAGTGATGTTATCACTAATTTTTGGCAGATAGGTAAATTTTAATGGGCTACCGTATTTTTCTACCAATTCCATGAGAGGGATGTCATGAAATTTTAGGTTATCGCCATCCAAGGTAAACTCTTCTTGCGGAAAATAATAAGTTTGATCAATGAGATTAATATACTTTGTGTTCATTTCAAAAAATATGATGGATTGTAAATAGGTAAATACTCTAACAAGTTACTACAATTACCGTTAAACCAAAATTTCTTTTCTGGTAGTAGGTACAAAAAAATATTCGTGCTGACTGGACACAATTGAAGATAAACTTGAAATTAGCTTTAAATATTGGCTATCCATACCATAGGAATCCACTAAGTAAAACCTCTTAGTATCCACAAGTCTCAATATAAAAAAATGGTTCATTAAATTCTGCTAAGTGCAATTGTCCTAAACAAAATATGCTGCTTATTTGACGTGACAAATGAAAACAAAAAAAATGAAAAAACAAGCGTTTTAATTTTTTTTACAACCAATGGCCCCTCAAATTTAACATAGCACCCCATTTTAGGCACAATCAATTGACTACTATGGAATTATAATTTATATTTATTTAAAATAAAGCTAACAATGAACGCTAAAAAAATAAGAATACGGTTCCTTTTATATCTTTTTTTTACAACTATTTTCTTCATGAAGGCACAAATACCTTCCAATGTTTATTATTATACCGAAAAAACAAATGGAAAAATAATTCAACATGAATTAAAAATAGACAGCAGTTATTTTGTACACACCAGCTATCAAACTTCGCCTTCAAAATTTATGGGTACCAGAGGTGGATATTACCGTCTCGAAAAGGACCACTTGAAGGTCCAATTCGAATTCAATTCTAACTACCAAAAAGATTCACTGACCTCTTTAGTGCTGCCTTATACTCTACAAAAAGGGGGGTTGACCCTTTTAGGTTCTAGTCCAAAGAAATTTAGACCTCTTCCTTATGCCCCTCAGGCCTTGGAAGGCAAATGGCTCATGGCCGGAAGGGTTACCGAGGAAGGGGAAAACCGCTGGGATAACACGGGACCACGAAAGACCATGAAATTCTTACTCAACGGGCATTTTCAATGGATTGCCTTTCATACAGGCACCATGGCTTTTTTAGGTAGTGGTGGCGGCACCTATACTGCCAAGGACGGCCTGTATACCGAAAACATTGGTTTCTTCTCCAGGGACAATTCCAAAGCTGGGGCTGTTCTTAGCTTCCAATATGAGGTAATTGCCAATGAATGGTACCACAGCGGAAAAAGTAGTAAAGGCGACCCATTACATGAAATTTGGGCCAAAAGACCCCTAAAATAGCCATTTCGTATTCCTAGATATACAGCTGCATCCGCGTTAGGGACTGCGGCGGCATCCCCGCAGCGGCGCAAGGGATATAGCCAAAGGCCCGCCCGACGTAGGAGGGAACGCCCAAAATAAGGTCCATAACGCTACGGAAATATGAAATTCTACCTAGAATGCTTTGAAGAAATAAGAGGTATACAAACAAAAACCCCCAGCGGGGCCGGGGATTTTTATAAATAAAATGGGTGAAAAAATTAGGCTACCGCTTTACGGGCAGTATTAAGGTCCAAGCCAGCAGTGATAAGCTCACTCCATTTCTGGGCTCTTTTCAGCTCAAAATCTTCGCCGTAAATGTCCTGATTATCATAAAAACCAAGTACTAGGTTATTCTTGTCCTGCGCTATAAAACTAAGTTCTAAATGCAGTTTTTCCAGAACAGATTCCCTTTTGGAATTAGTCCTCACCAATTTGGTTTTTGTAATTATTTCGCATTTGTCGATCTCATTGATTGAAATCATCTGGGTAAAAGGCTCGCCATCCTTAATTTTTGAAAATACCAGTTTGTTCTGAACCTTATCGATTCCGATCATAGAATTCCCCCAGTTTTCTTTAACGTCTAGTTTTAAATTCCCTTTTTCTGCCATTTGCTTAAACTGCTTAGACATTAATTTTATATCGCTTTTTCCTGCTTTATTAAACAGTAAAAAAGGTAAAAAGGTACACAATACCAGTATTCCGGATATTAACAACAGTGATGTATTCATTTGTATATTTTTTTCTAAAATTATTATTCTTAAAATTTGACATAGCAGCAGACCATAGTTAATGAAGACCAACAATGGGTACGGTTGCCCGGGCCAAAAACGGAATGTTTTGGAACCTGAATTAAATTATGAGAATAGTTTAGAAAAAAGTGTGAAAGGGATAAATGATGGTAAAGGTATCTAAGCTGACCGAAACAGGCTGCTCAGCGTCCATTTTTACGATAGGATGTCTAAAAGCCAAGTAGTATCCAGGCCTTATCCTATATAAAAAGTTCTTAAAATCCCTATTGAATTGATTGACAACAGGTATTTCGTAAGCAACAGAAAGGTTAAAAATATTGCCTCGGCGGAGTGATGCTTGATCTACTAAGGAGTGATCTTTTTGGATTTCTCCCGGGAAATTTTCCACGACATCGTTCGCTACGGAAGTCGATGCCATAGCAATATGGCCTATACTTAAGAACAGTATAAGCAACATGTATTTACAGAAACCTATTTTACCAGACTTTTGCATGCTACAAAGATAAAGGAGAATTGTGCTAAAAAGTTGTTAAACACTTAAAAGCTTGGTCAAAAAAAAAAAAAATCTAGGTGGCCACTCCTATGTCTGACTTGCCCCCTGTTTTCTTAAGGAGCTTAATGTTTTGAATTTCAACACCCTTGTCAATAGGCTTTAGCATATCGTACATATTGAGGGCTACAATACTGGCCCCATGCATTGCTTCTACTTCGACCCCGGTTTTATAGATGGTCTTTACGGTAATGAGCACTTGTATTTGTAAGCCATTAATAGTGTACGAAATATCGGTGTATTCTATTGGCATTGGGTGGCAATCCGGAAGCAGATCGGCCGTTTTTTTGACGCCTAACAAGCCGGCGGCCTTACTCATACTAAACACATCGCCCTTAGGTACCGTATTGTTTTTTATGGCCGTTATAGTTTCTTCCGAACTTACTAGTACGACCGCCTGGGCCATTGCGGTACGCAGCGTGGCTTTTTTATGGGTAATGTCTACCATTTAGCTTACTTATTTACTTTCCATTGATAAGAATCGTCCTTAAAAAGTTCCTTTCCAAATATGGGTACTTGTTTTTTAATTTCCTCGACAATATGGTTCAAAGCATCAAAGACTTCTTTTCTATGGGGGGCAGATACAAATACAAACAAACATATTTCCCCGGCATTTACCCTTCCGGCGCTGTGATAAATATGCATGCAGCTCAGCTGAAATTTGGCAAAGGCAGCCTCTCTTATTTCGTGGAATTTCTGATTGGCCATTTCTTCATAGGCCGTATATTCTATAGCGGAAACCTCCCGGTCATCGATTATATCGGCTCTTACTTGGCCCAAAAATATATTATGGGCACCTATGCCGGTTTTAGACTGATGCTTGGCGATGGAATTGGCAATGAATTCTGGACTTATAGGTCCTTGTACAAATACATTTTTTATCTTTTTTTCCATTCGAATAAAATTACGGTGTGGCAGATTCTAACTTTTTGGCAAGTTATAAAATTCTGAAGATTTAATTGCTTTACGCCCAAAAAAGGAAATATATAAGGCTCTTGAATTTAAAGCCGGTGGTTGTAGGGCCGTAGGTATTTACTGCCACCGCCAGCATAGCGCTCCTTATCATTTTTACATTGATCACCATTTAAGGATATAGCATCCAACGCTTGCTGAAGCTAGCGATTCCTTACTCAAAACAGAAAATTATTTTTAATATAAAAATAATTTTCACAACCTATATGAAGGGCGGCAAACCACTTATTCATTGTACTAAAATAAGCTTACCTTCGCGCGATGTGGATGTATTTAGGGCTTTTAGCCGCGCTTTTTTTAGGATTACACAATTTATGCAAAAAACATGCTGTTCAGGGCAATGAGGTATTTCCGGTGCTTTTAGGGACTATTGGCTCGGGCTTTATATTTATTTTACCCTTATTTTTCAGTTCTGTTTTTCTCCCCGAATACAGCAAGGCCAGCGGGTTTTTTATTCCAGAAATCCCTTGGGAGGTTCATGGCTTTATATTTATAAAATCGGCTATTATGGCCGCCTCTTGGATTTTAGCGTATCAGGCATTAAAGCATTTGCCCATCACTATTGTTACCCCTATTCGGTCTTCCGGCCCTTTTTTTACTTTTATTGGCGCCATTTTTATTTATAACGAAAGACCTAATCCCTTACAATGGCTTGGTTTTTTTGTCATTATATTCTCCATGATGTTGTATTCCAGAATTGGAAAGAAAGAAGGCATCAATTTTAAAAGGAACAAATGGATATTTGCCATTATTGCCGCTACATTTTTAGGCGCTTCCAGCGGCTTGTATGATAAGTACCTTATTCAGTCTCTGGATTTAAACCCACAAACCTTAATTTTCTGGTTTAGTTTTTATGTCATTCTAATTTTACTGGTCATTTTATCGATATCATGGTTTCCAAACCCTGAAAAACGAAAGGCCTTTACTTGGCGTTGGAGTATTCCTGCTGTTGGTGTTCTTTTGCTTGCTGCTGATTATTTTTATTTTAAGGCCCTCCAAGATCCAGAAGCTTTGATCATGTTGCTTTCAGCAATCAAACGCAGTCAGCTTATCATTGCGGTGGTGGTAGGCGGACTCATTTTTAAGGAACAAAATAAACGAAAAAAATTGGTGCCCTTATGTGGGGTTTTGTTGGGTGTGTTCTTGATTTTATATTCGTAAAAGGGCTGGTGTAATCGGAAATTAAATCTGCACAGTTTTCGGTAAATAGGAATACACAGAAAATGGCAACAGGAATACACAATTAAAAGACCATTTGGGGCATGCCCCAAATGGTCTAAAAGCTAATATTGCTGGTTCACCAAAACCAGCAATTCTATGAATGTGTATTTAGCCAAATTTATGATTTATTATGAAATCCATCGAATGCACCGTGAAGGGCATTCCAAGAGCAGGATCAGTGAATTCCTTTTGCTCGATAGGCGTACGGTATCAAAGTACCTAGCAATGAGCGAATCGGAATACGAAGAATTCCTTACCAAGCAGACCAATCGTGGGAAGAAACTACTTCCCTATGA
>NZ_FQYX01000038.1 GCF_900141935.1 Arenibacter nanhaiticus | reverse complement strand
CCTGGCAATGGTTTTAAAGCCTTTCCCTTGGCAGTGCAGGCGAAGTATTTGTTTTACTTGACTCATTGGTTTTGTTTTTCCGGCCATTAGTTATCTTATTTGATGGTATCCATCAAATAAACCAAAACCAGAAAGAAAATAGCTAGGGGGTCAGCATGCTCCAGAATAAATCATCCAAAGGGGTCAACATGCTCCAGAATAATGTGAAAATCCAGCTATCTTATTTTTCGAAGAGGGGTCAGCATCCGCCAGAACGGCAGTTACCTATAGGTTGGGCTTTAGAGGGGTCAGCATGCTCCAGTATATCCAGTGTAACCTTTTTTGCTTTCCCCTTCTATTTTGTTCAGCTTTAATATCTTTAACCCCAACGCCATCAAGATAATAAAAATAGGAAAAAATAATAGTTCCCATTTTAAATCATCAATATTTAGGAAAACCACTTCAAGAAATTTTACAAATAATATGATAACGATAACCTCTCCCAAAATTTTTTTTAAGTGGCCGATATTAGGGGTTTGGATCCAGCGGAGGACTCCTTTGTTAAGACTGCTTGGGGCATTGGAAATAAATAGGGTATACACCCCATGGGCAAAAATAAACAGTACCAACGCAATTAAAAAGGTTCCCAAGGATTTAATAAGGTAAGTAATCCCGACATCTACTGAGTGCAAATGTTCCTTGTCCTTTGGAATATACCCCAAAAAGAATGCCCGGAAGGCATTTAGCGTTTTTAAGGCTCCTACTGCAAAGAGAAGTAAAGAACCTATTAAAGAAAATAATATCGCAATCCAACTGATGAAACGAAAAGCGTAAAACGGTGTTTTAATAATTAAATTTTTGTATTATTTTTTTGAGCATCTATTGATTACTACAACCATCAACCCTCAGATAAGCTACTGCACTGATGGCTGCTTATACTTCAATTAAAAGGAATCCTATGTTTTTTATAGCGTAAGAGATCAAAGTCCCTTTATAGTTTTAACTACCAAAACTAGTCTCAATAACACCTCCATAAAGAGCATGTGCCGGATTGCTAAGCTTTAAAATCCTAGTATTCAACTCAAGATTTTTTAATTATGGGACAAAGGTATGACGCCAACCCACCTTGATACTTATTGATGTGGTTCAATATCTTATGAAAACAGGTCAATGTGTATTTTGAAACATTCAAACAACCCCATAAAAAACACATTTTGTTGATTTTGTGCATTTTTTGAGTTTTATGTGGTTTTAGCAGATTTCATTTGGCCTGCTAGCCTTATGATAAACCCAGATAGGATTTGTTTTGGAAAGTACTTTTAGCCTAGCTCTTTTTTATAGTCTGTAGCACTAAAAACACGGGAGACTGCCGTGGAATTTACTGGGTTATCGCAGTATATTGGTTAACAAGAGCCGCAACCAACCCCATATTATATGGTGGCCTGTTTGGTATCACTGGGGATTGCTCTGATTCCCAATCACTAATTAATGTAGTTGTTGCCCTAAAATTATATACGGGGTTAGGGATGTAAAAACGGGGAAGGCATAAAGCCTTCCCCAGTAGTAATTTTATAAAGTGAACCATTCCTTTACTTGACCGATGATCTGATCATCGCCTTCTGAATACTCATATTCGTTGTTTACACAGTTATAAGTATAAGGCTTACTCCATTCATCTATATTTTCTGCTACTAATTTTATGGCATCACAGATCCTTTTAACCTCTTCGTCGGTCATGACAGGATGCAAAGAAATACGAACCCATCCTGGTTTTTCGGTTAAATTCTGCTCGTATATACCCTTTGTCATTGTTTTAGAATCATCTTCATTGATACTGAACAAATGATGTCCGTAAGTACTGGCACAAGACCATCCGCCACGAACCTGAATCCCAAAACGATCGTTTAACAGCCTTACAATTAAATTGTAATGGATATTTTGGATTCCGAAAGACACACAACCGATTCGTTTTTGGTCCTTACATCCCAAAATATACAATCCTGGAATATCTAGGAGCCGAGTAAAACAATCGTTCAAAAGTTGCTCTTCGCGCTCCCTTATTTTATCCACATCCATTTTTTCCTTTAGCTCGATGCAAAGTGCGGTACGCATTACCTGTAAAAAACCTGGCGTGCCTCCATCTTCCTTTGTTTCAATATCGTCACTATAGGCAAATCCGCCCCAAGGGTTGGTCCATTTTACATTACCTCCCCCAGGTACATCGGGGACTTGAGTATTATACAGCTCTTGGTTAAAGACCAATACGCCACAAGTCCCCGGTCCGCCCAAGAATTTATGGGGAGAGAAAAATATGGCATCTAGTTGCGCTTCGGGATCGGCAGGATGCATATCTATTTTAACATAAGGAGCCGAGGCCGCAAAATCTACTAAACAAACCCCTCCGTGTTGGTGCATAATTTTGGCGAGTTCCTGGTATGGTGTAATAATCCCGGTAACATTGGAACAAGCGGTAAAAGACCCTATTTTTAGGCTGCGATCCTTATACTTAAGCAGTTCCTTTTTCAACTGCTCTGGAGCTACCAAAAGATTTTCATCGGAGGGCAATATCACCACATCCGCTATGGTTTCCATCCAAGGCACATGATTGGAGTGATGTTCCATATGGGTAATAAACACCACCGGTCTTTCATTTTCCGGTAAGGAAATTTTAGCCTTTACCGCATCGGGCCAACGAAGTCCCATAATACGCTGTAAACGGGCAAGGACACCAGTCATTCCCGTGCCGCAGGTAACCAAAACATCGTTTTCATTGGCATTAACATGTTTTTTTATAAGGCTCCGTGCATGTTTATAGGCATAAGTAGACGCCTTCCCCGTTTCACTGGAAAAGGAATGCGTATTAGCGACCATTGGCCCTATTTTAGTGCACATTATATTTTCTATGGGCGCGTATAATCTTCCGCTGGCGATCCAATCGGCATAGAGCAATTCCTGCTTCCCGTTTATGGACTCAAAACTATGGGAACCACCTATAATATTGGGTCTGAACTGTTGAAAGTGATTTTCCAAGATTCTCGATTCTAATACCATAATATTGTTGGCTTCTTGATACATTTTTCTTGTAATAATTTTATTTATCAAATTTTGAAAGGCCATCCTTCAACCAAGCGAGATAGTTTTCTACGTTCGGGGTATAGCCCACCGGATCTAGCAAGTTTTCTTCCTCGTGATCCATTAATACGTAAAATGGCTGTGTATTGGCTTTATATCTTATGGTTTGGAATTCGCTCCATTTCTGGCCAATATATTTTAGTTTCTTACCAGGCCTTAGTTGGGACGCTACCACTTCTTCGCCCTCTAATGGTCTTTTGTCATCGACATACAGAGAAATTAAGACCACCTCATTTTTTAAGATGCTTAACACTCGGTTATCTGGCCATACGTTTTGCTCCATTTTTCGGCAATTCACACAGGCCCAACCAGTAAAATCGAGCATCACCGGTTTGCCTACTTTTTTGGCATAGGCAAGTCCCATATCGTAATCGTTAAAGGCTAAAATATCGTGTGGGGCCAATAAATGGGCTCCTTCGGGCAAGTCTTGGTGCGCAGTACTTACGCCGCCCACCGATTTTGTATTACCGACACCATAAGGAGATTCTGCATAGTCTAATGGAGGAGGAAAGGCACTAATAACATTTAATGGTGCTCCCCAAAGTCCAGGAATCATATACACGGTAAAGGTCAGTACAATCAACCCCATACTTAACCTGCCCACAGATATATGGGTCAACGGAGAATCGTGTGGCAACTGTATTTTCCCGAACAGGTAAAAGGCCAGGGTACCAAAAATAGCTATCCAAATAGCTATAAATACCTCGCGTTCTAAAAAATGTAATTGCAGTACCAGATCGGCTTGGGATAAGAATTTAAAGGCCAACGCCAGTTCTAAAAACCCTAGGACTACTTTGACCGTATTTAACCAGCCACCAGATTTTGGCAAGGAATTCAACCAGCCTGGGAAGGCGGCAAACAAGGCAAAAGGCAAAGCAATAGCCAAGGAGAACCCTAGCATTCCTATAATTGGTGCAATACCTCCCTTAGAGGCAGCTTCTACCAATAAGGTTCCTACTATTGGCCCGGTACATGAAAAAGATACAATGGCCAATGCCAGGGCCATAAAGAAGATACCTACGAGTCCGCCCCTATCGGCTTGTCTGTCAACTTTATTCGCCCATTTGTTAGGTAGCATAATTTCGAAAGCACCTAAAAAAGAAAGTGCAAAAACAATCAACAATAAAAAGAAAATGATATTGAACCATACATTGGTCGCTAGGGCATTTAAAGAATCTGCCCCAAAAATTGCGGTTACCGCAGTTCCTAGTAATACGTATATAACAATGATACAAACACCATAAATAATGGCGTTTTTTATTCCTTTGGCCTTTGTTTTACTCTGCTTGGTAAAGAAGCTTACCGTCATGGGGATCATTGGAAACACACAGGGTGTTAACAAGGCGGCAAAGCCAGAAAGAAAGGCGATAAAAAATATCGCGATAAAGCCTTTGCTTTTTGCCCCTCCTACATTGACAGAGGTTGGCTTTTCATCCGTAATGGCCTCTTGTGGTGATTTTTCGTACTCCTCGCTCACCGGACTGATATTTGTTTCACTTGGTGCTGCTACTTGAGTAGCTTCCTTCAACTTAAAATTTAGATCTACATAAGAAGGCGGCAAACAACTTTTGTCGTCACAGACCATAAACTCTACTTCTCCACTAATACCCTCAAGATCCTTGTTTAAAAGTTTTATCTTTTGGGAAAAGGTAGCTTTATTTTCAAAAAACTTAATGACCATCTCAAAAACAGGGTCATTAATGGTATGTCCTTCTTCTTCTTGAACCTCACCCAATAATTCAAAACCATCATTGGAAACAAAGGTAAAAGCTGTTGGAATAGGACCGTTCTCGGGTACATTTTGGGAATATAAATGCCAACCACCCTCTATGGCTGCCGTAGCATTTAGCATGTACTCAGTGTCGGATATCTTTTTAACGGAAGTAGTCCATGCTACTGGATTTAAAATCTGGGCAACTGCAGTCAGCTGGATAAAAAAGAGTCCTAAAAAAAATAAATGTTTAATTTTCATTTTCGATTAATTATTTAAATAGAACTATTCTTTTTAGTTCCTATGGGCTTTCCTTTCCAAAGCCTTCCCAAACTTAGGGAACCTAATTTTAAGAAGGCATGGATTTTTCTACAATAGTACAAAAAGTAAGGATTTTTTTATTTTAATGGCGTTCCATTTTCATCCAAGGAACCAGATTTTATAATAATCAGCTTATCCAAATCGATATATTTTTTGATCGCTGCATTTACTTCTTCTAACGTAACTGCTTCTACATCTTTGGGGTACTGATAAATATAATCGGGCTCTAAGCCTCTTTCAACAAAACTCAAGATAGTTCCTGCCAAGCCAGCAGTTGTGGCCATTCCAACTTTAAAACTACCTGTAAGGTTCGACTTTTTAGCCTCTAGCTCACTCTGTGTAACGCCGTCTTTAACCCAAAGTTTCAATTGTGCCATGGTGGCATCCAATCCTGTTTGGAAAAGTTCTGGATTAAAAGAAGCGTTGATCAACCAATGTCCACCTGTATAAGTATGTCCCGTATGTCCGGCACCAATAGAATAGGTAAGACCATCTTCGTCCCTTACTGTACGCATCAGTCTACCTGAGAATCCTCCACCAAAAATATGGTTTCCGATAAAGAAAGGAAGGAAGTCCTTATCCGATCTTTTGATACCTGTATATTGCGCAATAAACATTTCTGCACTAGGTTTTTCAGGAATAGTAACTACGGTTGTTTTTGCCATGGAAGCTTCTACTTTAATCGTAGGTAACTCTTGCTCTTCACCACCGGTCCATCCTTTGAATGCCTTTGTCAAAGCAGCATACAGGGGCTTGGTTTCAACATCCCCGATTGCTACTAAATGCATCGCTTTGGGTCCAAAATACCTTTTATGGAATGCTTTTACATCTTCCAAGCTAGCATTTTCAATATCTTTTATCGTTTTTTCAATATCAAAAGTATAATTTGGGTGATCTTTAGGGTACAGGTTCTGTAACATGGCAATTCTTCCCATGGTACCCGGATCTGTCAACCCTCGCTTCATTCCACCAATATTCTGTTGTTTGATAAGCTCAAATTCTTTAGCATCGAATAAAGGATATCTTAACTCTTCTGCCAAAAGATCAATAACGGTCTCAACATCTTTCGTAAGACACTTAAAACTAATACTTACATTATAAGCTCCGGCAGAAACATTTATATCGACACCCAATTTCTCTAATTTTTGAGAGAATTGAAACTTATCGTTTTTAAGTGTTCCTTTTTTCAACAATTGTGTTGTCAAAGAAGGTATCATTTCGTTATTGTTAGGATCCAAATAACTTCCAATAGGAAAGCTTGCCGCTACGGTAACGAAATCTTTGGCGCCAGTTTTTTTACTGATTACATCTATTCCTGCAACGGTTTTACGGGCTACTTTCTCATCTCCTTTGGTTTTGGGAAGGGCCAAATAAACATCTTCACCAACTGCCTTCGATGGTAATACCGCCGTTTTCTCTCCTTGCGGATATCTGTAATATTGTTTTTGGTTCCCTGGCTCCCAAAAATTTGCTGGGGCTTCTTCAGCAGTTTCACTAGCACCTGGTGCGATCGGAATAAAATATCCTGTAGTACTTTGGTCTTCTACCAAATATTTTTTGGCTACCCTATTTACATCGGCAGCGGTTACTTTCGCTAATTTATCACTCGCTGTAACAAATTCTGTCCAATCGCCTGCAGCTATTGTTTCGGTAAGTTCACTGGCGATACTTCCAGAGCCATCGCGGTACAACACGGTTTCCGCGTTTAATTTAGCGATAATCCTATCTACATCTTTTTGTTGAACGCCATTGGTTTTTACGCTATCTAAAACTTGCAACAACTGCTTGTTTACCGCTTCGTGGTCTTTTTCGGCAGAGAATCCAAGGGCTGTTGTAAAAAGCCCTACGTCCTGAAAATTGGACACACTGCTATAGCCATAAAAAGCAATTCCTGTATCCACAAAAGAACGGTTAAATACAGAAGAGGTTCCCGATCCCAAGATTTCTCCCAAAACGGTCAGGGCAGGCATATCCTCATGTAATGTTCCCGGAATTTTGTAAGCTACCGAAAGTACCCCTTGTTGCCCAGGTTTTTTGATAACGACCCTTCTTGGACCGTACTGCTGTGGTTCTTCTGTGTACGGTTGTGGCATCTTATGTGGTGCCTTGGAAATAGGGCCAAAATATTTGTCAATCAATTTAAAAAGACTCTTTTTTTCAAAATCACCAATAATGGTAAGGGTAGCATTGTCTGGCCAGTAATAGGTATCGTAGAAATTTCTTAAGACTTCAATAGGCATTTTTTCAATATCCGAACGCCATCCTATAGTAGAATGGTGATATGGGTGTGCCATATAGGCCGTAGACCATATTTCTTTTCCTAAAACTGCATTAGGGTTGTTTTCTCCCCTTTCAAATTCGTTTCTTACCACGGTCATCTCGGCTTCCTTATCTTCTTTTAAAAGAAAAGCATTTCTCATCCTGTCCGATTCTATATCTAAGGCAAGTTCTATTTTATCACTAGGGATGGTCTCATAATAGTTGGTTCTATCGTTCCAAGTAGTCGCATTCATCTGCGCTCCGATGGCCGTTAATTTACTATCGATAGAAGTACCGCTTTCTTTGTTGAATTTCTTGGTACCCTTAAACATCAAATGTTCCAATAAATGGGTAGATCCTGTATTTCCGGTCACCTCGTGCTTAGACCCCACCCTATATACCATTTGCACAGTTACAACAGGGGCTGCATTGTCCTGCAGCAATAATATTTGCATACCATTAGGCAAATATGTGTATTCCTGAATGCCTCCCATCTCCTTTATTTTGGAGAATTTGGAATCGATTTTTTGACCAACGGCATACTGTTGGATCGATAAAAAGGCTACTGCTAAAAGCAGCCACCTGAATGGAGATTTTTTACTCATTTTCTGATACTTTAATTAATATATGGGGTAATAAAATTTCTATCAAATCTATGGCGCTCGAACAATTCCTACATGTATTGGTATACGTTATGAAATATGCTTCGAACAGCTACTTAAAAACTACTTTAAGATAGTCCTCGGTAAAGGTAAAGAAGAAAAAACCAGGAACATTACATCCCTGATCTTAACATCACTAACTCAAATAAAAAACATTAAATATCTAAAGACGATATTAGGTCTTTCAATTCTGGCATTGAAGGCCTTGGCGCATCGTAACTCACAATATTCCCATCAGGATCTAATAAGATAAAACGAGGGATTCCGTAAATATAATAATCGGTCATGAATTTTGACGATGTTTCATTATCTGCCAACAACTGTACACCTCCCAATTCCTTCTCCTTAATCATGTCGCGCCATTTTTTCTCATCGGCCTTACGATCTACAGAGATACTCACGAATTTTATGTTTTTACCATGAAATTCTTTTTCTACTTCTTTTAAGAAGGGAATTTCATAGACACATGGAACACACCAAGTAGCCCATACATCAATATACACATAACTCCCCTTTAAATCTTTTAAAGAGGTGGTACCGCCGTCATAGTTTAAATAATCCTGAAAATCTGGTGAAGGCTTTCCTTGTGCCAATTCTTCATTTATCTTTAACTGCTCTACATGTTGAACAGTCATGTCCTTTTTAAAAGCGTCAATTTTCTTTTTTTCTGCATCTACAAAGTCGGCTCCCAAAACAGCTTGTTGCTCCTCTAACTGACTGTATATTTTATTTACAAAGGCATTGGTCCTAGCCTCGAAATCGGCCTGATTCAATCCTAAATATATTTTGTAATCTTTTCCAAAAAGATTTAACACCTGCTTGGATTTAGATTTCAAAAAGTCGTTTTCGGCTTTACCCTTTCCTTTGTAAACGATGCTCTCCGAGATTTTATCGGCGTCGAAGTTAATTTCTACATCCATGTCATTTTTTAGGTAGAGGTTAAAAACCTCTCCGTAAACCGAAGTGTAAGTAACTGGTAATTCTAATTTTAAAGTATCACGGAATTGACCATTTTCATCAACTTTTATGGACATTGACTCAGAAGTCTCCGGATTGTACAGTCTTAATTTTAATCCTTCTTTTGGATTTTCTATGGTTCCATGGATTACGGCGTAATCTTTTGGTGGTTGTTCCTGTTTGCATGACACTAAAAGTGCCATTAGTCCAAGGATAAATAAATTTTTCATGATGTTTATTTATAATTTTATTAAACTAATATTAGTATCCAGGATTCTGGTTTACAGCTTTGTTTCCAATCAAAACTTGTGAAGGGATGGGCAAAACGAATTTATTTCCTGAGGTAAGCGTTGCTTTTACCGAAGAAGCCGTTAGGTCTCCCAACACATCATAACGCACCACATCAAACCAGGACTCTCCATTTTCGAAAAACAATTCCAACAATTTCTCCTGACGGATATCCTCTAATAAGCTAGCCTTGTCGGCCAATACTATCGGGGTCACTCCGGCACGATCTCTCAGGGCATTTAGGCTAGCCAATGCCGCATCAAGGTCGCCTCCCTGACGTCTTGCTTCTGCTTCGGCATGAATCAAATAAACCTCTGCCAGTCTTAGGTGGTACAAGGTGTTGTTCTGTGAGCCTACTGTGCTTCCAAAAGGATATTTCCCTTGAGCGTTAACTCCTTTGGTTGCATCTGAATAGGCAAAGCTAAAACGAGGATCATAAGCAGCCCCAGTACCTGTTAAATCGCCATCATTGGCTAAGCCAACTTGGGCATCGGCCAAGGAACGTAAGGTTTCACTAAACGTAGTTCTGTTGATCTGATCCATTTTACTGCCTCCTTCAGAACCCGGACCAGAAAAGGGAGCAAATATTACTTCTGATGAATAAAAGCTGTTGTTAAAGATATCTCCATATTGGAATTCCAAGGCATAGCCCTCACCGTTATTAATTACTTCATTTGCCAATACCGCGGAGCCGGCATAATCTCCAACATATAATTTAACCTTAGCCAATAAGGCTTTAGACGCTAAACTACCAGTATAGAAATGCTCAACAAACATAGGGCCGTTGGCTGCACCAAATTCTAGGTCTTCTATAATAAGATTGTACACCTCTTGAACAGAACTCCTAGGCTGAGCATTTAATTCAGAAGAAAATTCCGTCCTTACTACTACGCCATAAGAAGAATCTAAATCGTAAAACTGGCCGAAATAACGCAACAAGTTAAAATATGAAAAGGCTCTTTGAAATTTTGCTTGGGAAAGGATACTCATCTTACTTTCTTCTGAAATCCCTACGGCCATTCCTGCCTCGACTTCTTGAATCAAGAAATTAGCAGCATTGATAATTTTGTAATGTCCGTTATACACATTGGTCAAATACCTATTTTCTACAGGTACTTCATTGGTATTGAACCCTTGTCCTCCGGACAATCCTCCCGTAATCATTCCTTCATTACCATAGGCAGCTAAATGCAACGGAAAAAAGGCGAGGTCAAATTCCCTTCCTAGATCATAAACCCCATTAAGTACCTGTTGGGCAGAAGCTTCGTCCCTGATGGTATTCTCTTGGGTTAATTGATTATTAGGCTTTATATCGTCTATGCTACAACTGCCCATCCCCAGTACCAAAGTAAGGCAGGCCGTTGTTTTAAGTATGTTTTTATATGTTATCATCGATTTTATAATTTTTGTTTGTTATCGGTTCGATGGAATACCCCTTTAACATTTCGGTTCATTAAAAAATGGTAAATGGGTATTGCATCTATTTGGAAAAAATCCCCTTTTTAGAATTGAATTTGAACACCTAATGAAAAAGCCTTGGCCAAAGGATAAGGATCTTCATTACTTACCTGATCTATAATCCCTCCTCTTTCAGAAAAAGTTTCAGGATCTATTCCAGGCCATTTGGTCCAAGTAACTAAATTAGTACCCGACAAGGTTATTCTAGCCCCATCCAAACCAAATTTATCCATAAGATTTTTATCAAAATCATAGGTTAACTGAACACTTTTCAATCTTAAATAAGAAGTATCAAACAGGTATCTGTCTGAAATTCTACCACTTTGTGACGGATCAAAATAAAGTGCTCTTGCATAACGTGCATCCGTATTTTCAGGAGTCCATGTATTTAAAGCATATTCGCTGTACTTGTTTTCACCCAAGGTGTTAAAAGTACTCATTGGAATAGAATTCCAGATGGTTTCAGCACCTACAGAGTACTGCATTAAGGCCTTTAAACTTAAGTTCTTATAGGTAAAGGTATTAGAAATACCTCCAAAAAAATCGGGCTGAATATCACCAATTATAGTTCGGTCGTCCGCAGTGATCTCTCCGTCCCCATTCACATCTTCATACATAAAATCTCCTACACTTGTAGAAAACTGATCGTAAAAACCATCTGGTGCATTCGCATTTAAGGCATCAACCTTATCTTGAGTTTGAAAAATCTTCACTACTTTATATCCTTTAATTGTACCTACAGGTTCTCCTTCTACATAATAGTCTAATTGGAAAGGATTAATATTTGCTCCCTTAAGCTTATCCAATTTGTTTCGGTTTACAGACCAGTTTACATTAGTGCTCCATGTAAAATCGTTACCTCTTACAATATCACCGCCCAAACTTACTTCTACCCCTCTGTTAGAGACATCGATAAAGTTAGCGAAGTAGCTATTAGGTCCTAATTCTAAAGGTAACGGAGTGCTCACCAACGCATCGGTCGTTTTTCTGTTGTACACGTCTACCCCACCTCTTAATCGGGAGTTGAAAAATGCAAAATCCAATCCTACATTGATCTCTTCCGTAGTTTCCCATCCAATCTCTGTATTAGGGAAATTATTATTAGGAATCACAGCAGAACTACCATTGTAGACATCACTGGAATTGGTCTGGAAAAATTGCAAATAAGCAAAATCGGATACATTAGTAGATCCTACCCTACCTATACTTGCTCTAAATTTCAAGGTATTTACTTTTTCTACATCAGTCAGGAAGTTTTCATTAGCGATATTCCAACTAGCGGACAAGGAGGGAAAATAAGCCCTTTTATTTCCTGGTCCAAATTTAGAGGAAGTATCCGTTCTAAAGTTTACCGTTGCGTTATACCTGTTTTTATACCCATAAGTCAAACGAGAAAACAAAGAATTTAAGCCTGTTTCCAATCTATTGCCCGTATAAGACAACACTGTTTCTGCCGAAGAAGCATTGATTAAGATATCATCATCAGGGAAACCTGCGTAAAAATGGCTTTTGTTGTTATAATTTGTTCGATCCCAGGCAGCACCTACTAAAAGATTAAAATCATGATTTGCAACACTTAGGTCGTATTTAGCGGTCAGATTGGTGGTTACATTAGAGACCAAACCATTAGTTTCGCTCAAAAATGAATCATTAGGGAAGAACTGAAAATCTGTTTGGGTTACTTTTGGCACAAAAGAACTGTTGTCCGTGTAAAACACAGCAGCATTCACATCTGCTTTTAACGTCAAATCCTTAACAGGCTTTACTTCCACATATGAATTCCCTATAAAATTATAGGTTTTGTTGTTGGTCTTATTCTGCAAACGCATTAGAGGATTAGGCTCTATTGTTTCAAAAGCACCATAGGTATAATCAGACTGTCCTAGAAGTTTTCCATTTTCATCCCGTACCGGTAAATCTGGTCGCGCCCTTGCGATAGAGGTATTAATGGTATATTGTCCAAAAAGATCATCCTCCCCAGAAGTAGCTTCTGTATGTCCTAAGTTGATAGATCCTCCTACTTTTATAAAGTCGCTAACATCTGTATCTAAAGACATTGCCATTGTATATTGCTCCAATCCATCTTTAAGAGTCAGTCCTTCTTGGTCAGTATACGAAAGACTAAAGGCATAGTTGGTTTTCTCGCTACCACCGTTCAGGCTTATATTTGCCTGTTTGGTCACTGCGGCACTTCTAAACACTTCTTTATTCCAATTCGTATTAGCATCTCCAAAATAATCGTCCCTCAGACCATCATAATTAACCATAAAAGTACTCCAGTCTAAAGCGACCTTTCCAATATTTGCTAAATCGAAGGAGAAAAACGGATCTAATTGACCGGCATTCATTGCATTTACACTGTTACCAATCATCATATCGTAATAATTTCGATATTGATTGGCATCTAGCACATTCACCGTATTAATTGGTTTGGCTATTGTAGTAGTATAGGACATATTCACCGATGGTGCTTGCCCTTTTTTACCTCTTTTGGTTTTAATGAGAATAACTCCATTAGCACCTCTAGATCCATAAATTGAGGTAGCGGCTGCATCTTTAAGAACATCAAAGCTCTCAATATCGGCTGGATTGATTGTCAACAACGGGTTAGCGCCTTTTAAGGCATCTAAATTAAATGGCACGCCATCTATAACAAATAAAGGCTGGTTAAGTCCCCCTGAAGATAACGGAGAGGTAACCCCTCTAATATTTAATCGTACCGGCGCTCCTGGACGACCTGTATTTTGTGACACTTGCACTCCTTTAACCAATCCTCCTAAACTTCGGTCGAATCCTATTGAACCAACAGAAGCTTGTACTATATCTTTAGTTTTAATAGAAGAAACAGCTCCGGAAACAGCCTCACGCTTTTGTTGACCGTACCCAATTAAAACGACCTCCTCTAATTGGCTGAAATCTTCCTCCATGATAATATTTAAATTGGTTTGTTCGCCAACTACGATACGATAAGGTCTGTACCCCAAATAAGAAAACACCAAAACCTTCTCTGATTCTTTCAGTGAAATCTTAAATTCTCCATCAAAATTGGTTACTACTCCATGATTGGTACCTTCTACCAATACAGTTACTCCGGCTAAAGGGGTCCCAAATTTATCGGAAACATTACCCGTTAATGGTGTTTGCTGTTGGGCAAGATTAACCGTTACATCTCTCGTAGGGGCCACTTCCTTTTTTAATACAATTTGGTTCCCGAAAATCTGATAAGAAATATCGCTATTTCTAAAAAGTTGTTCCAACACTTCCGTCAACTGCTTGTCTTCTATATTAAACACCAATTTTTTTCTAACATCCAAATCTTTGCTGTTATAAAAAAAACGATAGTCAGTTTGATGTTCAATCATTTGAAAGACTTGTATTAGCGGTACTTCGCTAACATAAATAGAAACTCTATTGTTCTGACCATAGGTGTTAGAAGCACTTATTTGGAACAAACTGAGAAACAAAAACAAAAGGGTTAATTTCATCTTTAGTTGAGACTGGTTTAGAATGCGCCATAGCCCATTCTTGATTCGAAGTTTTTTCATAAATTTACTTGGATTTAATTGGTGTATATTTCAGTTAAATTTGGATTTAAAGTAATAGGGGAAATGTTGCCGCATTTTCCCTATTTTTTTATTAATTATTTTTGATCTGGTTCCGTTATAGTAACCGTTCCATTTTTTATGGTGTACTTAAAAGGTAGATAGGTTTGAAAGGTTTTTAATATTTCATGGATATCCTGATCTTTAAAAGTCGCTGTAATAGTAATGTCATCAAGTGCCGGATACTCATTAACGATCTTAAGGTCAAATTTCCTTTCTAGCTTATGAGCAATAACGGCAAAAGAATCATCTATAAACACTAACTGCCCTGAAAGCCATCCTACATATTTTTCGATTTTCACTGATTCATGCTTTAAATACCCCTCCTCAAAAAAGACTCTTTGATTTGGACTTAATATGATGGAATCGTTTTCTTGCAATTTACTTTTGGCAGCTACTTTACCTTCTACCAATACCGTATAGGTTTTCTCGTCCTGTGTATAAGAGGTTACATTAAACTGTGTACCTAATACCTGAATGTCCATATCCTTAGTATTTACCACAAAAGGGTGTTCTGTATCCTTGGCTATATCAAAATACGCTTCTCCGTTTAAAATTACAGACCGTTTTTTTCCCTTGACAAAATGAACTGGATATTTTAGTTGTGACCCGGCATTCAAAGTAATTTTAGAACCGTCGGAAAGTGCTATGCCGAAAGTTTTACCGTAGGGTACTTTTAAGATATTAAAATGGGGTTCTTTTTCTTCTGCGCCTCTTAATGCTACCTTATCGAAATAAATCAATTCGTTTTCTTTTTGTTCAGAAACAATTAGTCCTAATGAATCTACAATAACTGTATTTTGGTTTTCATGCACGATTTGGATACTACCATCTTCTAGCTCCAAGGTAATATTTGAAGTACTGACAAAACTATCTTCTTTGTCCAATTTCTTTATCAACACAACACCAATTAGGAGAAAACCTATAAATACCGCTGCATATCTCAACCAATTTGAAGAAATCTTTATAATTTGTGGTCTTTTTTCTAAATGAACATCATCGAGTTGATCCAATATCTTTTTATAGGCTTTGTCAGCATCTACTTTTTGATACGTTTTGTTCAGCTTATGATTTATTTGCACATAAGATTTAAAGGTTTCCTGATTTTCAGGTTTTTTAACCCATGCACTCAACAGCTGCAATTCCTCCTTAGAAATCTCTTCGTTCAAATATTTAATTATAATCTTTTTCAACCCTTAAAAATTTAGCGTACACTTATATGATGCAGAAAAAATGATTTACCCTTAACATTTTTTTAATTTATTTATATTATTGTCACTTTCTATAAAAAAAACGATGAACAATTGAGAGATCAGAAGCATTTGATTGATGGTATTAAAAATGGAGACCAGAGCGCATTTAAATTGCTTTTTGACACTCATTACCAACCTCTTTGCGCCTATTTAAAAGGTTTTACAACCGACTTGGATACGGCAGAAGAGTTGGCACAATTGACTTTTGTTACGTTGTGGAGAAAACGAGAAACAATAGTGATTCACACCTCTATCAAGAGTTACCTCTATAAAATGTCCAATAATTTATTTTTACAAAGTTTAAGACAAAGGAATAAAGAACAAACCTTCTTAGAGGATTTAAAGCAAGAAGCCTTACAAGAAGTTATCGAAACAAATGACATAGATAGCGAAGATTATACCAACCGCCTTAAAAAGAGTATTGAGCAATTACCAGAACGTTGCCAAGAAATCCTAAACCTAAAACTTAAGGGCTTAAAATATAAAGAAATTGCCGATGAACTGGGGATCTCCATAAAAACAGTGGAATCTCAAATGCGGATTGCTTTTACAAAAATAAGAGAGGAATTTAAGGATGGCCTCATCTTATTTTTTCTTTTAAAAGAATAATTATCACAGCGTTCATGACTAATAGGCTCTAAGGCAAGGCAAAAGCCACATAGGCATCGCCAGCCTTACCTCTCCATTTTCCTCCTCCATCATATCCTAGAAATACAATAGTTCCTTCCTTTGTAGGGGCGTATAAATACCTTCAGAGCGATAAGAACGAAACCTTTTTAGTAAATCTTGGTACGAAGAATTGCAAACCAGTCTATTTAAATCGTTTTCGGTCAATATTGGCGGGATAGTGTCTTTTCAAAATTTTAAAAACACTCTAAGAGTTTGCTTCTCATAAACACCTATTTAAAGACTTACTAATTCAACCCATTATATTAAGACTGTGGCCCCTAAAGGAGCCATTTCTAAAAATTTAACAAAAAAAGCGAGACATTACTATGCCCCGCTATTTTTGATACATTTATTTTCTCGCAGACTTAAGGAGTTACAGCCTTATCTTTATACTGAAAACGGTTATAAGGCAATGCCGTTCCTTTTACTTTTAAAACCACCACACCATGTGCTGGAACCGTAAAGGTTTTGTAATCTTCTTTTGAAACGGAAAAGTCTTTCTTAGCCCATAGATCGCGCATAGTATACCCTTTATCGGTATCGATCCCAATGGTTTCCATATCGAGACGCATCGTAGCAGTTTCTTTAGAACGGTTTAAAAGCGCCACAGCTACTTCCCCACTCATGGTAGAAACCATAGGCTTAGCCCATACCTCCAAATCTCCTTGGTCTACCAAACGTCTTGCTTGGTATACAAACGGACTTTGATTAAGGGCGATTATTTCTTCGTTGGTTACAATATCTAAGGTTTCTTTGCTCATGGTGGTCAGGTCGTTTCCTAACAAAAGCGGCGAATGCATTATACTCCACATAGAGAAATGCGCCTTATCTTCTTCATAAGTCATTCCTCTACCCACCTGAAGCATATCCATATCATTGTAATGCCCGGCACTGCTATGCATCCACAAATCGGCATTCAGGTCAATAATATGCAAAATAGATTCAAAGGTGTTATCAATATCCCCAGAAATCCGCCATGAATCGGCTACCTGTGTTACCCACTCCCCTGGAAATTCCCATCTACAAACATTGTATTGGGCCGAAGGCTTGATCTCTTTGATCATCTTCCCAATGGCCGTATATCTAGACTCTTCATCTAATCCTAACCATTCTCCGCCACACCAATCGATTTTGATGAAGTCGTAATCCCACTTTTTAAGAAATACAGTTAAGTCTTGGTATTCGTGACCGTACAATCCCATGCCTACACCAATGGTATCCTTATCCCAATAAGACGCACAGGTATTAATCCCTGCATCCGAATATATCCCTGCCTTTAACCCGTTGGAATGTATGTACTTGGCAAGCGATTTCATCCCGCTAGGAAAACGCTCCTTATGATACAATAGGGCGCCATTTTCATCTCTCCCCCCAAAAAATCCGTCGTCTACATTAATATAAGAATAGCCAACATCTTTTAGTCCAGATGTAGCCATGGCATCGGCCTGTGCTTTTATGATGTCCTCATTGATATTCACCCTATAGTTGTTCCAACTGGCCCACCCCATCATCGGAGGCTGAAACTGTTGGTTTACGACCGCTACTTTTCTTTCTTGAGTTTTGTTTTTCTTTTTTGGATCAATGTCATTCCCCCACAACAGAAATACTATTGAAAAAGTAGCTCCTATTAATTTATACATGTATTTTAATTTATTAAATTCCTATTAATTCATGGTAGTTCAAAAATATAACATCCTTTGAAACCATTTCTTCCATTATTTCTATTTATCCAACAATTTTATAGTATAGCTGTAGGTATATGGTTGTGAAGCTAACCTAAACTCCTCATGTGGTCTAGCCCTTAGACTCCAGCTGTTATCTCCACCTACACCCATTTGTTTATGATCGATATTTAGGGTCACCAAATTTCTTGTCGGTAATTCGTTGATATGCTTTGCCTTTTCTATATCTTCCATAGTATAGGGCCATGCACTTATACTCAAGTCATGGTCTCCTTTCACATAAATCCCAGATCCTTTGTTATTGACCAATTTAAAAAAATGCACTCCTGTGTAGTTATTGCTTTCTTGTGGCATTACATAGTCGAAAAAATCGCCCTTTACGGATTTCTTGAACAAACCAACGGCAGCGCCAGTTTTTCTATCCTGATAATTTTCGTGAGGCCCTCTTCCGAACCATTCCAAAGTATCAAATTCATCGTTCAATTGCACCTGCATACCAAACCTGGGCAATTCTGGCAATTCTTCATTGGGTACTATAGCACACTGTACTTTAATGGTTCCGTCTCCATAAACCTTATAAATAGTATTTACAATTGCAGCGGTATCCTCACTATCTTTTTTATGTAGTTTTGTCTTGGTTGTTACCGTTATAAGTTTTGAATTTACTTCCTGCACATTAAAGTCTAGCAATTGGCTTCTTTCCTGGGTATTTTTCCAGAAGCCCTGTCTTTTTTCAACTTGGCTAGCTTCGTCGTTATCGGTTAATGCACGCCAGAAATTTACCGTTAAAGGAGCTTTTAGCCATTCTTTACCATCCTTTTTAATGGAAGAAAGAAGCCCATTCGTGTTATCAAAACCAAGGCGGAATGAATTCAAAGAAATAGACGTTTCATCGGCTCTTTTTTCCAAAACTACCTCCTTCATTTTAGCGAAGTTTTCGGCGGTATCACCCATAAACTTCCAGGGCATCTCAAATTGCTCCCATGCCACTTCATGACCTTTTTTTGCCCAAGAAGCATCTTCTTTTAATACGAAAGAAAGTTTTAAGTAATAGTCCTCTCCTTCTTTTATCCTTGGCTTCTTAAAAGGGATTGAGATTGTTTTACTACCTCCGGCCTCCAATGAAATTGGCGCTAATTTTCCGGATTGAATTTCAATGCCGTTGGCACTTAAGCTCCAATTTACATTGTACTTATCCAAGTTTGCAAAATGATGCCAGTTTTTTACGACAAATTCTCCCTTCTCAAGATCAATATTTTGGATGCTTATAGGCTGAAAGACTTTTTTACTTTCCCAAAGGGCTGGTTTTGGGGATTGGTCTGGGGATACCACACCATTGATACAAAAATTCCCCAAATGAATGGTTTCTCCAAAATCGCCTCCATAGGCCCAATATTTTTTGCCATTTTCATCGGTTCTAGCAATTCCCTGATCGGTCCAATCCCATATAAATCCACCGATTAAACGTTTCTCTGCTTTTATCGCGTCCCAAAACGACACAAAATCGCCCAAGGAATTCCCCATGGCGTGTGCGTATTCGCACCAAATAATAGGTCTATTATCGTTTTTTTGCTGTGCCAATTCTACCATATAGTCTACATCGTTATACATTCTACTTAATATATCGACATAGGCAGGATCGGGCTTTAGGTTAGGTTGCCCCGTATTTATTAAATCCTGTGCTCCCTCGTAATGCAACAATCGAGAAGGGTCATAATCTTTGATCCAACCGGCCATTGCCGCATGGTTTGGCCCCATTCCGCTTTCATTCCCTAAGGACCATGAAATAATAGAAGGGTGGTTTTTATCTCTTTCTACCATGGCTATACCCCGTTTTAAAAACGCATAGCTCCACATTGGAACGTTCGAAAGTGTTCCTCCCAATCCGTGTGTCTCCAAATTGGCCTCGTCCATTACATAAATACCGTACTCGTCGCATAAGTCGTACCAAGTTGGGTCGTTGGGGTAATGCGCGGTACGTACCGCGTTAAAATTAAACTGCTTCATCAACAGTACATCCTTCAACATGGTTTCATAGCTAACCACTTTCCCTGTATTTTCATCATGGTCATGCCTATTGACACCATACAACAACACAGGCTTTCCGTTCACCAATAGCTCCCCCTCTACTACTTCTATTTCTCTAAACCCGACTTTAACACTTCTAGTTTCCAATAAGGTACCTTGCGCATCCTCTAGGTATAATACTAGCTTATAGAGGTAAGGAAACTCTGCTGACCATTTTAGAGGATTTTTGATTTCTTTTTCTAAGGAAGCAAAATTCTTTTGTCCCCTTGGTGGCGACCATTGCTTTAATAAATCGTTCACATTTCTCTCTAATAAAGTGTCCAAAACTGGTTTCCCTTTAGCAGAGAACAATTGGGCCTTGATTTTATAACCATCTAGGTCAAGGTCATCTTCATTAGTGAAGGTGGTTTTTATTTTTAAAGTCGCATTTTTATAATCTTCGTCGAGTTCGGTGAGTACAAAAAAGTCGTTAATATGCACTTTTGGCATGGCTTCTAGATATACATCTCTATGAATACCGCTCAGCCTCCAATGATCTTGATCTTCTAGGTAAGAACCGTCACTCCAACGATACACCTTTACCGCCAACTTATTTTCCCCCTCTACCAAATACGGCGTGATATCAAATTCTGCCGGTAGCCTACTATCTTGACTATACCCTACTTCTACGCCATTGACCCATACATAAAAGGCCGAACTTACCCCTCCAAAATGAAGGACAACTTTTTTATCACTCCAGTCCGATGGCAATGAAAAAGAGGTTAAATAACTACCCGTAGGATTATCGTCTTCTGGAACAAAAGGTGGTGCCACAGGAACAAAAGGATACACTACATTGGTGTAAATAGCCATACCATGCCCATTAAGTTCCCAGTTGGCCGGAACAGGAATTTCTCCCCAAGCTTCACTGTTATATTCTTGTTTATAAAAATCTTTAGGAGCCAAATCTGGCGTAGGCACCCAATTAAATTTCCAGTTCCCATTTAAGGATTTATACCTTGGAGAACTGCTAATATCCCCTTTCAAGGCCAAGGCCTCGTTGGGATATGACACCGAAGTTGCTCTAGGGGCCAATTTGTTTTTTTCGATTACCAATGGATTCTCCCAATCGTTTTCTTGGGAAAAAATTGTCCAGCAACTGAACAAAAGGCCTAGTGCTATAATTTTTTTGATCATGACGTATAACTAAATTAATTCAATCCGAAACGGCTATGACTCCGCTTCGGATTTATTATGTCTGACATAATTACAACCCTTTTCTTAAACTTCAAAAAAGAATCGTCAAAACCGTCCACAGCAGTCTTAATAAATCGACTTTTGATATTCTTTGGGATGGAAACGTATTCCATTTCGCTTCCAATATTCAAAATGTCCCTTATGTAAGCGCGAGATAAAATCTTCATAATTTTTATTTTGGGGCTTAGACCACAAATTTTCGGCAAAAGCCGGCATTCTAGGCAATAAAATATATTCTAAATGCTCTACAGAAGATATAAACTCGGTCCATATGGCAAATTGCGCCCCTTTTATGTATTTTTTTTCTTCTTCGGAAAGGACATCGGGAATAATATTATATTGGTAAACCTTTTCTAAAGTGTTGATAGAAAAACTCGCAGCAAAAGGTTCATTCTCGGGATCGTCTTGATATCGATTAAAGTATAAAGGATTACTGGGTACCATAATCACCTCTTGTTTTAATTTGGCCGTTGCTATACCTCCTTTTTCACCTCTCCAGCTCATTACCATAGCATTTTTAGGTGCTCCACCTTCCAGAATTTCGTCCCAACCAATAAGTTTACGGTCGTTTTCCTCCAAGAACCTAGCCATTCTTTTTATAAAATAACTCTGTAATTCATGGGCATCCCCTAATTTCTCTTCCTTCATTCTAACTTGACACTTATCGCATTTTTCCCAATAGGATTTATCTACTTCATCGCCCCCAACATGAATGTAGGTCGAGGGAAAAAGGGCCAACACTTCTGTTAACACATCCTCCAAAAATTCGAAGGTCGATTCTTGTCCTGCACAGTAATTTAAATTAACATCCAATGGATTTACAACGCCGTTCCATAAGGTAGAATTTGGAGTTTCCTGAATATGTTTTTCGCAAGAGAATTCTGGATATGCCGTTAAAGCCGCGCCAGAATGCCCTGGCATATCGATTTCTGGAATAACTGTAATATTTCTTTCTTGCGCATATGCGACAATTTCTTTTACCTGATCTTGGGAGTAATAACCCCCATAAATAAAAGGTTTTCCGTCTAGTTTTTTCACATAGGTTGAGTCTGGCTTATAGATTACACTTCCTGGGATCTCTTTTCTCCAAGCTCCCACAGAAGTTAATTTAGGATACTTTTTAATTTCTAAACGCCAGCCCTCATTATCGGTAAGGTGCCAATGAAAAACATTCAATTTATAAAAAGCCATAAGATCTAGCATTTCTTTTATGGTCTTTACCGAATAAAAATGCCGGCTCACATCTAGCACAAACCCTCTCCATTTTACGTTGGGAGAATCTGTTACTTCCAAGTTTGCCAATTGTATTGGCTGTTGGGTATTGTTGCTATACACATATTGCAACAGCGACTGTACTCCATAAAAAAGTCCTGCTCTAAAATTAGCCGTTATCCGAATCTCTGAAGATGATATTTTTAACTTATACCCCTCATCCTCCAGCTCCTTATCGGCTCTTTCTGTCAGTTCAAAAACAATATTCTTTTGGGTTGTTTTTTTCTGACTGATCTTAACAGCCGTCTCATCTTCAATCTTTTTAGACAAGTACTGCACTAAGGCTTTCCCTTCGTCATTACTTATTTTTTCTAAAACAACCCCTGTACTGTTGTCTAGCACAAAACTACCTTCTTGATAACTCACATTATCGGGTGCTGGGATAAATTGTCCTTGTGCCCAAAAGGAACAAAAAGCAACCAACAAGTATAATACTCTATTCATAATTTGATCTTTCTTTAATTTCTATTCTTTTTAATTAGGTTCTTATTTTTAATACTTTTCCTTGTACAATTGTATATAATGGTTATCCAACGCCTCGGAATCTTTATATTTCTCCTAATGTAATGTAGAAACTCTACTCCCTTCTTTAAAAAAACAAAAGGCAACATTTAGGTTACATAAGTAATACATTAAGGTTACTTCAAAAACAATTATAAAAACATTAACCACTACATATCAATGTTTTATATTTTATTTAAGCTATAAAACCCATACCCAACTACTAAAAATTTGGTTACCAATCACATCAATATCATTGCAAACACCGGTATAGCTCCTAACCACAAAAACACTTGTGGACTGAAAAAATATTAAACAAAGCTTTTATACAAAATCATTTTACCAAATGGGTCTTCAACGATTTAATCTAATTAATTTGTAGTACGCAAGACATATGTATTTCCTATTTACACCTCTAAAAAAAAAGGCGACGATATTTAATGAAGGCTGCATTAGGATAGACGTTTCACGGTCGCTACTTGCCTTCTTAAGAAATGGTCGTACAAATATTATTAACCCTGGACTTAAAGACACTAAAACCTTAGATTAATATTGCATTCCCATTGTAAACCATATAAATAAACAGTTTTGCTTAACTCGTAAGCAAAAAAAATCCTGCTCAGCCAATAAGGACTGAACAGGATTTCTAAAACTAAACAAATAAACTAACTAATAACTTGATATATACTGATTTCCTATATTAGGAAATTCATTTCTTTGTTAGCTTCTATTCCCAACCAGGGTTTTGTGTAATGGCACCATCTGTCAATACAATTTGTTCGGATGGAATAGCCGACAAATAGTCTCTATTAGGATTGAAACCAAATCCGGCCGGAACAGCGTTGATATATGGATCAATATAGCCATCGGCATTAACAAGGATAGAACTTCCTATTAAATCTTGAAATTCAGCTTCCATATCACTACCGACAATTTTAAATCCTTGATGTCTTTTCCCAATGATAAGATGATCGGCTTTCCATCGCATAAGGTCATCAAAACGCTTACCTTCCAATGCTAATTCTACTCTACGCTCTCTTCTTATCTCATTAATAAGATCGCTTACACCAGGAAATGCTTTGTTCGGATCTGCAACCGGAGCAATTGTAAGTGAAGGCATTCCAACACGGGCCCTTAATAGATTAACAGATTTATCCAAATCTCCTTGTGTCAAAGTTCCCAACTCAGCTTTAGCCTCGGCATAATTCAAAAGAACCTCTGCGTAACGGTAAATGATTGCACCAATAAAACTGTTATATCTTTGTTCCTCATCAGTACTACCTCCTTTATAAATTTGATACCCAGTAGTAGATACTACCTCATTATTTTCTCTAAATGTTGGAAATTCGAAGAATATATCGTCATTACCATCTCTTTCAGTAATAAGATCTCCAGGAGTACAAATTGTCTGGGCTAGTCTTGGATCTCTATTCACAACAATATCTGAAAGACTGCTTTCTTGACTCGAATTGTACAATGGACTTACGCCTATAGGCTGTCCGTCTATACTTAAATAAGAATCTACTAAGGATTTGGTTACCCCAGTACCTGCTCCACTTTGAGGAATATAATGACCAACTTTATGTTCTATCCCTTCATTAACGTCATATTTCTTCCAAAACATCACCTCTGAAATATTAGAATAGTCCACCTTAGTGAATAAATCCCAATAAGTATTGGCCTCACCATTATTGTAAAGTGCATAATTCCCTTCATTTATTATTGTTTCTGCGGCATCTGCAGCCATTTGTAAAAACTTGGCACTTTCGTTCACAGGAGCGGCAAACGGAGTTCCTTGGTGGTATTTCTCCCAAGTACCTTCGTAAAGCGCTACGTTCGATTTTAATGCCAATGCCATTCCTCTATGCACTCTAAAGGCTTCAGTAGATGCTTTTGGCTGAAGCATAGCTATTGCCTTATCCAAGTCTTCAATAATTTTTGTTGCCAATTCATTTCTTGGCATTCTTGCCGACATTAATTCTGGAGAATCGGTATTTAAGACCTTATCAATATACGGTACTCCACCAAATCTTTGCAATAATTCGAAATAAAACATTGCTCTAAAAAAATAAGCTTCCCCATTATAGGCCTCTATTAGATCAGCAGGACCTTCTGCAGTGGCACTATTTTCCAAATAATAGTTTACATTCCTAATATTACTGTAATTTCCGTTCCAGTTACCATCGGAAGTTGGCGCAGTGGTATTACTACCTACAAACCTTGTATTGATACTAACATCGGCCAAGTTATCACTGTTGTTATCAAACTCGAATATTCCACCATTCCAGCCGCTATGGACAGGGAATGTGGTATAGAATTGATTCAAGAACAAGGCTAGGTCATTGGGAGTTTTCCAATATTGTTCCGGAGAAATTTCATCTTCCGGAAGTTTGTTTAGCATATCATCACTACAAGAGATAGCAAAGACCCCTAGTAACAAAAATGCAATGTATTTTATTTTTTTCATGTTGTTTATAATTTAAAATTGTACGTTCAATCCCATTGAGTATGATTTTTGTAGCGGATAGATTTTTCCGTTACCCCAATACCCTCCGGTTGCTTCAGGATCAAAAATTCCAGATATATCAGAGATAGTAACCAAGTTCTCTCCAGTCACAAACAATCTAAGCTTTTTTAGCCCCAAAGACTCAAGCACATTAGATTGGAAATTATATCCTAAGCTTATATTTTTTAAACGTATATAAGCAGCGTCCTGTAAATATCTAGTTTGAGTCTGCTGGTTTCTCCAAGTAGATCTAAAGGTTGGTCTTGGGAAAAATCCATTTGGATTCTCTTCTGACCAATAATTTAAATGTTCTTTCATTCCTGCAGATTGCCAAAGGTTACCCACTGCTCCAAAAGTATATGCGCCACCGGCCCATACTTCTCTTTTAGCAACTCCTTGCCAAAGCATGGCAAAATCGAATCCTTTATAATCCAATCCAGCATTAAATCCAAAAGAATATCTAGGAGTTGAGTTTCCTATTACCTTTCTATCCCCAGGATTGTCTGAAGTAGAATCTCCATAATCTACTTTTCCATCTCCGTTTAGATCCTTGTATTGTACATCTCCAGGATACCATACGCCTCCATATATTGGAGTTTGATCGGCCCCATTATCTATTTCTGCCTGATTCTGGTATAAACCTACAGTTTCGAAGCCCCAGATTTCTCCTAATTTTTGGCCAGCTCTGTAGGTATTCAATAAGTTGTTAGGGTTAGAATATTCAGTTACGGTTGTTACCGCATCAGAAAGTACTAGTCCAACATTATACCCAACATCTCCAATCATATCCTTCCATGATACGTTGAAATCAAAACCTTTGGTCTCCAAGTTGGCATTATTCGATTGTGGGGCATTGGTTCCTAAAACTGCTGGTAGACGTTCTGCTGGACCAAACATATCTTTTGTAGTCCTGATAAAATATTCGAACGAGAACTGTAAACGATTGTTAAGGGCAGCTACATCAACACCATAGTTATCCGTAGAAACAGTTTCCCAGGTAATATCTGGACTGATAATACCAGGAGTTAAAGTATAATTAGGTCTCCCGTTGTTACCCAACCACCATAAGTTGGTTCTAATTGGCATACGACCTACATATAGATAATTAGGTACGTTTTGATTCCCAATGCTACCTGTTGAATAACGAAGCTTGAACATTTCGATCTGATCTATTGTCCAAAAATTTTCCTTGGCAATATTATATCCTGCAGAAACAGATGGGAAGAAATCCCAACGACTATCCGATGCAAAACGCGAAGAGGCATCATAACGACCGTTAACTTCAAACAGATATTTTTCCTTGTAGTTATAAGTAAATCTACCGAAATACCCTTGTGTAGCATATGATCCAGCAGAATCATTAACATTGTCCTCACCTACCCCAGTAGAAATAGAAGGAACACCGTCGGTGATAAGATCATTTTTCGCACCCCACAAACTGGTATAATTAGTCTCTTCTTGCTGGTATCCAACTAAACCGGCAAAATTATGCGCTTCGTTAACCGACTTTTCATAAGAAACTACCAAGTTAGGCGACAAATATGTACGCTCACTAGCATATCTAGAAAAACCGTTGTTACTTCTTACAAATCTCTCCTCACCATCAGGCTCTATAACCGATACCTTGGCATTGTGATTTCCATAGTTGAAGTTATTGGTACGATACAGAAGGCTAGGCTTAATTTTTAAGTCCTTAATAGGTTCTATTACAAAATTCACCGACCCATCTAAACTTTGATCTGTTTCTTTGTATCGCCCCCCTTGTAAAAGAAATGGAATTTCGGAACCATCACTATAGCTACCATTAGGCATTACCACACCATTAACTGGCCATCTTCTGGCTATGTTGTGCAAATAAAGACCTCTGTCGTAGCTAGGACGGTCAGTCTCGGCACGAGACAACCTTAAATTGGCCTCAAAAGTAAGCCAATCGTTCATTTTACTAGAAACCTTAGAATTAAAGGTATAGCGCTTATAAGCATCATCTCCATAATTCATAATACCAGGAGCATCTAAAATAGATCCGGAAACATTATAATTCACTCCTTTTTGTTTTCCAGAAAAACTAAGGTTGTGCTGCTGGCGCATTACAACACTCTTGTACATTTCTTTAAACCAATTGGTATTGGCGTTAGAGCCAGTATACTGTTGCCAACGGGTACCATCCGCATTTGGAACGGTTACCGGAGTGTTCTCTGGGTCAGCTAGATAAGCCTTAATACGCTCCATCACCTCATCCGAGAATACAGCTCCACTACCACCATTGGTAGCAGCAAGATTAAAATAGTTGGCAAACTCCAATGAGTTCATCATATCAGGCGTATTCAAAGGAGAAGAGTAGATAAAACTATTAGAATAGGTTAACTTATTACCGTCCAAGGATTCACCACTTTTAGTTTTCACGATAATCACCCCAAAAGCAGCTCGCGATCCGTAAATAGCTGAAGAAGCAGCATCTTTAAGAACAGAAACGGTTTCAATATCATTTGGATTAATATTATTTAAGTCCGATGGGTTGTCCAATGGAATATCATCAACAATTACCAATGGAGACCCAGTACCCTGAAGATTACCAACACCACGAATACTCATATTCATGTTGGCACCCGGCTCACCACCAGAATTTCCTACTGTTAACAATAATCCAGGAGCTGCTCCTTGCAAGGCCTGCATCACGTTGTTTACCGGGCGACTTTCTATTTGCTCGGCTGCAATAGTACTTACGGACCCAGTAAGGTTTTCTTTTTTCTGGCTTCCATAACCTACAAGAACAACTTCTCCTAGCTCCTGAGCTTGCGGCTCTAGACTAATATTTATTTGGGTGCGGCCATTTACCTTCACCGAAGCACTGGCATATCCCAAATAACTTACTTCTAAAGTAGCATTACCAGAAACCTTAAATTCAAATTCTCCATCAAAATCGGTTACTACCCCTTTGGCAGTTCCTTTTTCAACAACACTGGCACCAGGTATGGGGTCACCTGTTTCCGCATCCATGACTTTACCGCTAACGGTAATAGTCGGCTGCTGAGCACTCAGATGCAGTTGCATCATAAATAAACAGCAAAAAATCACAATTCTTTTCATAAAAAATGGTTTAGGTTAATTTACTATTTGTTAGCTGTAATAAAATTTATTCCACAGCCTTCAAATTTTAACGAAAATTAACATAACGCCTTAAATATTAATAATGTTCAGGGTATAAATCTAGGTTACATAAGACTACATTTAGGTTACATCTCGTTTCGCTCAACGTCATAAGATGGTTACATTAGCTGTTAAAAAGAATTTATTTAAATACTTCCAAAACCTAACAGTAATAGTATTAGTATCGATTTTATACTATATTAGCTAGCATTAATTTTAAGTTAACAAATGACCAATTATAAGTTACCAACCACCACCCTTATATTGTTTTTTTTGAGCTTTTTATCCTTCTCCCAAAATAGGATTTTACAGTTTCAAAATATAGCCTACGAAAATGGCGTCACGGATTACCGCATTAACAACATCCTTCAGGACAAGGATGGTTATTTATGGTTTGGCACAAGACTGGGTATCTATCGATACAATGGACAAACAACAAAGACCTACCATTTGTTAAAAGAACATTATGAGACAAACGATATTTTTCAAGATTCCCATGGTAGGATTTGGGCTGCTACAACAGGGGGACTCTATATTTTTAATCAAGAAAAAGATGGTTTTGAAATTTGGCTATCCGACAACGCCAGCATCAACAAAGACTTGACCTCAAATGTTTTAAGTATCACAGAAGTAAACAACAAGCTCTGGTGCAGTTCAGTCTCTGGAACCATTATCTCCTTGTCCTATGAAAACAACAAAGCCCAGATTGAGCACCTATTGACTTCAAAGAATGGACCAAATAAAAAGGGCTTTGCTACTGGTATTATTCAAGATAAGGATGGAACTATTTGGATAAGCACCAGCTGGGGAAGGATTATAAAATATAAAGATTCGAAATTCTCCCCAACAAAATTTAACCAAACCAAGAACAATTCACCAATTACAACCATTGCCATGGACCAAGACAACAACCTATGGATCGCCACCAATGGCAATGGCTTATTTAAGTATAATGTCCATAATGATGCGACCAGCCAATACACCGCATCGGAAAGCATAAATTCAAAAAGCATTACCAATAATATTATACTATCCTTATGTGTAGACAAAGACAATAATCTTTGGGCAGGGACCGATGGTGGCGGCTTAAATTTATACCTTCCGGAAACCGATGGTTTTACATCTTTTCAACAAAATAACTATAGCCGCTTACCTATTTCTGACAACTCCATACTCTCTATTCACCAAGGCAATGACAATATTATTTGGATCGGTACGGTACATGGTGGTGTCAATTTTTTCAAAAACAACAGCATCATTTTCAATATTCCTCCTTCCGACGTTCATTTTAACCAAAAGGACAGTCAAGGTTCTCAGGTTTTAGAGACCTCTAATGGCGACATTTGGTTTACGGCTGGTAGGAATGGTTTGCGAAGATACCGTCCAAAAACAGGAGAAGTTTCTGTTTTTATTGATAATCCAAAAGACGAAAGTGATTTAAGTGGCAACAATGTTTTGTCACTTTTTGAAGACGGCCAAAACCGGATTTGGATTGGCACCCTAGGTGGTGGTCTAAATATTTATGATACAAGGCTAGAGAAGTTTTTACAGGCCGAGCAGCGTCACAATAACAAGGAGATTTTTGGAATCGAAAAAGATGACAATGGCAATATTTGGGTAGGCAGCAACACAGGCATTAAAATATACAATACCAATTTACAAGTCATAAAAACTCATTCCGTAGCCACGGACCCAAATTTAAACTCCGATGTCATTACTTGTCTTTATAAAGATGTCAAAGGCGATATGTGGGTGGGCACCTCCTTAGGACTGAATGTGTTTACCAAAAACGGCCTGAAAAAATATAATTCTATTAAAAATGACACTACCACCCTTAGTGGAAACAGAATCCTTTCCATTGCCGAAGACGAAGACCTTTCCTTACTTATAGGCACCTATGGTTTTGGTTTAAATCGATATCGTAGAAATACCGACAGTTTTGAAAGAATTGGAAAAAATCAGGGGTTGAATGCTATCATTATTAGCGGCCTTTTTTTAGATGATGATAAAAATATTTGGTGCAGCACTAACCTAGGACTCAGTAAAATAAAACCAGATAATTCCATAGAAAATTACGGGTTTTTGGATGGCATACAAGCCTTCCAAGGAGGGAGTGCTACCATTAATAAGGAAGGTACTATTTTTATGGGAGGCCCTCATGGGTTGTCCTATTTTAAAGCTTCAGATTTAAAACCAAACAATAGCATCGCTCCAAAGGTATTTTTTACTTCCATATCGGTATTGAGTAAAAACGAAACACAAGAAATTTCCTTTGGCACCAAGCCACAAGAACAGTTGATTATAAAGCCCGAGGACCAGCTTTTCTCGGTAAACTTTTCCAGCTCTAACTATTGGAGCCCAAAAAAGAACATATATAGGTATAAACTAGAAGGACTCAACAAAGACTGGCAAACAATTGGGAATCAACAAGTACTAACATTTTCTAATTTAAAACCCGGAGAATACACCTTAAAAGTCAGTGCTGCTAAAAATATGACTAGTGACCACGGATCCATTTCCGCGATCAACATCACCGTTCTTCCTTCTTTTTGGCAAAAAACATGGGTAAAAATTCTATGCATATTAAGCATCCTTGGCTTGGTGTTGTTATTTTTAAAATGGAGAATTTCTTCTATTTCAAAACAACGACAAAAATTACAGGAGTTGGTCACTACAAAAACCGAGGAAGTAAAAAAACAACAAAACCAAGTTTACCAAAGCCGTATTGCCTTGTTAAACGCCGAAAAGGAAAACCAAAAATTAAGTCAAAAAAAGTTACGAAACGAACTGAATTTTAAAACCGAGGAACTCACCAACTACACGCTTCGGGCCATCCATAAAAACCATTTGCTTACGGAAATAAAGGACAATCTTTTGGTAGAGACCAAGCAAGATGTCCCAAAAAAGAGAAACCTAAAAAAGATCGTTAACTTAATTGACGATAGTTTGATGCTGGATAAAGATTGGGAAAACTTTTACAACTTGTTCAATCAAATACATACCACCTTTATTAAGAATCTAAAAAACTACTGCCCTAGACTCAGCGATCGCGAGGTGAGGCTTTGTGCCCTTATCAAATTAAATTTCAACTCCCAGCATATCGCAACACTTTTTGGCATCTCCTTAAGTTCGGTAAAGGTTGCCCGACATAGACTACGAAAAAAACTGAATATATTGGAAAATCAGAGTTTTGAAGATTTTTTCGAAAATCTAAACTGATAGCTTAGACTTTTTGCGATGGCGTTGAACAAAAATCTATTTTGGAAACCCAAAATAAAAACCAAAGAAATAGAAAGCGGCATTACCATAGAATAAGTCGTTTTACACAGAAGCATAAGTACTGTAAAAATCCCCCGAAAGAGAACTCGGGGGATTTACAGATAGGCTTTTATGCTGTAGCAACAAGAGCTTCTTTTCTTAATTTCTTAGCTACTTTTACCAAATTAATCAATGCCAATTTTGTTTCGGGCCAATCCCTGGTCTTTAATCCGCAATCTGGGTTCACCCAAATGTTTTCCTTTGGCAAAAGACTAGCTGCCTTGTGTATTAAGATTTCCATCTCCTCCTCATTAGGCACTCTCGCCGAGTGAATATCATATACTCCCGGTCCAATTTCGTTAGGGTATTTAAAATTCACAAAAGCATCGAGCAGCTCCATTTCTGAGCGCGATGTTTCAATAGTGATAACATCGGCATCCAAGGCCGCTATACTCTCGATAATATCATTAAACTCGGAATAGCACATATGGGTATGTATTTGGGTTTTGTCGGCCACGCCGCATGCCGAAATACGGAAACTTTCCACAGCCCATTCCAAGTATGCTTTCCAATACTCTTTACGCAAAGGCAAGCCTTCTCGTATGGCAGGTTCGTCTATTTGAATAACCTTTATGCCCGCGCTTTCCAAATCTACCACTTCGTCCCTGATCGCTAGGGCTATCTGTTTACAAGTAACCGATCGTGGCTGATCATTGCGCACAAAGGACCACTGCAAAATAGTAACCGGACCAGTAAGCATTCCCTTCACTGGCTTTTGGGTCAAGGATTGCGCATACGAAGTCCATTTTACGGTCATTGGTTGATCCCTATGTACATCGCCATAGATAATTGGAGGTTTTACACAACGACTCCCATAACTCTGCACCCATCCATTATTCGAAAATGCAAAACCATGGAGTTTTTCTCCAAAATATTCCACCATATCATTTCGTTCAAATTCTCCATGAACAAGAACATCCAGTCCTATTTCTTCCTGAAAACGAATTGTCTCTTCGGTTTCTTCTTGAAGCAGTTCGTCATAAGTTTCTTGACTGATGGCACCTTTTTTATTTTGAGCGCGCCATTTCCTTACTTCATTGGTCTGCGGAAAAGAGCCTATAGTAGTAGTGGGAAATAAAGGCAGCTGCAATTCCTTTTGTTGCGCTTCCCTACGCACCGAAAAGGCATTATTTCTAGAACTATCCTTAGCGTTAAGCCTGCTCACCCTTTCCTTGGTAGGATGGTGATGTATCGTTGCCGAAGCCTTTCTGCTTAAGAACGCTTCCTTGTTTAATCGAAGCTTGCCTTCAATTTCCTCGGTATAAGAATCAGAAGCCAATGCTTTTAAGTCCCCTAATTCTACCAGTTTCTGTTTAGAAAATGCTAACCATTGTTTTATTTCTGAAGGTAGATTTTCTTCATCATTTTCAAGATGTAATCGGTAAGTAACAATGCTCAGAAATTGGCAAATAAGAGTGCACAGTTTTTGGCAACAAGAATGCACAATCTTTGTAAATATAATGAGGTTATTCCTTCTGTTCAAAAAAAGTTTTTCTATTCTCCATTCTATAACTTTTTCCAGATAGATTCATTACGTCACATCGGTAGAGCAATCTATCAAGTAGCGCTGTAGCCAGCACTTCATCATCCAGCATTCTGGCCCAATCGGCGGCCATTTTATTTGTGGTAATGATAAAGCAGGTGTTTTCATATAATTGATTGATAAAATTAAACAGAGCTACCGCCTGGTTCTTTTCCACTGGGAAG
>NZ_FQYX01000077.1 GCF_900141935.1 Arenibacter nanhaiticus | reverse complement strand
CAAGGCGTTACCCCTGCCCATAAGGGACTTGCACCCTCTAGATTAATTATCTACTTTGCAGTAGATAAAAGATGCCCATGCTGGGCACACACAATAAATATAGGTCATTTGGCGGATGGTGCTTAATTTGAAATGAGTACAATTAATAGAAAATATAGCGGTTTGATAGGTTGGAGCGTTGAAATGCCAAACGCCCCATATTCAAACCGTTGTAGTGCATTTGAACGCAACCAATTGAATGTTAAAGCATCGGAATAGAAAGCTGAATTATGAAAAAATTACTTACTCTTTTTTTAATTGGAATTTTACTTACAAGTTGTTCTAATGACGATGACAACGGAATTGATTGTTCACTTTTTGACCCAGCATTTCCTGAATTGTATATTAGATTAGTTGATGAGACTGGCACCAATTTAATTGAAAATGGAACAATAGACCCTGAAAATATAACGGTTGAGGGCGACTTTTCAAATCCAGGCTTTCGATATATTCCGCCCAGTGAATATGACGATGCATATATAAGAAAGTATGACAATACTCTTTATCTATTTATTCCTAATCAATCAAATTTTGAGTACACAATTAACTTGGACGACCCGACATCTATATTTTTGAATTTTGAAGCTAGATTCGCTGAACTTCCTTGTGGAGTATCCTACTATATACCGACTAAACTGACTTACAACAACCAAAACATAGATTCGGAAAATACGGAAAGTGATGAATTAACATTCTTAGCAGAAATTGAATTATAAAAACGCACTACAACAATTTATAACCGCAATTACGGCGGATTCGACTACGTCCGAATCCACTCGGAATTGCTAACGTCCGTGCTAAACCAAAAATTAACGCATATTAACCCGTAACTGACGGTTATACGAGTCCGTTGTAGTGCATATCGACAGAACAGAAACTTTAAAGAAAAAACTAAAAACATAAATAAATACTTATGAAAAAAATTCAATTGTTTATAATAGTAATTTCCCTATTCCTGTCTTGTAAAAACAAAGAAATAGTTCCCGAAAAAATAATTCAATTTTCCGAAGAAGCAATTGAAAAATCGATAGACACATATCCCTTAAAGGATTTTTATAATGATACTTATTTTAGCGAAAATGTACCAAAAGAATATCTTAACAGATTAAATGCAAACGCTTTTATCTGGAGAGGAATGGAACATCATACTGAGCTACGAGAAGCAAATTTAATAAATCAATATGGGGATAGTTTCGAATATCTTTTAAAATATTGGGTGACATTTAAGGACAATAGAAAGTTCTCTTATTCACTTAATGTATTGGAAAAAAATGGAAAAATAACATTAAATAAGTTTGAACCATTAAATGTAAATATTGCTAGTACATTTTATTCCCCTGAAACCAAATTCAATATTCCTGATTTCGCCTCTAACAGAATTAAAATTTATTCTGCATACATATTAATTGTAATAGCTACGATTTCGTCTGACAGTTAAGAGTTTTTTTAGGCATTTTGACTCTTGGAATAATTTTGGTTTAGGGGCTC
>NZ_FQYX01000031.1 GCF_900141935.1 Arenibacter nanhaiticus | reverse complement strand
CTAGCCGCCGTTCAATCCTGGGAAAATAACTGGGATAACCTAACGGCTTTTTTAAGCTATCCCAAAGAGATCAGGAAACTCATCTACACGACCAACATTATTGAGAGCTTCAATGCCAGTTTAAGAAAATATACGCGCAATAAAAAGGTCTTCCCTAACGATGATGCAGCTCTTAAATCTATATACTTAGCAGCTCAAAGCATCAGTAAGAAATGGAAGAAAACAAGATCTAAGTGGGGGCAAATTTACAATCAATTGTATATTTGTTTTCCAAATAGGTTATAATCAAATTATTTTAAACCTATGAATTTTGAAATTATTTTTCAAAAACACAAAATTTTGGATAGACTCAGTAAATACATAATTGATAGATTGTTCTTCTTTATCAATTATCTTTTTAATAATATCAGCATAAAGGTATTTCTCAATAATTATTTTGTCAATTTTAGAAGGTATTGAGTTATTTTGGCTTACTTCAGAACCAACTTCGGTAAAATATTCTGAGTAATCCTCTTTTCGGAATTTTGCATATTCTTCGTTAAGTTCTCGTTCTTCTTCAAGAGTAAAACTTAGATTCATTGAGTCAGTTGAAAATCTTTTTAGATTTTCATAATCTTTATTCAATGTTTCTACTTTGGATTGCAGATTTTCTATTAATTTGTTTTTCTTTTCTATGTTGTTATTAAGTTGTTCAATTTTTCTATTTAGGTCTGACTTTTCTCTGTAGTTCGCTTTGATGTCCTCTAATTCACTTTCTCCAATTGCTAATTTTTTTCTTCCTTGGATATCGTAAAATCTATGTTCAAAAAGATTTTTTTTTTTTTTTTTTTTCAGAGCGTTATTAGAAATCAGGTCGAATATTAGCATTAAATATGGCAGGACAATAATATAGATACCTGCGATAATTAACGGTAAAAAAAGAATATTCCAAGTCGATTCATAATTTAATTCAATCAGTTCAATTCGCTTCTCTACTGTTTTGCTGGAAAATAGAAACGTTACAATCGGTTTCCAATTGATTGCTATCCAAGAAATAGCAAATGCTCCAATAAAAGGATTTTTCAATCTATCTTTTGAGGTATCTAGAATGGCTGTTATTATTCCTTTCATTGGCGATTGGTCAAAATCTGTTACAACTAGTGAACATAAGCAATTTATCGAAAAAGTACGTATATACAACAAGTATAAGGTGTTTATGCGTACAAAAATATTGAAGTACTCATAAGCAATCCCTTGGTCGTTTATGAGTACTTGTCTAGACTGTCCAACGCTGCTTCAAATTAAAAGAGGTCGTTTGTGGGCTGGATACTCTTGGCCACTCTTCTTTTACGGCCAGCGTATTTGCTACCGATGCCGAACATCAGCGTAGCGATGGTGGCCGTAAAACAAGACTAAGGGAATATGCTGCTGTAGATTTTAATCTTTGAGCAAACTTTGTTGGAACAGTTTATAGATACGGGTATATTCATCTGTCCAGCTACTAGGCTCTACAAAACCATGTCTTTCTACGGGGTAGAGGGCCATTTCCCAATTGTGTTTTTCTAGTTCTATCAATCGCTGTGACAGCCTTACCATATCCTGAAAATGTACATTGTCATCGACCATTCCGTGTAAGATCAATAGATCGCCTTTTAATCCGTCTGCGAAATAAATGGGCGAACTCCTTTTAAACGCCAAACTATCGGTAGCAGGAGTGTTTAATATGCGAGCGGTATATCCATGGTTGTACGCCGCCCAGTCTCCTACAGATCTAATGGCCGCACCTGCTTTAAAAGTGTCAGGAGCCGTAAACATACCCATCAGGGTGATGAATCCTCCGTAAGAACCTCCGTAAATACCTACTTTCTCCTGGTCGATCCCCAAATTATTTACCAAATACTGGGCCCCATCCACTTGGTCGGAAAGGTCCTTTCCGCCCATGTGTCTGTAGATGCCAGTACGCCAATCCCTACCATAACCGGCACTGCCGCGGTAATCGATATCTAAAACGGTATAGCCGTTATCTACCAAAAGGTTGTGGAACATAAACTCCCTAAAATACGAGCTCCACCATTTATGGGCGTTTTGTAAATACCCGGCACCGTGGACAAAAATAATGGCAGCATTGTTCTTTACCTCCGCATTCGGACGATATAAACGCGCATGAACCGCCTCGCCATCCTGGGCCTTAAAGGTTATTATTTCTGGGTCTCTCCAATTGTATGCCTTAAATTCCTCGGTTGTGGAAAAGGTGAGCTGTTTGGCAGATTCCCTACTATTGTTGCCAACAGGGTTGGGCTGTAGAAAAAGCTCCGTTGGTTTGTTGGAATAGGAATACAAAATGGCCATATTGCGTTCGTCCGGTGACAGTACCACCTCATTGTTTCCCGTCATTTGGGTCAGTTGAACAAGTTTCCCTCCTCCTATAGGCATGGTGTAAAACTGACGGTCGCCAGGGTGATTTTTATTGGCCGTAAAATACCAACGAGAACCGTCTTTTGAAATCTCGGGATTGTAAATTTCAAATTTTCCGGAAGTAAGGGCCTTGGCCTTTTTAGACGTTACATCCATAACATACAGATGGGAGTAGCCGGTTTTTTCGGACTGGAACCATATGGTTTTGTCATCTGGCAACCAACCTAATGCTCCACCGCGATATCCGCCAATGCCAGGACCTGCAATCCAAGCCTGATCGTGCTGGTGGTCTAAGTTTTTAACCGTACCATCCCTGGGGTTTAAAAGCACTATCCACCGATCCTTATAATCGTTGGTGTTAATGTCTAAAACTCCATATTTGCCATCCTCGCTCCACACCGGGCCGCTGATATAGCCAATGCGATTCTTGTTCTCATAAGGTTTGTCCGGGTAATCCTTGGTGTATTCCGGCACATAATCCAATCCTTCAAGATTGTCGAGTGCCACAGGATATACCTTTCTGTTGGCAATATCGTAGACAAACATTTCGTATTCGCTAGGTTCGTCACCTACCTTAGACCTTGTGTTTTGGTTTTCGGTATAACCCGATTCGGTAACGAAGTGGGGAACAATAGTACCTTCTTTTGCCGTAGGATGTTTGATGGTTAAATAGGTGATGTATTTTCCGTCTGGACTTATTTTTAGGTTGCTGATCGATTTTCCTTCTGGGTCTATGGGCAAGGGGGCTTTTGCCTCATAGCGCTTGTTCAGTTTCTCGGCCTCGTCTTTTTTGGCCTTACGGCTGCGCAGTACATCAAATAGTTCCAATTGGTCATTGTACAACCATTCATCCTTAGTGCTTTTCTTTTTTTCAGTAGCCTTTGCCTTAAATTTGGTGAGCTGTGAGGTAGTGCCACTAGAAATATCCCAAGTATACATATTATTGTCTTTTACATAGGCCACTTTGGAACCATGATCGGTGAAATGAGGGCTGCCCTCATAAGCTTCCGTATCGGTAATTTGTGTAATGGCATTGGTCTTGAGGTTGACCATAAAAATATCGCCATGCTTGGCGTATATCTTTAGGGAATGATCCTTGTTAAAAACTCCCCAAGGGCTAGGCAAGGCGTATTCGGTTTCAAAATCCGTTTTTTCAATTCGAGCTTGCTTTACATTATAACCGTACAGGGAGTCGCTGAAAGCTTTTTCGGGGTTCCATTTAAAGTATAGGGTTTCGCCATTTAAGGACCATTGTGGACTAGAAGGAAGCTGTCCCACAAAATCGTCTCCTTGCATAATTTCCTTTATCGATAAGGGAGATTTATTTTCTTCCTGTGCAAAACAAGCCGCAAGATTAATTAAAAGAATGCTGCTTAGGAACCAAAGGTTTCTCATGATAGTTTTTTATTAAATTGAAATGGTTTTAAGGTGTCATTTCCTCCCTCTTTACAGAAGATAAGGAACAGGGTAAATATCCAAAAACTTGGGTGATCTTACAAGATTGGAGTCTGTTTATTGAAGTGACAGGTATTATAAAGGAGAGTGGGGTATTATTTTTAGCATTTTAACTTGGTGGGATAGGGCGATTATTATTTATAAAATTCCTTGGATTTATAAGGTTTTCCAAGGTTAAGCCTACATTGGGATCTTGGTAAAAGCGCTTAAAATATCTTTTTTCTAAATACTAGTGGCGCAGCGGTCTATTTTCTATCTTTGCAGCATGGTAAAAGATGAAATTTTAGGGTTGGTAGACAAAGGACTTATGCTTCCTCTTATGGAGGAGTTCTATACCATCCAAGGCGAGGGATTCCACAAAGGAACGGCCGCGTATTTTATTCGTGTAGGAGGTTGTGATGTAGGATGCCACTGGTGTGATGTAAAGGAAAGCTGGAATGCAGAAACGCATCCGCCAACGGGCATAGAACATATCGTAAACAATGCCGCTAAATATTCGGATACCATTGTAATTACCGGGGGCGAACCCTTGACCTGGGATATGGGGCCTTTAACAACGGCCTTAAAAGAGAAAAATCTAAAAACACATATAGAAACCTCCGGGGCATACCCGCTTTCTGGGCAATGGGACTGGATCTGTCTTTCGCCTAAAAAAAATAAGCTGCCAGAAGGCATTATCTATGAAAAGGCACACGAACTAAAAATGATCGTGTATAATAAGCACGACTTTATTTTTGCCGAAGAACAGGCAGCAAAAACGAATAAAGATTGTATTTTATACCTTCAGCCAGAATGGAGCGTAAAGGATAAGGTTACGCCTTGGATCGTAGATTATGTGATGAAAAATCCAAAATGGAAGGTGTCCTTGCAGACCCATAAATATTTGAATATTCCTTAAAAGGACTATAAACACATCAAAAAAAATAGCGGGGCCAAGCCCCGCTATTTTTTTTGATGTGTCTTGATAAGAAGCTGGATCCGTTGTAGGGCATGTACTCTTTTCTTAGCTCCTTATATCAAATGGCATCCATACACCTAGGGTGCATTTTAATAATACGTATTTCTAAATAGGGCTGTCCAATCCTATTGCTATCTTAACTACTGGATATACTTGTAGATGCTGTCATTATTCCGCGTTAGGGATGGCGGCGGCATCCCCGCAGCGAAGCAAGGGATATAGCCAAGAGCCCGACCGACGTAGGAGGGAACGCCCAAAGCCTCATTCAAAAGCCGTAAAGTATTTCCCGTAGCCATGTTCTAAGGACAGGTCGCATCCTGTGCTGACAGGCCCCCAGTGTGAAAGGAACAGCCGGGGGCTTTCGTGATTCTTTTGACAGCGATCCGTAAAATATTACTTGCCGCCGTTCGCTTTTAAATCTCTTAAACATTCTACCCCAAAATTGGGAATAGCACCGTTTTTGGCCGTTAGCATTTTTCGCATCCCACTACCAAATTCCAGCTCGGCACGCATTAAACACCCATCTATATTGCAATGGCTATCGGCTTCCGGATCTGCATGGTCGTTCACAGACGGACTCCCTAAATCTACCAAACCAAATAAATGGCCGGCCTCATGATGAAGCGTGGCCGTTTCTACGGTCGTATTGGATAAAAGGATGCTTTTGTTGGCGATATTACGGATGGTAGCTTCGTAAATGACCATGGAGGTGTTTCTATAAACGGCTCCCAAGGTCACCAAATCTTCTTCTGGTTTATCGGCGCTCGATGGGGCGTCCGAAAAATAAATATATAAGGACAGGGTGTCGTCGTCATTATAAAAGCTCCTATGTTCCTTTTCCAAATCGACGATCTCCTGTATGCTGAGACTGTCCTTGCCGGAAGACGGCAATTCCTTAAATACAAAATCTATCTTATCCTTGTTTATGCGCTCTCCCAAAAAGGCCGTAAAATTATTGATGGTTTCTTGGGTAGGGTTAAAGCCTTTCACATACCCAATTTCAATAAGCAAGTTTTTGAATTTCTCGCTCGATAGAAAGTCGCGGGCAGAATCTCCCGCATTTTTTAGGTTTGCCGTTCTATCTATCTGTACTTCTACCGGTTCATTAATCGTGTCTTTAGAACATGCTAAAAAGAAAACAAAACTAATGAGCAGTACCAAGGAGAATCTTTTCATGTGTATATTTTTTAAGGAGATTCCTAATTTGAGTTTAAATAGTCTCAATTACTGTGCTAAACTTGCATAAGATAAAACGTTTATGCTTTATTTCCTATTCCTTTATCAGAGTAAGTTTTGCCAAATAGTCGTAATGTTCGCCTTCGTATACCAGTTCACAGTTTAAATTATTGGCATTTGCTGCTCGTTGTAAGGTGTTGTAATCTATGTACAACCATGGGAGGGAATCGCTTTTTTCGCCTTTGTATTCCATCACAAAATCTACTTCGCCATAGTATTTGGTATTGTCGGGAATCCAATAGCCTCCATCCTCATCTTCTTCGAACATATAAATGATATCGCTTGAATCTAACAATAGCTGTCCGTTTGGTTTTAGAAGGGTCTTTAAATGCGTAAAAAGGGCATCGATATTCTGCAACTTGCCCACTATGCCTATACCGTTCATCAGCATTAATAGGGTATCGAATTTTTGGTCCTTAAAGTCATAGATATCGCTGCATACTGTTTGCGTAATGCCTCTTTTAATACAGGTTTCTATAGCGCCTTTAGAGTGGTCCAGGGCGGTTACCTGAAGTCCGTTTTTCTGTAGGTAAAGGCTATGGCTGCCCGCTCCGCATCCGATATCCAAGACGGTACCTTTGCACAATTTTAGGGCCTTTTGCTCTACAACAGGCATTTTTTTATAATCCCTAAACAAGTATGGCAGGGGTATCGTATCTTCTTCTTCCAACGAAGAATAGGTCTTTATATCCTCGGAATAATTACCCGCATGGTAATCTGCTATGGCCTTGCCAAAAATATCCTTCTCCATTTAAATTTGTATTTTACATGCAAATGTGAGACTTTTAGCGAACTTTTAAAAGTTTATTGCAGAATGGATGAGGTAATTAGGGAGCTGCCCAAGCGCGCTCAGGAAAAGCAAACGGAAAACAAAAAGTATTTTGCCAAACTAAAAAAGAAGCCGCCAAAGAACTTGGATTATGTGATGCAGGAGCTTCACGAGGCTGAGTTTGAAAAAACCGATTGCCTACAATGTGCCAATTGCTGTAAAACTACCGGCCCCTTGTTTACCAATATAGATGTAGAAAGGATAGCCAAACACTTTAAACTTAAACCTCAAAAATTTATCGATCAGTACCTGCGTATCGATGAGGACAACGATTATGTGTTGCAGGGTGTGCCCTGTACCTTTTTAGGGGCCGATAATTATTGCTCCATTTATGAGGTGCGTCCAAAAGCTTGCCGCGAATTTCCTCATACCGATCGCAGAAAGTTTCAGCAAATTAGTAACCTCACCATGAAAAACGTGGCCATATGCCCTGCTGCCTATAATATTGTAGAGGCCATGAAAAAAAAGCTACCCATGTGAGGCGAAGGCTGTTAGACGAAGGGAACAGTAACGATGAGGCCATGTAAATAATGGAGCGCGCGGAATAAAGAAGAATTAGTACCTTTAATGGCGATCGGGGGTATCTCCGAAAACTTGAATCGTTTATGGAGGCTTTTTATAACTATTTTGAAACCATACCCCCGGCCCATAGGAGCCTTATTTTGGTGTCTGGGATCGTATTTTTTTGGGTCTTGGAATACATGATTCCCTTGTTTAAGCTTAAATACAAGAAATTTAAGCACGCGGGGATCAATATATTTTTTACCCTGACGACCATTCTCGTAAATTTTCCATTGGCTTTTTTGTTGTTAAAAACCAGTGATTGGACCCTTGCCAATAATTTTGGGGTATTACAATGGCTGTCCCCAATGCCGCTATGGGCGAAAGTACTATTGGGTGTACTGCTTTTAGATTTAATCAGCGCTTGGCTGGCTCATTGGGTAGCGCATAAGGTGAAAGTGTTATGGGGCTTTCATATCATTCACCATACAGATCACCAAGTAGATACTACTACAGCCAATAGGCATCACCCTGGAGAAAGTGTGCTGCGTTTTGCTTTTACCTGCTTGGGAACATTTATAGTTGGAGCCCCGGTGGCCATTATTATGATCTACCAAGCCTTCTCGGTGGTTTTTTCACAGTTTAACCATGCCAATATTTCCCTGCCCAAGAAACTAGACACCGTATTGAGTTGGATCATCGTGTCTCCTGACATGCACAAAGTTCACCATCATTATAAATTGCCGTATACAGATAGTAATTACGGGAATATTTTTTCTGTCTGGGATAGGCTCTTCGGGACATTTTTAAAACTTCCTAGCGACAAAATTATTTACGGGGTAGATACCTGCCCTAATGAAAAGGAGAATTCTAACATTTTGAGCTTGTTGAGAATTCCCCTTAGGAAATATATTTCGCATCAGGAGGTAGAGGTGCCTTCTTCTAATCAATCATAAATTAAATATTTGGCCCTTATTTTTTTAAAGGCTTCAATATCTTTTTGCCAGCTTGCCTTGATCTCCTTTTCGGATAATCCGGCCTCAATTTGTTTTTGTAAAACGGCAGTTCCCGCATGTTTGGTAAATCCGCTAGTATTAAAAAACAGACTCTTGTCTTTGGTGTTTTTATATGCGTCCAACAGGTAACTAAGATCTACCTTATTTAATTTTGGGGTTTTGGACAAGTCTTTCCCGTAGCATAGTTTGCCCTTTTCCTTAGGATCTTTTGATCCAAAATTAGGCTTGGGAGTATAGGTGAAATCATATTTGCTGTGATCTAAAAAAGAGGCACCGTAGCGTTGAAATTGAAACTCCGTTCCCCTGCCGGCATTAATATTGGTTCCTTCAAAGAATCCTAAACTAGGATATAGGTAGATGGAGGTATTGTTAGGTAGGTTTGGGGAAGGCCTTATAGGAAGTACGTACTCTTTGTTACGGTCGTAGTTCTCCATGGTTACCACGGTAAGCTGGGCTTTTAATTGTTGGTCTAGCCAGCCTTCTTCGTTGATCATTTTGGCATATTCGCCAATGGTCATACCGTACACCAGCGGAATATTGGTCATTCCTAAAAAGCCCTGGTGTTCGGTTTCCATACTGGGGCCATCTACATAATGTGCATTGGGATTAGGGCGGTCTAAAACAATCACCGGAATATTATTTTCTGCACAGGCTTCCATCACCAGTTGCATGGTGGCAATATAGGTATAAAAGCGTACGCCTACGTCCTGTATATCGAACAAGACTACCTCTATATCTTTCAATTGGGCCTTAGTAGGCTTGCGGTTTTTTCCGTAGAGCGATATCAATGGCAATCCGGTTTTTTCGTCCTTCCCATCGGTTACTTTTTCTCCGGCATCGGCTTCGCCACGGAATCCGTGTTCTGGGGCAAAAACCTGCTTGATGCTTATTCCGGAGGCCACAAGAGAATCTACAATATGGGTATATGGATCAGTGGGGCTGTTTTTAAAGATCACACTGGTCTGGTTGGCTACCACCGCCACCTTCTTTCCCTTTAATAAGGGAAGGTAACTCTCCGTACGGTTAGCCCCCACAAGAATTGGGCTTTCCAAGATAGTATCATCTTGGGAAAGGATCGTAGTCTGGCTTTTTTTGTCGCTTGTACCGGGGTTTCCACAATAAGAAAGTGAAATAAACAATAATAAAACAGTATTTTTGAAAACGGATAAAATAGCCATAAATTGAATTTAGAATTTTTTATTGCCAAGCGTCTGGTCAGAGGCAAAGAGCATAAAGTTAGTATATCTGCGCCAATTATAAAAATAGCCATTGCAGCGATTTCTATTGGCGTCATAATGATGTTGATCGCCATAGCAACGGGCGTTGGGCTAAAGCATAAAATACGCGAAAAAATAGCCGCATTTAATGGCCATATCCAGATTTATAATTACGATAATAATACTTCCGATGTCTCTGTAGTACCAGTTTCCATAGAGCAAGATTTTTATCCCGAATTTAAATCGGTCAGTGGTATTAACCACATACAGGCCGTAGCCAGTAAAGGAGGGATCATACGTACCGAAGACACTTTTGAAGGGATCATCGCAAAGGGGGTGGGAAAAGATTATAATTGGAAAGTCTTTGAAGAGTTTTTGGTCGATGGCGTGCTGCCCGATTATACGGACGCACTCAACGATGAGGTGCTTATTTCGCGGATTTTGGCAAACCGCCTGCATTTAAAAACAGGGGATTCATTTTTTTCCTTTTTTATTAAGGAAGACCAGCCGTCAAAAATGCCCAATCAACGGAAGTTTACCATCGTCGGTATCTATGATAGTGGTTTTGAGGAGTTCGATAGCTCTTATATTTTTATAGACCTTCGACATATACAGCGCATGAATAAATGGGCCGAAAACGAGGTGGGTAATTTTGAGATATTCTTGGATAATTTTGATGATATTGATGAAAAAGGAAAAGAAATTTACGGGAAAACACTTTCGGACCTAGATACCCAGACGATCAAGGATAAATATTTTAGGATTTTTGAATGGATAGGTCTCTTCGATTTTAATATCGCCCTTATTATTGGGATCATGGTAATCGTGGGGGGGATCAATATGATTACGGCCCTTTTAGTGCTTATCCTAGAACGTACCCAAATGATAGGTGTTTTAAAAGCCTTGGGAGCTTCGAACTGGAGTATCCGTAAAATATTTTTATATAATGCCACCTACCTGATAGGGATAGGACTGCTGATTGGAAATGTTATTGGCCTGGGGGTTATTGGGATCCAAAACAAATTTAGATTGTTTAAATTCCCAAATCCCGAAGAGTACTATATCGATTATATTCCTGTGCATACAGATCCGTGGACCGTATTGGGACTCAATGCTGGGGTTTTGTTGCTCTGCTTATTAATGTTATTGGTACCTTCTTACATCATAACAAAAATTTCGCCAGTAAAGGCCATTAAGTTTGAATAGATAGCTAAAGTCGTAAGAATTAACAACTGTAAATATTAGGGAAAACCGTCCTGATTTAAGGGGTGGGACTACCCGTAAAAATAAGTAGGCATAACCAGTATCTCTCAGGAAGGGACGAAGCCGTTTTTTAGTCGCTGCCATTATTTTTGAACCCTGAAACTAGTATCTTTGAAGCCTATGAAATATTTTAAGAATATTTTAGAAACCATAGGAAATACGCCCTTAGTAAAGTTAAACAAACTTACTTCGGAACTGCCATGTTTGGTATTGGCCAAATACGAGACATTTAATCCTGGCAATTCGGTAAAAGACAGGATAGCGGTGCAAATGATAGCAGATGCTGAAAAGGAAGGGCTCTTAAAACCGGGAGGAACCATCATAGAAAGTACTTCGGGAAATACAGGCATGGGATTGGCCCTTGTGGCCGTTGTGAAAGGGTATAAAATGATCTGCGTGATCAGTGATAAACAGTCCAAGGAAAAGGTAGATATTCTTAAGGCTATGGGGAGTGAAGTACACGTGTGTCCTACCAATGTGGCGCCAGAAGATCCTAGAAGTTACTATGCGACCGGGAAGAGGCTGGCTAAGGAAACCCCCAATTCATGGTATGTAAATCAATACGATAATCCAGGTAATTTTAAAGCCCACTATTTAACGACCGGACCCGAAATTTGGGAGCAGACCGAAGGGAAAATTACACACTTTGTAGCGGGTGTCGGAACTGGGGGGACCATCTCCGGGGTAGGGACCTTTCTAAAAGAAAAGAACCCGAATATTAAAGTATGGGGTATTGATACCTATGGGTCGGTATTTAAGAAATATCACGAAACCGGAATTCTTGATAAGGATGAAATCTATCCTTATATCACTGAAGGGATAGGGGAAGATATGTTGCCTAAAAATGTTCACTTCGATATTATAGACGGCTTTACAAAAGTAACCGATAAAGATGCCGCCATTTATACCCAACGCTTGGCCAAGGAAGAAGCTATGTTTTTGGGGAATTCGGCAGGAGCAGCCATGAAAGGCTTGTTACAGCTAAAAGAACATTTTACAAAAGACGATGTGGTAGTGGTTTTGTTTCATGACCATGGAAGCCGCTATGTGGGTAAAATGTACAACGACCAATGGATGAGAGAAAAAGGGTTTATAAAATAAGTATAGACCAACAACTAATTATAAAAGCCAAAAGACAAAGAACACCTAATAAATAAAAAAATAATGATAAGCTTAAAAGGGTTGAACCAAACCGCAAGGATTGATGCAGGGGAATTAGTAGGCTATACGGTAGATGGCCATGAATACATTCATCAAAAAGGAAGCCCGGGGTGGCGAAGTTCGGATACGGAAATGTTTCCAATTATAGGCCCGACCAATGAGGCCGATTTTAAAGTAAGTACTCCTAAGGGAGCAGCAGTACAAGATCAACACGGTTTGTTACGTGAATTACAGTATCAGCTGGTTTCACAAACGGAAGAAAAAGCAGTTTGGGAAAAAACGTATGTCGCCAATACAAAAGTGCAGAATTCTAAATACCCTGCTAAATCTACCGAGGAATTATTGGCATGGCCCTATAATTTCAGGTTTCAAAAAAGCTATGAATTAACGGAAGAAGGACTGAAAATTACTTTTGCCGTTTCCGGAGATCAAGAAATGCCATTTATGTTAGGATACCACCCGGCTTTTAAATTGCATACCGATACCCCCAGTGTACGGGTAAAGGATAAAAGTATAGATCTACCCCAAATATTGGCGGTCGGCAATAGAGCATTGGCAGTTTTGGATACCGAAGAAGTGACCTTGTCCGATGCCGAAGAACTCCACATAAAAACAGAAGGGTTCGGAAATTTTATGCTTTGGACAGAGGTGCCTAATATGCTTTGTATAGAGCCTATTAGTTTTTATCCCTATGCGGCATCACATGAAAACCTGCATACTGGATTTCAGACTTTGACAGAAAAAGAAAAGTTGTTTTCCGTATATCTTCAACCTAATAAATTAAAAAAATAGGTATGCAACAGGCCTTGGAACATCACTATGGGTATCTTTTTGAACCTGAACTATTGGAAGAAATAAAGTCTGTAGGGCTCTATAAAAAAGTGAATCAAGGTGAAGTGTTAATGGCTATAGGCGACACCGTTACCAATATGCCCTTATTATTAAAAGGGGCTATAAAAATATTACGGGAAGATGAAGGAGGCGATGAGCTGTTGCTGTATTTTATAGAGAGAGGAGATACCTGTGCCATGACCTTTTCTTGCTGCTTGGGAAGAAATAAGAGTGAGATAAGGGCGGTGGCAGAAACCAATGCCGAAATACTGATGATACCAGTGCAGTATATGGAACTATGGATGGGGAAATATAAAAGCTGGCAAAAATTTATATTGGATAGTTACCAAGCGCGAATGAAAGAGCTTTTGGAAACGATAGATACCCTTGCCTTTTTAAAAATGGACGAACGTCTATTAAAACACCTGCAGGACAAGGCGAAAGTAACCCAAGACGATTTAATATACGCAACCCATCAGGAGATTGCCAACGATCTAAATACTTCTAGGGTAGTGGTGTCTCGCCTTTTAAAGAAGATGGAAAATGACGGGAAAATTAAGTTGTTCAGAAACCAAATAAAGGTGTTGCTTTTATAAGGCTATTTGAAATAGATTACAACGCATTGTTGTATTGAAGAATCTATTGGATAGGATTTTATGATAAGGGAGATATTCCGAAGAAGGACATCTCCCTTATTAATTCTATATAGTCTTGACTATTTGTAGATACAGGCTTCCGGATCCGATTTTATATAATCCTTATGGAAGTTGATAGCTTTAGGGTCCATACACCCTTTTAGGTTTTTAATTTTCACCATTCTAAAATCTATCGGTTGTCCTTCAGATTGCAAGGCAATAAATCCTTCCTTTAATAATGTACCATCAATTTTAACCGCTGGGTCATAGCCGTTTGCCACGCCACCACCAATTTGGGGTTGGGTATACTCTAAAACCTTTTCCCCATTAATAATATGGGTCACTAGAGAATCGCCCAAAACAATGGCTTCGGCACGTACCCACTGATCGCCGTAATAGGTTTTTGAGGTAGAATTAATACAATGTCTAGGATCTATTTTACCTTCATAAACGACATCGGTCCCTGGCGAACACATATTTCCTGTAGGTCTGGGAGAACCTTCTTCTAGTCCGGCTAAAAACTGCATTTCTACAGAAATAGGCCAGTCTTGTTCTTTAAGCATGGTTCTTGGGTCTTGGGAATGAAACATTACCCCGCTATTTTTTATGGTATACCCAGGTGCTCCAGGATGTAACTCTCCAACAAACCTATATTCTATCACCAAATGGTAATACGAATAAGGGGTGTTATAATATAAATGGCCATATCGTTCGTTAAAATCGCCTTCGTACTTGTCGTATCGCACTTTTATAATACTGTCTTCTACCCTAAAGGTGTCGCCGTAATTATCGCCAACTTCGTAATGGTGAATTTTGGTGGTCCAATCGTTTAGATCCTTCCCGTTAAACATATGTACCCATTCTCCGTTCTGCTCTTGGGCAACCGGTTTAAGGGTGGTACATTGACATAAAATTAAAAGGCAGGCACTGTAAAGTGCCATAGAAAAAAACTTCTTCATAGTGGTCTCTTTTAGGTTTAAAGGCTTGTAAAAAACAAGCTTACAAGGTAAAGTTTTTTTGAATGAATTCTCTGTTTTTAAAGAAGGTTTGTGTCGTGGTGACTACAATTATATGAGGATAGTGGTTTTGCTTTAAGGATTAAATGCTAATTTTGGGGAATGAGCAGGTTTTTACCTTTTTTGGAGTGGCTTCCCAAATACAATAAGCGCAAATTTGGAAACGATGTTGTGGCCGGATTTACCGTAGGGGTTATCCTAATTCCACAGGGAATGGCCTATGCCATGATTGCGGGGCTTCCGCCCGTTTATGGGCTTTATGCCTCCTTGTTGCCAGCGCTTGTATATGCTTTTTTAGGAACTTCTAGAAATGTAGCCGTCGGCCCTGTGGCAATGGATTCTTTGTTGGTAGGGGCAGGATTGGGAACCCTTGCCATTGTTGGAATAGAGAATTATATTGTAACGGCCTTACTATTATCTTTTATGGTAGGGGCTTTTCAGCTTGTCTTGGGACTTTTTAGGATGGGCTTTTTAGTCAATTTTATGTCAAGACCCGTCATCAGCGGCTTTACGTCGGCTGCGGCCTTGATTATAATTTTTGGCCAGATAAAGCATTTGCTAGGTTTAAAGATGGAGAATAGCAGCAAATTCCACGAATTGGTGCTCCATGCCTTTCAAAAAATACCGGAAACCAATTTTTACGATTTAGCGATTGGGTTGGTAGGGATATTTACCATAGTACTGTGTAAAAAGTGGTTTAAAAAATTCCCGGCCATTTTAATAGTGGTCGTTGCCAGTATTTTAACGGTTTATTATTTTGAGCTCGAAACCTATGGGGTTGAGGTAGTGGGCAAAGTGCCTTCTGGTTTTCCTTCCTTCCAATTTCCTATTATTGATATGGCCCTGATTAATGATATTTGGCCCATTGCTTTAACCTTGGCTTTGGTGGGGTATTTAGAAATTATATCCATAGGGAAGGCCCTAGAGGAAAAAGCCAAATTAGAAACCATCGATCCAAATCAGGAATTAGTAGCCTTGGGGACCTCTAATATGGTAGGGTCTTTTTTTCAGGCCTATCCGGTGACCTCTAGTTTTTCTAGATCGGCCATAAATTATGAGGCAGGGGCAAAAACGACCATAGCTTCTATAATTTCCGTGGCCATGGTAGCACTAACCCTATTGTATCTTACCCCTTTATTTTATCATTTGCCCAATGCCGCCCTTGGGTCTATTATAATGGTTTCTGTTTTTAGTCTAATAGATGTTAGTTACCCTAAAAGTCTGTGGAAGGCCCGAAAAGATGAATTCATGGTACTGCTAATCACCTTTTTCTTTACGCTGTCCATGGGGATCGTCGAAGGGATCCTAATAGGGACGCTCCTATCCTTATTATTGATGGTGTATAGGACCTCTAAACCCCATTTTGCCGTTTTGGGGAAGCTTAAGGATTCTGATTATTATAAAAATATAAACCGTTTTGGCGAGGATGTGATCATACGCGAAGACCTGTTGGTCGTACGGTTCGATTCCCAACTATATTTTGGCAATTCGGTATATTTTAAAAATAAGTTGCTAAAGTATATCCAAGCAAAAGGCGAGCCGCTTAGAGCAGTGATATTAAACGCCGAAGCCATTAATTATATAGACGATTCTGCCTCCAATATGCTGATGAGTGTTTTGGAAGAAATGCATAAAAAGAACCTTCACCTGTATATAGCAGGGGCTATTGGTCCGACAAGGGATATAATATTCCGAAGTGGTCTGATTGATTATTTGGGAAAAGAAAATCTTTTCATCACTATCAAAGAGGCGGTGGCCTATCATGATGATCCTAATTCCGGCCCTTCGTTATGGGAAAGAGTAGCACACCAGAACCTAAGCAACTAAAGTTACTTACAGAGTAATAAAGAACTTGTAATTTTGGTGTACAGAAAATAAGTAGTGATTTTTTTAGGGATCTGATTCCCGAGTATAAATATTAAAAGTAAGTAGTATGAATATAGAACAAATATATACGGGTTGTTTAGCACAAGGTGCCTATTACATAGAAAGTAAGGGAGAGGTAGCTATTATAGATCCATTACGGGAAATAACACCATATTTAGAAAGGGTAAAAACTGATAAGGCAGTTGTAAAGTATATTTTTGAAACTCATTTTCATGCCGATTTCGTCAGCGGGCATGTAACCTTATCCAAAGAAACCGGTGCGCCTATTGTATTTGGACCATTGGCTAATCCGTCTTTTGACGCAATTATTGCCACCGACGGACAGGAATTTCCTTTAGGGGATATTACTATAAAAGTATTGCATACCCCTGGGCATACCATGGAAAGTACTACCTATTTGTTAAAAGACAAAAACGGGAAGGACCATGCGATATTTTCTGGGGACACCTTGTTCTTAGGAGATGTAGGGAGACCAGATTTAGCCCAGAAAGCTGCCGATATGACGCAGGAAGAGTTGGCAGGGATCTTATTTGAAAGCCTTAGAAATAAAATAATGACACTCTCGGATGATGTTATCGTGTACCCCGCACATGGAGCAGGCTCTGCATGTGGGAAGAACATGATGAAAGAAACAGTGGATACCTTGGGGAACCAGAAAAAAATGAACTATGCCCTGAGAGCAGATATGACCAAGGAAGAGTTTATAAAAGAGGTGACCGATGGATTGTTGCCTCCTCCAAAATACTTCCCATTGAATGTTCAAATGAACAAAGAAGGGTATGAAGATATAGCCGAAGTGCTCGAAAGAGGAACCACTGCCCTTACACCAGAAGAATTTGAAGAGGCAGCCAATGCTACCGATGCGGTGATATTGGATGTGCGCCACCAAAGCGAATTTGTAAAGGGCTATGTGCCACGTTCTATTTTTATTGGCCTGGATGGTGGTTTTGCACCATGGGTAGGAGCTTTGATAGCCAATGTAAACCAAACGATTTTATTGGTGGCCCCAGAGGGGAGGGAAGAAGAGGCTTTAATTAGACTCTCCCGTGTAGGTTTCGACGGTACTATTGGGTACCTAAAAGGAAGTTTTGAAGCTTGGAAAACTTCGGGTAGAGATTATGATACCATTACCTCCTATCCTGCAGAAGAACTAAAAGAAACCTTATCCGATAAAAATATTCCGGTTTTCGACGTGCGAAAGGAAACAGAATATTTGTCCCAACATGTTATTGATGCCGAGAATACGCCCTTAGATTTCTTAAATAACCATATGGGGCAGTTCCCCAAAGATGAGACCTTCTACGTGCATTGCGCCGGTGGGTATAGATCTGTAATTGCAGCTTCCATATTAAAAAGCAGAGGTATCCATAACCTAGTTGATGTTGGGGGTGGCTTTGCCGCAATCAAAAAAGCAGAAGTACCCGTCACCGAATATGTGTGCCCAACAACCTTATAAATGCTGATCATTAGTACAGGGACAAGTACCCATAAGGGTACCTTATCCTGATAACAGGCTAAAGGCCAATGAACCCTCCTTTTTTATCAAAATTGGAGGGCTTTTTTTGCGGTATATTTTTGAAAACCTAAAAATTGGGTTGCTTTTAAGAACAGTCGGTACCATGAAATGAAAAGGAGCTGGCTTGGCATTTGTCTCGTGAATTACGATTCGTGTAAGCAGAAAAAATACTTCCTAAGGGTATCGTTCAGTCAGTCATTTCTGTTTTTATTGGAAAAATGATTTTTGTCATATTTTTATGATAGCCGTGTTGATACTTTAGCGGGTATAATTTTTTAGTAAGATCGCTATGATAGTAAATTACTTGCCGCTGGTAAATTGGGGAAACGGAATAATAATGATCGCTATTTTCGGTGCCGTATGTGTCGGATTGGTAACTGTAGTACTGTTGTTAATGTACGGTGACAAGAAAAAATAAGGCGACCAGCACTCTGAATATTTGTGATTCGCATACCAAGAAAGTTATAACATAATATTTTTGGATGGGTATTTTCGCAAGTAGGTAGCAATGATGTTTTTAATGTCCTTATTGTCTTTTTGAGGTTCGATATAAAGATTCAATTCTTCAATGGTCCGCACCGATTGGTCTTTCGGTATAAAGCCATAGCCTTTATACAAGCCGTTGGAAATTAAGACAAAGGCTTCCTCATCTGCATGCCTTCCTTTCTCTTTAATGCAAATATTTTGAAGCTTAGATGTTATCCCAACAATGGCTGCCATAACCTTTTTGTTGTATTCAGAAATAGATTCCTCTCCTTTACAGATGCCCGCACAACTGCTTATTTTGTAATGCGAACAACTACTTGTGTTTTCTTGCAAATGGCAATATTTAGGACAAAGTTCAAAGTCTTGGCACAGTTGTTCTAAAAACAACCTACACTCCGTGATATTGGGAAAGTTCAGCAATGGATTGGGGATTAATTTAAGTTTGTTAAAGGCCAAATGAAATATTCCATTTCTATCTTCATAGGTAAAAATACCGTATTCTTGAGCGTTGTTTTTTTGGCTCCGATTGTATTTTGGAAAGTGTTTTTTAATGGCAGCAGATTCCATCAAAAGCGCAATTAATTCGTTACCCGATAATTCAAATCCGATATCATGGGTTTCTTGGCACAAGCGAATTTCTTTGTTCGCCTTATGGTAAAAATGCCCTAGGACCCTTTTTTTTATATCGATGGCTTTGCCTATATATATAATTTTGCCCTGGTTGTTTTTAAAATAATAGACGCCGGGCACATTGGGAAGTTTATCAAAAACCTCCATGGGCAGGGATGGTGGCAGGGTGGCTTGTTGAGACCGGGCATTTAAAAAGGAATCAAACACCGTTTCGGCATTCTTGGCCTGTAATAAATGTTGCAATAAAAGTACCGTGGCATGGGCATCGCCCCGGGCCCTATGTCTGTTGGTTAAAGGTATGTTTAGGGAAGAACAAAGTTTTCCCAGACTATAGGAATTATACCCCGGAATTAATTTTCTGGAGAGCCGTACGGTGCATAGTTTTTTTCGGGTGAAAGGAATACCGATGGTCTCAAATTCGTGTTTTATAACACGATAATCAAAATTCACATTATGGGCAACGAAAATGGTATCCTGTGTAATTTCCAAAATCCTTGTAGCGATGTCCTCTAGCTTTGGAGCATGACGGACCATATCGTTATCAATACCAGTTAATCCAGTGATAAAAGTAGCGATAGGGCATTGCGGATTCACCAAGGAAGTAAATTCTTCGATGATTTCACGACCATCAAACTTAAAAATAGAAATTTCCGTAATCTTATTGCCTTGGATACCGTTGCTTGTAGTTTCTATATCGACGATGGAGTACATAAAAACGCTGATTAAAGGACAGGGGTAACTAAAGTTATGGGATTTTTTTGAGAAAAGCGCATTCCTATTCGCTGAAATTATGAGATGTTTTGCTAGAAGCAGATACTTAATAATAGAGGACGGCTAATAGGGGCGAAGCTTTTAATAAAGGTGTGGCCATGACAATTTATATAGCCCATTGGGATACTACTTTGGGCGTTCCCTCCTTCGTCGGGCGGGGCCTTGGCTATATCCCTTGCTGCGCTGCGGGGATGCCGCCGCGGTCCCTAACGCGTAAAATAGTAGGGTTGATGTGCTATGGCAATTGGAAAAAGGAAGCAGCAAAGGGATCCATCCCAAAAAGCTGGTGAGAAGGAAGTTTATTGGGAAAAATGAGCACTAGAAATACTAATGAGACAATATCTATAGCACAAAGAAAACATCTTAATGACTCCTTATTCATTATATTTAAGAATCAAAATAGAAAAGATGATCATGGCAAAATGCATAGTAGTACTTTTTGGGATATTCCTAATAGGGGTTGGTTTTTTTGATGGTTTTAGCTCCTAAAAATGCCAGGAAAATCATAAAGAAAGCTGCAAGTACCGATCTATTTCATTATACTGAGGTCAGTAAACGTTTGCTGCCGGCAATTGCCATGATAGTCTACGCAGATACCTCAGTTTACCCCATGGCTTTTAAACTCTTCGGAGGTATAATGGTAATAACTTCCTTGGTGCTGTATTTTGTGCCTCGAAAAATGCACCATCAGTATGCACTAAAATGTGCGGAAGTATTAAAACCAACGCTTATAAGGCTACTTTCGCCTATTGCAGTCCTTCCTGGAAGCTTGTTAATAATAAGTGTCAACTGAATACGGGCGAATCGACATTTGAAACGCACAAAGGCCTCGATGGTTTTTAAGTTGATTGAAGCACTGAAATGGTACTGCGATGAAAAACGTATTCATCTGCCGGGGCATAAAAAAGGGTATGCTGTCGTGCTCTAATGGACTAGTGAAATGTAGTAGAATTAATAATAATCTTCGTTTGCAATTTTAGCCCAGGAATGAGAGGTCATCGCCGCCGTGGGATGGGAAATCACACACATAGGTGGCGTCGTAAATTTTGAGATTAAAGAATCGTTTCTGGTAAGACCACAAGACACACATTTATAGGTTGCCATAATGATGTAATTTTAAGATTTGAACGTAATTTAATAATCATTCTACTCTTAAAAAGACCAAATATATAAACGTAAGTTTTTTTTGGATTAACGCTCAGGGTCTAGGTATACGGTTACTTGAGTCCCGCTACTGCTATAGTTTAAGGTAAGGGTCGCTTCTACATCATAGCCCAATAATTTTAATCGTTCTTTTACTAAAGCCAGGCCTTTGGAGGTATGTAGTGGCATAGTTGTTTTACTTTGCTTGCCTATACCGTTGTCAATGACCTTACATTCTAATAATTTGGTATCGGTATACCCAATGGATAGAGTAAGGGTAGGATTTTTTATCCGTTCTGGAAAAGCGTGTACAAAAACATTTTCTACGAAGGGTTGTAAGATCATGGTCGGAATTTCTGTGGAATGAAGATCAATATTTTCGGCAACCGAAATGATTACCTTAATCCTATTCTGATACCGTATATTTTCTATTTCAATATACGTGGTCAAATACTCCAATTCATCTTCTAAGCTAATATAGGGAAGGGTAGAGTTGTCTAAGTTTGTACGGATCAATTGGGAAAATTTACCAAGGTATCGTATGGCCATTTCTTTGTCATTACTAGCGATATAATGTTGAATGGAATTTAAGGTGTTAAAAATAAAATGTGGATTCATTTGTGCCAACAAGGCTTCCATTTTAGTTTCTTCTACCCTTTTTTGAAACAGACTTTTTTGGAGTTCAAAACGATTGTTTTTTCGTATTTCATTTTTGAAATAGGCAATAATCACCCCTATGAAAAATAAGGCAAGAAGGCATGTAAACCACCATTTTTTATAATAAGGTGGCGATATTTCAAATCCTAGCAGTTGTTTTTCCGTATGGATACCGGTACTCGAATCGATAATTTTAACGGCTATATCGTAAGTGTTAGGCTCCAAATAAGGAAAAAACAATTCCGGTTCTGTAGAAGGACTACTCCATGCTTCTGAAGGGTGCAATCTGTATTGATACTGCAATTTGTTGGGGTAGGGGTGCTTATTGGTTTTAAAGGCTATTCGAATAGAATTCTGATCGTGATCAAAAAGGAAGTTTGTGTGAGTTTTGCGAGCAGGTAGGGTGAAACTGCTGTCTCGGACCGTTATGACAGTAGGATGCACTTCAGTAATCATGGGGTTCATGTGCGTAAACCTATCAAGAAATACGGTGTAAAATCCGTTTTTGCTTCCAATGTATAAGTTGTTATCTATGAGTTGGGCCGAAAGTAAGGGTGGTTTTAATCCCTGTTCATGGTCTAAAAAGATTAAACTGCCATTATTGATAATGTTCAATCCTTTTTCGGTGCCTATCAATAAATTATTCCCGTAACTCTTTAGAAAAGTAATGTTGTTTCCATGAATTTTTGCCCGAGGTATTTTTTCTATGACCTTAAAATTTTCCTTTCCATCTTCAACGATATAGACATCTCCTTCTTCATTGGATATTGCCAAATAATTCCCAAGTGCTGTGATGTGCCTTAAATTGCTTTCGCTCCAAATCCCTTCATTATAATAGGACTTAAATTTATGATCATAGGTAAATAGGCCAGTAAAAACAGAAAGCAAATAGGTTTTGTTTTCGCTTTTATAAGAGCCCACCACCAAGGTAGGGGTATGGACATCTTCTTCGGGGTAAAACGTGTATTCTAAAGGGTCTAGATTGGAGTAAATTCGCAACGAATGATAGGGATGGGTTTCTATAAGTTGGTTGGCCGGGGTAAAGTTGAACTCTAAGGTATGTAAGGGGAGGTACGCTAAAAAATTGCCATGCTTGTCAAAACGGTAGATTCCGATACAAGTATTGATCCAATAATCGGTCAGATGGTTCTTAATGGAATATAGTGTAATATCAGTTACTTTGGTATCATATTTTAACTCATAAAAAAAGTCTTCGTACTTTGGAAGCGCATTGCTATGGGTTGCCACGTATTGTTGAGACCATTTTTTTAATTCTCGGGGCGTTATAGTCCTAGTGGCAATCTCTATTTTGTCATTATATAATATGGCCCTACTTTGGTCGGTATGGGCAAAACCCAGGACGGTTTCGTTTTCTTTAGGATGAAAAAGAACCGATTCGTTAAGTTCTATTTCATATAAACCATTGTCTAAAGTTCCTACATAGAGTTTCTCCAAGTCGGGATCATAAGCAAAGGAGACAATGTTTTGACTTTCTATGCCCATTTTTGTAGTTACGGAAACCATAGAATCCTTTACTATCTGATACACCCCCCCGGTATTGTCATATATGCCCCAAGCGGCAGCAAAGAGTCGGTTTTTTTTTGTTTTCTGGTAACCCCAAATGATAGAAGTTCCCAAAGGTTTAGGGCTGGGATGTTTGGCAGGGGATAGAAAATCCTGAAGATGGTGTTTCTGGTAAAAACCTTTGTTGCTCAGTAATATAGAATCGTTTTCGATATGGGCGCCATAAAGAAAGTGTTGGTCGTTAGCGAGCGTTAAGGTCATTTGCTCATTGTTCAATTCAACTTTATAGGTCCCAGACCTATAAGAAACAGCATACACCTGGTCTTTATAAACAACGAATTCACTGATTCTGAATAATTGATCGGAGTTCTCCAGGGTTTTAGAATGTATAGCCATGGTTTTGGTATTTATAATAGAAATACCATGGCTAGTGCCTACATAGAGTAACCCGTTAACATGGAGGATTTTAGTTATTTCGTCATGGATAAGGCCCTCTTTTTTGCTATAGGTAGTAAAATTTTTACCATCGAATCTACTGAGGCCGCGGCCATAACTGCCAAACCACATATTGTCTTGGCTGTCTTGTGCTATGGCCCAAGTATTGTTCAGGGCCAGGCCGTCTTCGGTAAAAAAATAGCTGAAATTATTGTTTTGTTTTTTCGCTACCCCATTATTAGTAGCAATCCAAAGAATATCCTGATGGTCTAAAAATAAGGCCCGTACCGTATTGTTTGGTAGTTCGCCTTCCGCAGAATAATGTTTAGAAGGATAGGTTTGTGCAAAACAGACCCACTGAAATAAAAGTAAGAATATAAGGTTAATCTTTTCCAAACAACTCTTTTAAAAATTCGGCTTCTTTTCTATGTGCTACCGGAATTGTGAAATTATCCGTTAACTCTACGAGTTTATCCATTTTATTATAGCGTTTTACAGCATCCATTTTAATCAGAAAAGATTTATGGACCCTTTTAAACAAGGCTTCGGGAAGTAATTCTTCTACAGTTTTCAAGGGTTTTGAAACCAATATATTATTTTCATTGGTCATTTGAATTGTGGTATAATTCCCGTCCGATTCGCAGTATATAATATTCTTGGTATGGACGCACTCGACGCCGTTGCAGGTAGGGAATGCCATTCTTCGGTGATTGTTGGTATTCCTTTCGTTTTCCAAGTGTTCCAATAAAACCTTCATCTGCTCTTCTTGAGGGATCTTTTTAGGTCTGTTTTCCAAAAATTTATGGATAGCTTTGCGAAAAAGATCCGTATCGATAGGTTTTAAAAGATAATCTAAAGCGCTACACTGGATGGCCTGAATGGCATACTGGCTATAGGCGGTAACAAAAATTACTTCGAAATTAATTTTAGAAAAGTATTTAAAAAGCTCAAAGCCAAATTCTTCGGGCATTTGTATGTCCAAAAAAACTAAATCGGCGTCAAAATCCTGAATAGCCTTCACCCCATCTTTTACTGAAGAACAAGATCCGACAATGGTGTAGTCTTCCGGAAAATATTCTTTCAACATATTTGTCAACAATGATCGGGCGATAAATTCGTCATCGATGATTACAATTTTTGTCATAGTAGATAAGTATAGGTTTAGCTTTTAATGCTGCCTTTTTTATCAAAAGTAGGATTTTTATTCTATAAAAAGTATAATGTTTATGTCGTAACAATCATACAAATAAAAAAATACGGCTATGCAATACTATTTAGGAGTACAAGGCTTTCGTTTAAAAATTTCTAAGGGGCTAATGCTTATCTATATAGAGTGTAGGTAAGTAAAAACAGTACTTTTTATGTGACATTCCAAAAAAAATAATTTTTTTATGGGTTTATTTCATATGTAAGTAAAAACAAATTCTACAAGAAGATTAATTTGTAGGAGAAGGGGCAGCTGGCCCTAAATTTTTATCGCGTGTCAATTTTGACGGACAGACCAGTATTTTCTAAGGTACTTACCCTTCTCTCTCCCCCATGCCTTCATACTGCCCAGCTTTAATTCCCATTAAAATTAACGGCGATACCTTATCTTTGTATCTATGGGGCTACCGATTATTGGCATGAGTGATATTGTAAATCTTTCCATTGATAAGGAAGCATTTAATATTATTCATCATCGGCCCATTAATATGCCAGTGATAGAGGCAGCACACAAGCACGATTTTTTCATGATCCTTCTCATAACCAAAGGCAGTGGCACCCATACTATCGATTTTAGGCCACTGGAAGTAAAGGAGAAGGTTGTTTTTTTTCTCTCCCCAGGACAGGCCCATGAATGGAGAATGTCTGCCGACACCTGTGGGTGGCAACTGATGTTCAGCAATAAGATTCTGCTTTCTGACGGACATCTATGGCCTTTATTTTCGCCCCGCTCCAATTCTTTTTTGGAACTCAATGAAGCTCAGAACGCACAATTGCTGCACGAGTTGCAAGCCTTTAAATACGAGACATCGACCAGTATCATTCAACATAGGCTGCAAATTGTTTTGCATCTTTTACAGGAATGGCATACCAACGCCTATCCCGGGGATCAGGACTCGGTAAAGAACCACATCCTCAACCGTTTTCTAATGCAACTAGAAGAGCATTATACCGAACACCATAGTGTAGGGTTTTATGCCGACAAACTTCATGTGAACGCTAGTTATTTAACTCAGGTCTGTAGTGCGATGACCAACCAATCTGCCGGGGATCATATTAGGGAAAGGCTGCTGCTAGAAGCGAAACGCCTGCTTACACTGACCGATACGGATGTTAAAGGAATAGCCTATGACTTAGGATTTAAGGACACCTCTTACTTTTCGCGCTTCTTTAAAAAATATACAGACCTTACTCCAATAGCATTTAGGGAACAGTAAGTGATAGTACCTTCACTGCCATAGTGAGTACCATTCATTCCAGGGAAACATCTGTAATTTTGGCCCAAATTTTTCCAAATGCAGAAAGTAGCACAGATAGATGCTTCGGCATCTAGCAGTAATCTGAGCGGGATGTTAATTTTACTGATGGCAGTTAGCTGTGGGGTAGTGGTGGCCAATATATATTATAACCAACCCCTATTGATACAAATCGCCGAGACTTTTGACGTAAGCGAACAACGGGTTAGTTGGATTGCTACCATCACCCAGGTGGGCTATACCCTTGGTTTGTTTTTTATTGTACCCTTAGGCGACAAAGTAGAGCGCAAGAAACTTATTCTAATAAAACTCGTTGGTGCTGCCCTAGCCCTTTTTGCAGCAGCAATGGCGGGTAATTTTCACGTACTCCTGGCCGCTAGTTTATGTATAGGGTTCTTTTCTGCAGTACCACAATTGTTACTGCCCATGGCTGCAAGTCTTGCCAATGACAAGAATAGGGGGAAAGTACTGGGGCAGGTGATGAGCGGACTCTTGGTAGGGATTTTATTATCGAGAACACTGAGCGGATTTATGGGAGCTGCCTTTGGTTGGCGCACAGTATTTTATTTTGGGACCTTGGTAATGATATTGCTCATGGCCTTGTTATATTGGAAACTCCCAAAAAATGAACCCGAATTTTTGGGCAGCTATGGCGGACTAATGCGTTCTATGGTCGGATATATAAAAGAGCTCCCAGTGTTGCGAACAGCTGCCATAACTGGCTTTTTTATGTTTGGGGCCTTTAGTGTTTTCTGGACGACACTGGTTTTTTTGCTCGAAGGCAAGCCGTTCTTTTATAAAAGCGATATGGTGGGGCTATTTGGTCTTATTGGTACCTGCGGCGCTTTGGCAGCCCCAATGGCAGGGAAATGGATTGATAAAAAGGGCGCCCAATTCGCTATTAGAATTGGCATTTTTACCGTTTTATCGGCATTTGTGGTAATGGATTTCTCGGCAACCTCCTGGTTAGGCCTGATCCTGGGAGTTGTTTTGCTCGATATCGGTCTGCAGGTGACCCATGTATCCAATCAGTCTAAAGTTTTTGCCCTAGTACCCGAAGCAAGGAGTAGGCTAAATACGATTTATATCTCTGCTTCCTTTGCCGGGGGGTCTATAGGGTCATTGTTGGGTGCCATGGCATGGACCTATTGGCATTGGACCGGCGTATGTGTGCTAGGAGCTATTTTTGTCGCTATCGCCTTGTTGATCAACCTAAGAAAATAACCATCTAAACATTATATATGAAAACTATTTTAAGTACTTTATTACTTCTTATTGCAGCTGCTTTCGCAAGGGCGCAAGATAAAACCGCAGACCTTATTATTCATTCCGTTAAGGTGATGGATATCCAAACCGGAAAAATACGGAAGGACCGAGCCATTGTAATTCAAGACGAAAAGATCCTCGCTGTGATTCCCAATAAGAAAGTTAAGGACTATACAACCAGCGGGCTCATCGATGGGGGAAATCGTTTTGCCATGCCCGGACTATGGGATATGCACGTGCATTTTGGAGGCGATAACATTGTAGAAGAAAACAAAAACCTATTGCCCTTGTATTTGGCGCATGGGGTTACTACCGTAAGGGATTGTGCCGGAGATATCAGTGACAAGGTTATTGAATGGCGTGATGCCATTAACGAGGGCAGTCTAAACGGGCCTACCATATTTACCTCAGGACCCAAATTGGAAGGCATCAATTCTATTTGGCCTGGCGATTTGGAAATTGGATCGAGTTCAGAATTGTTTCAAGCCTTGGATTCTTTAGAAACATTGAAAGTCGATTTTGTAAAAATCACTGATAATACCCTTAGGCCACAACTTTATTTGGAAGCCCTAAAAGAGGTGCGTAAAAGAGGTTGGGAAATTACAGGTCATTCTCCTGGGGCACTGACCTTGCAGGAGGTTATGGATGCCGGGTTGAGTGGTGTTGAGCACATTTATTACGCATGGAGAGCCGGTGTAAAAGATGAAGAAAGTCTGGCAAAAAGTATTGAAAAAGGCGAAATTAGAGGTCGTGCCGTGAATGAATATATACTGGAAAATTTTGATACCGCCGCAGCAATGCGTACCTATAGAGAAATGGCCAGGAAAGGTGTTGCCGTTACCCCAACCCTAAACAGTAGTCATACCGTAGTATTTCTAGATCAAAACGATCATAAAAACGATCCTTACCTGCAATATATAGGCAAGGGATTGCAACGTACGTACGAATGGCGTGTAAATAGGGCGGCACAGGACGATGCAGCTGCTATCGCAAAAAGACACGAGGTGTTTGAGAAATCGGCCTCTATTTTACCCCTTTTACAAAAGGCCGGGGTCAAGATTATGGCCGGTACCGATGCCGGATACCTAAATTCTTTTAATTTCCCCGGAATAGGAATCCATCAGGAATTGGCCTTGTTGGTGCACTATGGCCTAACACCTCTAGAGGCGCTACAAGCATCGGTCATAAATTCACCCGACTTCCTGCATAAAAATAATTATGGAAAAATAGCCTCAGGAAAAAAAGCAGATATTGTGCTGTTAAATGCCAATCCGCTGAAGGATATCCAGAATACTCAGCGAATACATGCCGTTATTGCCAAGGGGATTCACTATGATAGAACAGCTCTAGACCAAATGTTGGAAGCAGTAAAACTAAAGGCGGCGGAGACAAAATAAGTCGTCTGGTCCTAATCTTACTTATAAGCCCAATGCAAAGGAACACCTCTTTGTATTGGGCTTTCCCTTTGGGTGCAATATTAAAAGTTGATAGAAGAAAAAGGAATAGGGAACAGATACGACGGTCTCAATGGAAAGAAGTTCCGCGTTAGGGAGCGCGGCGGCATCCCCGCAGCGGCGCAAGGGATATAGCCAAGGGCCCGCCCGACGAAGGAGGGAACGCCCAAACTAATAAAGCTAATAGGGACATGGAGATGATTTGCGTTTAAGTCGTATTGAAACCACTTTTAAACAGTTTTAAGGTGCTGATAATAAGAGTGTATAGGGGGTCGTTTATGTTTTCTTAAAAAAAATAAACGAGTCCATAATTCACGTATATTGCCCGGCAATTAGGATGTTCTTACATAGGAATCAAAGAGCGATTGAAAAGAAATGTAAGACAGCAACTTGTTCCCTAAAGGGCAAAGAATTGCGCTATATTAATTACTAAATCACCTTATATGTTATTTTTAAACAGCTTTGATCCCAGCTTGCCGCTAACAGATCCGGTATTGAAATTTCTTCTTATTCTGGTCATTATATTATTTGCCCCCATCCTACTGAACAAATTAAAAATCCCCCCACTTTTGGGACTTATTATTGCCGGTGCGGTTATTGGGCCCAATGGCTTTTTTTTAATGGAACGCGATAGCAGTATTATTCTTTCGGGGACGGCGGGACTTTTATATATTATGTTCCTTGCCGGATTGGAAATAGATCTGGGCGATTTTAAAAAAAACAGTAAAAAAAGCCTGGTGTTTGGGGCGTATACTTTTTTGATTCCGATGGTTTTAGGAACCCTAACGGGTATTTATATTTTAAATTTTTCTATTCCCAGTGCCATTTTATTGGCGAGTATGTTTGCATCACATACCTTAATAGCTTACCCCCTGATCAGTAAATTGGGGGTCGCTAAAAATAGGGCTGTAAATCTTACGGTAGGCGGGACTATGATAACCGATACCTTGGCTTTATTGGTGCTGGCCGTAATTGTAGGCATGTCTGTCGGAGAGGTAAATACGGCCTTTTGGCTTCGATTATCTGTTTCTGTTCTCATTTTTGGTCTTATCGTGGTGTTTCTTTTTCCAATTATAGGGAGTTGGTTTTTTAAGCGGTTCGATGATAATGTGGCACAATATATATTTGTGCTGGTGATGGTGTTTCTAGGAGCTGTATTGGCGCAATTAGCCGGAATAGAAGCTATCATAGGGGCTTTTTTAACAGGTTTGGCCCTTAATAGGCTTATTCCCCATACCTCTCCCTTGATGAATAGGATAGACTTTGTTGGAAATGCTATTTTTATTCCCTTCTTTCTAATAGGAGTAGGAATGCTCATAGATTACCGGGTGTTTTTTAAAGATTGGGAAACTCTTCAAGTAGCCGGTATAATGATTTTAGTGGCTACTTCTGCAAAATTTATAGCCGCTTGGTTGACCCAAAGAACGTATAAATTATCGAATGACGAAAGAAGGTTGATTTTTGGTTTGAGCAATGCGCAAGCGGCAGCAACCTTAGCGGCCGTATTAATAGGGTATAATATTATTGTAGGGGAAACCCCTGATGGGGAACCTATTAGATTGCTGAGTGAAAGCGTTTTAAACGGTACCATTTTAATGATCTTATTTACCTGTACACATGCGTCTTTTGTGGCACAAAAAGGGGCCAAGAGTATGGCCCTTTTAGAGGTTTCGGACACCAATTTAGATGATAATGACGATTATGAAAATATCCTTATCCCAATAAGCAACACCGAAACCACCGATGAGCTAATCAATTTAGGGGTAACCATACAGTCTAAAAAAAGCAAGGAAGGTCTGTATGCCCTCAGTATAATAAGCAACAATACTGCCGATGGGGCGGCAGAAAAAAATGCTAGAAAAATATTGAATAAAGCGGCAGTGACAGCTTCGGCAACAGATAATTTATTGCACCAGCTGCTTCGGTACGACCTGAATATTGTGAACGGAATATCGAGCGTTGTAAAAGAACATAAGATCACCGATTTAATTTTGGGCCTCCATATTAAAAAAGGGATCTCAGATTCTTTCTTGGGAAATTTGACTGAGGGGATTCTGACCAAATGCAATACTACCACGTTGATCTATAAACCTACCCAGCCATTTGGCACTATAAAAAGAAATATTATTTTGGTTCCAGAGAAAGCAGAGAAAGAAATGGGCTTTGCTTTTTGGTTGGTGAAAGTGTGGAATATATCGCGCAATTCTGGTGCAAAACTGGTCTTTTACGCCACAGAGGCAACCTTAAAATATATAAAGGAAATACAATTAAAGCATCCCCTGGAATGCGAATTCAACCAGTTTGACAATTGGGACGAATTTTTAATCCTAGCAAAGGATTTTCATAAAGATGATAATTTGATATTTGTGATGAGCCGAAAGGATAAACCGTCGTATCAAGCTAGCATGGAAAAAATACCTGGGTATTTAAATAAATATTTTCGGGACAATAGTTTTATCCTTATCTATCCCAAACAAGCCGGTGTTGCCGATACTGCCCCAATAGACTTAATGAATCCGGCCCTTACAGAACCCCTGGAAAAACTTGATGAAATAGGGGTGACAATAGCAAGACGGTTCCGAAAAAAGTAAGGATAGTACATAGAAGGAAGGCGGGGAGTGCAAGAATAGAACATTAGGGGTGATATAAGTTGCTGAAAGCTTGTACTATTCTTAAAAAAGAAAAATTTTGGAAGAGTTAAAGGGAATGGGTTTTTAATTGATAAGTATTAGCGTAAATATTACGTGTATTTGGTAATATGCTAAGCTTTACAGAAAGGAATAAGAATATACTATCAATCACCAATTAATGTTTCAAAAAAGGGAAAAACACTATTGACTTTTCTTTTCAGTTTGGTCTTTTTAATACCTGTTTCCGGTATTGGACAAACGAATTCTATTCCTGTTATACCACAACCTAATGAGGTAACCGTAAAAAAGGGAGAGTACGTTCTAAATGACGGATTAGTGGTTTTTGCCAATGTTGAGAGCCTTGAGCAATTGACAAAGGATGTGGCCTCTCTTTTAGGAGACGAATTTAAGGTCAAAGGAAATCTGATTGCTACAGGTAAAACAAGGCAAGTTTAAAACTTATATTAGATAATCAGGAAGTGCAGTCAGAAGGGGCTTAGACCTTTGTAGCGAACAAAAATGGTATTCAAATTACCTCCTCTAATGAACAAGGATTGTTCTTTGGCCTTCAAACGTTACCTCAACTCGTGGTATTAGAAGATGGAAAGCAGTTGGTGAATTATGTAGAAATAAAAGATGTTCCCCGTTTTGGATGGAGAGCCTATATGCTAGATGAAGGATGATATTTTCAGGGCAAAGGGCAATTGAAAAAATTGCTGAATGAAATGGCAAGGTTAAAAATGAACATTTTTCATTGGCATTTGGTAGACAAACAGGGATGGAGGATAGAAATTAAAAAGTACCCTTTACCTGTCGAAATAGGTTCTAAAAGAACAAGTACCCAAGTGGGACCTAGGAATTAGAAATGGCCGGACATTCTTCTGCTGCCATCGCGGCCTACCCTTGGATGGGATCCTCAGGAAATGAAATAGAAGTGCCTATTAATTTTGGGGTCAGTAGTGATTTCAGGTGGCATTTGCCAATAGAATTTCTAATTATATAGAGAGCATGGGTAGAAAAATGATGGGATGGAACGAGATTTTGGGGACCAATGTTCACGAATATCAGGCAGACAAAGGTGCCGCTGCAGAATTGGAATTATCTAAATCATCAGTGGTCCATTTTTGGAAAGCTGATATTAAACCAATGACTGAAGCCCCTGAAAACGGGTATACTATTGTAGATTCCCTGCATACAGAAACGTATTTGGATTATTCCTATGACAATATTTCCCTGAAAAGATCTTACGATTTTGATCCTATTCCGAAGGATTTAAGCCCAGAATATCACAATAGAATTGTAGGTATAGGTTGTCAAATGTGGGGACGAATGGATTCCTGCCAGTGGGTATATGGCTTTCATGACTTTTATGACTTTTCCAAGGATTGCCGCCTATGCCGAAGTGGGATGTACACAACCAGTACAAAAAGGTTTTGATGCCTTTTTAAAGACACTTCCTACTACGATGGAGAATGGGAAAAACCAAGGGATGTACTTTGCACCTTTAGAAGAGGCATTGCCAAAGAAATAAATAGTTGCCGGTGTGCTGCCATATTCACTATTATTACTAGTGTAAACATAGATTTATAGCAATTAAATACATTCTATAAACCGCCTTCTAATAGGGCGGTCTTTTTGTTTAAAAAGAGGTTCCGACATGTCAACAATATACCCTTTCAGAGCATCCCTAAGCCAATAGGAATAAGGTGGTTGGGCTAGAGCGGCCTTTGGAAGATTTTTAGAACGGAGTTGAGGGAGAATCCATTGCTATATGTAATTTTCATTTTAAAGATGTTTACCATTTTGAAGGAAGCGGAATACGGACATTGTGATGGAGATGATAATAGGAAGGATTGTGAATAGTAAATAAATGTAATATTACTCTTGGAAATATAGTTGTTTAATTTAATTTTGAGCGAAGTGAAAAAGAGCTTATAAATAGATAATGTGGATTTTCCCTAATTACGATAAGGAAAGCCAAATAAGAATACTTTTGAGAAGTAAACAACTTAGGTTAGAATAGTATGCTGTAATAGGTCCAATTGATCTTTGGCAAACTTTTTTTCCTAAGTTTTTTGTTTATAGGAATTGTATAAAAGGAATAAACATTCTAAAGAGATGGATAATAGAAGAGATTTTTTAAAAAAAGCGGGATTGTTAGGTGGGGGGTTCGGTCTAATGACGACCTTGCCGCCATCTATCCAAAGAGCCCTAAGTATAGATCCTCCAAAGGGGAGTACCTTTCACGATGCCGAGCATATAGTCTTTTTGATGCAGGAAAATCGTTCTTTTGACCACTGTTTTGGAAGTTTGCAAGGAGTAAGGGGTTTTAACGACCCCAGGGCTATTTCTTTGCCCAATAAGATTCCTGTTTGGTTACAGAGCAACAAAACAGGGGACACTTATGTGCCTTTTCGGCTTCATATAAAAGATACCAAGGCTACCTGGATGGGCGATTTGCCACATTCTTGGGAGAATCAGGTCGATGCTCGAAACCATGGAAAGTACGATCAGTGGTTAGAGGCAAAAAGGCCATGGAATAAGGAATATGCCCATATTCCGCTGACAATGGGGTATTATACAAGGGAAGATATTCCGTTTTACTATTCTTTAGCCGATTCTTTTACTGTTTTCGATCAACATTTCTGTTCCTCCTTAACGGGTACCACTTCGAACAGACTTTTCTTTTGGAGTGGAAAATTAAGGGACTCTCCTTCCTCGCCTCCTTTAGTCCGAAATTCGGAGGTATCCTACAATAAAGAGGTACATTGGAAAACTTTTCCCGAGCGCTTGGAAGAGCACGGGATTCCATGGAAAGTATATCAAAATGAAATTAGTTTAAAAACGGAACTATCTGGGGAAGACGAGTCATTGCTCGCTAATTTCACCGACAATAACCTAGAATGGTTTTCACAGTTCAATGTCCGGTACAGCGAAGGACACCGGAAATATTTGGAGCAACGGAAAAAAGTGCTGCCCGAAGAAATCCTTGCCTTGGAGCAGCAATTAAGCCAAGAACCTAACGATTCTGATAGCGAAACCAAAAAGGTGTTGGTTAAGAAAAGAAGGGAACTATTAAAAACAAAGGAAACACTCCAAAGATGGAGTATGGAAAATTTTGATAAACTTTCCGATTATGAAAAGAACCTGCACCAAAGGGCGTTTACTACCAATAGCAAGGATCCTAATTATCACCAAACGGAAACCATATCCTATACAGAAAACGGAGAGGAACGCAGTGTGAAAATTCCCAAAGGCGATATTCTACATCAATTTCGGGAAGACGTCAACAAGGACCAATTGCCAACTGTTTCTTGGTTGGTGGCGCCCCAAAAATTTTCCGATCATCCTAGCGCTCCATGGTACGGGGCTTGGTACGTTTCTGAAGTGCTGGATATTCTAACCAAGAATCCGGAAATTTGGAAGAAGACCATTTTTATATTAACCTATGATGAAAACGATGGGTATTTTGACCATGTGCCTCCCTTTGTAGCACCAAGGCCAGATCAAAAATCCGCAGTTTCTAAAGGAATTGATACCGCTGAAGAGTATGTCGCCTTGGAAGAAGAGTTAGATAAAAAAGGTCTTTCCCCAAAAAATGCCCGCGAAAGTCCAGTTGGTCTTGGGTACCGAGTACCTATGGTTATCGCTTCGCCTTGGAGCAAGGGAGGCTGGGTAAATTCGGAGGTTTGTGATATTTCCTCCACCTTAATGTTTATGGAAGAGTTCTTAAGCAAAAAGACGGGTAAGCATATTAAGGAAACTAATATCAGCGACTGGAGAAGGACCGTTTGCGGAAATCTGACCTCTAGTTTCAGAACCTTTGATGGGGAAGGTACAAAATTGCCAGAATTTATTGAGCGAAATGAAATTATGAAAACGGTATACAATGCTAGTTTTAAGGATTTACCTTCTAATTTTAAAGCCTTGACGGCCGATGAAATTCAGGAAGCCGTTCAAAACCCTAGGACCAGATTTATGCCCCGGCAAGAACCTGGTATCCGAGATTCTTCTCCCTTGTCTTATGAATTATATGTGGATGGCCGATTGACGGGCGATAGAAAATATGTCGAAATCAGCTTTACTGCCGCAGATAAGTTTTTTGGAAATGCGGCTTTGGGTGCCCCGTTTAATGTATATGCGCCAGGGAACTATTTGCAAAAAAATAAGGAAGGGGAAATGCAATTTGAAGCTGTTCAAACCTGGTCTCAGGCCGTGAGGGCCGGCGATAGTATTTCTTCGCAATGGCCTTTGGAACATTTTGAAGACAAGCGATACCACTTGAGGGTTTATGGGCCCAATGGGTTTTATAGGGAGTTAAAGGGAGATCAACAAGATCCGGAGATAGCAATAGAACTACAGTACCAAAGAAACAGAGGCTTTATAAAAAAACCGAACGGGAATATCGAAATACAAGTTACAAACTCGGAAAGCAATAGAAGTCTTCGTTTAAAAATGATTGGGAATGCCTATAATACCCCAGGACAGGACGTCACCATTGTAGCCGGAGAAACAAAAAGCATTATAGTTGAAACTAAAAACAGTTATGGCTGGTACGATTTTACCTTGCAAGTAGAAGGGGATAAGGAATTTGAGCGTCGGTATGCCGGAAGGGTAGAAACGGGCCGTCCCTCTAAAAGCGATCCATTGATGGGAGAGGTAAATGTCTAGGCTGTTTAATACTCGTATCAATGATGGGGGGATGTACCAATAACGGATAAGAATTATTTTGGATAGCGATTAGAGCCACTCCAACGTGAGGAAGAAATAAAAAAATGGAGCCCGAACTATGCTAGGGTAGAGCTGGGGAACTTTATGCCTTAAAAACATACATAGTATTAACATAAGAAACATAACTTTAATTTGTGAAAAAAGAAGTCCTATTACCCGTTCTTGGCGCATTTTTGAGTGTTTTGTTCATGAGCGCTTGCCGGGAAGCAGAAGGCGTTCGAAAACCGAATGTTTTGTTGATTTGTGTAGACGATCTGCGTCCTGAGCTTAAAAGTTTTGGAGCACATTATATTCATTCTCCCCATATAGACGCCTTGGCAAAAAAGGGTGTCTCTTTTCAGAACCACTATGTAAATGCTCCTAGTTGTGGTCCCTCTCGCTATACCTTATTAACAGGTTTGTACGGGCCATCTGGTAATAATGCACTTTTTAAGCGAGCCGATAAAATAGCAAAAGGCAAGGATAAGGTGACACCTAGTATGCCCGAGTGGTTCAGGACAAACGGATATACCACGGTGTCCGTAGGCAAGGTATCGCATCACCCAGGCGGCAGGGGTGGTGCCAATTGGAACGACAGTACCATCATTGAAATGCCAGCGGCATGGGACAAACAACTGATGCCTGTCGCTCAATGGGAACATCCACGAGGGGCAATGCACGGATTGGCATATGGCGAAATACGAAAAAACGCCAAGGATATGGCCGTTTTTCAGGCCCAAGAAGGGGATGATGCCATTTATCCAGATGGGGCAATTACCGAGGAGGCCTTGACACAATTGAAAGAGCTTGCCACGGATAATGACAAACCGTTTTTCATGGCAGTAGGTATCATAAAACCTCACCTGCCTTTTGGAGCGCCAAAATCGTATTTGGAGCAATACAAGGAGGTAGTCCTTCCAGAAATACAACATCCTCAAAAACCAACGGGAAGGACCACATGGCATGCCTCCGGAGAATTTAACCAATACAATTTATGGGGCAAGGATCCCAATACGGATAAAGAATTTGCCGAAGAAATACGGCGTCATTATGCGGCAGCGGTGAGTTATGCCGATGCCCAGGTAGGAAAAATTCTGGCCGAACTAAAACGAAACGGAGCCGATAAAAACACCATTGTGGTGCTTTGGGGAGACCATGGGTATCACTTGGGAGAACATGCTATTTGGGGAAAACACAGCTTGTTCGAAGAGTCATTGCATTCGCCCTTGATCATTCACTACCCTGGCATGTCCCACGCAGGGGCGAATAGTGAAGCCATCATACAGACACTCGATATCTTTCCGACCCTATGTGATTTAACGGGCGTTGAGGTGCCAGAGTTTGCCCAAGGTGCATCCTTGAGAACGATATTGGAAGAACCGACGGCCAAGGGTCATTTTGCCCTTTCGTATTTTAACGATGCGAGCTCCATAAGAACCAAAACACACCGGATGACCCTTCATAAGGATGGTTTTGTAGAACTGTACGATCAAACCACAACGGAAGGGGAAACCAATAATGTAGCCGATAAATATCCAGATGTGGTGCTGGAATTAAAGCAAATCTTACAAAAGAACTTAGTCCGATAAAACGACAAGTATATAGATATAGAAGCAGTTGCTTGCAAGTACTAGGGGAATGCTAGGCTTACATCAAAGGAGGAAACCTATGGGAGTTTTAAAAACAATATAAAACGATGAAAAAAATACACTTACTATCGCTGATACTATTTTTGGCCCATATTTCTTTTGCTCAAGAAATAACGGAATTAAAATGGTGGAATCCGGCCAAGAGCGAATTTCCCGTTATAGCGGGGCAAGCATGGCCTCAGCAAGAGAAAACTATTTACCATCGGTTGCCCGAAAGAGCGGAGGAAAAGCTAAGAGAGGCCGTTTGGAGATTGTCCAAACAATCTGCAGGATTATCAATACGGTTTCGAAGCAATGCCAATAATATTAGAGTAAAATACAAATTAAAAGGAGCTATTGCCATGCCACATATGCCCGCAACAGGGGTAAGCGGCCTTGATTTGTATGGTAAAACTAAGGACGGGGAATGGTTTCGTCCTTGGGGAACGTATCGCATCGATAGCATAAGCAGTTATAACTTTAAGGTTGATGTAAATGTGGCATCCTATATAAAAAATGGAACAGAATTTCAGTTGTTCTTACCCCTGTACAATGAAGTAGATCACTTAGAAATAGGCGTTGAAGAAGAATTCTTTTTTGAGGCCTTACCATTAAGAATAGAGAAACCCATTGTTGCCTATGGCACTTCTATTTGTCAGGGTGCCTGTGCTTCTCGCCCAGGAATGGCTTGGACGAATATTTTAGAACGAAAATTACAATGGCCGGTAATTAATCTTGGGTTTTCTGGAAATGGCAGGCTAGAGCCAGCACTGATTGATTTAATGACGGAAATTGATGCTAAAGTTTATATCCTAGACTGTTTGCCCAACTTAACCCCAGAAAGGGATGACACCTATAAATTGGCTGTAGAAGCCGTGAAGAAGTTAAAGGGAAAAAGACCGGAAGTTCCGGTTATACTAACAGCTCATCTCGGATTTTCAGACGATTTTACCAACCAAAATAATAATAGTAAAACCATAAAACTTAATAAGGATTTGGGCAGGGCTTTTGATGCCCTGAAAGCAGAAGGCTTTACTAAAGTGTATCTTTTACAAAAAGAAGATTTAGGGTTTGTAGATGCTATGTTTGTAGATAATATCCATCCGAACGATCATGGAATGCTGCAGTATGCAACTGTGTATGAAAAATTAATACGCGATATATGGAATAAACTCTAAGGGAAGTACGGTTCGCACAGCCCCTTTTACAACACCGTCCTGCTCAAGATAGCCACATTCAGTGCTGGGGAGCGTTCATTTACCTCTGCTTTGAGGAATCCTTTTACACGGGGCGGTCCACGACGCTTGGAAAAGGTGTCTTGACGCCCATGTCAAAAGACACTTTCTGAAAGAGCGAAGGAAATTTAGGGAAATACAGTATCATATATTGTTTAAAGAGTTGTTAAGGATGGGGCAGTGGTCATTATCTCTTGAATTCTAAATTAAATGGGTCGCAAGAATTTATTGTTCCGTAACGTGGTAAATAAACTATGTTGATACTAGAATAATTAGGGAGATTTCCTATGTAGGTTTTGCATTTTTTTACCTTTGTACATCTCACTCCTATGGATTTTTAAATTAGAGGACCCTGGGAGCTACTATAAAAGAAGGCATGATTACGATAACAAAAGCAACAATACAAGATTTAAAAGTAGTCCATGAAATTGAAACAATGTGTTTTAAGGATGGAAGTTATCCACTATTTGTTTTAAGACAGCTTTTTGATATTTCCGAGGATTATTTTTTAATAGCCAAGGAGGGCGATGAAGTTTTAGGCTATGTCTTGGGAAATCTTTCAGCGAATACTAATCAAGCTTGGATATTGTCTGTTGGTGTACGTCCGGCAGCTAGAGGAAAGCAAATAGGCAAAAAATTAACGGAAGAATTGATTGGGCTTTTAGAGAACAACCATTGTAAAGAAATCTGTTTGACGGTGCATCCCAAAAATGCTTCGGCCCTCCATATTTATAAAAAGCTAGGTTTTGTAGTGTTTTCAGCCTCCGATAACTACTATTTAGATAATGACGAGCGCCTACTCATGAAAAAGAAAACCGAAGTTTCAGCACAGTGATTCGTATTATTATATGTGTGGGGTAAAAATATAAGTTTGCCAAAGTTCATTTAAGAGACCTTAATCAGGAAAAAAATAGTTGTAAAATCAATTCTGTCTTTTTTAAACTTAGCCATTTTTGCTGGCCTAACCACATGATTTTATAGATTTTCAAAAAAATCCAGAGTGTCTACTTTTACATCAAGATTGGATTAATACCACGAGTGTTTTACTTGTGCTTTTAATACTTTCAAAATCAATATCGTTATATGTACTGTCCAGATCTGCATCATAACTATATTTTGGTGTGTACCTATAAAAAGTTGTTGTAGAACTCAAAGATATTTGGATACACCCTAGGGGACAATTTATGGGAACTTAAGAAGTTGTATAAAGCGTGGTTATGATTACTCCTTTATTATCATTTAAAGGAACAGACAATAATTGTTTTTCGTCTTTTATCTTAAAATTAAAGGGTGCTGCTAATAGGTTTAAACCACTTTGTTTCTTGAGTCTAATTCCTTGTCCTGAAATAATCTCTTTATTGGGTATAAAATCTCCTACAGGCACATGTTCTGTTAAAATAACATATTTAAAATCAGTTAATTTATTCACGATACTTTGAACCTCAGTATTCGACAGATGTTGAAGTACCTGTCTTATTATGGCGCAATCCCCGGAAGGCAAATTATCTACTGCGATATCCAAACAATGGAATTCTAAATTTTCTTCTTTAAATTTTTTTCGGTTATGGGCAATTAGGGGCTTTACGATATCGACCGCAACATATTTCTTCGTATGCCGTACCAATTCTTTTCCTACATTAAAATCGCCACACCCTAAATCACATACCGTAAGAGGGCTTTTAAAGGATGATAAAAATGATGTTACTACTTCTATATATGGAAGTACTATTTCAGGATCATGTGATCCTACGCCTGAATAAAAATCAGCGTTGTTGTCGCCCCAAAGTTTCATTTCATAGACCTGTTCCATGGCAGCTTTTGTAGGCCAAGGTTTCTTTGTTCTTTGGGTGCCTTTTTCTGTTTTCTTCATAAACTCACCACTAATCTAAAAATACTGTAATAGGATAGCTGTTTGTATTTCAATGTAATTGAAGTTACCACGCAAAGGTATCCCTGTCGTTTTATTTACTTTTTATATAAACCTAAAAAGAGTATTACTAATCCCAGGCCAATGGCAATATAAGCGTTGTTGTTATCTTGGGCTTTAATAAGATCTAAGGACCCTATGCTCACTACGGTTTCTGGTACAATAAAGGTGTATATTCCATATCCTAATAGCACAGTGCCAGCGATAACCAAAATCATTTTTATGGTCTTATTCATAAGTATTATTTTTTTAAGGTTTAGTTGACTGAATTTCTCTAATTTGAGAGAATATTCTTTTAAAATACAAAGTTAAGAGCCATTATCGGATTTATATAATGATTAGATCAGGAATAATCACATATTAACTTTTAGTACCGTATCAATACGGTGTGTCTTTTTGATAAGAATATTTCTTTGTTGTCTAAAGATTCCCTGCTAGTTATAACTAAATTTGATTTCAGTTCCTGTTTTGGTTCAACAGTAATATTTTCTCTTTTGGCAATCATCCCTAGCTCAATATTTTTATAGGGTAGCCTTGGTTATTGGAACTTTTAATTAGCCATAATGGACGTAACGGCCGGATATAAAGCAGGTTTTGTGATTTGGTTTTATGACAAAGGGGGCGGTTCGGACAGTTTATACATGATTCTTAGCAGTTAGTATAAAGTGAGGTCTATAGGTTGTATAAAACACATAACTTATTGTAAGTAAGCATGTATGTACAGTGAAAATCATGAAATCAGCATGAACGTAAACTGATAGCAAATACGAATTTAGCTATGCCAATTACATGCTTGTACTGAGCCCAGCCGAAGAATGACCTCAAAAAAATAAATGGCTACCTATGAAATCAAAAATTATTTTTACGTTGATTATTCTTTTTGGGGTTTTAAACTATTCCTGTAAAGAAAAGGAACAAAAAGTAGAAGAAGCACCAATAGATCTTGTAAACGATGATTTTCTAGATGCACAACAAGCGGTAGAATGGACGATGGATAGTATTGTTCAAAGTCTTAAAGATGGTGATCTTGACAGGCTCATCTCGTTTCATGCATATGGCCCAAAGTTTACTGAATTTAAAAATGGAGAAGCACGAAACGGTGGGACTGAAAATGAAGAATTTGAAAGGAATGTATTTAGCTCGGTTACTGAAATATTGAAATTTGATATGAATGATATGAAAATTGCGGTATACGATCAAGTGGCCAATATGACCTTTCACTCAGATTTCCATTTAAAATTCGGAGAAGATCTCGTCGTGGTCAATGATCAAATCTCTTTGTTATTTGTAAATACTAAAAAGGGCTGGAGGATTGTCCATGAACATCATTCCCCTTTGAAGAAAGAGGAATAAAAATAAGGCACTATACTACTATTTATAGCCAATAGCTTAGAAAGCACAGTTTATTTCTAGTTATAAAAAACCGATAAGTTCAAGTTGAACTTGCCATTAAATACTACCGAAAGATGATGGCGCCAGTCCAAATTAAGGTGGACGGTATTTTATTTGGCATCCATTTTCTTAACGATATCTCTTAATAAGTCATTTTGCTCTTGCTTCAAGGATATAAATTTATTGACCCATTTAAAGACCATATAAATTGATCCAAATATCAGTCCAAGATAAAGAATTATACTCAGGTAGGGAAAGAAGCTTATTGCGATCATAATGTAATTTATTAAAATACTATAATGGTTTTAGAAAAGTTTTATAGCCATAAATAGAAGATTAAATATCAATAGAAATCAGGTTTATGTATCCTAGATCCTACATGTAGGAAATATATTCGTTTCAAATAATAATCGAGGGGTTAAATTATAGTCATGCTTGACTAGAAAACAGATGCTGATACCCATACAAGTGTATTTCTGGGGTAGTGGGATTTTTCCACTTGTTTTTTTACCTTTAATAGTGGTATCATCTCCATGAGGAAAATTACTCGACTCAGATGCTAGAGCCTTTGGGTGTATTATAAAAAAACGAACTAAATGGATACAAAAGATCTTAAACCAATAACTGTTCAAACGACAATCCAGTCAAACATAGATAAAGTATGGAACCATTGGACAAAGTCCGAACATATCACTAATTGGAATTTTGCGACGGACGAATGGTGCTGTCCGAAAGCCGAAAATGATTTAAAACCGAAAGGTACGTTTTCGTGGCGAATGGAAGCCAAGGACGGAAGTATGGGGTTCGATTTCAATGGAAATTACGAGAAAGTAATCGAAAGAGAATTGATTACTTATAAAATGGAGGATGGACGCTGGGTGAAAATTGAATTTTCTGTTAAGGGAAATGAAGTGACTATTCGTGAGACATTTGATGCGGAAGGAACCAATTCCGATGAACAACAACGAGCGGGATGGCAAGCGATACTGGAGAATTTTAAGAAGTACGTAGAATCAAACCCAGCATAAAATGAGCAATAAAATTTATCCTTGTCTATGGTTTGCCAAAAATGCGCATACTGCCGTAGAATATTATTGCAGCATATTGCCCAATTCTAAAATTTTAAATAAACGCCGTTTGTTTCAATTTGCGAGTTAGATGGAAACAGGTATATGAATCTGAACGATGGTCCTGAAAATATATTCAATGAGGCCATTTCTCTCGTGGCGGTTGGTTAAAGGATAATTTTGTAGTGTGAAGGTAAATCGTTCCTAAAATTTAAGCGAATTATTAAGCGAAGAGGAAAAGGCACCAAAAGTAATCTATGCCTTTATACAAATGAAGAAGTTGATTGTTGAGGAATTAATGCAGGCTTCAATTAAGTGAAAAATAGACCTTAAGAAGTATATAGGGGGTGGCAACCTAATGGTAGCTAGGTCACCATAAATAGCTAGTTTAGAAATAAAATCGGTGATGCCGCTTATTCGGGAAAAGAAAACTTCCTATTGACCGCTGGACAAATTCTAAAAATAGCAGCCAAGTTAAATCCTTCGATCACGAAGGGCTATAGAAATAACGAAGATACCTCTAAAAACAATATGGATGTTGATGGGTTTGTATGGCCCGTGAACCGTATCACGATACGAAGAGAAGTTAGGGCAACAAAAATATTGGAGGGTTTCTAGTATACACCTACTGTTTTTATGTCAAAAAATGCAGGAGCTGCATGTTAAGAAACGGTTGTTATAAGCCTAGCACGAACACTAAAACGCACTCAGTGTCCATAAAATCAAAACTGCATTAAAAGTAGATAATTTTCTAGAGACAGATTCCTACAGAGAGGAAGCAAAAAACAGTGCGTTGAAAATGTCCATGGATATTTTATCTGAAGTAACCACGATAAAATCTGACAGTTAAGAATTATATTTAAAGAGTCAAAACAACAAATATTAATCCTTAAAACTGTCAGAATGAATACAGAAGCAAAGGTAATTAAATCTAAGGTAGGTTTATTACAGTTAGCAGAACAATTGGGCAACGTATCTCAGGCCTGCAAGCTTTTTGGTTATAGCAGAGATAGCTTTTATCGTTTCAAAGAGCTCTACGACCAAGGAGGTGAGTTGGCACTACGGGAACTCAATAGAAGGAAGCCAAACCTCAAGAATCGAATTGAGGAAGAAGTGGAAAGAGCCGTAGTGCAAATCGCTTTTGAATTTCCTGCCTATG
>NZ_FQYX01000043.1 GCF_900141935.1 Arenibacter nanhaiticus | reverse complement strand
AGGTGAAAAACATCATTAGCGTCCTCATATCCCTGCATCAGCATAAATACGCGTTGCTTTAAAAGTTTCTCTATCGTATGGGTGACTAAGATGGGATTGCGACTATCTGGAATAAATTTACTGAAATACCTGATTAACTTGTGTTCCCGCTCTTTTTTCTCCAGTAAAACCAGAGAACCATCAGAACTTATTTCTTCTGCAGAAAAATCTACGGAAATTGATTTTTTACCTCGGTAGAAAACTGTATTTTTAGTACTCAAAATTGGGTGATTTTAGTGTTAGTAAAGATGCCTGTAAGCTCTTTAAATATAACACTTTACACCCAATTTTACTATATTCCCATGAATTATCCGGGTTAAAAAATCGCTGGATTTTTCAACCTCCTCAGGACCGCTCATAAAAGCATGGGGCGTAAAAAGAAAGCCTCATGCCTTTATCCTTGCCACCGCACAGTTAATTGCCATGGACTAAAGGGAAACCTCCCAAATTTATATAAGCAGGTGCGCCCTATTCGATTTTTGCTTTACGATTATCTTCCCGAACACTACAAAAATCGAACAGGATCCATGCGCAAAGTTTAAGGGTAAGATTTGGGGGGAATCTTTAAACAATCAAATTTAATTCCTGCACTTTATCCAACGTCATGTTTTCAAATCAATAATAGAAGCTTCCTAGCTCCATCCAAAACGGAACTAATCAATACCTTTAATTAAATTTAGGGTATCGATTAATTTGAATGATCCATAAACTCACTGGATCCATCAGTTGTAACCCTTTTTCTTTTCAGCCTTTATGCTGTCGGTAACCCAAAAAAGGTTTTTATTTCTTTCATTTAAAGCACAATAGCACTTGATAAGTGCTTCTAGACTGTACATACATACTTTTCTAAAATACCACCTCCCATATTGTTTGGAATACAAAAGGGAGTTTCAATAGGGGTATTTGATGTTCCTCCCTTATGACAATTACCATAAATAAAACCTAATCCTTACAGATTCAACCCTTAGCTATGAATGGCACAATTTGCTCCGATAACATTAGCACAAATTGAACCGAGGGATAGATTAAACTCTTTGTTTTTTTGCCCTTTCTTTATTTTTAAACTATAGCATATACAGTACAGGATTTTTGTTGACAGGTCCCCTTACACTAAACCAGGTCCCAATTTTAAAATGTTTTTCTGACAATATTAATTATAGATTTTTTGCATTTAGATGATATCAGTAGTTAAATGAATAGAGAAAAGATTTATCATAAATAAAATTGCTGTTTTTTTGGTTGAATAAGAGGAGTAAGGCTATTGTTCTTTCGAAATAACAACAATAAAATTGTATGTATTTCTTCCCCAATTGATCGTCTTAGAATAGAAAAAGCTTTAGTAATATGGGCTTCAACAGATTTGATGGAAATTTGTTTATACTCTGCGATTTCTAGGTTAGTTAGTCCGTCATGTTTACTAAGAATAAATATTTCTTTACATTTGGGTGGTAAGTTTTGTATTTCACGTTTTACCAATTTTATTTTGCGATCTAACACATGTTCATTTTCAACTTCATTAATAGTTGTGATCGTATCTATATATTTTTTGTCTAGAGGGACCATTATTTTTTTTTTGCGATATTCGTCTATAAATCCATTATAAACCGATCTATAAAGAAAATTTCTTATTTCAACATCGGATTTTAATTGGTTCCGTTTTTTCCATGTATTAATAAAAACATTTTGTACAATATCTTCTGCAGCTTTATGATCATTAATTAGGTTAAAGGCATAAATGCAAAGCTTATGATGGTAGATATCTATTAAAGTTGTGTATGCCATGGAATCTCCCGATTTCAGAGACTCAATAAATTCTAAATTGTTCGAATAAGTACTACGCATATGCTAAATTGGTGGTGGTTGGTGATTTTATAAGGCAATTTATTAAAAATTATCAATAGAGTTCTAAGCGTCTAAAAAACAATTTGATAATATCAAAAATATTTCTGATAGACCCTAAAACGATAAGTCTTTTTGGAAGTCTCTTCGATTACGCTAAATACAAAACAAAAAAGGTACGTAAAAATACATACCTTACTCAATAAAGTTAGCCTTTGGCCGGATTGTGTAATTATTACAGTTCATAAAACAACAGACGACAAGGGGGGCATCCCTAAAGGGTAGTGTTATAAATATCGATAAATTTTAGAATGGTTTTTCGTTGTTAAATGTTTGGGACAGCAACGGTATTTATTTTATGATAGGGTATAAGGATAATATTCAAATTAAAACTCTAAAAGATTTACGAGTACCTGAAAATAGACATCAGCACATTCCAAAGGATGAAATTATCGAACTTACTGGTAACAAAATCAAGAACGAATTTCCTAGAAAATTATGCAGATTGGCCTTATGGAATGATAAGAACCAACAAACCATTGAAATAATTTTCAATAGAATATCCTTACAGCACAAAAAATACAGGTAAAATACTTGATGTATTTTTTTAATCTTTCTGCCTAGGTAGAACCATATAGTTGACTCGATAATTCCTAGTAAAAGGGCTACCAATTCCATATAAATATATACAAAAGTTATTTTTAAAATTTATCAAATAAGGTAATTATGCCAAAAACTGGCTGAATTTATTATTTCCAAAATTTATTTAGACCGGTATTGAAAAATTAATCTAAAAAGATTAGGGTTATTTAAAAGTGACACGTAATAGATATAAATAGATAGTAGGGAATGAACAATAAAGAATTAGAAAATATAATAGTCAAATATTTAATTCATCAAGCCTCCGAAACTGAGATGGATCAACTTTTTTTTTGGTTAAAGGATGAACAAAATGGGCGATTGTTCTACGATTATGTACAGATTAATTATGCTTTTGAACATGAAATGAGACAATTCGATGCCAATAAAGTAAAAAGAAAATTAGAGCAATTGATGGCCGAGGAAAAAAAGATAATTAGACTAAGGACCATGCGTAAAATAGTTGGTTATGCTGCTGTTGCTGTTTTAGCCAGTTTACTGTTTACAGGTTATTTGCTAAAAGATGAATTTTTGAACAAGCCAGTCGAAAAACATACAAAAATCGTGAACAATAATATAGAAACGGGTTCTAATAAAGCAACCTTAACCTTGGGAGATGGTTCACAAGTTGCCTTGGAAAAAGGCAACAACTATCAAATTGAAAATGCTATCAGTGACGGCGAAGGAATTATTTATGAGGAAGGAGAAGTAAATACTTCCGAAATTGTCTATAACTTTTTAACCGTGCCAAGAGGAGGTCAGTTTCATCTTTTTTTATCCGATGGCACAGAAATATGGTTGAATTCAGAATCCCAACTTAAGTATCCTGTAAGTTTTAAAAAAGGCCAAACCCGAGAAGTTGAACTGGTTTACGGCGAAGGATACTTTGATGTTTCGCCAAGTGTCGAACATGAAAGTTCAAAGTTTATAGTGATAAATCAGTCTCAAAAAATAGAGGTTTTAGGCACGGAGTTTAATTTAAAGGCCTATAAGGACGAATCAAAGATGATTACCACCTTGATAGAAGGAAAAGTTGCTGTTAGTACTGCAACAGCACACAAAAATCTAGAACCTTCACAACAAGCAACTTTAAATCTTAAAGACGGTACTATGGCGGTATCTGAAGTAGATGTTTACCACGAGATTTCTTGGAAAGAAGGTGTTTTTAGTTTTCGTAGAAAACCCCTTGTAGAAATTATGAAAGTATTATCCCGTTGGTATGACATGGATGTAAATTTTCAAAATTCAGAACTCGAGAATGTAGGGTTTAATGGGGTAATAGATAAAGATCAAAATATTGTGGAAATATTGAATACAATAAAAAATTTAGGAATCATAAAGGATTATGAGGTCATAAATAAAACAATAATATTAAAATAAAATAAGAATATATAAAAAAAGGAACGAAGAAGAACATTTAGCGGTGCATCAACTTCGTCCCTATAGTATGTACTAATTAAACAAATGTCTAACCAATACTTTCTAAATTTATGAAAATTAAATTAATTAATGCTCGGTCATTCTATCGAAGGCGAATCCTAATTATGATGATGAAAACCTATTTATTTCTATTCTGTACGACCATTTTTGGGTTTACTATAGAAAAATCATTTTCCCAAGAGAAAATAACTATTAAAGTTGAAGAGATAGTTTCCGTAGATGATGTTTTTAATATTATTCAGGACCAAACAAAATACCGATTTTTATATCCACAAAATTTGTTTGCAAACGCTCCGAAGGTACAATTGAAGAAAGGTGTAATCCAAATTTCGGACCTTTTAAGCGAAAGTCTCTCCAATATTGACATTGAATATGAATTATCTCCAAACAATCGTATTTTAATAAGGCAACAGAAGCCACTGAGAGTATCTACAATTATTCAGAAACAACACAAAGTTTCTGGTACGGTCACGGATGATATGGGTGAACCTTTACCCGGAGCAAGTATTATTGAAAAGGGAACAAAAAATGGTGTAACATCTGATTTTAACGGTCATTTTACTTTAAACGTTTCGGACGAAAATGCAATATTGGTTGTCTCATATTTGGGTTTTGTGACAAAGGAAATCTATGTTAATGGGGAGAAGAATGTTCTGGTAAGCTTAAAGGGAGATGTTGCTAGTTTGGATGAAGTGGTTTTAGTGGGGTATGGTACCCAGAAGAAAGAGAAATTAACTGGAGCAATATCTAGTGTCAACTCTAAAAAATTAACTGTTTCCCCAGTAGCAAGTACAAGTAATGCACTTGCCGGTCGACTACCTGGCCTTATTTCTAAGCAGTCAAGTGGACAACCAGGGGCGGATGCAGCTTCATTGAGTATTCGTGGATTTGGGAATGCTTTAGTTATTGTTGATGGTATAGAATCAAGTTTTAATAATATTGATGCCAATCAAATTGCGTCTCTTTCCATTCTAAAAGATGGTGCGGCTTCGATCTATGGTGCTAGAGCAGGTAACGGGGTTATACTCGTTACAACAAAACGTGGACAGATTCAAAAGCCAACAATAACATTGACCAGTTCAAAAACTTACCAAGGGGTTACTAAAATGTTAAAGCCAGTTAACGCAGGACAAAAAGTTGAGCTTTCCAGAGAGGGGCACTTTAATAGTGGCGGAACTGAACAAAATGCCCCATATACCTTGGAGGCCATGAATAAGTATTATGATGGAACCAATCCTTTATTTCCCAATACAGATTGGTATAGTGTACTTATGAGAGATTGGGCCCCTCAGCAACAACATAACTTATCCGTAAGAGGTGGAAGTGATAAAATAAAATACTATGGGTTTTTAGGGTTTCTAGATCAAGAATCAATGATTAAGAAGAATGGAGGAAACTATGAACGCTTCAATCTCCAGTCAAACATTGATGCTCAAATCACAGATGAACTTGCAATGCAGTTGGATATTGCGAGTACCTTTGAAGATAGAGATTATCCTGCAAGGGGAATGGGGGTAGGAGGTTATATGTGGCAAGATTACTGGACTACAGACCCAATGTATCATTCTGAATTCCCAGATAAGACAAAAATACCCTTCGCCGATGGTGCAGGAACGGGGGGACTTCATATCACATCCAATAGTGATATAAGTGGATACAATAAAACGCAAGACAAGAATTTTAGAGGAACTTTGGCTTTAACCTATAAGATAAAGGCAGTAGAAGGCTTATCTCTAAAAGCATTTGGGAATTATAATCAAAACTTCGTAAATAATAAGGTCTTTACGAAACCGGTAAAGTTATGGTCCTGGGATCCTGAAAGCGATATTTATACTCAAGTCGGTTCTTATGGAGGAAATGCTTCTTTATCTCAGAGTAGCGCTAATAATAGGACTGTTACAACTCAATTATCTGCAAACTACAAAAACACCATTAACGATACACATGAAATATCCGCTATGGTTTTATTAGAAACGATAGATTTTAAAGCGGAGAACCTATTCGCTTCACGAGATAGATTTTTGACTAGTTCTATTGATTACTTGTTTGCAGGAAGCCCAGTTGGTATGGGTAATTATGGTGGTGGTTCAGAAATGGGACGACAAAGTGTGGTGTCCAGATTAAACTATGCTTACAAAGATAAATATATGCTTGAAGCTATTACACGTGCCGATGCTTCTGCTAAATTTTCTAAAAATCAAAGATGGGGCTACTTTCCAAGCTTTTCATTAGGTTGGTTAGTTTCAGAAGAAAATTTCATGGAGGGGTTTAAGGCTCTTGACAAATTGAAACTAAGGTTTAGTTATGGGGAATCCGGAAATGATGCTGTCGCAAGCTTTCAGTATTTAACCGGATATTCGTTTAATCAAGTGTACCTAATTGGAAATGGGGTTCAAAAAGGGCTTATGTCTAGTGGTTTGGCAAATGAATTTTTGACATGGGAAGAAATTGCAGTAAGAAATGCCGCCATTGATTATTCCTTTTTTGATGAAAAAATTTATGGATCATTAGATGTGTTTTATCGAACGCGTTCTGGAATTCCAGGTACACGTTTAGCTTCATTACCATCAACTTTTGGAGCTGATCTTCCTCAAGAAAACTTAAATGAATTGAGCGACAGAGGATTTGAATTTAGTGTTGGGAACCGCGGGGAAATAGCAGAGTTAAAGTACGATTTAAATGCTAATATATCATGGTCAAGGGCAAAATGGGAAAAAATTGATGAGCCCGAGTACACGGATCCAGATCAAGAACGTATTAATAAAAAAAATGGAAATTGGATAGATTTAGAGTACGGTTATAAGACAAACGGCTTGTTTACGAGTCAGGAACAAATAGATAATTTGAACTATGATGCCGATACACAAGGAAATTCAACTTTAAAACCAGGGGATATAATTTATTTGGATACAAATGAAGACGGAGTAGTTGATTGGAAGGATAAGGTTGAAATTGGACAAGGTGCTCGTCCTCATTGGATGACAGGTTTTGATTTGAATTTGCAATATAAAAATTTTGAACTTTCTGCCTTGTTTCAAGGTGCCTTTGCCTATAATACAAATGTTACTTTAGGAGCAGGGACTACAACCTCCTTTTATAATAGATGGACAGAAGAAAATAACAACTCTAATGCCATTGTTCCCCGTATCGGTAGTACTGCCGCTAACCCTTCAGGTTTAAACGATTTTAATTATAAGAGTGCTAGTTATCTTCGGTTGAAATCAGTTTCATTAGGTTATAGCTTACCTGAAAAATTATTAAATTCAATTAATATTAGTGATGCACAATGTTATGTTGCGGCAACAAATTTATTGACATTTAGCAGGTTAAATAAATACGATGTTGATCCCGAAGCTCCAAATACCGGTTGGTATTATCCTCAGCAGCGTACAATAAGTTTAGGGGTGAAATTTTCTTTATAGGATCTAATAACAATTTTAAATTAAGTAGAATGAAAAAAATAATATACATAGTAATGTTTTTGATGATTTACTCCTGTCAAGACGATATTTTAGACAAGAGTCCGCTGGGAAGTATTTCTGATACAGTTGTTTGGAGTGATCCTGTTCTAATTGATAGCTATCTTATCGATCTTTATGCGCAAACTCCTGTTTTTGTAAATGACGCGACCAGTACAGGAGGTCCTCATAGTACAAATTTGGTAGGGATGTTTACAGTAAACGAGATGTCTGATGAGGCTACATTTGGCTGGGGTTTCTATACACGTTTTGAAGTTGCTAATGCAAAAGGAGGTTTGTTAGATATAAATGGTGGTATGCTGGAATATTGGGAATTACCGTATAAGGTAATCCGCGCCTTAAATGTTTTTATTGAGAAAATAGCCGATGCTCCTGTTCCAGAAAATTTTAAAAAAGTCCGTACCGCAGAAGCAAAATTTCTTAGAGCCTTTAATTATTTCGCTATGGTTAAACGTTATGGAGGAGTTCCCCTTATTACGAAAGCACAAAACATAGATGATTCCAGAGAGGAGTTATATCCTGCTCGTAATTCTGAGAAGGAAGTATATGATTTTATTATTTCGGAAATGACTTCTGCTGCAAAAGACTTACCTTCTGTTGTCCCAACTGAAGACCTTGGGAGGCCTTCTAAATTTGCTGCATTAGCATTAAAATCCAGAGTGGCTCTTTATGCTGGTAGTATTGCCCAGTACGGGGATGTACAGTTAGATGGATTGTTAGGGTTTCCAATTGGAGAGTCTGTTAATTACTATCAAACATCTTATGACGCTTCTTTAGAAATTATTTCTGAAGGGCATCATGCTTTGTATAATCAAGACACAGATAAAACTAATAATTTCAAAAATATATTTTTAAATGAGGGGAATCGGGAAACAATATTTTCAAAAAGATACGATGGGGTTTCTAATGGTGGTATAGTTTGGGGGTATGATTTTGCACAAGCACCTAATCCACATGCATGGGGAGCAGGGAATAAGGATGCCCCTTTCTTAGAGATGGTCTATGAATTTGAAAGGCTTGATGGCAGTCCCGGAGTTATAAGTTCAGAGGAGCTTGGAAATTCCCTATGGACAATAGAAGAATTATGGGGAGGTCGAGATCCTCGCTTGCTGGCTACTATATATACGCAGGATACTCCATGGCAAGGGGAAAAAGTGGATTTTCATAATGGCATTATATTAGAAGATGGTACTATACAACATGAGGGGTCCTATTCAGGAGAAGACGGTAGTGGAGAGGTAATATTAGCAAAAGGTCGTGATTTTCAGCCATCCGGAACAGGCTTTGGGGTAATGAAATACCTAGATCCTAATGCTGATAATTTGCAAGGTATAGCAAATTCAAAAACTGACTATATTGTCTTTCGGTATGCTGAAATTTTGTTGAACTTAGCAGAATCGGCCTTTGAATTAGGAAAAACTGATGAAGCTTTGGAGGCGATAAATAAAATCAGGGAAAGAGCAGGAATGCCAGTTCGTACATCTATTGATTTCGATGATATTGTGCATGAGCGTAAAGTAGAACTAGCGTTTGAAGGACATAGGTATTGGGACCTGCGAAGATGGAGAAGGGCAGAAGAAAAGCTTACAGGAGGTAATAGTGGTATACGTTATGTTTATGATTATGGGCAAGACAAGTATGCTGTTTGGCTTTTTGACAAGAACGTAGAAACAGTATATGGAAACGGTAATAGAGTACCGCTTTTCAAACCGCATTATTATTATTTCCCTATAACTTTATCGAGAACAGGTCAAAATCCAAACCTTTTAGAGAATCCTGGATATTAGCGGTATTAGTTCCGTATCAGGACTTTTTTTTAGAATGAAAAGCTGGGGAAGTACCTTTTGTATTTTTAAAGGAGTATTGCCCTTATTAATTATCCATTCTTGTTTTAACCAATCTATAAAAATCATGATTAATTATTTACAAATAATCCAAATTATATTTTCTTCAATAAAACGAAAGAAGAACCCATTATTTCATAAGATTTATTGTTACAGGAAACCTTATTTAAACCTTGCCATTTTGTGTTTATTTATGAATAGTGCAATTGGCATATCTCAAACAAGGTACAGTGTTTCACCAGAAGGAATAGGACTGTCTTCTTTAACAGGGGCGAAAAATGATATCAAGAATAAAACTTCAGGGATGAGTTCCGATATCACAGTGTTATTGGGCAATGGGACCTATGTTTTGAATGCCCCTTTGGTGTTTGATGAATCTGATGGGGGGGAACAAAACTTCAAGGTAATTTATAAAGCTGCACCTGGAGCTAAACCAATTATAAGTGGAGGGGTAAAATTAAGAGGTTGGCAGAAAGATTCGGTTGAAACTAATATTTATCGTACAAAAATATCGGGGATAGAACATGTTAGAAACATTTATGTAAACGGAAGGCGCGCTAAAAGAGCCAGAGGGTCTGTTAAAACAGGGGTGTCTCTTTATTCTGAGAATGGCTTAAAGGAAGGAATATTGTTTAATAAAACAGATATTGAACAATACGGCAATCCTTCGAATTTAGAAATAAACTACTTGGACCGTTGGCGTGATTTCTATTTTTTAGTAAAATCGATAGAGGATGGTGCAAAAATTGCTGATGTTCCAGACGACCAATATTTAGTTAGGATAAAGAACTTTAATTGGTATTATACCATGGCATATCCAGTTATTTCTCCCGGAAATGGAGGGCCCATGGATCAATTTTATTTTGAAAATGCTTATGAACTCTTGAATGAGCCTGGGGAATGGTATTTTGATAGTGCAACCGACTTTTTATACTATTATCCAGTTTTGGGCGAGGATATGGAAACGGTAGATGTTGTCATTCCAAAATTAGAGCAACTGATAAAAATTAAATCATCCTCAGGAAAAGATTTGGTGAAAAATCTATATTTCGAGGGATTGGAATTTGCACATAATTCATGGACATGGCCATCCATTAATGGCTTTGGAACAATACAAGGGTCAGCAGTTATTTCAGACAATAATGCCAGTGCGGGTGATGTAACCCAAGATCAGCGAAAAATAAAATTACCAGGGGCAATACAAATTGAAGACGCCAAGAATATTACATTTAAATCAAATATATTTACCCATATTGGAAGCTCAGGTATTGATATAAAAAACAATTCAGACTCTCTAAATATAGAAAGAAATACCTTTTTTGATATTTCCGCTTCTGCGATCTCCGTAGCTAGTTGGGAGCACCGAACCATTGATACTCCAAATGAAGGACCTATAAGCAATACTTTAATCAAAAATAATTATATTGGGAATATAGGGGTTGAGTTTGCTTCTTCTTCAGCAATTGAAGGATTTTATACAAGCAATATGATCGTTGACCACAATGAACTTTACAACATGCCATATTCTGGTATTTCCATTGGATGGGGTTGGCACCGTAGTTTATCGGCTCTTGCTAATAATTCTGTAACCAACAACAAGATTACTGGGGTGGTCCAAAAATGTCATGATGGTGGTGGAGTTTATACCTTAAGCGCCTTCGACGGGAGAGGAATGCTAATTGAGGGAAATTTCATAGATGAATTGTCCTTACCTCCACGCACAAACAATGAAGGGGTTATTTATGCAGATGAAGAAAGTTCTAATTTAAATATAAAAAACAATGTTGTAAAAAGCTCTAGAAAATGGTTTTTCTATAATGCACCAGGCACCGTTTCTGTAGATTCCATGTATGTATCAAGCAGTACTTCTAACTGGGGAGGGAACAAAGGAAGTAATACCAATGTGACATTAAATACAAACAATGTTTGGGATTTGCCGAATTTAACTGCCGATCAGATTCAAAAAAATGCCGGAATTCAGGATGGTGAAGAACCTCCATATATTCCTGTGAAAAACGTAAACATAGCTTTAAATAAACCAGTACTTTCCTCATCATATTATGATAGCGGAAGTATTTCCTCAAATGCAAATGACAACTCTATAACATCGTTCTGGCATTCTGGTGCGAAAGATAAACCTTGGTTTTATGTTGACTTGGAGGATGAATATGTAATCAGTTCTATTCAATTGGTTACTCGCCAAACAGGTATCAGTTATTTAGAAGCTCGTAGAAATTTTGTTATTGAGGTATCCAATAGTTTAGATTTTCCAGCTTCGGAAACCAAAATATTATTTGTGCAAGACAGCGTTCCTTTAGCTGATCGACAAGTTTTAGATCTGGAGTATACAGGATTGGATCCATTTAGGTACGTTAGAGTAAGGAAAACAGTCTTGGGAGAACATATGTTGATCTCCGAAATAAGGGTTTTTGGTGAAAAAAAAAAGACTCCTGACTGTTCGACATTGATAGCGGAAGTTACCAAAGACCAAGAAGTCTATTTGGGTTATGAGGATAGTAATTGTACAAATCTGAAGTTGCTTCATGTCACCGGCGGATCGGGAGAATATTCCTACCTATGGGATACAGGAGAAACCACCTCAGAAATTAGGGTATGCCCTATTGAAAACACTACTTATTCAGTTGAAGTGACGGATACTTTCGGTTGCAAAACCACTCAAGAAATAACCGTAGAAGTAAAAGATATAAGATGTGAAGGCGGAAATTCAAACAATTCTAAAGTTGAGTTATGTTATAAAAGCAAGACAAAATGTTCTTCCGTAAATGCGGTGCCTACATTGTTAAGTCTAGGTGCTACCTTGGGTCCTTGTATAGGGAATGAAATTGAGGAAATTATTGAAAATATTTTGGTGTCCCCAAATCCAACTCGCGACACATTTATACTAAAGGTTACCGCTGCGAGAAAAGCAAATTTGAACATAGCAATTTACAACATCTTTGGATACATGGTAATGAGGGATAAAGTCGAAATGAAGGAAGGTATAAATGAATTCCAATTGGATTTAGGGAAGTATCCTCAGGGTGTTTATATTACAAAAATAGAATGCCAGGGTTTCAAAAGTAGATCGTTAAAAATTATAAAAATTTAATCTTTTTTGTATAAAATCATTTTATTAAAAGGTAAAATGGTAAAAATCACCATTAATGAGTGTCATTAATGGTGATTTTAAGGTGGGATTAATAAATATATAATAACTAGAAAATATCCCGAGTACGAGTCCCTAGATTAAAAAACGAAGATTTTATCTAATCGATCCTTAAAATAAATACAGTCATTTTCTATCGGCTAAATGAGTGTGTATTTTTACTAAAACCACTTACATAAAAGACAAGGCTTTATTATAGACTCCATCCAGTATAGGGCCTTGTCTAATGTGTTGAAAAAAAGAGATTGAGAGTGTAAAATAAATTCTATCAGAATTTTATTATCCTTACCTTAGAGGAACAACTCAAAGCCAATAACGAATCCTGTCTATAAACCAAAGTAATCTTTTGTGGCCATTGCAAATAGGAATTCGCAGAATTGTGTTCCGATATGATTGATGATATCCTTATTGATTCTGAAGGCTCCTGTAATTTTTCCGAATAGATATTAGTGAAACAGCTATGAAGAATAATCGTCTATTTTTAATGTTTTAGAGTATGGCCCACCAACATTAGGAGAGCTCTAGGCTACGGTCTATAGATTTTGACGGAGTCTTCCATAATGATTAAATGATTGAAGTTTCCGTTAGCAGAACCTAGTCTATTGCTAATATCATTAAGGGATTGGCTTTTTGAAAATTGATAAAACAGGATAATAAGCATGTGGGATAAACGTTTAAAACCTTTAGCATGTTAATCAGTTTGATGAAATCTTATGGGTTCTGTTGTACAAACCAGGATATTATGAAATAACCCTCTAGCTTTATTGGGGGCTAATCTAATGAAAGCTTGTTTTTAAATCTACAATAAAAGCTCACTAGCCTCATCCAAAACAGCACTATCCAATTCTTTTAAATAGGCCTGGGTTATCGCTAAATTTTGATGGCCCATAGATTCACTGATAACATCTGTTGCAACCCCTTTTTGTTTAAGGCAGTTTGCAAAACTATGTCTGGCCACATAGCTACTTAAGGACTTGTCTATTTCACATATTTTTGCGATTTCCTTAAGCTCTTTATTATAGCGTTGTAGAGTTTTATGTTTTCTATTTTCTAGTTGGGTAGGGGTTAATTCATCCTTTAACAGAATGGGGAATACATACTTGGTGCCCAATGAATTTTTGTGATAATAGTCCAAAATTTCTCTAACTGGAGGTAAAATTTTAATCATAAAATTACCTTTGGTTTTAGAACGGGTATAAAAAATTTTGTCATTATCAACGGTTTTCCACTCTAGCTTCATCATATCGGCAAAATTCATTCCCCTGGTATAAAAACTAAAGACAAAATAGTTTCTACTATTGGTGAAATATGGATACTTATTTAAGTCAAGTTGGACTATTCTTTTTACCTGATCTATTCTTAGTGCCTTTTTAAGGCCCTTACCCTTAAGCTTAGAAATCTTATATGTTTTAAAAGGATAGAATTTCTCTTTGGCTATATTACGTTCAATAGCAAAATTGTATAGGGCCCTAATGGCCCTCATTTTTACACCTATTCCTCCATCGGAACCACCTCTCGCCCTTAAAAAGACTTCAAATTTGTGAAGGAAGGCCGGAGTAATCTCCCTAAATGTCAGTTTTAATGAATTATGAAATAATTTGACGATATACCGGGAGTCTTTATTTACTCGGGCATTCCCTGTTCTTCCGGCCAGGAGGTTTTCTGCTATTATTTCATCCCAAAATTCGAATACATTATTTTTTATGGGATTTGATTCGATACGGTATCTTTTTTCAAATTCTTCTAGGGTATAATCGTCCTTTTCCAAATGGAGTTCACCAATAATTTGTAACGCCCTGTCTTGGAACTTATGTATCAAACGATTGTTTTGAATATAATTCTGATTCCGTTTGTTAAATTTACCTGTTTTGGCATTCCATTCATTTTCTGTTGCATTAAAGAGGGTCTTGAAATATTTTGTTTGGCGATCTTTGGTAATTCTGAGGCATATGGGATACGCTCCCGTTGAGAGTTTCTTTTTCCGTAAAACTGTCTTGACATTAATCATTTCTTTCCAAAAACGGGTACAACATAGGTACAACAAATAGCCCTTTAAAGGTAAAATAAATGCAATTCGTTACAAAATAAAAGATCATAAAGTATTGATAATCAGACTATAAGAAAATAAATGACACTTAATGAAGGCTATGTTAAGTAACTCATAATCAGGTGGTCCCTGGTTCGAGCCCAGGTGGGACCACTTAAAGCGCAAAGCCCATATTCCGTTAGGAGTGTGGGCTTTTTGTTTTTTGGATATTGGAATACCGAAGGTGTAACCGATGTACCAAAAAGAAAGTGAAGACAAGGGATCTATAAACAATCGAATTTAATTCCTGCACTTTACCCAACGCCTTGTTTTTCAAATCCATAAAACAAGCATACGAGCTCCATCCAAAACGGAACTAATCATTACCATTAATTAAACTTGGGGGATCGATAAATTTTAATGCTCCATAAATTCACTGGATCCGTCAGTTATACTCCCTTTTTTACTTTAGGTACTCTCCGATCTTTTTTTCCCTTCCGGCTGTAAGCTGTCGTTTACCCAAACAAGGTTTAATAATAGCACTTGATAAGTGCTTCTAGGCTATTTATACATACTTTTCTAAACTACCACCTCCCATATTGTTTAGAATACAAGCGGGAGTTTCAATAGGGGTATTTGATGTTCCTCTCTTATAAAAATATCAAAAGGAGTAAACCTTCCTTATACCTAATAATGGTATTTGGGCTATATCTTTTAATTGGATGTAGGGTCAGGCAGTCTAGGGAATTACTCATAAACAACCAAGGGGGGTTGAATATCATTAATTCCGTGGTTTTGTATTTATAATTACATCTTATAAGTTGAATATACTTACTTTTTGATAAATTACTTATATTGGCTAGTTGTGCTACATATTGACAAGCTAACTGAAAAATATTACCGATTATGACTTTCAATTTTCTCATAGTATTTTCAAGTATCGTAACTGGAACAATAGGATTAATTGGTGGAATGATTTTTAAAAAGAACCCTCCAAAAAAAATTAATTGGTGGTACGGATATCGAACAAAACGCTCGATGGAAAACCAAGAAAAATGGGATTATGCACAAAAAATAGGTGCTGAAAATATGATGAAATATTCATCAATTCCGTTTTTGACAACAATATTTGGATTTTTTATCGATAAACAGGACATCGTTTTGAGTTTTGGAATAGTAATGATAAGTACTCTATTGTGGGCATTTTTCAGTATTTACATAACAGAAACTAAGCTGAAATCGGAATTTGATAAAAAAGAAAAATAATCAAATAAAAAAAATATGTTGCACAACAATATATCCGCAATTACGGTTGATTCGACTACGTCCGAATCCACTCGATATTGCCAACATCAGTGCCAATCCGAAATTACGTTTATAAACCCGTAACTGACGGTCATACGAACCCTTGCACAACATTTACCCAAAAAACAAAAACGAATGAAAAAAAACTTACTGAATTTACTATTTGGACTTTTAATTACACTAACCTACGCTCAAGAAAACGACAACATTACAACGGAAAAAATTTGGAGAGTGAATTTTTTAAACCCTGGTGTTGAATTGGAATTACCAACTGGAACTTACTCAACGTTCTCTGCTGGACTTGGAATTGGCTTTGGAGGCGGATATCCTGACCTAACTTTTGGAGGTAGTGGATTTATTTACATAATCAGCCCATTTTTAGATGTTCAAGAAAAATGGTTTTACAACTTGAACAAGCGGAACAACAAAAATAGAACGACTGAAAACAATTCTGGAAACTTTATTTCTCTACGATTTATAACTCGTGGCAATTCAATTGCTGAAAGCGTAAACCGAACATCTGACCTTGATTTCGCAATTGGACCAACCTGGGGAATTCAAAGAAAATACGGGAAGAATTTTCACTTACTTTTTGACGTCGGACCTCAATACTATTTCGACACAAATGGAAATGGAAATATTTGGCCAATTATGCTCCAATTGAATTTAGGGATTGATTTTAAAATGAAATAAAAAACATTAGACAATAACAAAGACTTCGTATGGTCGGTACGGCCAAACATGAAGACTTTGTTGACTGGATATTCTGGAGCATACTGCCCCCCCTGAAGCCCAACTTATAGGTGGACCGAACCGGGTTTAGTTTTCCTTACTATAAGGGTGACTTTTTAGATGTGGTGTTTTATAGAAGGAAAACCCTCTCTCCTGGCACAAAACGAACAGCAATACTCATCGCGCACTACTTAAAGCTGCATACTTGGCAACAAGCTACGGAGCCTAAACAATTCCAATAAATGATGCTAAAGGAGAGAAGCCCCCACAATGTCGATATTCTTGCGGGAGGTTCGCTCCCAGTACTTTGTACTGCTTCGCTCACCACCCTCAGAACCGCACAAGAGCAAAACCTTCCTCCATTCCTGCTAAGGGATAGTTCCCGGGCAATTAGCAGTAAGTGGAAGGAACTATTTCCCAGTATACAGTAAGTAATGCCCTTGTATTGCCTTCAATAAAACCAAACCCTTACAAATTCAACGGTAAGCAAGGAATGGCACAATTTGCTCCGATAGCATTGGCACAAAACGAACCATAATATCCCGTCCCTTTTCCGAGAAATATTTTGCGAGTTTAATTTTCGGGAATATTGGATAGATATATTATCTCGCTCCAATATAAAATCTTTAAAGTAAAATAAGCTAATGTTTTTCTAAATCACAGAAGTAATCATTTTTCCTGTTGAAGATTAAAAAATAACTGATATTCATGTAGAGTAATTGTTTTTCATGGTATATTTATATATCATTTTTCATAAAAACATCTATGAGTAAATATTTTTCACAGAAACTAACCGTTTTTCACGGCCGAATATTACCTGAAAAAGGGTTTTTAGTAGGTTATGGGTTATTGATAAAAGCACTCGAAAGTCAATGTAAGCTAGATGTTCCTTTACCAGAAACCCTAGCCATAGCAACCGATAAACATCAACGTTACGATACAGAAAACTGGAAAGTATTTACGATTAGACATAAACCAAGTGATGATTTAAAAAGTCATTTGGTTTTTGCTCTAAAATATGAAGCATTAGATCTTTTTATCTTAAAGAAATTTTTTCAAACATTGGGAAAAGAGATCGTTATAACAATGTTGGAAGAAGAACCGACAGGTCAATATACTAGAAGGGCATGGTTCTTATATGAATGGCTGTTAGGAGAAAAATTAAATGTGCCAGACCTCAAAAGAGGTACCTACGTGGCTATTGTTGATGATTCCATGCAGTTTACAAAAGCAGCTACAAATTCGACAAGACATCGGGTAAAAAACAATTTACCGGGAACACCTGAATATTGTCCGATGATACGTAAAACAAAAACAATCGAACAATATATTGGAAAAGGGTTGTCTGAAGCTATTGAAATAGGCTTAGGAAAAAGAAATAAAGATTTGGTACGAAGAACAGCAGCATTTTTATTATTGAAAGATTCAAAGGCTTCTTTTGCTATTGAAGGTGAATATCCTCCAAATATGCGAGCTCGGAATTGGGGCAAAGCAATTGGATTATCAGGTAAAACGCCACTTACCATTGAGGAGATCGAACGTTTACAGGACATCGTAATTGGAAGCAAGAAACTCCGTAATATGGGTTTAAGAAAAGGAGAAGGTTTTATAGGTGAGCACGATAGTGAAACCTTTACGCCAATGCCAGATCATATATCTGCTAGCGCTAAAGACTTGCCTTCTTTGATGCATGGTTTACTTGAAACGAATGCCATTTTGCAGGCTGCGGGATATGACCCTGTATTAGCAGCAGCAACTATATCTTTTGGTTTTGTTTTTATCCACCCTTTGTCAGATGGTAATGGTAGAATACATCGTTATCTTATCCATCATATACTTACTAGAATGGGATACACAAAAAGAGGCGTTATTTTTCCAGTATCATCAGCTATTTTAGACCGTATCGATGAATATCAAGATATTTTAGAAGATTTCTCATCACCTAGGATCGATTTAATTCAATGGAAAGAAACTCCTGATCATAATGTAGAAATACTAAATGAAACCGGGGATCTTTACCGTTATTTTGATCTTACAAAGCAAGCGGAGTTTATATATAGTTGTGTAGCAGACACGATTGAGAAAATTATTCCGGAAGAACTGGATTATTTGGAAAAATATGACCACTTGACAAAGTTTATAAATGACCATATAACCTTACCTGACAATGAAGTAGATTTATTAATTAAGTTCTTAAATCAAAATCAAGGAAAACTGTCAAAAAATAAACGAGAGAAGCATTTCGAGGAATTAAAAGATGAGGAAGTTAAAATAATAGAGGGCGCATTTCAAGATATTTTTATGGAGAGTTGATCCATTTGCAATTATTCTTGTAACAAAAACGCAAAAATTCTAGGCAGACCCAGGCTATGCTTAAGGTGGTAATCTTCCATTGCCCATGTTCTTGCGGGAGGTTCGCTCCCAGCACTTCGTACTGCTTCGCTCACCACCCTCAGAACCGTGCACAAGAGCAAAACCTTCCTCCATTCCTGCTATGGGATAGTTGCCGGGCAATTAGCAGTGAGGTTAAGGGGCTTCATTCGTTGCGTATTATGCTACGAATGCACATCTTATTCGTTGTATACTGAAATTTCCGTTGCAAAATTTGCATGGAAAGGTCGGGTTAATCCTTGCATCGGGGCAAATTGAACCGAAGAATAGATTGCTTATTTTGCTTTTTTTGACCTTTATCACAAGATTTTAGGAACTAGTTTAGACTTTGAGACCGGTCTGTAATTAGTTTCTGGTTTAGGGATAAACTCCCCAATAAAAATAGTAAAAACAGTAAATAGTGTTTACCTAACCAGAGTTCGCCAAAAATCTGTAACGCTTTGTCTTGGAACTTAAGTATCAAACGATTGTTATGAATATAATTCGCATTTTGTTTGTTAAACTTACTTACTTTGGCGTTCCATTCATTTTCTGTTGCATTAAAAAGGGGGCTTGAAATATTTTATTTGGCGATCTTTGGTAATTCTAAGGCATATAGGGAATGCTCCCGTTTAGAGTTTCTTTTTTCGTAAAACTGTCTTAACATTATTCATTTCTTTCCAAAAACGGGTACAACATAGGCGCAACAAATAGCCCTTTAAAGGTGAAACAAAAGCTATAAAGCAATAATAAAAAATAAGACACTAAATGAAGGCAAAATTAAGCAACTTAGGATCTGTAATGCTCTCTAATTTCCTTTTCTATATCCTCGTCCCATAATCTGGTTAATAATTCCTTGGCCAGCTTGTGGTAATACTTTGCTTTTGCTTCTTCCCCGTTTTGATGATAGACTTCGGATAACTTATGGATTGCAGGGATATACATATCATTTATTCTCAAACAAAGTTTAAATTCGCGTATGGCATCCTTATGCCTTCTCTGTTCGGCCATTTTCATACCCTTCTTAAAGTGTGTTTCTATTTCCATTACATCATTGTCGAACTTAGAGTATATTAGGCTTTTGGATTTTGTGGTGATAAAAGAACAAGGGAGTTCACGAGTAACCTTACTGGTAACGCTTCCCATTAGCACACGCTTTAAGCCCGAGCGTCCCGTTGTTCCCATGATCAGCAAATCGTGCTTGTGTTTTTTAACCATATCGACAATGGTAAGGGGAACACTACCTATTTGAAGGTCTATTTCATAATCCACTCCGGAAAAATCAAAATCTTTTAAGAATTTTTTCATTTCTTTTTCTAGATATCTCATACGTATTGTGTTCTCCTCTTCGAAATCTTCTAATTGATATCTAGGAGAAAAACTTAGTACAGGTTCTACAACCCCCAATACCCGTAATGATGCTTTAAAATCCTGCGCCAATGAAATAGCGTTTTTCAGAGCACTTTTAGAGGGTTCCGAATAGTCTACCGGACAAAGTATATTGCTTATTTTGGTTTTTCCTTTGGGAGGCACTACCCAAACCGGAATTGGGGAGTATCGCATTAATTTTTCGGCACTATCTCCCAACTTATGTCGATGTCCCTGTATTTTTCGACCAGATCCTGCAATAATCAAATTTACATCTTGGGCAGATGCTTCCTTTAGGATATTGTCTATTAGTTTTCCTTGCTTTATGATAGGATCCTTAGTTATAATACGTTCTTCTATTAAGGTCTCGTTTATCTTGTTGAGAAACTCTGTGGCATTGTCCAATAATGCTTTATGTACTTTAATACTTCCAACTCCCGCTTCTTCGGGGAGTACATGGATAATAATTACTTCGGAACTATATACGCGGGCAATTTTAATAGCCGTATTTATTTGAGCATCGTACTGGTCATTTATGTCTATAGGAACCAGAATTCTATCAAGTTGCTTCATATTTTTTATTTTTGTAAGAATAACACCTAAATTTAAGAAATGATATCGTTAAACATAAGATCTTTTTAAGATTTATTTAATATCTACCATGAATTATTATAAATAATTAGTTATTGATGAAAATTGTCAAGAATATGATTTAGTAAAGTTTTGGAACCTTGACCTTGGTACAAATGCATTTAAACTACTTCATAGGACTTCAGATCGTTTTAACCAGGTAAAAAACAGCTTCGTCATATAGTACACAGATGCATTGTATGAAGCATATATAACATATGGCATTACAGTCCTATTCCTGCCACAAAACGAACCGAGGTAGAGATAAAAATACTCTCTTCTTTTTTGGCCTTTCTTACGAAGGGCTTAGGGACAGGTTTGGACTTTGATCCCGGCCTGTAATGAGCCTTCCGGAATTTGTGATTTATTAAAGTACGGTAAGCTTCATTTTTGAACCGCGGTACACCAGACCCGCTAAAACTGTGCTTAGCGCAGCGGAAGGGTTTGTTGAGGCATATGATTTATAACAAGGTATTCGTGAATGCTTTGGCTTTTTAGGGGGGGTACTCCGTCCAAGGACGGTGGAACCATCCACTAGACTACCAGCCGTTTTTTATTTTTTCAGCAGTAATTTCTTCAATAATTTCGCCTTTCCCTTCCCAGTTGTTTTCAACGGTTTTTAAAAGAAATTCCGCCTTTTCCAAGTGTTCTCTAGATGTTAGTTTGTCCTTATTTAAAGTTAACTCATATAGGGATAGATAAAATTCGTAATACCTGGGATAATATCTTATCCCAAGTTCATAAATTTTAGTAGCATATTCTTCAAGCTCATTGTTCCAATAGCGAGAAGCAATTCCGTTTATATCAGAAATTTCAGGGGGATAATCGTAAATTCCAATTTTTGAAGCTATCTCTATTTTATTTAATTCCTCAGATATTGAACCTGGATTATTTATTAGTTTATATTCCATATCTACTGTAGCAATTTCAAAGTAGCGGCTTCTATAATCTTCAAATACTTTTGTCAGTAAAGTTGGCATAGTTACAATCGGAACAGAATTATGAGCCGAATAATTAGCTTCAAAAGTTATAATCGAGTTAAAAAATGATGGGAATTGAATTTTTAGTTTGTCGTATTTCATTCTGTGAGCAACATCTTTATCGATACTTCCTATAGAGATTGAAATTTTTGACTTATCTGTTGCTTCGGATTGTTCAAGTCCTTCTACAAGTATTTCCATTCGGTCAAATGGTGAATTTGCAATTACGGCAGTGTAATAGTCTGGATGATTGTAAAATGAATAAAGTGAAAATGATGCTGAAAAAGAATGTCCTATAATTACTTTAAATTTACTAGGATTATATCTTAATAATTTTTCGTCAAGCTCTTCGGTGATAAATTTATCTAATGGTAGTTTTGTTTTTAAATTCACTATAGCGCATTCTTTAATTCTATCTTTTAATGGAATTACAACAATAATAGCACTTGGAATTTCTTTAGTGAATCGTAAATACTCAATATCAGAAATCGTAGGTTTAACAAACCATTCGTTTTGTCCATCAAGTAAATAGATGACAGGAAATTTTACGGAGTCCGATTTGTATTTGTAGAATTCCGGTTTGTGAATGTAGACCGTTCTTTCTTCTCCGAATGTTTTTGAGTAAAAGGAAAGTGTATCTATTTCTTGTCCAAATGTTATGGCCGAAACAATAAACAATAATAGAAAACCTATGTTTTTCATTGATGATTTTTTCTAATGGCTGGTAAGTCGTTATATCATATATTGTGTTTTATGACTGTGGATAACAGCGATAATAAGGTACGGCTATCTATTTATAAACAGCAATACCAATATTATAATTTAGGTAGGTGAATAACAAATTAAATTTTAATAAAATACAACAAATGGCCTATGTTTAAGTAGAGAAGCCCCACAATATCCATGTTCCTGCGGGAGGTTCGCTCCCAGTACTTTGTACTGTTTCGCACACCACCCTCAGAACCGCGCACAAGAGCAAAGCCTTCCTTCATTTCCAGCGATGTAATAGTTCCCGGGCAATTAGCTGTAAGGGGAAGGAACTATATCCCAGTATAGCGGAAGTTATGCAATTGTCTTGCCTTTAATAAAAACCGAGCCCCTAAAAATTCAACGGTAAGCTAGGAATGGTACAATTTGGTCCGATAACATTGGCACAAAACGAACCGAAGAATAAATTGGTTTTTGAACATTCTCACAAGGGTTTAGGAACTGGTTTAGACTTTAAGGTCGGTCTGCAATGAGCCTTTCTTAGTGCGTAGGCTAACTATTTCAAATCAAAAAGATTATCTTTAAATCAACAATCAGACCTACAAAGCGAAAAGTTCGGATTACAGCAAACTGTGCTGTTGGTTAAGATGGTTTAATCCTATATTGTTTTTCGCAAGCAATGAACTTTACTCGACCAATAGAAATGTGAAATTTAAAACGTATAAAATGAGAAATTCAATTTTCACCCTATTTATTTTAGCCCCTCTATATTTTTTTGGTCAAAATCCAGATTATATCGTTTCCTCTTATTTAACGGAGGGTACAAAAGCACCAAATACGCATTACATAGGGGAAGCCTGGTTGAGTGCCATTATTCACAATGATGCTGAATTGGGCTATAATATAACAAAAGCAACCTTCAGAGCAAACTCCACATTAGATTGGCATAAGCATAGTTCTGCCCAGGTTTTAGTAATTGTAAATGGCGAAGGATATTATCAGGAGAGAGGGAAAGAGGCCGTAATTTTGAAGGAAGGAGATGTTATTAAATGTGGGAAGGATATCGAACATTGGCATTCCTCTACCAAGTATAGTGATGTAACGTACTTGGCTTTCTATGGTGCTGAACAACCTACTATTTGGACAGAGGTACTAACACAAGAATATTATGATAAGATAGCTGAAAAACTAAAGAAGTAATTAATAATTATCTTTTTGAAAAGAGTGGGGCTGTGGGAGACTTAAAACTAAGTTGTTCATATTTTTAATAAGAAGAACGAGGGTGTTTATTTCAATTATTCTTGTAACAAATTATAAGCTTTCCTAGAAATGTAAAGACCCTATCTCTAAACCGTACACAGCTTTGGGGATAGGGTCTAAAGCGGTCAGAAAAACACTTAATTAATCAAAATCTTTCATACTATTCAAACTTGGGGTAACATTTTCTTCAACAACAATTTGATTATTCTTTACGAAGGCAACACAGGGAAATGCTAAATTCGGATCTCCTTTAATTGATAAGTTTTCATAAATGTTTAATATAGACCTATGGAATATTCCCTGATGAATTACAGTGTCTTGGTATTTGATGGTTATAGGTTTATCTAAATTCAGCATATCATCATTGATTAATAATTTGAGGCTATCGGCATAGTTTTCAAGTATTTTGATTTCATTTAAGGATGGACTGTATTCAACTAAAATTTCGCCTTTAGATATAATTTCATTTTGGGGTACTTTAAGCCAATAAAAGCTTGAATGATGTCTATTGTCCTGTTTCCATACAACCCTTTTTGGAATGGGATTACGTTGGTGATTTTTCATCCAAGGAAGAGCTACAGCATCTTGAAGATTCATCCAATGCCCCAAACCAGCATGTATCCGAACATCATGTATATATCCTTGAGGGTCATTGACTTGTAAACGGTCAAGGTCTGTGCCCCATTGCTGTGCCACCTCATTTCTGTCATAGGCATTATCCAAAGCTCCTACGTGTATTGCAAAAGGCGTATTTCTAAGTCCTAAAGGAGATGCATCATTGGGATGTCCGGCCATCATAGAAGCCGCCGCCCACCTATCGGCCATTCTCGGAGCTAATTGGTATAGACCATCCCCGCCAGCGGAGTACCCTAGAATATAAACTTTATTAGGATTTACATCTTCTTTTAAAACAGCTAATTGAATAATAATATTTAAAAATTCATCTATATGATCTTGATGCCATAGGTTCCATGTATTAGTAGGAGCTCTTGGTGCAAGATAAACACCTTCAAGTGAATTCATGGTTGCATCGTACAAATGTTGCTGATTTTGATATTGCTGGTCATTAGCGGCTGCTGAAGTTCCACCACCACCATGTAATGAAATGAATAAACTACGCCCATCCGCAGGTTTCGTTCCAAATATTTGATAATAAAAAGGCATTTGGTAGTTACCATAAGTAAGCAGTCGATTATCCCATTGTGTACCGTAATCATTAAGCATTCCTGTTTGTTTATCGGCTAATAAAAGGTTCTGCACAATAGTAGCTTCGTTTTTAGTTAAAGCTTGTTTGGCGAAACTCAAATTTTCTAGTGGAGGTCGGCTTGCTGAAGTTAAAGCCAACCAATTTTTTAAATCAGTAATTTGTGCATTGCTTATTGAAGAAATCAATAAAAACAATACCAATACCCTAATTCTTGTTGTGTACATAAGTAAATTAATTTTAATAGTCGCTAAGGACAGTCTGTCTCAAATCAACTTTTCAATTGTTTAAAATAGGATTTAATTTGGTGTCCGGAAAGTAAAAAGGGAAGAAGTTAAAATATTAGAAATTGTCACTAAATCACTTTTAGGACCTGCTTTTGACCGATAGGGACTTTGTGAGTATTTCGCAATGTTTTGTGTTACCAACTCTAAGGAATAACGATTGTTATACTCTTGGGAAGATGTGCAAGTGAATGAGAATCAGTAAAAGCTATTATTGTTATTGGCTGAGGAACAACCTTACGGAAAGGGCGGTAACAGCAACAAAGACACTACCCCTGTATTAAACTTACACCGTTAACGGGATAGTGTCAGTAATAGCAAAGCCATTTGTTTGCTCTTCTGTTAATTGTATTGCTACATAAAATTGTGAGTCTATCCAAAATTTTGTGTTTTTGAAAAATAATTTCAAAATTCATAGGTTTAAAATAATTTGATTATAACCTATTTGGAAAACAAATATACAATTGATTGTAAATTTGCCCCCACTTAGATCTTGTTTTCTTCCATTTCTTACTGATGCTTTGAGCTGCTAAGTATATAGATTTAAGAGCTGCATCATCGTTAGGGAAGACCTTTTTATTGCGCGTATATTTTCTTAAACTGGCATTGAAGCTCTCAATAATGTTGGTCGTGTAGATGAGTTTCCTGATCTCTTTGGGATAGCTTAAAAAAGCCGTTAGGTTATCCCAGTTATTTTCCCAGGATTGAACGGCGGCTAGGTACTT
>NZ_FQYX01000030.1 GCF_900141935.1 Arenibacter nanhaiticus | reverse complement strand
TGTTCCAGCAGATGAAACAGCAACTGGTCCTACCCAAGAGTCCCATCGGAAAAGCTTTCCTATATACCATGAACCGTTGGGACCAGCTCAGCACCTATCTTTATGACGGCATCCTGGAAATCGATAATAACCTGGTGGAAAATGCCATAAGACCCCTGGCATTGGGAAGAAAAAACTACCTCTTTGCAGGCTCCCATGATGCCGCACAAAGGGCCGCTGGTATCTATTCCTTTTTTGCTACCTGCAAAAAACACGAGGTAAATCCATATGAATGGTTAAAGTATACCTTGGAGAATATCATGACCATCAACCATAAGGACATCCGAGACCTTTATCCACAGAATTATAAAAAACTTAAAAAAGCGTAAACATACTACAGAGGGAAGACCTTAGAAGAGTTAATCTGCCTTGCAAGACGTGGTTCGTGGGATGGATACTTTACCACTTCCTAACAAGAATCTATGATGGTCTATTTTTAACATGGGAAGAATCTACAATAAATTGGGCTAAGTTAATTCCATATGCCGTCACGATAGTTTTCTATTTCATTCTAGTTAAATGGATAAAATCAAAGCGCGAAAAGAATTATTTAGAGTTTCTACAAAATTCTCCTGGAATCAAAATAGACACAAGTTCAATAAAATATGGTGATGGTCATCCAACTTCCAATTAGAAACAAGGAGAAAAACGTGGTCTAACATCGGGTATGAAGTATGAAGCCCATCGGTGCGAAAACGTACGCTAAGAGCTCATGTTTAAATTAAGTAAGAATTTGAAATAGGGCCCAGTGGATTGATAACTATCAACAGAGGACATGTACTAAATATGATATAGTTTTAAAATGAAGAAGAGCCAAAAAAGCAAGAAAGTTGTTCATCGATAACTCAGTTGGTTTTGTGCCACAGACAGAAATGGAATTCCATAAATTATATATGTTATATATCATGCATATACTACATGTTTTACGTAACTATATTTCAACTAATTAAAATAAGTAATTTACAGTCCAGCCCTAAAGAGGGGCTACATGCTCCAGAATATCTATCCAATCAAAAAATCAGCTTGTTGCATTTCCATTCAGGTTTCTCATATACAGTTCCGTAGCCGGTTCCTGTTTAGCCTGTCCTAATAGCGAAGTCGAAGGGTTTCCCCTGCCCATAAGGGACTTGCACCCTCTAGTTTAATTAGCTACTTTGCAGGAAATAAAAGATGCCCCCGCTGGGCACACACAATTGCTATAACAAATAGAGCGTTAAGTGTTGAATCCATTAGCTTGGGCGTGTTTGAAAAGTCCGCCTAATCTTTTGTTTTGGCAATTGAAAAAGAAAAGATAATCACAAAATGCAAAAGCTTTGGCTACAGGCGCGGCCGGAAACGAAACGTTTCCCTGCCAGCCCTACTTGCCATAGCAGGACCATTGTATGCCATTCGGAAAAACAAAATCAACATATCCTAAATGGAAGGAGACGACATCAAGAGAATTTCAAGGTTGACTGCAATTGTGACACAACTGCAAACCAAAAGAATATTGACAGCAAAAAGTCTTTCTGAAAAATTTGGTGTCAGTAAACGGACTATTTACCGAGATATAAAAGCATTGGAAAAAGCAGGTGTCCCAATTTTAACAGAAGATGGGAAAGGGTACACTATAATGGAGGGATTTAGAATACCTCCAGTAATGTTCACAGAGAATCAAGCAAATGCTTTAATACTCACAGAACAGTTAGTATTAAAAAACAAAGATGCTTCATTAGTAAAAGATTATTCGGAAGCGATTGATAAAATAAAATCAATTCTTAAATATTCTATCAAAGACAAAGTAAATATACTTGCCAACAGAACTCAGTATGATGAAGTGATAAATCAAGAGCGGAACAGTAATTATTTATCAGATTTACAATATGCACTTACCAGTTACAAATTGGTGAGTATAGAATATGTCAATAAAGAAGGGACTGCTACTAAAAGGTTGATAGAGCCTTTTGCCCTTTTGAGTGCTGAAAATTGGTATTTGATTGCTTGGTGTCGTTTACGCAAGGAATTTCGATTTTTTCGTTCAGACAGAATTCAAAAAATGGAAATTCTATCAGAAGTATTTGAACCTCATAATATGACTTTACAAGAATATTTTGACAAATATCATTAATTCTTTTTGCCCCTTGCCATAAGGCTGTCACAGGTCAATTTTACATTTGTATCATTAATTCATTTAAACATTGAAAATAATGAAAAATGTAAGTTACAAAGAACTTCAATCAGTTGGATATTCAGACTCAAAAATGATTTCCTTCAATGGCTTAGAACTTGAAGTATTAGAAGCAGGTATTGAAAATACAGACAAACCTATTGTACTCTGCCACGGCTTTCCAGAGACTGCGTATTCTTGGCGTTTTCAGATTCCGGAACTTGTTAAAGCTGGCTATCATGTCATTGCTCCAAATCAGCGTGGTTATGGTAACTCATATCGTCCAACTAAAATAACGGAGTACGACATTGTACATTTAACAGATGACTTAATTGCACTACTCGATTACTATGGTTACGAAAATGCCACTTTTGTTGGTCATGATTGGGGAGCAAATGTTGTATGGAGCCTTGCATTATTGCATCCAAAGCGAGTAAATAAAATAATAAACTTGGCACTACCTTACCAAGTGCGCGGAGAAAAACCTTGGGTTGAATGGATGGAGGAAATTTTCGGAGAAGATAATTATTTTGTTCACTTTAATCGCCAACAAGGAGTCGCAGATGCTATACTAGATGAAAACAAAACTAATTTCCTTCGAAATTTATTCAGAAAGAACGTACCCCTTGCACCGCCAGAGCCAGGAATGTTAATGATTAATCTTGCAAGAGCAGAAAAACCACTTGGCGAACCAATAATGAATGAAAGTGAGTTGGCTATTTATATTTCTGCCTTCGAAACATCAGGATTTGCAGGAGCTATTAATTGGTACAGAAACCTTGACAGAAATTGGCATTTACTGGCAAATGTAAACCCAATCATTCAACATCCTACACTTATGATATATGGTGAACAGGATATGATTCCTAAGTCCGAGAGCCTGACAGATTTCGTTCCTAATGTAGAAGTGATTAGTCTAGATTGTGGTCATTGTATTCAACAAGAAAAACCAAAAGAAACCACTCAAGCAATTCTAAAATGGTTGAAACAACAGAATGTCTAAAAAGGAATTAAGCAACAAACAAGGAGATTTTCAACAAGCATTTCATCTTGCAAAGATCCCTATAGTAATTAGTCTATTTTTAACACCTGTTCGTTTTCTACTTGAACTATCTGGTCTACCTGAATATGCTATTTTTATTATTGGACTGCTCTGGTTAACCTTAGCCTTTTCCATTTATTGGGGATTTAAACTATATACCGAAAAGAAAGCATACCTCCTGCTGCTGTTTAATTTAATTATATTTTCACCTGCTTCAAGGCTTCCTGTTGTTGCTGCTTGGTGGGTTGATACTAAATGGGAAATTGGAACTCATTATGGTCTCTACTTTGATAACTGGGCACAAACACTCCTAAACCATGTTGTTTATGGAGCTCTCGTTCAAATTATTCCAGGCTTTATACTTGGTTCCATGACAATTCTTATCGTACGATACAGAAAGTCTACACCTAGACGAACTAAGTAATATAGACAATTAGAGGGTGTCTAAAGTTATTGTGAAAATAAAACGGCTTACAACAATACGTCTTCGTGTGGTCGGTACGGCCAAACATGAAGGCCTAGTTGACTGAACCGGGTCAGGATGCTCCCTATTATGGGGATTGCTATGGTTTAATGGAGTTTTATAGATGGATAGCTAAGTTCTGTCGGGTTCTCTAAAGTGACCAAAAAACCCTTTTCCTTTGTCTGTCCGGGTTCCATTGTGGTATTTCTATACCTTTTATTCTGTCCAAGACCATCCTTTATGCCCGTTATCTTGATTTTGGCCATGGGGGTCCCCTTACGCTTTTTGGGGCGTTTTGCAGGGGGTACTATTTTTCAACCGGTCCGCCCATATTCCTGGCGGGCCACGGCTGTCGAATACCGCTACGGTCACCTTAAGCCCGACGTTGCAATAAAGACATCGACGATGTTTTAAGAGTGGCCGTTCAGGTATCATCGCTCTACCAAGGGCCTGTTGCAATAAAGGGAGCAACTCATTCTTTTTAGGGGTATGAAGCCCATCGGTGCGAAAACGTACGCTAAGAACTCAAGTTCAAATTAAGTAATAATTTGAAATAGGCCCAAGGGAAGGAAGGGTAGCTGTCGCCTAAGGCCATATACTGTATATGCTATAGTAATAAAAGGAAGAAAGGTCAAAAAAACAAAAGAAACATATTGATACTTACATCGCTTAGTGTTGTGCTAGGAGCAGGGATTTCAACAAAATATATTATATATATTAAACATCATTCATATATTACATGTTTTACGTAACTATATTTCAACTTCTTAAAATAAGTAATTTACAGTCCAGTCCTAAAGAGGGGCTACATGCTCCAGAATATCTATCCAATCAAAAAATCAGCTTGTTGCATTTCCATTCAGGTTTCTCATATACAGTCCCGTAGCCGATTCCTGTTTATCCTGTCCAAATACCGAAGTCAAAGGGTTTACCCTAGCTATAAGGGACTTGCACCCTCTAGATTAATTAGCTACTTTGCTGTAAATAAAAGATGCCCATGCTGGGCACACACAATTGCTATAACAAATAGAGCGTTAAGTGTTGAATCCATTAGCTTGGGCGTGTTTGAAAAGTCCGCCTAATCTTTTGTTTTGGCGCTTGTAACAAAAAAATTAAGAACAGAATGTAAAAGCTTTGGCTACGGGCCCGTCCGGAAACGAAACGTTTCCTCGCCGGCCCTACTTGCAGAACCGTTGTGGTGCATTTATTAAGATTCAACAAAGAACAAATGACAAGAAATAAAATATACTTTGCTGGACCCCTTTTCAGCATGGCAGAAAGAAATTTTAATGAAAACCTTACTTCAAAAATTGAAAGTATTTATTTTAAGGTTTTCTTACCGCAAAGAGATGGTGCCGAATTAGATAAACCACCTTTTATCGGAATAACGCAATCAGAAAGAAATAAAGCCATATTTGACCTTGATATTAGACAAGTGCTAAGCTGTGATATTTTCATATTTGTTCTAGATGGCAGAGTTCCGGACGAAGGCGCTTGTTTTGAATTAGGAATAGCATATAATCAAAATAAACATATAATTGGACTACATACTGATATGAGAGCCTCATTTATTGACTCGAAATTAAATGCGATAATAGAAGGTGCTTTTGATAAAATCTTTACCTCTGAAAAAGAGTTAATAGATTATTTAAGTGAGTTGCAACGAGCACAATTTGACTCAGTTAAAATTGAACAGAATAGATAATCCAAATAAAGCAATACGGAATAAACACACCATGTATAACCGCAATTACCGCGGATTGGACTACGTCCGAATCCACTCGGAATTGCTAAAATCTGTGCTAAACCGAAAATTAACGCACATAAACCCGTAACTGACGGTTATACTTACCGTTATACAACGGTTTAAAATCGTGTTCAAAAATAGAATCATAAGATTAAAATTGTAACTTTGGTATTATGGGTTTAAGTTTAGAAAATAAGAAAATTGAATTAATTCAATGGTTATCTACATTGAATGATAAGTCTCTGATTGATAAATTAATGAAATTAAGAGAAAAAGAAAAAAGCGATTGGTGGAATGAAATTTCTGCAAAAGAAAAAGAGTCCATTGAAAAAGGAATTTTAGATGCTGATAACGGAAATTTGACTTCTCACTCAAACGTGAAAGGAATTTATGAAAAGTGGTTATAAAATACTGTGGACTGACCACGCAATATCTGAACTTAAAGAAACTTTAGAATACCTAGAAAATAATTGGACTGAAAGAGAATTAAGAACATTTTCAGCTAAATTAGACCACACAATTGAACTGATTTCAAAGTCACCTGAAATCTTCCCTACATCTTTTGAAAAAAAGAATATCCGAAAGGCTGTAGTTGAAAAACATAATAATCTCTATTACAGAATTAATCAAAATTCAATTGAGATCGTTTCTTTGTTTTCCAATAGAAAAAATCCGAAAAAAAAGAAAATATAAAACCGTTCCACAAAACCGGTAACCGTTGCACAAGCCCATAAATTCACGAAAACCGAATTCATTTAAGCCCTTTTTAGGGCTTTCTTATTGTGTCCACTTGACGGTCCAGCTATATTCTGGAGGGCTTAAAAACAAGTATACTAAGTTGGCTATATCCCAAAAACAGGACAAATTTTCCGGTATAAATTTATTATTGGGCCTAGTGGAAGCGCAACCGTCACCAGTGGCCATGTACTGTATATGCTATAGTTATAAAATGAAGAAAGGCCAAAAAAGCAAAAGAATAATCTAGATCGATTTATACTAAGAATAGGGCAGAACGCAGTGTATTATACATATTAAATATAGTCTATATATATAATATTTTACTACGTTATATTATAATGTTTTAAATAGATTTTTACAAGCTATATTACATTCCAAATAGACCTTTGGATGTAAAGTATGTTGAATCTATTCTAAGATTTTTTTTTATTTCCCTACAATTGTAATAATATTGGATCTAATATTTATAAGGAAAGGACCATATGGCTTTGGTTGTAAACGGTAATTACAAATACATAGAATTTGGATATAACTAGTAACCGTTGATTTAAAATCAATCAAAATATATTAGAGATAAAAACATTGATATAGTCACACAGCAATGAAAAATTTAATACTCAAAACAAGGGCAATTCAAGTTCTATTTCTAATTGGAATACTTTCTTTAGGTTCTTGTAGAAACGAAGGAAAAAATGCAACCGAAAGCAAAGTCACATCTGAAATACAAAACAAAGACAAACATAGTTCGACCATAGATAAAGAACTTCTTGTCGGGCCCTGGAAAGACCAATCTGAATTTGCATTACATTTCACCCTTTTTAAAGATGGCTCCGCTAGTTCCGACAATATGAAAACCTTTCTCTACAGAACCTGGGAAGTACAAGGAAACCAAATTACCTTCACTGTTGAAAGTATTGGAAATGGCACATCTTTTATTGATAATGAAACCTACGTTATTGATAAGCTAACTAAAGATAGTTTGATCTTGAAAAACGGAGAATATCGATTTGAATACACGAAATAATAAAAAAACGAAACACCAATAAATAAGTTCGGGCCGCCAACAATCCAGAGCTAAAGGTCTTGTTGACGGATTCGGTATTTTTAAATGGGGAAAGTACTGAGTAGGTAAAAATGCCTCTACCCTAAACCGTCCTCGGAAAAAAGAGCTTCACAGGAAAAAAGGGCGATTGAAAAAGGTCAAAATAGCAAGAAGTTCTATCTACTCTTCAGCTTGATTTGTGCCATGAATAGGAGCAGAATGAAATACATTACACATGTTAAATTTAATCTATATATATAATATATTACTACACTGGATATGCAAACGAAAGTTGCCCTATAAGTTAAGCAGCATATTCGTAATTAATTTTTCTGTTATTAAATTCTTCAATGGTCATATAGTTCAAGTAGGAGTGTCGTCTTTTTTTATTATACCACAACTCAATATATTCAAAGATTTCTCTTTCCATCTCCTCTCTAGTTAACAGGGTGTTCCCGTAAATCAGTTCCGTTTTAAGCGATTTAAAAAAGCTTTCTGCCACTGAGTTATCCCAACAGTTACCTGTTCTACTCATGCTTCTTACTACTTTGTAAGATTCCAGTGTATTGGCAAATGCTCTATTAGCGTATTGAATTCCTTGATCAGAATGAAAAATAAGGCCTTCGGCAATCTTACGGTTTTTAATAGCCATTCGCCAAGCAGGTAATGTTGTTAGGTTGGTAGCCATGCTTTTACTCAAGCTCCAGCCTATGAGTTTTCTATCATACAGGTCAATTACTGTTGTCAGAAATAAAAAGCCTTCTTTTACAGAGATGTAAGTGATATCGGATACCCAAGCTTGGGAAGGTTTATTTGGCTCAAACTCACGATCTAAAACGTTTTCTACCACTTGGTAGTTGTGCTTAGAGTCTGTGGTCGCTTTAAACTTCTTAGCTAGCTTACTACGCAGCCCCATCTCTCGCATATATTTAGCTACAGTAATTCGCGATATCTTATACCCTCTACTGTGTAGCTCCACAGTGATCCTAGGACTGCCATATCGCTGTTTAAACTCGAAATACACTTCGGTTATCAACTTTTTAAACTTCTCTTTTTTCAACTCTCTTTTACTAGTAGAAGACCGCTTCCACCTGTAATAGCTCCGTAGTCCTATAGCTAGGACTTTGCACATTTTATCAATCGGAAATATACCCTCATTGTTTTTTATGAATGCATATATCAACGATCGGTCTTGGAGAAAATGGCCACCGCTTTTTTTAATATCTCATGTTCTAACTCAACATCACGTAACTTTTTCTCTAACTCATGGATTCTTTCTTGCTCTGGGGATAGCTTTAAGTTGCCATTACCTGGAAAACTACCCTCGCCAAATTCTTTGAATTCCTTGCGCCAACTATATAAAAGATACGGCTTTATACCAAGCTCTCTAGCTAGTTCTGAAAGGTTCTTTCTCCCTTTACTTAACGCTACAGCTTGGCGTTTAAAGGCTGTGTCATAGGTTTTTCTTTTTTGTGTCATAGTCCAAATTTAAGATTTTGTACTTAACTCGTAGTGCAGGCTAAGTTAGCACATCCACACTATAATTCAGCAATTTGAATTATACATACCGCAAAAAACAATAAATATCTAAATACTGATTCACAAAGGATTAAATTCATGATGCCAGCATAAAAAACAGAAAGTGAACTAGTTCATTTTATCAATTTGATGCAAGTTTTAAAGCAACCGAATTTGAACTTTTGTGTCTAATTAATAAATAAAGACAATATGCCTTCTAAAAATATAATTGCATTTTTATGTTCAATATTCTTACTTATTTCTTGCAGTAAAAAAGAAATAGACAATCAGATTTCATATGAGATAATTGACCAAAGTACTTTAAGCTATTCTGACGAAAATAAAATCCCTAAGCAGTTTAAAGTCTTTGAAAGTGAAAATGAATGGATGGATTTTCTCCCAGTAATTGAAAGAGTAAATCCTGATCAAGCAGAAAGTTTGAGAAATCTAAAATTCGATTTTACCAGTAATAATTTAATATTTGTCATTGGAGAGTTTTATAATTATTGCTGTAGTGAAATAACCATTGACAAGGTGTACGAAAATGATGGAAAAATTATGGTAGATTTTAAAGAAAGTGGGCCAGGAAGCGCAACTGCATTAAGTCAGGCTTACTTAATTCTAAAATCCCAAAAAATCAGGTAATCTTAAAATTGAGCCTTTATCCCCACTGGAGGGGTAGCTGTCACCAAAGGCAATGTATTATAGTGGCCATAGATATAAAGGGAAGAAAGGTCAAAAAACAAAAAGTTGCTCATCGCTACCTCGGTGCGACCTGTGCCAAGAATAAGGCCATAATGCCATATGTTAAATATAGTGCACATACATAATATATTACTTCGCTGTATTCAAATGTATTAACATCTACTTTATATATGTTTTTGTGTGAAAAACATATAGGGATTTAAAAAACATACAAGAGCAAATTCTATATACCTCCCCCTCAAGCAGCATCGAATTGTTGTATTTTCTATCTATTCAATTTGTTATTAACTTACCAATAGTGTACTATTCCTTGTTTATTTTCCGAACTTCGAATAAAATCCTATTTTCAACCGTTAAAGGGTGGTTTTGAGACAGACTGACGTTAGTTGGAATTAATAAATTTCGTTCTGTTACATTAATTGTGGATAAATGATTGTACTTTTGATACTATCAAATGATAGTATCAAAATGAAACCTCCTTACGAAATAACACCTAAAATTTTAAAATTAATAACTTCCATTTCTGAAAAAATCGGAGAAGTAAATGCTAACTTTTTAAACAGACCTTCCCCGAAATTAAGAAAACAGAATAGAATCAAAACAATTCATTCTTCATTAAAAATTGAAGGAAACACTTTAACTGAAGAACAGATTACGGCACTTGTAGAACACAAAAGGGTGATTGGGCCTAAAAAAGACGTTATCGAAGTTTTAAACGCAATTGAGATTTATGAAAATTTAGAAAAATACGATCCCAAAAAAGAAAAGTCTTTTCTAGAGGCACATAAACACTTAATGAAGGATCTCATTAATGATGCTGGAAAATACAGAAATCAAAGTGTTGGGATTGTAAAAGGGGAGAAAGTAGAACATTTAGCTCCACCTTTTGAGAATGTTCCGTTTTTAATGAAAGAGCTTTTTGACTACTTAAAAAATGAAGACGAAATTGAACTTATTAAAAGCTGTGTGTTTCATTACGAAATGGAATTTATTCATCCTTTTTTAGATGGAAATGGCAGAATGGGAAGACTATGGCAAACCTTAATTCTAATGGAAAAATATCCGGTGTTTGAGTTTTTGCCTTTTGAAACACTTATTAGTAACGATCAAGAAAAATACTATAAAGCTTTAGCAGAATCTGATAAAGCTGGGCAATCAACAAATTTTATTGAATACATGTTAAGTGTCATTGACCTATCGATTAGCGAACTTCTAAAATTTAATAACAGGACATTAAACGAAAAAGATAGGCTTGACTATTTCATTACATTAAATAAAACTGAATTCACTAGAAAAGATTATATGGATGTTTTTAAAGATATTTCTTCAGCAACAGCAAGTAGAGATTTAAAAAAAGGAGTTGGATTAAACTTATTTGAGAAAATTGGAGAAAAGAATAAAACCATCTACCGATTAAAATAACTGGGCACAATTAACTAGACGGAGCCGCCCCTAAATAGAAACGGACTGCGCCTCTCACACCTCCCAGCGTACGGGTATCGTACTGGGCGGTTCGATAATGAAACTTAACGTTTGTAGTATTCCCATAGACTAACATAACCTTTCCTCTTTAACCGTTTTAAGGGTATGAAGCCCATCGGTGCGAAAACGTACGCTAAGAACTCATGTTTAAATTAAGTAAGAATTTGAAATAGGCCCAGTGGATTGATAACTATCAACAGAGGACATGTACTAAATATGATATAGTTATAAAATGAAGAAAGGTCAAAAAAGCAAGAAGTTTAATCTACACTTTAGCTTGATTTGTGCCAAGAATAAGGCCATAATGCAATATGTTAAATATAGTGTACATACATAATATATTACTTCGCTGTATTCAAATGTATTAACATCTACTTTATATATGTTTTTTACACAAAAACATATAGGGATTTATAAAATATTTCCGGATATAGGGGTAGGGGCAGAGGAAGGCAAGCCATCATAAATGGCCTGATCGGGAATACTCGTTTTTCCACCCGTGACCAAAAGCTTGACTTACATATTTACCGCTAGAAAAAGAGTCAAAAAAGCAACAAAATTAAAAGAAAATCCGTATTTTTACCTTGAAAGAAGCAAACGCAAGTTTGAATCGAAAAGCGGAATTACTGTAATGGTAGTTCCGTTTTTTTTATTTTTATAGGGTCTTTGCCGTAGGTTCGTTCTTTCCCCTTTGAAAGCTTTTCAAAAGTGCCCCCAATTCCCCTTTTTTATACTCATAGATGTTGAACCATATCCAGTTGGGAAATGCCTTGGTGATAAAACTGTTAAAGCTCAAAAGGTTGTTGACGTTCTGATACTTCTTGAAAGAACAGTTCGGGCATTTGACGTCGATCCTTTTATTCTCGTTGACCTTTGCCTGGCATTCTCCACAAAGGACTTTGATGATTGCTCTATAACGGATATGTGCCATAATTTATGGGTGTTTTATGATCGATTGTGTTTATTTTCCTTGGGCAAGCCGCTATAGGGATCAAAATAGAATGGATGCATTTTAAAAGGTACCGATACGGAGGTTTCTTCTTTCACTTTGAAGTCCCCGGAATTTTGATGCCTCCTTAAATTACACTTTCCCCTTTAACGGCCTATTTAGCCCTTACAATGGTACCTTCTTCATTTTTCAGTTCATATTCCTTTAGAACTCGTTTATTGATAAGACGGCCATCTTCCATTTCATCTTCCACATATAGAAAAACCTTGGTAGGATATTCATCATAAGGAAAAAACCTGCTCAACATTTCAGCACATTTTTCCGCTTCGGCCAGATCATTTCCAAAACCCTGGTACATCCAAAATGATTCAATGTCCATTTGCTCCGTTTCCAGTTCTACCGTATACACCTTGTCCATAATTTTTAGTTTGTTTAATTATTATTCTTGAGTGTCTTCCCATATCAAATATTCCCGGTACCACTCCCAGGCGCTGTCCAGAACCTCCAGTTCACCATGGTTAGAATGTTCGGTATTATTGGTGTGGTAGGCAAAGGTAAAATCCTCCCCAAAATAAGAATATTTCTTTCTCGTTTTACCATCAAAAACAACATCTTCAAATTCATCGTGCGCTATCACCTCGATAAGGGATATTCCCCTATGGACAATAAATTGGCGCTGGTCGTTAAAGCTGTCGTCCTTGATCGGGAATTCTCCGAAAATAAATTCCGGTAATGTGAAATCTTTACTCATAGTCGTTTTTAAAATTCTAAAATAAAAGTTTCAATCCTGATCGAAGCCATACTTTACCAACTCTTTTAACAAGGATCGGTAATGTTTTTCTGGAAAGTTCCTGCGCTCGTTTAGAAAGTGCCGTAGGGTATCCTTAGGTATCCCACAGTTGTCCTCCAACTTTCTGATGGAAAGGGCATCCCGTTCCAAAAGCCAATCCCGTAGGGGTATATATTTGTAATCCATAATATCATAGATTCTTTGAGCTATTACAAATGTACGCAAAAGCGTACATTTAAAAAAATAATCGAGCAAAAAAAAGGGCTATAAAAGCCCTTCGTCCGCAAAGGAGAAGTATCCCTCCCTGGTGATTATAATGCTGTCAAGGGTGGCAATGTCCAACAATTTGGAGGCTTCGCTCAATTTGTTCGAAATATGTTTATCGGCTTCCGAGGGGGTGAGATTCCCAGAGGGATGATTGTGGACTAGCACTAGGCAGCTTGTCTTGATAAGAATGGCTTGTCTCAGAATGTCCTTTATCGAGATCAAGCACCCACTGTCGGTTCCCGAGGATAGATGATGTACGTTCACGACCTGATTTTTTCGGTTCAGATGTATGATCTTTACTTCTTCGTGATCGTCCATAATCTGCTCAAAGAAGGGATAAATGAACTCCCTGACCGAACGGGATGTGTCTATTTTAATAGTGGGCAGTGCTGTTCTTCGGTAAATGGCGGTTAACTCACCGACGAAATCTTTGAAGGTTGCGATTCTAATGTCTTCCATGATAGTATATTTTTAAGGTTATGCAGCGGAAAACAATCAACAGCAGCGCAGCGGTGGGGATAAGTCCATGTGGAGATTTTAAAAAATTGCGGTGGGTTCCCCCGAAAGGAGGGATACCCCATTTTTTCAAATACTACATGGACAGGGCAAAGGCGGCTTGATTACCTTGCAGCATACCTATGAAAAATGAATCTTTGGGCCAGCGCGGACCTTAATAGACCAACAACTCCCTGATCATTTCAAAAGGGTTCGATACCCTTTTGAAATGAATGGCGCCGAAATAGACCCAACATAGGGAACACCCCATTTTATACTTTATATATTTCATGTATCCTATATGTTTAATATAATGTACATATATAACATATTATGACACTCTTATATAATATTTTACAATTAATTCTGTTCATGAAATACAGCCGTACTGTATTAAAATGACCTTACCGAAAAGGCCAAGGAAGGAGTAGAAGTTTAGGATCTATGGAAATATCTTTTAGTAATGGAAGGTTACTTTTAAAGCACTTATCGATTGTTCTGTTTTCCTAAAGTCGTATTTTTTTCCTTATAATTGTAATAATATTGGTTATCCAAAACACCGGTAAACAGTATGTATTAAACTGATGTTAGGAGTTGGCAGGAATAAAGGAAATGGGGCAGAAAATAGATATAATAAATAAAACTGAATACCAAGAAGTAGTAAATGTATGGGAGTCTTCGGTAAGAGCAACACATCATTTTATAAGAGAAGAAGATATTGAATATTTTAAACCTCTAATCTTAAACACATATTTGGATGCAGTTGAATTACGGTGTATAAGGAACAATAAGAACCATATAGTCGGTTTTCTTGGTGCCGCTGAACAGAACTTAGAAATGCTATTCATTCACCCTGATTATAGAGGGAAAAGGATAGGTAAATCATTATTGGATTATTCTATTGACAATCTAAATGTTACTAAAGTTGACGTAAATGAACAGAATGAACAAGCGGTTGGCTTTTACAAACATTGCGGATTTGAAATAATAGGTCGCTCTGAATTGGATTCTTCCCGAAAACCTTATCCCATTTTACATATGGAGTTGAAGAAATAGAAGCAATGCTCCTTAATTTTCTAAGAGGGCGTATTCAGCGCCTCCATCAATTCTGTTTTTTTATTTCGGCTTAACGGTATTTGTTTTCCGGAAACTTCAACATTCTTACTAGTGTACTTTTCGATCTTATCCAGGTTTATGATATAAGATTTATGTATTCTAAGGAATTTATCCTCCGGCAACTTTTGTTTAAAGGATTTCATGGTAGATAGTATAACGATATTAGCATCATCCGTAACCAATTTAATATAGTCGCCAAGGGCTTCGATCCATTTTATGTCGTCAAGGAAAACTTTTCGATTTTTCAGGTTGCTTTTCACAACGATATGCTCCTCATTTTCGTTTACTTTATTTAGCTGTTCATATTTACCTACTGCTCTCTTAACCGAGATATTAAAACGAGCTGAAGAGAGGGGTTTGTGAAGATAATCCGTTACATCGTAATCAAATGCCTTAAGGGCATAATCGGCCTTACCGGTTATCAAGACTACCTGTGGACGGCTACTCATAGACTCCAAAAGATCGAAACCATTAATGATCGGCATTTCAATATCTAGGAAAATAAGATCTATCTCATTGCTTTCGATGCCTTTCCTTGCTTCAAGAGCATTGCTGTACTCCGCTACCAGTAATAAGTTTGGATGATCATTTATTAACTTTGCCACGGCAATCCGCTGTAAAGATGAATCGTCCACAATTACACTTCTTAATTTCATAAGGGATGATTTGCAGTTTATATCATCGTTAAAGTAGGTAAATAACATGTTTCATCCCATTATACGTTGTGAAAATGGCTTTAAATGTTATGTAGATAGGGATTATCAAGGTTAATAAGGTTTATGGAATGATTCAAATCATTCCGGTCTAGATTCCCATACGACTACAACGACTGGCTTTTTCTATACCGTTAATTATTGAAAATATGAGATGAAAACCTAAAATTTAACTTCATATAACCACTCATGAACTTGATTAATTCTAAGTTCCATAAATGGTTGATTTTACAAGGAAAAATGACAATTCCCTTCTGTTTTATAGACTCTTGAAAAGCGAATTCTTATTGCCAAGAGACATTTAAATCTAAATTATAAATTCGTGCCTATTCAATAGCTCTTAGAATAAACTGCTTACAATAGTGGCTATAATTCAGTCTTACTTCCTGCAAAAGAGAAAATTCATTACTTTTAATCCGGAACGATTCCTTTCCCGAAAAATCCTTAAGGATTTCCCAGACCGAAATCATACACAAGAACGTTGTGGCTAATTTGAATCAACCATGAAATTATTTAGAAAAATTCGAAATAAGTTGATTATAGACAATAAAAAAACTCAGTACCTGAAGTATGCTTTAGGAGAAATCGTTCTGGTTGTCATTGGAATTTTGATTGCGATACAGATAAATAATTGGAACCAGTCGATTAAGGATAATGATTCGTTAAATGAATATTTAACTAAAATTAAAACACATACAGCAGAAGATATAGAACAATTAGAACAACTATCAAAAGGAAGAAAACAGATTGCAGACCTCTGTAAAAAAGCGCGAAATAGCATTTTGCAAAAGACTGAAAATGAAAATCTTTTTTTATTCATGATAGCTGGTACTGCCTTTGCCGATTTCTATTTCAAACCCAATTCAGGTGGTTATGAATCATTGAAAAACTCTGCCTATTATGGTAAAATAAACAATACAAAACTCGATTCGCTTTTAGCTAAATACCACGGATTAGTGGACATTATTGCAGAAAACGAAAAGAGTTATAATCAGTATACCGTTCATCAAGAAAATTACCTCGATACTCAATTCGACAGGTCAGTTATTTTAGCTTCTGCATTTATGCCATTAGATTCATTAGCAAACAAAGCTACACCCCAGTCCGAATATGATCAAGCATTCATTGAGTACACCGCAAAACCAGCCTACCGAAATGTTATTAGTTTGGCAGCGTGGCAATTCGATACTATGATTGAACAATATCAAGAATTAACAGAACTAGGGCATCTTATAATTGAAGAAATAGATCGGACAACCGCAGACTAAATAATATGATAAAAAATAAAAAAGCAAAGTGGATTGTACGCATTTTATTGTTTATTGGAACAGCAATATCATTATACTTCGTTCCGTGGATTTTGGTAAAAGCTTGGATTTTACCTCTTCCTGATACTATTCAAGAACAAGTAGATGAAGCCATCGGATATGGATTTGATGGAATGATTGTTTACGTAGACCAAGCAGGGAAACCACCAGCATATTATACAGGCGGTTGGAAAGACAGAGAAAAAAAAATACCAGCCGACCCAAAATCTCTCTTCAAGATTGCCAGCATTAGCAAACTTTATACGGCAGTAGTAGCTACTAAATTGGTAAAGGAAAAGCGTTTGTCTTTTGATAAAACGCTCACTGACTACCTCCCAGAGCTCAAAGGTAGAATTGAAAATGCTGAAAAAATCACATTGAAGATGATGATTCAACACCGTTCTGGTATTCCAAATTTCACTGATAATCCATCTTATTGGGAAAATGAACAGCAAAATGGCAAAAATGCCTTAGATTTTGCCCTCGACCTACCAGCCAGTTTTAAACCTGATAAAGGATATGAATATTCAAACACAAATTATTTACTGCTGCGTAGGATTATGGATGATGTCTTAGGTTATAGCCACAATAAGTATATCAAAGAGAAAATATTGATTCCCTTAGAGCTGAAAAACACCTTTTTTTCGATTACCGAAGTCGATTTAGATGATGTTATGAGTGGATATTATGTGGGTTATGAGGAAGATTTTAAAGCTCGTGAATACGGAATGTTGACCACAGCAGAAGATGTGGGTATATTCCTTCGAGCACTGAACGATGGTTCGGTATTTGACGAAGAAGAACAAGAAATCTATCCTTATGAATATAATCATGGAGGTTTGGTAGTTGGTTATCAAAGCCTTGCGGAATACCATAAAGATATTGATGCAGTAGTCGTTCAATTTATTAATACAACAGATTTTGAAGGTTATGAATGGAATTTATCGGAAATTATAATTAACCGAATTGTAAAAATTATTAGAAAGAAAAAGGGGTATGAAGCCCATCGGCGCGAAAACGTACGCTAAGAACTCAAGTACAAATTAAGTAAGAATTTGAAATAGGCCTAGTGGAAGGGTAGCAGCCACCAGAAGCCATATACTGTATATGTTATAGTTATAAAATGAAAAAGGGGCAAAAAAGCATGAAGTTGTTCCTTCATCCTTCGGTTGGTTTTGTACCAAGAGTTGGGATTCACATACAACGACACTATCCCGTTAACTGTGTAAGTTTAAAATAACATGTTTTGTAAACTTACCGATCGAGCTTCCTACGGAGTGATTTTACTCCATATCCTGGGACTCGATCATCTCTATTCCCAATGGTGTGATCATCAATGCCGGTGGTGCAATGAAAGAAAGTTCCCCGTTGCTTCCCATAAACCTACGCTGTTTAAAATCTATCAGTCCCTCCTCCTTCATTTTTCTTGCTATTTGCGTGGCTCTATTGGGATCTAAACAAATATGCGTTATCCTAGAAAATCCCCTTTTTCGGTTTCTGTAAAGAAATTCCAATATGGAATAATTTAGTTTCATAACTGAATGATTTTAGTACTGCTTAAGTAAGTTCATTTTCTACAAAAGAAGCAATTAAACCTATAAAAGCATTTAAATATCCGTTAAAATTCTTACACAATTAATAAGTATTATTGTTAATGCAAGAAAAATTGTAGGATAAGCAAAAAAAGTATTGCATAATTCGTAAAACTATAATTAAGCGATTATGTAGCAAGACTAAAATTGGCACAGTGGTATAACGTAGTAGGAAACTCAAATTTTAAGTCGTTCAATACCGTTGCAAGGTCCATACAAATCCATTCCAACACCATACGAGCAGAGCCGTTGAAATTACTTTAAATTATCTGTGCAATACGTTCTAATGGACTCTAAAGATTCTCTTGCTATTATTAAATCTCGTGGATCAATTTGATAATTTTTATATCTTGAATTATGGCAAAGGTCATACAGGTCATTATAACTATTCCAAATTTCGATAGTAGTGTTATGCTTTACAAACTTCTTCATTATGTCATGCGGAGTGCCTTGACAAAATCTTGAAAAAACCTGCTTATACTCATTATATGAACGAAAATCTCTTTTTTTTCCTTCATCCTCTTTTCCCGGATGAAAATATGTATCAGGAAAAAGACTTCCCTCAAAAAATTTGAGTGAACAATAAAAAGCTGTCGTGATTTCCCAATCAGGAAAATCACCAGATTCCTTTATATAATTGTGAGCTTTTAAGTTGTGAGATGCGTGGTCAAATGCATTATATTTTTTCTGTGCCATATTTAAAAATAAAACCATCAGAAATAACATTATCAACCATTAGTTCTTCAGAATTGGACATAAATGAAAATGTCAAATCAATTCTACTATTCGTACTATTAATATCCTCAGATATTTTATATGAATTCCAGCGCTTGTTTCGAGAATAAAAATCTTCTTCATCAACAATAACTAGACACTTAAAAGTATTGAAATTGATAACTTTCAAGAACATACCTTTTACATCTACGCCAATTTCTGATAATTTAGATTTTAATAAGGAAGATGAATGAGCCGCTGATTGAATATTCTTCTTGAAATCAACTTCAACTTCTTTTTGAAAATCTTCACGCCCCCTAACATAAGAAGAATGTAAAAGTTCACTAATGGTAAGTTGCTCTCCAACAATACCAAAGTCCAATAGATTTAAGTTATTTTCTGATTTCTCTAACATAAAAGTGCGCTTTCAATTAAAGTCCAATTACTAAAATTACACTATTCGAAAACTTGTGCAAAAGTAATGATCCTATTTATTAAAAACAATAGCTCCTTGATAACTATAATTTAGATAAAATTACCAAATTAAATGAATAAACCAATGTTTGCCAATAACTAAGTATTTAAAAATAGCTGGTTCAATACCAAAGTAATGATAAATGTTATATCTATGAACGCTACATCTGAAATAAAAGTACGTGTTTGTTTACACACTACTTTTCATGTGTGTTCCATTGTTCGTAAGCTGAAGTAGATGAACCTAAAAAAATAATATTGAATAAATTGCTTTTAAATTTTCCTCCAGCCATTTTTATTATAGTAAATCAAGATCTTGTAATTTTCTGCCGAATTCATCATCCATGGCAAGCTTTTTAAAATCATCCTCTAAATTAAGCACCCTTATCACATTAAAATAAGAACCTATGGCAACAGCTGAGGCACCTTTTTCAATTCTGTAAAGTGTAGTGCGATTAATACCAGCCCGTTCAGAAACTTGCTCAGTCGTTAGCTTTCTTCGTTTTCGCGCAAGCTTTATGTTTTCACCTAACTGCTCAAAAACCTTCTGATACTTTGGTAGTATGATTGATCTCTTTGGATTTATTTTGTTGCATATTAAAAACAAACATATCATATTTGTGGATAATATACAACATTTATAGTTTTAGACTATGTATAGTAGTTTTAATCAAGACCATGAAATGGCCGTAAAAATGGAATACCATATGCATTTCGATTCCGACCGCCAAATGAAAATACCTTAATCGCACTCAAAGAAAAATACAGTTGGCGATCACATAGAGATTCCCTGAAGCATGAATTAGACTCTAATCTAGAATTTTCAGTACTTTCGGCACATCCTTCTGAACTCATATTGCTTTACGATATCATTGCGAAAAACATATTACAAGTAAGTCGTTATCCAAACATTCCTAAAGACTGTTCTACCCTGTAAAAAGTGCTTTTGCTAATCCCTGCTTTTTTACAGGCTTTTTCAATAGGAATGCTTTTGTTCTCGTACTAAGGATCTCCAAAAATGCAAAAGACAAGGGCTTGGTTGTTGGAGCGGGCGGAAACAAGAAAGCGGTTGCCGAGCGGTTGCCGAGCGGTTCTGAGGGTAGTGGCGATAATTGTTTGCTTGGTCCCAGAATCGGCCTTTTTCTTGAGCAGTTAGCCCCCTCATTATCCTACTGAGTCTATCATCCTTTCATAAAATGTCTGTCAATTTTTAATTGTAAAATACTATTATCCGTTTTGAATTGTTGTAATAACTTGATATAAATCAAGATTTATTCCTTTTAACCGAATAAAAATTTAGTTTCGTCTAATAATGTAGGAATTTTAACTTCTTTATGTATAAACGCTCTTGTGGCACTAAAAAATAAGTAAAGCACTAATGGACTTATTTGAACTGAAAAGTCCAAAGTTGTTTTTTTCCATGTATGGCTAAATATCTCTTTTGCTCATAAAATAGCTCAAGTATATTGCCTATTATTTAAATAACACTAGGGTTTTAATTTTTTTAAATAATTGTAATTTGAATAGTATTTTATTAATAACCTCCCTCTTTGGTATTGTTTTGACCTCCTTGTTTTTCTTTAAAAAATTTACGAATACCAAAGCCACTTTATTTTTAGGCTGTTTTTACTTTATTATCTCCATTTATACCTTGCAGACCTATGTTGTAGAAGCAGGACACCTTAATCAATTCTCTTGGTTTTTTTTATGGCCCCTTATTCTATATAATCTCATAATCGTTCCGATTTATTTTTATTTCGAAGCCCTTATAGAGGATAAATTTTTATGGAAAAAAGAATACTTGCTTTTGTTTGTGCCTTTTTTATTGGGGGTAGTAGATGTGGGGGCTGTTTACGCAGCCCCGAGTAAGGTTTACGAGGACATTTTGCAGGGAGCAATTACAGATACTGAAAATAGGTTTAAAGCCCATTATTGGTTATTGACTTTGTACCAACATTATCTGCTCCGTCATATTTGGCAATGTGTTTTCTTGTTGGTTATATTACCTAAGTTATGGGCTTTCTTAAATGAAGGCGCTACGGATCAGTTGAAGATGACATTGAACAAATGGTTAATGTTTTTTTGGCTGATGCTAATGGTGATGTCTTTGATGGCGATTGCGCATGCTGTTGAAAAATGGATCGATTTCAGTATATTTAACCACTTTTTTGGCTTGGAAAACGGAAGCGTTATTGTTACGGTTTTACTGTATTTAATTCTCTTTGCTATTGGAGTGGTTCCCATATATTTCCCCATGATCCTTTATGGGTATCCCCGATCAAGAAAAATACCACTTATTAAAGATGAAACTACGGATGTAGGTGCCGATTTAAAATTTGGCTTGGATGAAACCGAGATAAAAGAGAAATTGGAGCTCCTTGCCCAAAGGAAATTATACCTGAAGCAGGATTTCACTGTAACTAAATTTGCTAGGGAACTAGAAATGCCAGCCCATCATTTATCGTATTTCATACACCAATATTACGGTATAAGTTTTACTACTTATAAGAATAATTTACGGATGGAGCATGCCAAATATTTAATCGATAACGGTTTTTTAGAAAATAACACCATGGAGGCCCTGGCCGAGGAGTGTGGCTTTGCCAATAGAAGTTCGTTTAGCAAGGCTTTTAAGAATTTAAAGAACCTTAGTCCTAGCGAATACATACTAAAAATTCAGGAAAATTGTTAGAATTGTTATACAATTTATAAGTGTTATTGATTTTCTAAGAAAAACTATAGGGTAAAGCAAAAAAAGTATTACTTAATTCGCAAAACTACAATTAACCGATCGTACCTCTTACGAAGAATCCCCAAAAATGTCAAAGACAAGGGCTTGGTTGTTGGAGCGGGCGGAAACAAGAAAGCGGTTGCCGTGCGGTTCTTAGGGTGGTAACAAGTCGAAACATCATGAAACCCTGGATACCACCCGCAAGAACATGGCTGTTTTATAGCCATAGCTTCGGGACGGGCAAACTCCTCTAAATTCAGCGCTAGCGATCCTACTAATTCGTCTTGCGATTTTTATAAATCAGCCTTATTATCATAAAGGGTAATACCAATCCTATTAATATGATCGATCAAATCTTTATTTTCTATTTTATGGAAAATGGAAACATCCATCTTATAAGGCAACAGTAAATCGTCCAAAGCTGTTTCTATTTCAAATAGCAGTGATAAGGTTAAAGACGGGCCGACTAAAGTGATGTCTATATCCGAGTATGGCTTATAATTGCCTTTAGCCCTTGAGCCATATAGTATAGCTTTTTCAACTTCCGGACATTTGACAAAAACCGAATTCATGTTATCTATGTCCTCTTGTTCCAATCCGTACATTATTCCTCTTCAAAAAGTTTTTCTTGCTCTCCACTTCGCTTTGCTTCCATGGTATTATAAAATGTCTTGAACGCTGCATGGTACACGTAAATTATATCTCTAAATATTTCGTCAGCTGTTTCTTCATTATAAGTATGGGAGGTCTTGTTCCGGCTTTTTATCATTTCCATCCATGTCTTTCCCTCGGTAATTAATTGTAACTGAAATGCTTCCCTGACAGCATCTCTGGAACCTCCAACATTTGGGTTCCCTTGATATGCTGCATAATCTTTCTTTACGTTCCACGCAAGTTCATGCGTGTACCCAAAACGATGTATCAACCCTTCTTTAATGATTTCATCTAAAAATTCATCATCATTAATATTACCATCCTTGCCAATTTCAAAATCTTCTTTGATTTTAGTTACTGCCTGGTCTAACTTATTAAATGCTTTTATATAATTGGAAAAGCGCTGCTCCCATCTGATATCTTCTTTACTCATGGCTGATGGTGATTTTCATTTGATTGGTTTTTATCCCCTTACTGGATCTATCTTCTTCCAATGCTCATAGTTCTTTTCTAATAACCGCTCCTTTTTATTTTTGGTAGTTGTCATTTTTTGAATTCCTACAAAGTAGTCCTTAATACTTCCTTTGGATATTTAAACATAGGGAATACCTGAAATAAATACGCCCTTATATGTTTATAATTTAGTACTTCATTAGTATTAAAATGAAGTTCCACCTTACTCTTTATAAAAACATGCATGTATGACCATGCCTCCTTTATCCGGAAGTCGCTATCCAAGCGTTTTTAAAGACTGTTCTACCCTGTAAAAAGTGCTTTTGCTTATCCCTGCTTTTTTACAGGCTTCTTGAATAGGAATGCTTTTGTTCTCGTACAGGTGTTTGGCAAATTGGTACTTTTCCTTGGTGGCCTCTGAGGCGCCCTTGGGCCTGCCCAATAGTTTGTTGCGCTTTCTGGCACTATCCAGTCCCGTCTTGGTCCTCTCCCGAATAAGGTTCCGTTCAAATTCGGCCACGGCCGCAAAAATCTGCAATAAGAACTTGCCGTTGGCAGATGTGGTGTCAAATTCCGGTTCGCTAAGGCTTTTAAAATGTACTCCCTTTTCATTGAAAAGGTCTATCAAATCGATCATATTCTTTAAAGACCTGAATATACGGTCGTTCTTGTAGGTGATCACGGTATCGCCTTTGCGAAGCTGTCCGATCATTTCGTTCAGTCCAGACCGGTCCTGTCTCACCCCACTCGCTACATCGGAGTAGATCCTTTCACAACCCGCTTCCTTTAATAAATCGACCTGTACTTTTAATTTCTGGTCCTTGGTAGAAACCCTGGCGTATCCAACAATCATTTTAGTCCTATAAAAAGTTATTTTACGAAACTACTAAAAAAGACGGTAAAAAGGACAGTTAACAGGCATATTTTATCCCTTGGCCCATTGTCCCTTAAAACGGACGTTTTATGGGACAATATATAAGTAAGAGAAACCGCCTTAAACCACTTTATAAAAAATAGAATACAAACCCGCCTGAGAAAGGTCAAATAAGCAAAGAAGTTTGGTTTTGGTGGCGCTTTTAGTGGTTATTAACAGAGTTGTTAAGTTTTGAGACAGTCTGACGGTCTCGGCACACTATGAGTAGTGGCAGATTGCGTGGTACATTCCTGTCAGACTGCTGAGAAGTTTGAGCGGGCTACAAGCCTTGATATTTGACACTTTGCCTGACATTACTTATACCTGTTGTTGGGCAGCGTACTTTTCTGTCAATTCAATCAACTCAATAATCAATTTATGAACCTTAGTGCAAGGATTATGATTTGAGAAACTTCGGTCAAAATAAAGATTTTCAAGTTTTTCTGCGTTCTTTATTGCATTCTCTTGATTCCCAAATTTGTTTAAAATAACAAACATCTCCCTTGAGTTTTTCTGATATTTAAAGTCAGTCCGATTTGCTGCTTTATTAACTTCTTTTTCAATCAGTTTCTGATATTGTACTCGTGAAATACCCGTGTTATAAAAGTTAAAATGCAATAGATACCAAAGTTCAAATGCTTCGTTAGTCCAAGCACAATTAATTTTCGGTTTTGAGTTTTCTCCTTTGTTTATTGCATTGTTAAAGTTTTCTGTTGGAAAGCTATCCTTGTCAAATACAGCCCAGACCTTATCAATTTTTCGCAAATACTTCTCCTCATACTTATTTCTTAGTTTTTTCGCTTCGTCAACTATTGATAAAGTATTTTTTCCAGTGCCATCAATGTCAATGTTAGTTAATTCTAAGACTCCTTTAGGCAATGAAGATTTTAGAGATTCAAAGTAATTTGGTTCAGTCTTTTCACCTTCGCAAACAATTAAATAAAACTTTCGTTTCGATTTAAATTCAGTTTTACGTTTCTTTTCTTCTCTTGCTCGTCTTTTAAGAACGGCATTGTCTATTTTAATAATATTAGCCATTACTTAAAAGTTCTTCAAAGTTACCAATAAATGGAATTGCTCCATATCTTCCATTAATGTAGTCTTTTTCAAAAGACCTATCTTTTCTAATTTTTTTATCAGAGCCTTCTTCTTTATATTCAATCAATGAATACAAATCACTTGCTTCAAATTTATCTTTCTCCAGAAAATAAATTTGGTCTCTCCTAAATCTGCCGTACGATAATAAATTCGTATCATGAGTTGCAAAAATTAATTGTGCATTATTTGTATTATACTCAGGAGAATTAAACAAATTAGTAATTGCAGCAGTCATTAATGGGTGAAGTTTTGCATCTAGTTCATCAATAACCAATACTCCACCACGGATTAAAGTATCAAAAATTGGTCCTGAAATATCAAATACTTTATTTGTTCCTGATGATTCTTGTTCACGTAAATCAAAATCTCTAAACCCAACCTTTTTACCTTTTTCGTCATATTTATTGTGAACTGTATTTATCCTTGCAATAGTTTTCCCTTGCAAATCATTGATAATATCATTCAAAAGTTCTGTGGGCAAATCACTAGGTAAAAAGCTTTCTTGAAATTTTTCTTTCCTGAATTTTAGTTGTTCAAATCCTAAATCTAAGTCCTTAAAGAAATCCAAAAGTCTTTCTTTCGATTCCTTTTTATCTAATAATGAAAAAGTAACCCCTCTGTAATTATCATGACTCAATCCAGAAATAGTTCCTAAATCATTAAACCAACTAATTATTTTAGCTGCAATTTCTCCATTAAATTGGTCAACAACGGAAAGGAATAAGGCATTTTCCCGAGTTTTTGATTCAAGACCATGACCTTCCTTGAAGTCATCTGTTACTCCAATTCCGTTTACCTCTCTAATAAATAAAGGAATCTCATTATCATCTTCTAATTTAAACAACCACTCTCCATGGATTGAACTATTATCTATTTCAAAACCATATCTATATCTTGTTTTATCAATTAAGAATACTAATTCAAAAAAGGTTGGTTTATTTTCAGTGCTAGTATTCAGCAAAAAAGGAATAATTTCAAATTTGGATGCAGATGTTTTTTCAACAGATGTCATTACAATTCTTTTCATTGTTGACATTGCTTTGATGAAATTTGATTTTCCACTTGAATTTGCGCCATAAAGAACCGCACTTTTCAAAAGCTTAAATTTTCCTGATTTGAATGTTGATTCTTTGTATTCCGTAATATTTGTAGCTTCTAAGGATAAAGTCTTATTCTCCCTAAAGGATAAAAAGTTTCCTACTGTAAATTCAATAATCATTATTTCTAATTATTAGTGAGAAAATATCTCATTCTTTGCAAATATAGAAATATAGTGAGAATATTTCTCACTATAGTTTGATTAAATTGCAGAGAGGTCGTTAATAATATTTGTTTTTTGATAGACAAAGACACTTGACATGTATCTATTAGTGTCAAAGTTATTTGATAATCATATTTTCGATAAAGTGATAATCAAATGTATTTGAGGAATACGAATTTACATCAAAGTAGTTTGACGTAGAAATATAGTAAAAAGTGATAGACAATAGATTTTATCACATTACCTATAACAGCGTCCTGCATTCTTGCCGTTTTCTACCCATTTTAACCTGTTTTTGAGCTCCTTTGAGCCAAGTATGGACATAAGTGTCCTAAGTGTTTTTTACACAATTAATTCACGTACTATTAGAAAATTCCTATACTAAATATTATTATTTGTAAACCGGGAGGGCGAACGCTATGTGCCTAAAGGTAAATGTTAAACCAAAAAGAGACAGGACGGTTCGCCCAACTGGAGCAAAAGTCGTATTTCGGCAGACTTGCCGTGGTTTTGTATTGGTTTCAGAAGTCCAACATGTTTTTAGGGGTTTCAATTTAGACCCATCGAAGGGTAGCTGTCAACAGGGGCCATATACTGTATATGACATAGTTGTAAAATGAAGAAAGGTCAAAAAAGCAAAAAGTATTTACAGGGAAGAAGAAAAATTTCGGTTCGTTTTGTGCCAAAGGTTGGAGTCACACTACACCACACGCAACACATAACTAAACTGTTGTATTTTCTTAAAATTTTATTTGTTATTCCCCTACCTAAATAATAATATTGGTACTGCCGTTTATAAATGGATAAACTTACCTTATTATTGCTGTTATCCAAAGTAATAAACCAATAAACAGTTTATATGTTAAACTGATATAAGGAGTTGTACGTAATTTAACCGAACATCAACTATAAAAAATGAAAAAAACAATTTTAACTCTAATTTTTGCTTTAGTGACAATTACTTTCTGTAATGCTCAAAAAATTGAAATAGAAAAAGTATTTGGCGGATACAAATATTCCCAAAACGAAAATCAAATGACTATGAAGGATTTGGTCAAAACAATGACATCTAATCAACAAGCATTTGATTTAATAAAAAAAGCACAATCGAACAATACTCTCGCTTCAATTATTGGATTTGCTGGTGGCGGACTTATAGGCTGGCCAATTGGAACTGCTATTGGAGGCGGTGATGCAAACTGGACTTTAGCTGGAATTGGTGCTGGATTAGTTGCAATTGGAATCCCGATTTCATCAAGTGCGAATAAAAAAGCAAAACAAGCAGTAGAATTGTATAATTCATCGCTGAATTCAACTTCATTTTATGAGTTTAAGCCTGAATTTAAAGTTATATCTGATGGAAATGGATTGGGAATTTCAATGAACTTTTAAAAAACTACGTACAACAACAAAGAACTGAGGTAAAAATCAAACTTAAGGCAATTTAAATTTCGGCTACATGCAAAATGATCATAAAAGTATCGCAATAAGTAAAAACGGGAAGGATTGTATTCGAATAATACCTTTTGGATCAACAGGAGACAAAGCTGAGCTTAAGTTTTCTTTCTTAGATAAATCATTTATAATAAGACGCTTTGAAGCAAATAAAAAAAACACTGAGAATCTTTTTAATTACTCCGACTTTGGACTTGCAACACATGAGGTTACATATCATAATTCAAATGAGAGACATATAAAACCTTGCATTTTACCCAAATATAAGAACGACAATGAACGAGTTCCAATTTCTCAAGAGATCATAGATTTAGAACTGAGAAACTTAATTGTGCCTATACCAATTTGCAGAGTGACAGTAAATCAAGAGTCTGAGATAGTCTACAAGAAAAAACGTTATCACAACAACATAAATCTGGACTCAAAATATAATACTACTGAAATCTATATATCATCTTCCAAATACGATACAAAAACAATGTCTGAAAGATTTCCATTAATCTCAGATTTTCTATTTCACATGACAACAATGGATTCCATTATTTATGGATCTGGTGTTGGTTGCCTGCCTGTTATAACCAAGATGTTTAAAGATAAAGAACCGATAGTAGCCTTAGAATCTGATTTGATTGACAAATACAGAATTTACTATCGAACATATGAATTAACCAAAGACAACGCATATTTTATTTATTCAAAACCAGAGTATTCTAAAACTAATTTCATTGAGTTTTTTAACAATATCGATTATTTAGGTTTATTAGCAACAACAAAGATTAGTTATAAAACAAGTGAGATTAATAAATCCACCCCTCCTAGGTCAGCTTATGAGTATGACATTGAACATCTAAAAAAAATAGGTTTCCATAAAGACTATATTAAAAGATGGTATAAGCGATTTAAATATTTTGAGCAAGAATATAAGCACGTAGAAAAAAGTCGATGTGGAATAATAATAGCTTAAAAACTGCTGGTAATAATTACAAATTAAGTATTCGGCCCGCCGATAGGCCAGGGCCGAATACTTCTTAGTTGTTGGCGGTAGTTTTTATTCGCCCATCCATCTATATGCTCTTCTAAATCCTTTTTGTTCAGCTTCTCTTACAGTTTTAGCATAAAATTCACCGGAATTAAAATCTATTTTTGTTTTATCGTATTGTTGATCAAATGGTAAATGATAAATCCTTTCTTTAGTGGTAGGATTTATATTGCATTTTATGCAGGGGTATTCAAAATCTAGTTCTATTTCCTGTTTTACTTTAATATTTAAAGTTTTACTGAATTCTATAGCGGTATCAGACAATATTGTTGATGTTACCATTGTTCCGACAATTTTACCTTTATAGTAATCTTCTAAAAAATAATGTAGATTATTCTGCTTATTTACTGAAAAATCCATGTAATGTTTGACAGTTGTGCCGAATAATTGATTAATGTGATTTTCTCTAATAGGTATATTTTTGTTTTTTGACCAGTATTTACATTGAATGACTTCGGTTATATTATCTTTGGTACAGACTAAATCTCTACCCAGATCTTCTAACCCTTTTTCTATTCCAAAATATTGAACTCGATAACCTTCCTTTTCATATAAATATCCAATATATCTCTCATAATCACGCCCTATCTGCCATGGTGTTTTAGTGCTCGACCAATACCTATCTAATGCTTTTTGATTTCTTTCGGTAGCGTTCAATTTAGCATATTCACCTCTTTGTATATAATTTAGAACAGGATCTTCATTTTTTTCTGATGTTTTTTCAGAGTGTAGTACCTCAATTAATTCATCAGAGTTAATTCCAACATATTCAGAAAGCCAAGGAAACAATGACTCATAATATTTTATGGTATATTTCATTATGAAATATTCTTTTTTGAATAGAGCTTTCTCCTTTGCTACTTCTTTGATTTTAGCCGCTTCTTTGAATGCAGGCCTTTTCTTTCTTTCTAAATAACTAGCATATATGTTATCTAAATTTTTATAATATTCTGAAATAGCAGTTGCAAGCCATGGAAAACCTATTTCTTTTTCTGAAATAATTTTTTGAAGATCTTCCTCAATTCTCAAAGGCAACTCTTTACATTTTGTAAGTTTTGCTGTGTGAAGATTTAACTTAAAATCATCGTTTTGATTTATTAATTTCTCTTCATAAGACCTTGTCAAAATATCAATATCTTCCTTTTGCTTTTCAATACTGATCTCAATATCTTTTTTTAAAGCATGCAAATCTGATGACAATTCTAAATTAATACTCTGTATGATTTGATATTCTTTAGATAAGTCATCTTTCTTTTTCAATAACGAAAGAACTTTTTTTTCTTCTATATTGAGTTCCTTTTGAAGTTCAGCAACAGCCTTTTTTAAGTTAATTATTTCATCTTCTTTCTCGTTTATTAAAGAAGATAATTCATTTATTTTAGTTTTGTTAAATATATCCATGATTAAAATTCCAACTAACGTCAAATTAAGTTGCTGATATCTAAGGTATTTGTAAATCCTAGATCTTCAGGTTTTAATTCAAATTTATCTATTTGTTTTTTAATTCGGTTCACCAGTCCAAGTTTTCTTTTTTGATCAAGGAACAAATATTGTCTAGGTGGTTGATACTTTATTTTTTTGGTAACCATATTCCAAATAATTACCGCTAATTTCCGTTCCGTGGCACTGACCGCGGAATGTCTACCCTTTCTATAGGCGACCCTTCGGAAAAATAGGAGAGGTGGGTATCCTTTAGGTTGCCTATGGCATTCGCTGCTTGCCGCAGGACGATTTTCAGTAGGTTGCTTCCCTTTGGCAGGCGGTTAGTGAGTAGCTTTCCCTCTGATACCTTGTTGTTCGGTGGCGAGCCTGGGCCAAGAGGAAAACTGTTTCGCGGTCTTGAACTGTTTTAGGAAATCATCGTCAAATAAATCTTCTTTTTTCATAAAGTGCAAAAAATTAAAATTAAACAAAAAAAATAACGGGGGCCGGCCCCCGTTATTTTTCTATTTACACACTTTATGAGATAGTCCCTTACATCATAGCTTTGGCGCAGGTGCAACACAAAAATACGCTGCGTAGCACCACCGTTATCATACGTTTTATTCCCCGATATTGAATTCGTCTTGAATAATTTCCGCAACAATATTTTTTATTTCGGTAGGACACTTTTCATTTGGATAAACATTTCTTTCTTCTGGTGTTATATCGTGCCATTGAATAAGTTCTTCTGCTTTCAAATCTTTTAATATATATCCTTTTTCAGTTAAATAAGAGGATATTTTTTCATTCGCTTTATCTAATCTATTTTGAAATTCTGGTCTTTTGAAAAAATCCTTTTCCATAACTATTTTAGTTGTTTGTTTAACTCTTCTATAACTCTGTTTGTTACACCAGTTGGCGTCCTATCTCCTTGAAAGCTTATATTCATTACTACCTCTCCTGAGAATAAATCAACTAATTCAGCTTGAAAATTAGTTATTCGGTATGAAAAAGCATAAATATGCCAATTGTACCTTGGTATCAATACATAAACTGATTTTAGCTCAATACTTTTATACAATTGAGATTTAATATCAAAATTACTATTTTCAATTTCGCCTTTTTGAGATAAGTTAATTCCATTACGAGCTACACTTTCAGACACTACATTAAAACCATTTGATGTCAATGCAAATTGTAATTCGCCAATTAACCCAGCGGCATCGTTATCTGTACCTCTAACTGTTAAAGACATATCTCGATTGAAATTGGTATTTGGTTTTACGTAAACTTTTGCTGAACCACAAGAGTTTAAAGTTAAAGCAATTAATAAAATTAAAAATCCGTTTGTAATATTTTTTGTCATTCGATTGGTTGTTTAAAAATGTGTGGTAACTTGTTAATATAAGTAATATATCAAAAAAGGCACTTATATACTACAAATCTAAGGTGTTTATGCGTACAAAAAACACCGAATTACTCATAAACAACCCCTTGATTGTTTATGAGTAATTCCTAGACTGTCAGACGCTACTTTCAATTAAAAATATATTGCACAAATACCATTATCGTTATAAAGACTATTACGATTTTTGATATTTTTATAGGAGAGTTTAACCCTAAGCACCCGTGAGAAAGGTCAAAAAAGCAAATAATTGTTCTTCCATATCTCGGTTCGATTTGTGCCAGGAATAGGTATATATAATATCTTATATGTATTAAATATGACCCATATATATAATATATTACTACACTGTTTTACAGCTATTTATAATATTTTTGATAGTAATCCTCTATTCTGACATTTGATATAGCTCTCCGTTTTTATAATTTCTTTTTAAAAAGAAATATCAGTAGTTTTTAGATATTGTTCGTAGTTATCCATTAGAACTTGTATCTCTTGAACTGCCTTTTCTTTGGTATATCGGTAGCTCTCATTTGTTTTGCTGTGTAATTCGATGAAATTTTCTGCGTCTATCGTGATTTTTGAGGCCCCATCCTTGACATTTAATTTGATGATAGCATAAATCTGTCCGAAATCGACCACTTCGCCCATTACTACCGTGGATCCAAAATCCTTAAAAAGATAACGGCCCGTAACGACGCCAGCCTCTTTGTCCGAAAATTGAATGACGGATTTTGGGCTAGTGAAAATTTCAACCATCCAGTTATTTGCCTTTACGAATAAATCGCTTTTTGTTCCTTCTACCATAATGGTCCTATCTATAGGTTCCATCGTTATAGGAACTCTCTCATAGGTGTAACATGAAGAAAGTAAAATGCTTAGTAGAATTACATATTTTTTCATTTTAAATGGTTTAAATTTTTTTGTTCTTTTAGCGCTTGAATTATCAAGCTTATTCTTAATTAATACTATTTCTTAGGTCTTTGTATTGCTCTAGCATGGGTTCTATTAATTCCCATGCTAGGGCCTTATACAACAGTTCTATTTCAATCCCATTGCTGGTTTCCCTTTTCAATAGGCATGCCTTTAACCATTATTTATCGGTAGCGAGGATCATCGCTTTATAACCGGGAAAATCATTCGGGTTTAGTAGTAGTTCATTCCTGTCCTCTGCAATATTTATGATTCCCAGATCCGGTGCTGGATTGGTTTGTACTAAATATTCATTTAACATCTTGGCCCCTAATCCATTTACCGCCCGGAACCTAAAAATGTAGGTGTATGAGGCTACCTCATGTACCGATTCTCCCAGTTCGGATTCTAACCTGTCGATTTCTGATAGTATTTTCTTGTTTGTTTCTATTTTGGAATTGAGCTCTTCGACTTCTTCGGGATTAAATATACTAGGGATCTCCTTTTTATATTTTTCTTGCCGTTCAAGATTTTCCTGGTCGTACCCCAGGTTCCTTTCAAAATATTCCTTGCGATACTCTATATTGTCCTTGTAGAGTACTGAGTCTGCCAATATGAGCTCCGCAAATTCATAGCTTTCAGGATCATTCATTTTTGGTTTTATATGCTCTTCTATGTTTTTCCTTACTATGTCTTGCTGGGTAGGGGCTTTATGGGATTCACAAGATGTTAGGCCCATTGTTGTAACGGTAACGCCAAAAAATAATACCATAACTCGCTTGGCCAATATCCCTGTGGTTTTTCTTTTTCTCATATTCATTTTTTCTAATTTTTATCCGGTTGTTTTTATCTTTATTTATTTTTTAAAAGGACGCAAGAATATCCGCATTTAGAAGAATAACCCTATACTGATGCTTACGGCCCCCGAATTTTCGGAGGTGGTCACTAGGTCGTAGTACCCCCCATTATCATAGAGGTAGAAAAAATCCATTTTCTGCATCTCATACCCCACTCCTATAGTGAAAGTGGTTCCCTGCGAGGTGCCAAAACGGGCCCCTATGGTGGGACTCAGTAGCATTCCCACGCCTTCTAGCCTATAGGTGGCATCAAAACTGTAGCCGATATCAAAGGCGATAAAAGGGGTGGAAGGGGCATCCAAAAAGTTTATTCTGGCATTGGCAAAAAGAGGGATCAGGGCGGCCTCCGACTCTTTATAATACCGTAGCCCTGTGCCTATCCCTAAGGATACAATAGGGTTAAAGGCATAGCTGTTTACGATATTCAATTTCCAACGGTCCATACCATAATCCCCTATTCTTTTCTGGTAGCCTATGTCCACCGTTCTGATATGCCCGGATCCCAGCCCCGTGGCCGGGCCTAAGCGCCTGTCTTTTTGACGGTGTAATTCCTTGCCGAGCTTTTCGATCTCTTCCATGCGGAATACAAAGATGCTCTGGTCCGCTGTTTCTATTTTTATGGAAACGTTCGGATACTGCTCTATAATGATCCCACGGACCACACTGCCGTTTTTTAAGTACACGATGTCACGATAGTTATCTTGCGCCAAGGCAGTAGTGCTTACCAGGGCCAATACCATCAATACCAATATTCTTTTCATTTTTTTGTCTTTTTATAGCGCTTATTCTGATTTGATGATAGGGGTGAGCTCTTCTTTTAAGGCTTGGTATTCGTCCTCTGCCATAATGCCCAGGTCCAACAAATCCTTGGATTCCTTTAGTTTGGCAATGGCTTCTTCCCGGGTCATGGGAGCATTGATGCTCTTTATTTCGCCGCTCAGGACGGATTTTTCATAGTCCGTTACGGACATGTATTTGTTGATCCCAAAGGCCCTGCCGTTGGGATCTCCCAAAAGAACGGTCAGTTTCAAGGGTTTCTTCCTGCTGCCTTTATGAAATACGGACATTTCGGAGATCACCACTATTTCCCCCTGCATTTCGGCCCCCGCAGTGTTGGGTTCCTCCCCGCCCATAGCGGCCATAACATTGCCAAATCCTGCCGGTTTCCCCATGATGATGGTCTGGAAACTGCTTTTGGTCTTGGACCTGGCCTTGGCAGCGCCCACTCTATAGCCGCCGCCGACGGCGGTAGTGGACGTGGTGCTGCCCGATGGATAGCCTATCACCAAAGTATCGCCCACGGCCAGTACGGAGCCGTCCGCGGCGGTATATTTAAGGATCTTGGTGTTGTTTTTAATCTGTTGGAATACCGAAGCGTTCTGGCTGTCCTCGAAGCTTAGTTCATCGAGTTGTTTTTGGGCAATAGCTGTGGTAGCGGTTAAAGAAATGATGGCTAGCAATAGTTTTTTCATTTGGTGTCTGATTCTGATAGTGTTAATAATGTTTTTTAATATTTTATGTTCCCTAGAAAAGGATGGGAATGGTACCGATTTCCCTCTTTTTAAGGGATAGAAATTGATGTTGAATGGGCTTGTGGGTAGCCCCTGATGGGTTTTGGCACGTTTCCACGATGGAAAGACCGGGGGTTTAAAAATGGTTTCATAGGAACAGTATTATAGATGAACACTGCAAATATGAAACCCCACTATGCAGTTTAGCTGCATAGTGGGGTTTTTTACTATTGTTCCAATAAAAGTGGTGGTACCTAAGCGCCTACTTCGGTTTTGTTGAAGTCTTGGATGATGCTAAAGATGGTATCGGCCTGTTCGGCGTTAAATACGCCGTCTATGCCCATGCTATGGTAGTTTTTAAAGGGGGAATCGTATAATTTGGTAGGGTCTATTCTTCCGTTCTTGGTCAGGAACAACTTGATGGTATCCAAAAACTGGATCTGTACCGCACTTAACTGGTGTTCGTTGATAAAATTCGCAAATGCCCTGTCCACCGTTTCGGCGGAGAGGCCTATAAGGGAGACTATAAACTGTACCAAATTCAAACGTTCGCCCAGTTCCTTTTCTACCTGTTCTTTTTGGATCCCGTCAGAAAATAGGATCCCTTCCAAGAGCTTTAGTTCTTCCTCTGTGATAGTTTCTCCCTTATGGATCCTGGAGATGGTCAGGTTGTTATTATTCTCGCGGATCAATTTCTCCAAGCGGTGCAGGGTAGATGCAAAGGGAGTCTGGTAGGTTTCTGGATTCTCCCGAACATAGTCTGTTATTACTACCTGGTCTTGCTGCAAATTATCGGTATAATCGGTGGTGACATATTTCTGATCTACCGGATCTATATATTTTACCAATTCCCGGATGCCGGCCCGTATTTTCTCCAAATGTCGGATCCCGTCCTTCTCCCAGAATTTTTCATCCAAGGGCAGTTTTATCAAGGCTTCTTGTGTTTTTACCTCGGGAACAGTGGTTTTTTTCAACAGCTTATTGGAAGTGGTCGCTACCTTGGTTATCGGGACGTTCAGTTTGGAAATGAATTCGGGGGTATTGGGGGTTTCCAGCCTTTTGACCATTAGGGAGTACAACAACTTGTCGTAAAAGCGCGCCAAATCGTTATCGCCCTTGGGCGGTTTTACCAAAGGGGCCAATACCTCGGTGATGGTCTTGACGTCCTTTTTGGTAAGATGGTTCCATAGTTCCCTGTTCCCATTGCCATAGTCCAAAACCGTTTTCAGCTGCATTTTTACATCAAAACGATCGGTATCCATGGTTGCTATGGTTTCGTGCAAATCGTTCAACAAAGCGGTGCGGTAGTCCTGCAAATCGGTATCTTCCGTGAACTGCTCGGATTTCAGGTATTCCGCCAGTTGCAATTTTAGTCCAAAAACAAGCTCTGTGAGCCCTTTTTGGGCACTGGTTTCCATCCCTTCGGGATTCTCCTTAAAGAACTCGAAATTCTGACAGAGATCAAAGATCAAAAAACGCTCCTTGTCCTTTCCTTCCCCAAATAAATTGGGGCGCAAACGAGAACCACGGCCTATCATCTGCCAGAATTTGGCGTAGGATTTAACGGGTTTGTAAAATACGAGGTTTACGCAGCTAGGGGCATCTATTCCGGTATCCATCATATCCACGGAAATGGCAATCTGTGGCAAGCGCTCTTTTTCCTCGTCACAGAACCTATTGATCATTTCCTCGGCCTTGGGTTCCCCATGGGTTATTACCTTTACATAATCGTTGCCAAACTGTTCTTTGTCCAGTTCCAAGAACATATCCTTTAGGAACTGGGCGTGTTTTTTATTGCGGGCAAAAACGATGGTTTTTCCCAATTCATCCCCACCGCGTTTTTTTATGCCGTGTTCCAGGACAAAGCGGAGGGTCTTGATGGCGGTGTCCTTATTGAACAACCATTGGTTTAGTTCGGCGGATTCAATCCATTCATTTCCCGAAGCTTCCTCCCCGTCGAGGATCTCCTCCTCAAAGGCTTCTTTTTCCTCTTCGCTCAGTTCATCGTACTTGATGCCGTCCCTCATGAATTTGGTAGGTACTTCCAAAGAACGGTAGGGCGATAAATGGCCGTTGAATACAGCTTCCTCAAAGGTATAGGCGTCCGTGGGCGATTTATCGGCCAGGCCAAAAATGGCATAGGTATTTTTATCGATACTATGTTTTGGGGTAGCCGTTAGCCCAAGGTAAAGGGCATCGAAATAATCGAAAATGGCCTGGTATTTTTTATAGATGGAACGGTGGGCCTCGTCAATGATGATCAAATCAAAATGGCCTACCCCATAAAAACGGTGTTCCTCGTCCCTAGAATTATCGATAAGGCCCATCATGGTCTGATAGGTGGAAAAGGCAAAACGGGCATCGGGATTGTCCTTTTCCTTGATCAGGTTTACACTGGAGTGCTCCGGCAAGAATTTTACGAAATTAGATTTCGCCTGGCTCACCAAACTTTTGCGGTCTGCCAAAAACAGCACCCTTTTTACCCAATTGCATTCCAGCATCATTTTTGCCAGGGCGATACTGGTCCTGGTTTTTCCGGTCCCCGTGGCCAAAACCAATAAGGCGCCCCTATGGGTGCCTATTAAGTTCCCGGTTTGTTTATCGGTGCCCGAAAAATGTTCGGCTATACTTTTTATGGCCCGCATCTGGTAGGTACGCCCCGCAATATCGGTATCTATGGGGGCGGTACGGATATCCTTTCTGTGCTGACGGCGGAACATCACAGTCTGTAACTCGGCCTTGGTATAAAAGCCGTGTACCGGCCTTGCCTGCTTATAGAAGCGATCGTCCCAAAGGAAGGTCTCAAAGCCATTGGTGTAGTACATCACCGGACGCCGCCCGTACATTTTTTCCAAGCTATCGGCATACAACTGGGCCTGGTTCTCGCCCTTGGTAGCGTTTTCCATAGACCTTTTGGCCTCTACCAGGGCCAAGGGCAGTCCGTCATCGTCCCACAGCACATAGTCCACATAACCAATGCCCGAGGGATTGGTAGACACGGGCATATGCTGCACCTTAAACTCCTTGACGTTTACCCCTGTTAAATCCCACCCGGCCTCGCGCAGGGCCAGATCTATAAACTGTTTTCGGGTCTCCGCCTCATTCCTGGGGTGCTGTACCTGGTCCTGGGTATTGGCGACAATCTTATTGGCCTCAATTTGGGCCTGCTGGATTTCCAGCTGTTTTCTCTGCAGTTCGTTTTCGGCCGCCAAGGCCAATCTTTCCTTCTCTTTCCTTTGTAGCTCCTCCTGAAATTTGGACAAGTCCGTATTCAGTTTATTTTCTAAATCTTGTATTTTCTTTTTCGAAAGGGCATTGTCCCCTTTTTTGGGAATTACTTCAAAATCAAAGATCCCAGGGATTGTTAGGGCTTCTTGAGAATAGGTTCTTCCAAACCATTTGGCAAAATAATAGAGCTGTTCAATGGTAATATGGGCATCTACATCGGTAACCGTCCTATTATGTGCCGCTAAATTCCCTCTTCTTTTAATAAGGTGCAGGTCGTCATATAGGGCAGCGTTCTTAAACTGCTGCTTGAACTCCTGCTGTAACAAAAGGTTGTGCAAGCCGGTATCGTAGGGCAATTCTAATTCTTCATCATTGGTATACATCCAGTTCACGGCCACTTCCAGCGCCATACGGGCATAAAAAAGAGAGGCCCTTGGATCGGTAATGACCAATTGTTCCGCTTTTTGGGCCCTATCGAAAAAAATAGGCCACTCCGCCTTAATAAACTGAAAGTTAGTGCTCATACTAGAAGGTTAAATGAATGGTTAAATATACAGTAATTTTAAAAGTATAAGTAGATTATTTCCTACTATTATGGCCGTAGGCTGTAGTCCCATGACCATAGCAACGCAGAGAAGGAACCGTTTTTAAAGATGCTGCTCCCAGATAACAAGAGTTGTACTTGCCCCATCGTCGCCTACTCAGGATAAAACACTAGTCTTTAAAACAAAGAATTGTACCCATTTTGTCTTTGTCATGATCGATAGATCCTAAAGTTTATTTTAGCTTATCTTCTTGAACGAAGAAAATAACTTCTTTTTTAATTCAATTTTATTAAGAGATTTAACCATTAAAACATGAAAATTTGACCAAGCGTTTCTGGACTGTCTTTTGATTTGATCTCCTTGATTGAATTGCCTGAAAGCATCATTGGCCTTGCTTACATAGCTTAGATAGTTACCCCAATCATAGCGAAATCTTTCTTTGAACTTATTAGGATTCTGAGGATCTGATGTATATAACTTTCGTCGTTTTGCTCCTTTATAAGTAAACCTTTTATATAACGCGCTTTTATGGATTTTATCATCAGTGCTTTTGGCGTTAATGGCTAGGGATGTCGATCGTTTGAAGGATCGTTTCATTGCTCTATAAAATTTTGAATAGCCAGACGTTTTTAAAATTGCTCTTTGTCCATTATATTCAAAACCTAAGTATTCCAAGGTTTTGTTAGTTTTTTCTCCTGTTAATTCATCAACTTCAAAACCTTTAAATGTACCGTTGACTTCCTGAAACTGGTAGACTTTTGTTTTTTTAGATTGTATTTCTAGTTTTACTTTATTGTATACCAATGAACGTAGCCGTTTTATGGCTTCTTCTTGAAATTCCCTCGGGATGATTATAATTAAATCGTCACTATACCTCTGATAAAATCCTTTTATATTATCACTATCTATAAAATCTTGAACTTCTTGGTCAAAATCTATCATATAGATATTGGCTAATGTTGCACTAAGCGCAGTTCCTTGCGGAATTCCTTCTGTCCTTGTGGATTTTGTAATTAAGTTTAAACTGTTTTTGAAAAAATCAGTTTTATCGCAATAGGCAATGGCGTTATTATCTTTTAAATATCGTTTGTGCTTAATACTTTTTTGTCGCTTTTGGGATTGTTTTGGATCGTTCTCTATGAATGTTTTAACCCATATCCTGTCCTTATAATTTCTAAATAGTAAGTCCTCATTTACATATCTCATATTGATTAGAGACTTGTACACTCTGTAATGATCTTTAGGTAACGTTATTGAACCATCCCAAACTGATGCCCATTTTTGTTTAAGAATTTTGTGATCTAAACTATCAAAAAAATTGGTGACATCTGCGACTATAACAGTAAGCTCTTTGTCTTGATTTCTCTTTATAAACTTAAAGGCTTCTAAAGCAAAATCTATATTGCACTTGTTCTTGCCTTCAATTCCAAGTTTTCGATAGGCTACTATAGATTTATCGAAACTTTTAGTTTTGAGTAACTGTGTATATTTTTCTGAAAGCAAATAACTGTAATAGGAATAAATCTGAGCATCGAAATGACTAGCAAAATATATTTCTCTTGCTTTTGGTCTTATTGCTTTAACACGCGTTCGTTTTTTGCTTTTATTGAGTACACCCTCTGTGTTTGCTCTAAATTTTCTTTGAAAAATGGTACGGTGTAAAAAAGGAAGAAAACTATGTTTTGCAATTACATCAGGGTTTGTTATATAGTTCTCCAAATACGAAATATCCTTAGGTTCTAAAGGGAAACCTATATGAGGATATTTTTTCAGTTTAATCCAAGGATGATCTTCCATATAAGTTTTAAAATAAGGGCCAAGATTCGTCAGTAGCAGGCTTATGATTGAACAGTGCTCTATCGACATTTTTACCACTTCTGGTTACGATGTCGCTACTCTTTTCAGGTATAAATATTGCTATCTTTGTATTAACTGTCATAAACATAACAGCTCAAATAATGAACAACATCTTACTTAACCATATAACAAGCTTGCTGCTTGCCATAGTGTCCTTAGTTGCACAAATAAATGTGTCATCTTTAGACTTTGGTATAAGCATCTCATCTGGCGTATGTCCCAAATGATAGTAATCGTGCTAAACGTTCTTCTCGGCCATCTTGACCCTATTTTAGTATTCTTTATATTAAATTTATTTTTTATCCGATTAATACTTGTCCTGTCCCTTTTTTTAACAAGGAACAAGAAGGGCGCCACTGAATGAACTCAATTTCTAAAACCGGTCAACGAAAATCAGGGAAGTTCACTCATTGATCATTGCTAACTGTTTATTGTATTTCCCCCTTAAAAGCCTTTTGCAACAGACAATTAAAGAGATCCTCGCTTTCTTTCAATTCCTGTTTGGCCAATACCTTTTGCTGTTCTATCAAGGCTATTTTTTCGGCGAATTGGTTTTGGAGTTCGATTGGGGGTACAATAATTTTAAATCTTCTCATTTCAGAAAGAAGTAGATTCTTAATAGCAGAGCCAGAGCCTTTGTTTACAAAACTTTCCAATCTTAATTCAAAAACGTATTGTAGAAAAAGAGGCATTAAGATCTCCTTTTTCGTCTTTATTACAGCAACACTTTTTTGGAATGTTGTCATTCTTGTTTCAGGAATATCTTGAGCTATAGCCATTCTACCAATTGTAGCTCCTGTATTAATCATTACTAAATCGCCCGCTTGCAAATTAGTTCTTCTATCCACTTCTTCGAATTCAATTTTGGGAATCTGTCTTGTATTAGTGTAATTAATTTTATTATTTCTAACATCCTTGGCACTTATAAAAAAGTAGCCAGAATTTTCTTCATCGCTACAATTCCCGTGTTTACCATCTGTAATTAAATTGGTTAATTTGTCAAGCTTCTTCACAACCCATTCTTTCGGATTGGTCACCGGATCCCCAAACATCTCCAAGAAGATACTTTGTGCCAGGGCGTCGTATTCTTTGAGGAGTTGGGCGGTTTTATCGCGCAGGGCCGCCGCATCATCCAAAATTTGAGCGATCTTTTGTTGGGTGGCAAGGGGGGGGAGGGGGATTTTGAAATTTGTTAAATCATCTTTATTAAACCCTGCTTGGGCTGCCCTTGAACCAATATTCAAAACAAAATGTTGAAAATTATCACTTTTCAAAATGTGCATTAAAAATTTCCTATTTAGTTTATCTAAATTTGGTATTGTCTTGACGAGGGCAACATTATATGCCCCTTCTAATCCTGTACATATTTTTCCAATCGAGGCTCCGTATCTGCCTATTAAAACATCTTCTTTATTGCACGTTTTAGTGTTTTTTTTATGTTGAATGTATTCCACATTATTTTTTTCAGGTTGAGTAAAATCCCTAATCTGTAACATTCTTATGTATCCATCTAATGGTTTAGATCTCCATTCACTCTTTGGGGGTTGCGTTCCTCCCTGGAAATCACACACTTCAGTTATTGGCACAAATAAATTCATTGCTTTAATTTTTGATTTGAGACAATAAATTCATTCTTTCTTCAGAAAGTTTATTAATTCTTTCAACTATAATATTGGGTGCATCGTATTCCACTTCCTCGTATACTATTTCCTTATAGCGGTTAATGCTCAGGTCCCAGTCGTTTTCCTTAATTTCCTCAAACGGCACCAAAAAGCTTTGCTCGGTACGGGCACCTTGGTCCTGGGCACGGTTAGGGTAGCGTTTTATAATATCGGGAAGGTTGAAATTGTCGTGCAAGGCTTTCTGCTCCGCTTCGGTAAGGGCATCGGCACCTTCGCCAAAACTAAAGGCCTCAAAAAGCTCTTGGTCTACCAACAGGTTTCTCTTGTCGTCCAAACTTTTTCCATCGGCCAACATATCGTAGAACCACACCTTATCCGTTCCTCCGGAACCTGTTTTGGTAAAAATAATAATGGCGGTACTTACCCCGGCATAAGGCTTGAACACCCCCGAGGGCATGGAGATCACCGCCTCCAGCTTGTTATTGGCCACGATCTCCTGGCGGATGCTCTTATGGGCCTTGCCGCTACCGAACAACACCCCGTCCGGTACAATGACCGCAGCACGGCCACCGGTCTTTAGCTGGCGCAGCATCAGGGCCAAAAACAACAGCTCTGTTTTAGAGGTATCGGTCACATTCTTTAGTCCGGGGGCAATACTGTCCTTGTCAATGGTCCCTTTAAATGGCGGGTTGGCCAATACCAAGGAATAGGCATCCGAAACGGTATTGTCCTTGCTCACGGCATCTACATCCATGATATTGGGTTCTTCCACTCCGTGCAGGTACAGGTTCATAGAAGCAATACGCAACATGGTAGCATCAAACTCGGTCCCGTTGAACATGGTTTTGTTAATGTGACCGCTGTGTTTGTCCAGTTCGGTCACCCCATTGTGTTTGTCGATATACTCCTTGGCGGCGACCAAGAAACCGGCCGTCCCCACAGAAGGGTCGCAAATAGTATCTTCCAAGCTAGGTTGCATCAGCTCTACCATCAGCTTGATGATATGGCGCGGGGTCCTGAACTGCCCCGCGGTGCCACCGCCTTCGAGTTTGGACAGCAAATACTCATAGATATCTCCCTTGGTATCCTGGTTGCTCATATCGATGCGCTCCAGTTTTTCCATCACCTGGTCCAATACCGCCGGTTTGGAAATCCCAAAGGTGGCCCCTTTCATATAGGTGCTGAACAAGCTTTTTTCGCTCCCCAGGGAGCGTATGAAGGGAAAAACTCCGTCTACGGTATTGCTAAAAATATTGTGGCGGGCGTTTACGTCCATTTCCTTTAGGTTTTTCCACCTAAAATCCTGCTGGTCTTCCCCAAAAATGGGGGTATGGGCGAAACCACGTTGGGCCTTGCGCTCGTTACGGGTTTCGGTCTCGTCCAAATCCTTGATAAAAATAAGGTAGGTAAGCTGCTCTACAATGGTAATGGTATTGCTGATACCACCTGTCCAGAAGGTATTCCAGATCTGGTCTATTTGTGATTTTAATTCTCCGGTAATCATATTATCTATTGTGTTTCTAAATCGTTCTTATAGGTGCCAATGGCTTTTGCCATGCCCAATTTTGTCTTTAGTGCTTTGGCAATGGCCCGATCGTTTTCATTAAATTCCCAGTCTTCTTCCTCCAGCATTAAAATAGTCCCCATAAAAATCAGGGCAAAGTCTATGGTCAGCGTGTCTTTAGGGAAACTGGCCTTTAAAAAAGAGAACTGTTCATTCACCGCCAAAGCTAGCCTATACAGATCAAAAAAGCTAAGCCCACTGATTTTTATTAGGGCCAGGGTATCGTTTTCATTCATGGGCAATTTAATGGTATCTACCAAAAAATCGAGTACTTCCTCAGGGGTAAAATTCACCTCGTCTGCAATGGGCACTAGTCGCATTTCTTTATCCGTTTTATAATTACGCTATAAAAGTAAAAGCGAAGGGTGCACTGTTAGTGCACTCTTAGTTTTTGTAATAGTCGGCCATGGCTTCTGCGTGTTTTTTCATTTGTTGTTTTAAGGATGCGGGTTCTATAACGGCTACGTCTTGGCCATAGGACAGCAATTGCTGAATCAGCTCTTTATTGATGAGCACGTCCAGGGTTATATAGGTGGTGCCGTCCTCGGTGACCTCGTCCCATTCGGTATGTATAGGCTTGGTGGTGAAGTACTGTAGGCGGTGCTGCTTAAAGCGCAGCTTTATCTTTTCTACGGGTCCTTCTTCCTTGGTGACCCCTACAAAATCTTTAAAAAAAGCTTTCCAATCGGTAGTGTCCTTGGAGTAGGGCACTTCTTTTTGGATCTCCAGGGCCGCAATACGGTCCAGGGGTACATTCCACTGCATGTGGTCGGCGGCTTCATTCTTGCCAAAGGCAAACCAACGGTTGTTGTACTGTTTTAAGAGGTAAGGGTGGAAATTAAAGGTGTTGATGGGTTTCTGCTCATCAAAGGGGCTGTAGCTAATGCGTAGCACTTTTTTGTGAATGATGGCATTAAAAATGGGCGCCATATGCTCATAGCCGGTATAATCTACATTGGCCTCTAATACCAATACCTTCTGGTCGGGGTCCTGAAGTCCCAGTTTATCGTTTAGGATGGTGGTGGTTTCATTGATCCATTCGAATTCGGGACTGCCCTCGAAGCGTTTTAAAATGGAAAGGGCATTGTTCAACTGTACCATTTCGGTTTCGCTCAACGGACTTTTGTTAATGGAAAAGCCCTTATCTTCATATCGGTAGTAATAGCCGTTGGGGCCCCTATAGGCCTTTAACGGGGCATTATACCCATCGGCATGTTTAAACCAGGCGATGTCCTTGCGCAATTGCCGTTGGTTGATGCCCCCGGAGGTAGGATCGAACTCGGCGATGGCTTTATTGACCTCATGGAGCAGGTCCTCAAAGGAATAGGCGATAAAGAAATTGGAAAAGCATTTGTCCAAGGTGTTGTAACGGATGTGTTGGTGTTTGTTTTTGGCCACTGAGGGTTGTTTTTAGGGAACAAGTTTTTTTATGGGGTTCGGGAACCCCTATATTTTTTAACTTACTAAAGTAGGTTTTTTTTGTTGTTTGTCCTGCTTTATGTGTCGGAATTTACTTCTGTAAGGTAAGGGGCTGTGTGCCTAGCATGGTTTGGTGAGAAAGGTCAAAAAAGCAAAAAAGTATTTATAGGGGAAATGAAAAATATCGGTTCGTTTTTTGGCAATGTTAAAGGAGTAAATTGTGCCATTCCATAGCTTAACGCTGAATTTGTTAAGCATAGGGCCTAGAGGTGTGAGAAAGGTCAAATAAGGTCTTTAAATAGAAATAAAGATGAAATCTAAACTATAATTATAAATACAGAAGGTAAAATATACATCTATAATACTACAAACATTTAAGATCCCTCAAGGTGCTTCATAAGAATAAGATACTACCAATCAGCACTTATAGTGATCCTATTAAACAAATAACTTATAAATAGGCCTAATGATTTTTCTTGTAATAAAAAACCGCGTTTATCAACAAATAATGTTTGTAACTATCGGATTTTAAAAGACATAATACATAGTTATCTTTATATATTTGTAGGAGAAGACATTAATGAAATTTGTTGTGTTTTGGTAAAAACGAAGAATTCATAACCATTTATGACTTGAAAAATAATATGTTCAAAAGAAAATACTAAATAAAATCTTTTAATATAAAAACATGAATACGATTCAAGCGATTAAACCAGGTCCAAAACCTAAAAAAGAGGATGGAACTAATGATAAAAGAAGACGTGTAACACCAGAAACTAAACCGAAACATCCAGGTTTAAAAACCCATAAACACAAACGTGGTGATTAAAAAACAGTCATCTTTCTTGTAAAGAAAACATGTCATTTAAAAAGACCAAGTAAACCCCTAAGCCCTCGTGAGAAAGGTCAAAAAAGCAAAGAGTTGTTTTTGGGGAAGGATGAAAATTATCGGTTCGATTTGTAGCAATGTTATCGGAGCAAAATGTGCTATTTCTTACTAACCGTTGAATTTGTAAGGGTTCGGTTTTGTTCAAGGAAAGACAAGGGCATAACTTCCGGAATTATATTTCTGATTTTAATAAGTATTTTAATTTATAAAACGGTTAAATGGATAGCATAAGCGAGTTTTTATACGGAAAAGACTATTCGGATAAACTTGACAAGTTTAATAAAGCGATTGACCAAATTCACACTGAATATGATGGAGAATTTGATACAAGTGGTTACTTTACAATGCAAACTCATAATCAAAAAGGAGAAGTGAAACTAGACTTTGACCAAGGCAAAGACATTCCAAGTAAGTTGAAAGAAAAAGTAATGAACGCTTTTAACGAAATATGGAAATAAGCCAGCATACAATAACTAAGAACTTCGTGTGGTCGGTACGGCCAAAACATGAAGTCTTAGATATTACAAATTACCAACGATAAAATTGTTGGTGAAGAACTGCTTAAACACATCACTACCAACTTTGACCTATACAAGCTTTATTCTGATAACAAGGAATTCAAAGAGAACTTTTCAGCAATGATGTTTGGTGTTGTGAAAGAATTAATCAATAAAGGAATTAACGCACAGAAGTAAAGTAAAGGATGAGACTAACAATTCAAATGACACTATCCCGTAAACTGTGTAAGTTTAAAATAACAGGGGTTGGACTTTTATCTAAAGTCTGACCCTTTTTTCATAGATCGTCAGGAACTGATTTAGGATGATTCCCCAGTTCCTTACTGGCATGGACCACTTTTTGGTCGCTTCCCTCACAGCCAAATATACGGATTTCATCACCGCATCATCCGTAGGGAAGGAAAGTTTGTTCTTGGTATACTTTCTAATTTTCCCGTTCAGGTTCTCGATAAGGTTCGTAGTATAGATTATTTTCCTGATCTCTATCGGGAACTCAAAGAATACCGTGAGCTCTTCCCAGTTGTCCCTCCAGCTCTTTATGGCATAGGAGTATTTG
>NZ_FQYX01000028.1 GCF_900141935.1 Arenibacter nanhaiticus | reverse complement strand
TGGAATGTCTAATTTAGTTGGTACGGATTTATGTGATAAACTTAAATTTGTAATATGGATAAAAGAAGTTACGACCGGGAATTCAAAACCACTATTGTAGAGTTAGTAAATGCAGGGCGGCCTGTTAAGTCCTTGTCAGAAGAATATGGAGTTAGCCAGGCCTCAATTAACAGGTGGAAAAGGATGGCAATCACAAATGGTAACCCACAAGCTATTGAGGAGACCAAAGAGGCACTAAGAATCAAGGCTCTAGAAAAAGAGTTAAAGGAAACAAAATTAGAGCGTGATATTTTAAAAAAGGCGGTGAGCATCTTTTCCAAGAGCGACAGATGAGATATAGATTCATAAAGGATCATAAGGACAAATTTCCTGTTGAAAAGATGTGTAAAATCATGCGAGTCAGTAAAAATGCTTACTATACATGGCTAAGAACGAGGAACACCAATACCACTAATTCCAGCCTAGAAATTTTAAAACAAAGCATACAAGAAATATATCACGACAGTAACCAGATATATGGCAGTTTAAGAATCCAAAAAGTATTGGAAAGACAAGGAATGTTTTATAGTAGGTCCTATATAGCTTATTTGATGAAACAAATGGGATTAAAAAGTATTTTAAGCAGAAAATTCAGGGGAACTACAACTGACTCACAACATTCGTTCCCAGTTGCAGCAAATCTATTGGCAAGAGACTTTACCAGTGATTATCTAGGTGAAAAATGGGTATCTGATATCACTTATATCAAAATTGGAAGCCATTGGAATTACCTAACAACAATTTTGGATTTAGCAGATAGGAAGGTGTTATCTTGGGTTTTAAGTGAAGATATGAGCACTGAAAACACAGTATACAAGGCTTGGATCTTAGCCAGAAAAAGAAGAGAAATATCGGATAATCATATTTTCCATTCCGACCGAGGGAGCCAGTATGCTTCAAATAAAATAACAAGCCTGTTAAGCTTAAGTTGCAAAACAACTCAAAGTATGAGCCGGAAAGGGAACTGTTGGGATAATGCCGTAGCTGAAAGTTTCTTTAAGACCATAAAATATGAATGTATCCATAGGCACAACTTTAAAACCTATTTTCAAGCTTACCAAATTATTGAAAACTACATTAATTGGTATAATAATGTTAGAATACATTCTGCCTTGGACTATAAAACACCGACTGAAAAAGAATTCGAACTAAAAATCAAAAACATGCATAATGTAGCATAAAAAATAGTACCAAATTTATTAGGTAGTCCAAACCCACTGTCAAAAGTGTTTAAAAAGTTTACATATTCTACCGTTTTAGGATGAATAGTGTAGATTTTTTCGCCATCAACATCTTGAGCTTGTATTGGCCTAAACCCTTCAGCTATGTCTTCAATTACATCATCCTCTAACATTTCGGAAATACCGTAATATTCTGGTGGTCTAACACCTACAATTACATCTACATCAGACGCACCGGTAAATTGAGCATCTAAAATATCATATGGAGTTGCACTTACAGCTAAAAGTTTTATATCCGGAATACGACATCTCAATTCTGAAAAAAAGGCTAATTCAAAAGAAGATTCTATTCCGGAACCATATTGATCTTCATCGCGAACAATCAACTGCACATCATATTCATTAACTACTTTATGTGGGTTAGGGTGATTGAAAAAGTCGCTCATTTTCATGACCTTTAATACCGAAGGCTTCATATCACCAGTTACGCAATCAAAATATTCCCGCTCTAGCACTCGGCAATTTTGATCATACAAATCTGTATCTCTCATACTAGTTACAAAAAGTATCGACTCATACTCCTTGATTAACCCTATTGCCGGTAAAACATAATTACATAAAAAATAGATTGTTCCAGATTTCCAGCTCTGCATAGACGCAACAAATGCCATGTTTTGATTACCTTCTTTTGCTGAAAGTCCAATTCTTAACGCATTTATTATTTGGTTAGGAAAAATTCCTGTTCTTTTAGAACTCCTAAGAGTATCAATAATATTATCCTCGAGAGACTGAGGTGCATTTAATTGCTGAAGAAGTGTTTCAATTTCATTGTCCCAAAAATTTTGATATGCAGTCATAACGAACAGTATTTAAGATTAATACTGCAATAATACAACAGCACTATGCAAGATAATTGCACAGTTGTGTATTCTAAATGAGCTTATTATGAAAAGTTAACTAATATTATTATTGACTTGGTCTATAATAGATACTATTTCTCGTACCTTATTGTCTTCAAACAAACCAATTATGCCATTATCACTGGCTTCATTAAATGGTGGCTGTGTCAATAGTTTTTTATCGAGTGTCCCATTATTGTTGAGATAATTAATGAGGGTCTGTATGAAGGTAATTTGTACCGGATTTAAATTTTCATCTTCAATGAAGTTTGCAAATAAGTTATTAACTACTTCAATATCCAATCCAACGATGCCTCGGATGAATTTACCTAAAGGTTGCGTACCGTATTCTTTTTCATATTCTTCTTTAGTACCTAATTCGTAATTGAATAAGAATGATTCTAACAACTCTAATTCTTTAGGAGTGATAGGAATATTTTTATGAAGTTTATCTATCACCAAATGAGATTTATTTTTCCTTATAAATGCCTCTACCCTGTCCTTATAACTTTTTAATCTTGAATACGTTGGCATTATATCTACCTCTTCCACTTTATTAAGCTGAATTTCATCTGCAAAATCGGTATAGACTGTTTTAACTTCTTGCTTTTCTATAAATTTCAGTAATTCTCTTAACTCTATTCTAATATGTTCTACCACATTTACATTGGTATTCTTCCAAAACTCTACTTCCTGAATCTGCCTAATTAATGGTAGTTTTTCTTTAACCTTTGGAATATTCCTTTTCTTCTCTAGGCTATTAGCTATACCATAAATTTGTTTTACGTAAACCTCTTCTCCTTTTTTATTTCCAGAGAGAATCATTAATTGTAAGTTGAGCGCCAAAAGATCAAATCTTTTAGCTAACTCATCATCATCTTCATTGTAAGGTGCCAATCCAGATAGGTTAGTACTTAAATCAAGCACATCGCCAACACTTAAATTATTCCATCGCTCTCGACTGCTAAATTCGGTTACATGAGACCAATGCTTTCTAACCTCAAATCTTTCCTGGTCTAGACTATTAATTATTTCATGAAGTTGGTTGGTGTAGTTTTCCGCTAGTTCATCCTCTTCGGGTGTTGACTCAGTATTATCTCTAACAGCTATTATTATATTTAATTTGGCTTCAAATACTTTTTGAGATAACGTTTTGGTTGCGGTTCCTTTAATTCCGTCTGGAAACTCATTAAAAAAGCTGAAGTTGTCACAAATGTCAAATATCATAAAGTGCTCTTTGTCTATGCTAGGACCAAACAAATCTGGCCTTAAACGTGTTCCTCTACCAATCATTTGCCAAAACTTGGCATAGGACTTTACCTGTTTAAAAAACACTAAATTAACCACTCTTGGTGCATCTACACCGGTGTCCATCATATCTACAGACACAGCTATTTGCGGTTCTAATTCTACTTTGTCTTCACAGAATTTTTCAAGTAAATCCTGTGCTTTAGATTCATAATTATCTATAACACGTAAAAACTTTCCAGAATACTCAGGATAGTTTTTATTAAAGCGCTTTTCAATAAAAACAGCATGTTTATGATTTTTAGCGAAAATGATCGTTTTCCCTAACTTATCTCCGCCTTCTACCTTAATCCCGTTATTCATTAGATAATCTAGGACATCATCAATGGTTTTGTTATTAAACAAAAATGAATTGATAGCAGATTTACTAATTTCTATATCTTCATCATCTTCTGAAACCTCATCCGTAAAAGTTTCTTCAAACTTTAGTTTATCTTCTTCTGAAAGTTCACTGTACTTTATACCTTCATGGACAAATTTAACAGGCACATTAATAGCCTTTGGTGGCACTAAAAACTTATCTTGCACAGCTTGATTAAGCTCATACGCATACGTTGGGTTATCATCTTCAATATTAAATAAGGAATAGGTATTATGATCTATTTCCTTTTTTGGCGTAGCCGTTAACCCAATTAAAATAGCATCGAAATACTCAAAAATTGCTCGGTATTTTTGATAAACAGACCTATGGGCTTCATCAATAATAATTACATCAAAATGTCCTGGACCATAAAACCGACCATCCTCATTTTTAAGACTATCTATACGGTTCATTATGGTTGGATATGTGGAGAACACTAATCTAGTTCCGTTATCCTCTTTTTCTTTTGTAAGGTCTATAGCACTTAAATGCGGAACATGTTCTTTAAAAGCATTCTTTGCTTGTGTAACCAAAGCATTTCTATCTGCCAAAAACAATACACGTTTGGCCCAATTGCTTTTGGTTAACATATCTACAATAGCCGCGGACACTCTTGTCTTACCACTACCTGTAGCCATTACTAATAAAGCTTTTCTGCCTTTCCCTTTAAGCTCATTTTGGCTTGTTGTTACCAAGGCTTCAGCAACTCTTTTAATGGCTTCTAGCTGATAGGGGCGGCCAGCAATATCTCTATTGACTTGAAACTCTCTTAAATCTTTTCTAGTACTTCTGCGCTCTATTAAATACTGAAGTTCATCCTTGGTATAAAATCCGCTAACTTCCCGTTCAGGATAAAAAGTATCATCCCATACATGCGTTTCAAATCCGTTAGTATAAAAGATAATAGGTCTTTGCCCTGTCATCGCCTCTAAACAGTTAGCATACAAGAATGCTTGGTGCTTCCCATTTTTAGGACTGTGTAGTGTTTTTTTAGCCTCTACAACGGCCAAGGGCATTCCATTATCATCCCAAAGCACATAATCTACATAACCAACACCAGAAGGATTAACGGTTTTGGGCATTCCTGTCACTTTATACTCTAAATCTTTATGCTGCTTAAGATTATCCCAACCTGCTTCTTTAAGCAACACATCTATGAACAATTTACGGGTTTCAATTTCTGAGGTTAGCTCTGGGATTTTCTCTTCAAAATCTACATCAATTTGGCGTTCTTCTTTACGCTCCTTAAGTTGTTTTTGATGTTGTTGTACTTGCAGCCTTAGAAGTTCGTTTTCCTTTTGAAGTTCAAGTGTTCTTTCCAGTTGTTTGTTTTTCTCTGCTAATAGTTTCTCAATAGCTTCAGATTTCTCTTGAAGCTCTTTTACAGTTTTATCGTTAAGTTCCCCTGTAGGTATTAATGCCTCATTGAATAGTGGAATATCTGGGCTTTCCTCGTTATAATTAATCCCAATAAAGGAGAGAAGTCTAAAGATACTTCTAAGACAGATTAGCGCTTCTTTGTTATTAACTCTTTTACCGTGCGCCGCGTTATTACCGATTCTTCTAACTAAGGTTAGCTCGTTTAGTAATGTTCCTTTTATATCATTTTTAAAGTCATCATGGTACATTAAAGCCGCTAAAGTAGTATCATAAGGTCTTTCGTAATCTGGGTCGTTGTCGTATAACCAGTTTAAAGTCAGCTCTAATACAATTCTACATTGAAGTGCTGCATATTTAGGCGCTTTAAACACGTATTTTTCTGCCTCCGCAGATTGGATATATAGTTCGTGAAAATCATCCTTAATAAAATCGAAATTACTTTGCATAACCTTAAATTAAAGTAAATAAATCTTTCAATTGTCCTGACATTCTATATCTATTCCTTTAACTATAAAATACTCAAGGAATCCATAATGCATTTAATTAAAGACTAAAATAATACTCCCTCATCTTATTCGCCATTAACTTTCTTCTTAATAGAAGAAACTCGTCGTAATGGTCAATATTCATAGTAAATATTGACTCAGGAATACAGTTTTGGATTAAATTTATTTTTAGTTCATCCAATTCATTTATACCACCATATTTTAATAGACTCCCATTGCACTGGTCTAATATCTCACCAAAGTAAACTGAAGGAGCTTTGGCACCTACTTTAATGTTTACCTCTTGCTGCATATACACATAATTAGCAATCTGATTGTATTTTCCTCTTGGTAACCCTGCTTTTTTAAGATAGTTTCTTGGAAAGATATGGTGTATGTCACCCCTGTAAGTAAGTAAATCTCCCACCGTGATTTCTTTAGATAAGAACCCTTTATCATTAGCTCTAACTTGACTTGCTAAATACACATGAAAATAAGGACTACTCGTAACGGAGGTGTTTAAACTTTGGACTAAAGAAGCATTCCAAAAAGCTTGTGATAATTCTCCGTCTTCTTTTTCTTGCAAATAATCCTTAAATGATTTTAGTTCAATCTGTCTAATATCAAAATCAAACATAGATTCAGGTGAACCAGAATAACGACCCGTTAATACGGAATACACATACCACCTACGTACATAGGTTTCGATATTGGCTGGGTTTTCCCCTTGTGCTTTTAATTTGAGATAAACAATGTATGCAAAGTTTATAGCATTTTGAGACCGTATCATTTTAGAAGTAATGAATCCGGCAGATTTTATGATCATCAAAAACCGTTTAAAATTGGTCTCATTAATGAAATGATGAATACCATTAGAAAGTTTCTTAAAAGAAGCTTCAGCTATTTCCTCTTCATAGGTTCTAGTTTCAAAATTTCTTCCAGAAAGTAGGCTAACTAAGTCAGACAGTTTACCTCTATTGAACTGTGTAGTAAAAGCTACCCTTAAAACGTCTGTATATTTAGGGTCATAAAGATCTTCACTTTCATTTTTTAACCACGACATTTTTTGGAAATAGTCTGTCTTGGCGAAATCGGTATCATGTTCTGCAATGAATTGATAAAACTCGGGAGCAACTGCCAAATGACTAAAGTAATCTATAGCCTTCCTAAGTTCCTGCCCGCCAAAAGTTTCATTAGCAGCAATTTTACTCATAACAAAATCTGCCTGACTTAAAATAACGCCTTGTGAATTAATACGAATAAAGATCTCTGTTACCGTTTCTATATCCAGATCTGCTGCTAAATCAATAAGCCCAATTTGTTTTTTAGCCAAATTGAATAATTTGTTAATAGCGCGCACTATATCATCTTGATTAAGATCTGGGTTGTTATTTATAAAGTCATTGGTAAAATTAAATGAATTTATTTGTCCACTCAGGACTTTTGAAATATCTGGAATCCATTGCTTATCCTTAACAATAACCGGTGTTTGTACGGCAAACTTTTCTTGTATAGGATTAAAAGCTATTTTAATTCTAACGCGCTTATAATTTTTGTTAATTACATAATCTCCGAGAATAGCAGCCGTTAAGGCGGTAACGCGTTGTTGCCCGTCTATTAGGATTTTTTTGCCTTCTGATGTAGATCCATCTTTAAGCCTAATGTTAGGATTGCGCCAGGTAATAATATAACCTATTGGGTATCCCTGGTATAAGCTATCCATTAAGTCCCTTACTTTAGCACCATCCCAAACAAATGGACGTTGAATTTCTGGGATAGCAATTTCACCGCTTTTAATCCAAGATAAAAGGGTTTCTATAAGATGCTGATTGACGTTATATTTTTGAATATCCATTTGCTATATATGATTTACATGTTCCAGAACCATGTTGTTAACGTGATTACAACTCTCTATTTAACTTCATCACTTCCTACCTTGATTACCACATTGGTGATATCTTTAATTAGATTATCTATTATTTTAAAAGTCCACATGGCTTTTTCAAAATCTCCTTTACTCCCTTCAGTAAATTTCTTATCAAAGTAAACCCAAATACTTTTGTCATACTCTTTGCAATACACTCTAATATCCTCTTGTTTTATACGAGATTCTAAATAGATTGACAAAGCATAAAATTCAACCAGGTCAAAATGTTTGAAACTAATGTATAAGCCATTACTATGCTTAATACTAATACCTTTATAGGGTATATCTACTAGATCTATAAATGCACCTGTCTGACTTATATCTGATTTTTGGTAGGCAACTTTTAGCTGCTCTAATAACCAATCTTTGCTATCCATATGCTTATCTTAAACCAACTCTCCTTTAAACGCCTTTTGCAATAAGCTATTAAACAATTCTTCGCTTTTTTCTAAGCTTTTTTGAGCTAATGCTTTTTGGGCTTCTATTGCTTCAACACGTTCTGCGAATTGGTTCTGGAGCTCGATTGGAGGACAAACTATTTTAAATCTTTTAAAAAAATCTGTTGGTACACGCTTTTGACCAGCACTTCCTTTCATGTTATTCTCAGCTAATTTCCTAAAGTGATAAGATGTGGTTAAATGGTAAATCCATTCTGATGATGATTTATTTTCTTTAGGTCTTAAAACGTGAAATTCAGTGGTTCCAAAACCAATACCATTAGTCAAAGACCTCATAATAGCCCCTTTACCATTTTCCATACAAGGTGTAATCTTAGCAAATACAACATCCCGCTCTGCAAAATATGTGAATCCACTCCAAACCTCATCTATTGTTTTTTCAATTGATAAATCAACTTCTCCTTTTTCTGAAACATTACTCATCGGAATAAAAGATACTAAAGTTGATTTATCTAAATTAGATATTTCAGACTTCTTGGGATTAATTTCACAAAGACTACTTAAACTTTCTTTTTCTCCAACTAAATCCCCAAACATATCCAAAAATAGACTTTGTGTAAGGGCGTCATATTTTTCAATGAGTCGTTTGTCTAGTTGGCGAAGTTTATCTGCTTCGTCTAGAATGGCCGCTATTTTCTTTTGGGTTTCTAGAGGGGGAAGGGGGATTTTAACCCTTGAAACAGTTTTAAAATTTAAAGCTGCCATCGAAGTGCTTTGAGAAGCACTAATTAGTTGAGATTGAACTTTCCCACTCCTTAGAGCACGAAATAAATAATCACCAAACAATACTTGTTTATCGTAATCAATCTTAAACATATTATTAGCCAATACCCCTTCAATGCCTTTACCAACAAATCCAACAGCACCATACCTCACCATAATAATATCATGTTTTGTTATGTGATATTTTGGATTTTGTTTTGGAATATATCTGAAGTCAGAAGACCCTTGAGTATAATTTATTATTCTAATAAAAGTATCACATCCATCAAACATTTCTTTTCTTTGATCTGGGATTGAAACTTGTTGTCCTTGACTAAACGATGCTATTTTACCTAATTCAACTTCCTCTATCATTTTAACAACTCTTCTAAATTTAGTATAGCATTGGTTCTTACATTATCTATATCTTTTATTGAATCAATTATCACCTGTGGTTCATCATATTCAATTTCCTCATAAACAATTTCCTTATAACGGTTAATAGATAAATCCCAATCGTTCTCTTTAATCTCCTTAGAAGGTACCATAAAACTTTGATCTGTACGTACTCTATCCGTTTCCGCTTCTAAATTTTTAAAACGTTCAATAATATCAGGAATATCATTGTCTTTAATCTCAGAACGCTTATCGTCTAAACTATACCCATCGGCTTTCATATCATAAAACCATACCTTATCCGTACCCCCAGAGTTGGTTTTGGTAAAAAACAATACCGCTGTACTTACCCCTGCATACGGTTTAAATACCCCAGAAGGCATAGATATTACCGCTTCAAGTTTTTGGTTATTTACCAACTCTTCTCGTATGCTCTTATGTGCTCTAGAACTACCAAACAAAACTCCATCTGGTACAATTACCGCTGCACGTCCTCCAACTTTTAGGGTGCGTAACATTAAACTTAAAAACAATAGTTCTGTTTTCTTCGTTTTGGTAGTTTGCAATAAACTACTCTCTACCTCATCATAGTCCAAACTTCCTTTAAACGGCGGGTTTGCTAAAATAAGCGTGTATTCGTTTTCTATATCAGCATTCGCTTCGCTCAAAGCATCTTTACCAATAAGCACTGGCGTTTCCATACCGTGCAATTGCATATTCATAGCAGCAATACGCAACATAGACGGGTCGAACTCAATACCGTTAAACATCTTGGTATTAAAATGTTCTCTAAAGGTTTTGTCTTGAAACCAGTCGTTGTGGTTATGATAAATATACTCTCCAGCACTCACTAAGAAGCCCGCCGTACCACAGGCGGGGTCGCAAATAATATCATCCTTTTTAGGCTGTGTCATTTCCACCATCATACTAATAATATGGCGTGGCGTACGGAACTGTCCGTTGGTACCTGCTTCGGCAATTTTAGACAGCATATACTCGTAAAGATCCCCTTTAGTATCTCTGTTGTCTAAAGGCAGTTGGTCTATTTGTTGCACCACCTTATCCAATAACCTCGGAGATTGAATCATGAAAATTGCCCCTTTCATAAACCGCGCAAACTCACCACCTTCAGCTCCGATAGTTTTCATGAAGTCGAAAGCCGTTATATCGTTAAGCTCGCGCTGTTGCTTTGTAAACAAGTCGAACATTGTTTCTGGATCCTTATTTTTAAAGTTGCTCCAGCGCAACGGGCTTTGTTCTTTAGTATAGATTGGTTTATCGATAGGCACCCCTAAAAGGTTGGCCTGCTTTTCCATTAGAATCTGCTTATCATCTAATTGCTTTATAAAGATTAGATAGGTAAACTGCTCCACTACAGTTAATGGGTTGGATATTCCTCCTGTCCAGAAGTCATTCCAAATTTTATCTATTTTACTTTTTGTTTCTCCAGTGATCATATTGTTTGCTTACTAATTGCTGTTTAAATTGTTAAATTTTAGTTTCATGGTTGGATTACCATGGGTTAACTTCTTAATGGTTAAATCATCTGCTTTGTTGTTCGCCAAACGTAGATTATTTACAGATGATAATAAAGCATCCTTGGTTTTTTGTAGATGATTCATGGTTTTGTCAATCTCATCTATAGCGGTTTTAAATTGTCGACTAGCTAAATCGTAGTTTCTTGCAAAGCCAGTTTTAAATTCGTTGATTTTTTCCTCAAAATTAGTAATGTCAACATTCTGGTTTCTAACTAGTTTTAGTTCGGCCTTGTACTGTAAAGACTTCATCCCAGCATTTCTTAAAAGTGTAATAATAGGAATAAAAAACTGAGGACGCACCACATACATTTTCTCATACTTGTAGGATACATCTACAATTCCGGTGTTATACAATTCATTATCTGTTTCTAATAAAGAAACCAATACGGCATATTCACAGCCTTTATCTCTACGATCTTTATCTAACTTGGCGAAAAAATCTTCATTTTTCTTTTTGGAAGCTGTTAGGTCGTTTTCATTCTTCATTTCAAACATAATTGAAACGATTTCATTATCATTTTCATCTTTCTCTCTGAAGATATAATCACCTTTAGTGCCCTGAGAAGCATCGTTGTCTTTTTCGAAATATGCTTTTTGAAATGCCGTGGCTCTTAGTTTGTTAAACTCGGTTTCACAATGTTGCTCCAAAGTCTCTCCTAGCATTTTAGTTGAAAGCTTTTGCTTATAGTCCTTTAGACGTTCTATTTCTTCGTCTTTTAATTGTAATTCCTTTGCTTTATGATCTAACTCTCTTCTAAAATTTTGTTGTAAGGACTTTTCTAAATTTTCTTTTTCAGACTCCTTGAGTTTTAAGTCATTTTGTAATTGATTCTTCTCTTTTTCAAGTTCATTTACCGCTGTTTGTAATGCTAGTTTTTTTTCATTTTCAGCCTGCTGTAATTTGGACTCTAAATCTTTAATAGTATTTTCTTTTTTTGAAACCTCATCAACTAGCTCTGATCTACTTTTGTGTTTCAATGCTTCTATTTCACGCTGTTTTTCTGCCAACTGTTGCTGGAAAGCAATTTTTAATTCAGACTCTTTTAATTGTAATGCAGTCTGCTTTTCTATATTAACAGACTCTAATCGATTGTTCAACTCTTCTTGAAATTGCTGGTCTCTTACCTGCCTAACGATGTCTGTGTAGACACTATCATCTACTTTAAAAACCTCTTTACAATTAGGGCATTTTACATTTGTATTCTTACTCATAGCTTTTATTATTTATGATTATGAAGCAAATGTAAGATTGAAGTGTGCAGGGTGATTGCAGAGTTTATTCGATGAAAATTTCGTCAATGTATGTTCTTGTTCCGTCCGGACTTGGTTTCGTTGTTGCTTTTATAATTTGATCAAGCTTTAATTTGTGTTTTTCCATCATATAATCAGGAATTTTAATTGTCTTAGTTTTATCATCTGATTCAAAAACACCCCAGCCACTATCTTGAATTTCTATCACTTTCCCGGAAATAGAATCTATTGTCGCAGTAAACTTTCTTACTTCCCATTTCTCTTGATTAAGATTCTTATCTGTATTCTCATCTAAGAAATCTTTCATGTATTCGAGAATATCCAGTAGCAGATAAATAGTGCTCTTATAAAGCTTATGATTTTTGCTTAAAGATAGATACTCATCCGCTCTTAGTTTTTTTCCGTTATCATGAGAACCGTCCTGAGTTATATTTAACAGTCGATAAATATTCTCGGCAACCATGGGATGAATCAATTCGCTATGGTACTCATAATTATGATTATTTCCAGAAAGAAAATAACTTGATCCATTTAAGCTCCCTTGTTTTTTTCTAATCTCGTCAGGTATTAATCCTATTTCGTTTAGCTTATCAAAAAGAGCTTCAAGAATTTTCCTCATAGGATTTAGCATATCTTGGGCTACCTTAATTTTTTCTGGATTCTCTACATCTTTTATAATGTCTATAACTCTATCAAAATGTTTTGACCCAATATATGCATCGGTACAAATTTCAAACTGTTTCTTGTATTTATGCTTTAGTCTTGTTAATTCCCTATTTTGACAAGCTTGTACAAGCATTTTAAACAACGTATCTTCGTCTTCGTCTTTTCCTTTTTCAAATACATTTTTAAACGCTTTATTAAATTCTTCTGAAGCATATGTTTTGGCTTGACCAGTTAAAACAAAGTATTGTAGAGATTTATCAAGATCGCGTATTCTGTCCTTTGTATCATATATCCATTGGGTATCTTCAGAACCTGGTTTATCATCTTCATTTTCAAAAAATTTTGCATCTAACAAAATAGCGTCATACTTTGAAAGATTAGCTTCAAGTTCTCCACAACCGCCATTCATTGATTTGAATGGCCATAGTTGAATATCAAAATCCGTAGCTGTTTTATGAACGGCAGATAGATCTTTATGCTGGTCATCAATCCACAGCACATTATATTTTTTACTCATTTATCATTGGGATTATAGGGAACGTGAATCTAAACACAACAGGAAAAACATCGTTATTATTTAATACTAATTCCCAATCTGGGTTTTCAAAATATTTGGCAATTCTATTAATGTCATATCCACCTAGACCTGAACCGTTATCTAGGCTGATGGTAGTAAATTTTGATATAAATTTATCTTTACTAAAGTTGTTTGGAAATGGTGTGCCATTGTTTCTAATTTCTAATTCTAAAACATCCTCTGTAGCTTTTAATTCAATAATTAACTGATTTGCGTTATCTTTTGAATTGAATGCATACTTATCAGCGTTTGATAAAATATTATTAATTAATATCTTGAACAAAGTGATATTTGCTTTTATAGCCTTTCCCGAAATTTCAGAAATAAGGGGTTCTTTATATTGAGGTTTATATTTCTCTCTAACTTTTCTTGTTGCTTTTAGTGCCTTATCAATTTCTTGTATTGATATTGACTTTAGATCAAAATTGTCTAAAGTCAATCCATTCTCACCCTTTTCAAGAATTGTAGAGATGTGATTAACATCATCTTTTATTTGAATCAAATCATCGACTAAATTAGTGTTGTAACGCTTATTGTATAATTCCGAAACTTCCTTAAATGCATCAGAATGATTATTCTCAAAAAAACGGATTAAACTTTTAGCATTAGACAAAATGTTTTGTCTAGGGGCTCCTAAAGAGTGTTTTAAAGAAGCAAATTCGTCGAAATTTGCAACTTGCTGTCCGTGGGCTAGCGCATTTCTCTCCATTTGAAGTGCTTTAAATTTTTCAGAAAGATCTAATATACCCTTGACCTTAGCTCTTTGCTCCTCAATAGTTGGTAAATCAATCTTAATTTCAAAAAAATCGTTCCTATTTAAGAACGTTATAGCGCCAGGGTTTTGGAATGCTGCTACTTGCTTAAGAACTTTTGTCGATCTTAATTCGCTTATTAAATAATGAGGGTCAACTTCAAAATTATTCGAATCTACTTTAATAGCAAGCAAGTCCATTCCAATGTAGATTGGCGCACCTTTATATTCAAATAAGGTAGGTTTAAGAGATTTCCATCTCGTAGAAACAAGAATACAATCACTTTCTATCCTACTAGAATAGGAAGGAAGCTCTATTTCCTTTATTTCATCTAGCTCTAATTGATAGGAAACATCATTATCTTTAAGGTTACTAGTACGAACAAATTTTCCCGTAGTTCTACTTTCATTACCTACTCTTTGTCCTCTTATTGTCTTTACTAGTTCGATAAGTGGAATACCATTAAAATCTTCTACAAAATATCTTTTAATATTTAAATTATAGTGGTGTTGCCTTACTTGATCGATTGATACCTCTATAACTGCTTTAGAACGATTAAATTCATTTGAATAATCAAGTAATCTGACTACGTCAAGATGTTTCTCTCGGTTATTTTCATTATTTATAAAAGAGGAAGTTTCAATCATTTTAATTAATCGATTAGAATTTCTCTTTCGAGTTAAGATCAGTATACATACAGGGACTCCCGTATGCTTTAAAATTCCACCAGGTAATGAAACAATGGTTTCTATCAATCCTTCCTCAACTAAATATTTTCTAAATTTTTGCTCTTCACCACCTCTGAAAAGTAGTCCTTGAGAAATCACACAAGCGACTTTCCCATCAAAATTTATAGACTCTAATCCTTTTTTAATTACATAGGTTTCAACATTCATTCTCTTCCAGCCAAATTGATCTGCGATAAAAGAATCAATTTTATAATTAAATGGCGGATTAGATACTATTAAGTCAAAAGCCTTGAATTCCGGCCAGTTATTTATAGAATCCTCAATCCTGTAATCGATATTAAAAGTTCTGGATTTTTCTAACCTAAGTAGTCTCAATTTACCTAATGCCCAAGTAGAATCACTAATTTCTTGTCCGTAATAACTTTCTGCATAATCAAGATATGTGGCAAAAGAAGCTAGTCCAGCAAACGGATTAAAGACCTTAGCTCTAGTTGGAATATTTACTAATTCCATAACTAATTTACTGACCTCAGTAGGAAGTAGAAATTCTCCTGAATGTTTACCCTGATTACTTGCTATTTTGAACAAAAGATTATCGAAAATTCGATTAAATACAGATTCAGAAAGGTCACTATCTATTATCGAAAGCCGTCTAATTATAACTTCCAAAGGCCATTCCGGTATGGCATTTATTATAGGCTTATAAACTTTTAACAAGTCACAGTATCTATAATCATCTTCTAAAGCATAGAAAAAATCTTCATAATCAACCTCTCCCTTTATAAGTTCTTCACCAATTATACCATCATAATACGCTGACATTAGAAAAAGAACCACGTGATGTTGTTCAACTGGTAAAACCCCACGCAGACTACTTATTAATTGCCAAAGGGATTCGGTGATCCTTTTTACCTCTTCATTTTCTATATAATTTTCTTCTCGCATAAACTTCTATAAATTCAACTCTACAAATAAACAATTTAATTGCGCAAAGTAATTGCACAGTTACGTGTTGTAAAACTCCTGCATAGTCTTTACATGTTCGCTCATTTTCGTTTTTAAATGTTCTGGTAGCAAAACCTCAACATCTTGACCATAAGATAATATTTGCTGTATCAATTCATTATTTATAATTGTTTCAAACCAAACTTGATTTTGTTTATCTTCCTCAAAAAACTCCTCGTAATCCGGTTGAAATGGTTTTGTTTTAAAATAGTTTTCTCTGCCATTATGGAAACGTAAGACAACTTTCTCAACCTCTGCATCAACTAGTCTTACAACGCCTACCATCGTTCTAAAAAAATTATCCCAGTCCGTATCTGACTCGAGATATTCCATATCTTCAATAACTTTAAAACCAATAAGTCTTTCATCTAAAGGAATACTCCATTCTTTAATCCCTTTCGAACTATTTAGCCCAAATACAAACCACCTTCTGTTATATTGTTTTAGTAAATGTGGATGAAATATAAAAACTCTCGATTCCTGATCTTTGAACCCTTTATATGTTATCTGAAGAACCTCCTTTTTCTTAATAGCTAAATAAAGGGGTTTCAGATGTTGAATACCTTTATATTCTTCGTTTAGGTCGTAATATAGAATTTTGGAGATGTCAGTTTCTGGATCTTCTTCATCCTGAAACTTGATCAAAGCTTCCGCGAGTCTATCATACTTCGGATGATTTTCAAAACGACTTAATAACTGCTGCGCGGCATCAATTAAATACTGTTCATATTCTAATAAAGGGCGCTGAGCAATAGAAAATTTTGGATCTGAATATTTTAAAATTCTTATTTTTTCTGGTAATGGCGCATTAAAACCTTTTTTATCATCTCGGAAAACTCTTAAATCTTTTCTCAGAGATCGCTCAGATATTCCTTCTCCTGGATAAAGTTCGGCAATACCTTCATTAACAACCTCTAATAATTCTTCAAAACTGAGTGATCTATAACGAAAGCAATAGTCTAGAATATTATATCTTAAATGTGCGTGTTTGCTGTTTGCCATTGATTATTGTGTTCAAAAAGGGGTTATAATTTAAAGGTATCCCCACCTTTATTCATAATGGTTTTCGACACCAATCCTTAAATACTGGGTTATTTGGTAATCTTAAAAAATCATATTGTGCAGTTTTTAAGCGATTTAGTGGGGGAGAAGTTCAATCCATAAAAATGCCAATTATAAGTGAATTAAATCCTTAATTATATGTTAAAATACAATATTTATAGAGATTGTGAAGGGGATAAAAATCAAATAATTATAAGGATATCAAGGAGACCGTTACAGAGTATTTAGAAGTATTGAAAACAGCGTTTACCAATGTGTTCAATGAGAATCTCTAGTCAAAATTTTTAAATTTCATGTTTGATCAGGGGTGGTGTAAGCTTCCCCTTTTTAGGCAAACCTACAGGCTATCGGGATCAGAAGAAGAAAGTTGGGGGTTTTCGGTACCCCTGATTTTCTTATTTTATTCAAATAATGAAGAAAAGTGTTGTTTTTTTACCTCAGTTCTTTGTTATGCGAAGGCTTTTACTCTTCATTTGTTCCAAAATCTAGTTTTATCTGCTTTTTTTCTGCTTTGATTTCTTTTCCTCTTTTTGTCAGTATTGTTGTTTCTCCTTCAAAAATATTAGTAACGTCAAATACGTTTATTTCGGTTGTCTTTATATTGCCTTCATCGTCCATTTCCTTTTCAAATTCCAAAAGACATTTTATTGAAGTCCCATTTTGAAAACTTACTTCTCGATTTAAAACTGAATTTTTAAAGCCTAAATCCAATAAATTAAAACTAATTGGTTTACTATCATAATACCCTCTCCATTTCATTTTTCCGCTTCTCAGAACTGGCGAGATGATTTCGATATTTGCGTCTTCAATAAATTCCGAATCAATTTTGATTTTATGTACGATAAATTTATTAAAATCCTCTCTCAAAACTTTCTTCTCTTTCGATATAGGTTTATTATTTTCATCTAGTTCAGTTGTTGAAATTTGTTCTATTTTATTTTCTTTGAGTAAGTGAGAATAAAAGTTGGAACGATGAAATTTAATTTTATCTGTATTTGATATTATCATTGTTAAATTCTCAATAATAAAGGTGCTCTCTTTTTCGCTAATGTCTTCTTTTTCTAAATCTCTTTTTAATTTTTTAATGTTAAGTTGAGATTCCTCTAATTGTGATTTTTCAAGTTCTGAATTTTTGTTAAAGTTGTCGGAAATTTTGTTCGTTAAAACTCCAGAAAAGATAACTCCAATAAAAGCTAGTATTTTGACTATTTGTTTTCTATTCTTTTTCTTTTTAAGAAATTTGATAAATTCCTTGATTCCACCTTCTTTTAAGGCTTCAATTTCGAAACTCAAATCGAGTTCCAAAATATCTGAAATTTCTTTAAAAACCTTTAATAGTTCTGCTTCAGCTTTATTCTTAACAAAAGCATCCATTGAATGGCTTTTGTCGGATAAGTAATAATGTAGTTCAAGTTTTTCCATTTATTTACTTCAAAGAATAGCTTTTATCTCTATTACTGATGTTGCTCTAGCTTGCACATAACATTCTCGTATAAGGCTAGTAAGTTTCTTTCTGGTTACCGCAATGATATTTACAGGTAATAAAACAAGCTGTTTTTTTTAAACAGCTTGTGGCTACAAGCTAAGAAATAGAGGGCTAACCGAGCCGTAAACTAGCTGAGCCCTCTATTTCCGAGAACTCCTCTTTAGGGTTTATGTTGTTGTTCCAAAATGAATAATTACCAATTTTCATTTTCAGAAGCAATGGATTCTCTCATTCCTTCTTTAATACTTGGAATCAATGAACGCACTTCTAAATCCACTTGATTTTTAATATCATTCCAAACTCTATTTTCCCACTTTAATGCCGATTTTTTGGTGTTTCTAGGGTAATTATCATCCGTCGTTATTAAACCGAAACTTTCTGAAGCTCCATGATGGATAAAATTTGTAATCTCATATTTGTACCGTCCATCTTTTACAAATATTTTTATCAAGTAATTTACATTTCCTACTGTTGTATTCATTCCTGATAAGAATGGTTGTTCATAGCTAATAGATCCTTTGCCTATTAGCATTCCCTCTTCTTTATTTTCTACTTGCAGAACATCATTAGAACTTTTATAAGCTGATGCAAACCATAATTTAGCTCGATTATATAAATTAGTGGACAATACATTTTCTACTTCAACGACATCACTAAAAGTAAGGACCTCTTGGCTGTTTATTATACAAGTGAACATCCCTACAAGGAGAACTAAAAACTTTCTTTTCATAACAATTTAATTTAAAAATTCATTTTTACTATAAAATAAAGGGTGTAATAAGCCTATAAATAACCCCTTCTTGTATAGGCCATAAATCAGTACATAAAGAATCACACTAAATCAGTTCCTGACGATTTATGATAAAAAGGCTAACCCCTGTTATTTTAAATATACACAGTTTATATGATAGTGTCATTTGAAAAATAAAATGGTTTTTAAAGCCATTTTCAATATTATAGGGGGATGGAATGGTTACTGTTGTTTGTGTATTCCGATACCTTATTTCCTTTTTTGTCTATATTGAAAAACTCATTATCAATAGCGACCTTAGCTATCCCGTTGTTAAAAGGCTCTGCTAAATTATATTGAAAAGCAATAATATTATCTCCGTTTCTATCAATATATCCGAAAAGCCTATCACTTCTTACTAAAGCTAAATCTTCATTAAACACGTCTGCAAATTCATATTTTGTATCAATTATGATTTCACCTTCTTCATTTACGAAGCCATAGTTTAAATCATCATCAACAACAACGGCCAAACCGTCTATGAATTCAGAACTTATACGAAATCCGTCTTCAAGAAGGTTCTTTGAATTCACCTTACTTTTCATTTTTGTTTTTAATAATTCAACCTTATTAAAATACTCTTCCTTAGTTAAAAGGTCTTTATCTAAAAGTTCCTTGAGATTAGCAAACTCCTCGCTGTTCTGTATCAGATTATAAAATTTTATTTCTCCTAAAATATTTATTTTATTGTCATACTCTTCTTTAGTAAGCAGGTCATTTTTGAGAAGTTTTTCTAATACACTTTTGGGATTGTTTTCACTCAAACTGCTTTTTTTGTCATTGTCAGAATTGATTATGATTTTCTCCTTGAACTCGTCAAGAAGAGGGCTGTTTAGAGTTATTATTATACCTATAATTGGCGAAAGAAATAAACAGGCGACCAATGACCAATTAAAACCAATTTTTCTTTTTCTACCTAAATATTCAGGTATTATCCAAAGTGAAACTATCAAGTTAAGTATTACAGCAAGAGTTATCATTATTTAATATTTAATATTCAGTTATGTTTTTTTACCACACTTAAACACAACCACCCATTTTTATGTCAAAAATGGAATATTTGAGCTTTTTATTAAATTGAATAACAGTTATAGAACAAGACCGTTATTCAATTATACTTTTCATTATAAGAGGGAAATTCCAATAAAGGTTTTTATATTCTATAAATGAATTCGCTAATATCGTGAATTTTTAAATATGTAAGTAAATATTGATTAATTAAGACTTAAAAACTTATAAGTATATATGATTATGACTTAAGAATTAGCCGTGTTCTTCTGGGGTACTACTTAATACACTGCCTTCCTTGTAGTTTTGGTCAGAAATATTCAGAAATGATATGAATAGCAATCTATGGATACCTAAAAATATTAAGAAGTAAGAGCTTGCTATTTGATGATGTAGGAATTTTAACTAATATTTTAGTCCTTTTGTAGGTTAAATTGCTTTCTTTGCTAAATAGGTATTACCTACAGGATTATAAAATTATTCAGTTATGAATCTATATCGTTCCATACTAGAATTTCTTTACAAAAACCAGGAAAGAGGCTTTGTACGAATAACCCATATTTGCTTAGACCCAAATGAAGCCACCCGTATTGCCAAGAAAATGAAGGAGGAAGGCCTGATAGATTATAAACAACGTAGGTTTATGGGAGGCAACGGACATATATCCTTTATATCACCCCCACAACTGATCATTACTCCTGAAGGAAAACATTGGATAGAAACCTTAGAATTATTTTAAAAACTGATTTTTACAAGGGATTGTATCCATAATGTGCTCTTCATTAATACTTTTTTACTTCAAAAAAATTAGGTTATAATAGGGCTATTACCCGGGGAAGGTGGGAACATTCAAAACAATTACCGCTGGGAAAAGGGGACGGGTGTCGTCTCCTAAGAAAACACATACATAAGCATTCCCATGTAAGGTATCAGTCTCGTATTGCTAGGAATTAAATAAACCCACCCTACAATCTTTTATCTACTAAGAAGATTACAATTTTTCAAATTGTTTTATAAAACAATTTGATTTACAACGAGTATTTTGTGCAGACTAACTTATTTATCAGAATAAGTTATTTATAATACTATATCTTTTTACAAAGAAAAATATGGTTAAAATTATTTTAAATTAACTGTCAGGATTTTAATTAAAGTTTACAGCTTTTAATTTCGTCTTACATTTTTAATGAGACTTTGTCAAATTAGCATGTGCTTTTCAAGGGTTTATCAAAGCTTTTTCTACATTTTCTTTAAAGTTTAAAGTAGCCAAAAACAAAATTTAGCGGTTTAGAGCTAATATTCTCTCGCAAGGGATTTGAGAATATATTTTGTTCACTATCAATTGGCCTTCATTTATAAACCATCATGATAATCAGTAATTTAAAAGGAGTATTTAAATTACTTTAGGATAGTATAACTGAAATACAAAAATGCTTGGAACCGTGATATTTCCCAATTATCGTCAACTCGATCAAATGGATTGCGGTCCTACATGCTTAAAAATCATAGCCAAACATTACGGTAAAGATTTTAACCTAGATTATCTCAGAAGAATATCTAGCTTACAAAATGGGGGAGTGTCCATGGCAGGGCTATCTGAAGCCTTAGATATGATCGGTATGGAAGCCATAGGGATACGATCGGATATTAAAGAGTTAGTGAATGACATTCCATTACCTGCTGTTGCACACTGGGAGAATAATCACTTTTTAGTGGTTTATAAGACAACAAAAAAGACCATTTATGTTTCGGATCCAGCTATTGGTCTTTCCAAGTATAGTCATTCTGAATTTTCGGAAAGGTGGGCGGCCAAGAAAAATGGAAAGGGCATCCTTTTATTAGCGGAACCTAAGCTTAAGTTTAACCATTTTCAAGATGAAGCTAAGTCCGATAATAGTCTAAGCTTCTTGTACCAGTATTTATTGCCTTTTAAAGATTACATCGGACAACTATGTCTTGGTCTTTTCCTAGCCGCAATAATTCAATTGTCACTTCCTTTATTAACGCAGAGTCTTGTAGATTATGGTATTGACTTTGAAAACATCAGCTTTATACAATTGATTGTTATCGCTCAAGTATTTCTTTTTATAACCCGGCTAATATCTGAGGTCATAAGAGACTGGCTTTTACATCATATGTCAACCCAGATTAACATATCGATGATTTCGGATTTTTTGGATAAATTGATGCTAATGCCTATAGCATATTTTGACTCCAAATCTACTGGGGATTTTATGCAGCGAATCAATGACCATCATCGAATAGAGGAGTTTTTGGGCGGACGTTCTCTGTCCATTGCTTTCGATTTATTTAGTATCCTTGTTTTTGCTATGGTATTGGGTTATTTCAATATGGAAATATTGATAATTTTCCTGATGGGAAACTTACTCTTTATGGGGTGGACCTTTCTTTTTTTAAAACATAAAGCTCTATTGGATCATAAGCTATTTAACTTGAACATGAAGGAACAATCCTTATTGATTCAATTGATAACAGCTGTACGAGAAATAAAGCTCAATGGATCTGAAAGACGCCGGAAATTGGAATGGAAAAATGTGCAAATAAGGTTATATAGATTAAAAACCAATTTTTTAAAAGTAGATCAAGTACAGTTAAAAGGAGGTTTATTCCTTAATGAAATGACCAGTATATTTATAATTTTTTGGTCGGCAAAGGCAGTGGTGTTTGGGGAAATTACATTAGGGACCATGTTAGCTATTCAATTCATCGTAGGGAGTCTTTCAATACCCATATCAAATACCTTGGATTTTATAATCGGATTACAAAGAGCAACTCTTTCATTGAAACGCCTATCTGAGATTCATTCTCAGGAATTGGGGAGCATTCCAATAAATAAAGAGAATGTTCTAGTAAGAGGGGATATTGTTTTTACAGGCTTAGCTTTTGGATATGGAGAAAAAGACACCCATAGGGTGTTAGATAATATCAACGCAACTATTCCAATAGATAAGGTAACTGCAATTGTTGGTGCCAGCGGTTCTGGGAAAACTACTCTTTTTAAAATTCTTCTAAAACTTTACGAGCCTAAAAATGGAAAAGTAACTATAGGTAAGGAGAATTTAAAATACATAAACACGAAAAGGTGGCGGGAGAATTGTGGTGCGGTTCTTCAAGATAGTATGTTATTCAATGATACCTTAGAGAGAAATATTACAGAATCAAAAGCTAATGAGCCAACAAACAGAAGGCGGTTGCAAGAAGCCGTGAGTAAGGCCAATCTCAACGATCTAATCGAGAACCTTCCTTTAGGTTTAGATACAAAAATAGGTGAGAATGGCAGTATCCTAAGTGGTGGTGAAAAACAACGATTATTAATTGCAAGAATTATCTATAAAAACCCGGACGTCCTTTTATTTGATGAGGCAACAAGTGCGTTGGATGCTAAAAATGAGTCGGTTATTACAGAGAATTTAAAATCGTTTTATAAAGGGAAAACAGTAATTATTGTTGCCCATCGGTTGTCTACGATCCGTAATGCCGATCAGATTTTAGTGATGGATAAAGGGAAGATCGTAGAACAAGGAAACCATCAGGAATTAATTGAAGGTAAAGGGAAGTATTATAATCTAATCCAAAATCAACTGTAGGGCTATGGAAGAGCAAAACATTCATTTTTATGATGAATCCTCCTATATAAAAAGGAAGCCTATTTGGATGATTCGTTGGGGTATAGTTTTGATATTTGTTTTTTTTGTTATAGTTATTGCGTTTGCATCCGTTTTTTCCTTTAATGAGCAAATTAATGCATCATTAGTGTTAACCTCCCTTGAACCTCCAGCTCATATAATAGCTAAACACACCGGCAGAATAGTTGAGATTTATAAAAGTCCTAATGATATTGTTTCCAAAGGAGATATTTTAGGTGTATTGGAAAGCCCAGGAAATGTAAATGAAATTACCGAGCTTAAGGAACAACTTTCTTCTAAGAATCTTTTGAATTCAGATTTAGGAAACTTAGCTAATCAATTTTCTAGCGAGTTAAAGCTTGGTCATCAAATTCGTCCTTTTTATAACAGCTTTCTTGATGCGTATCGAAACTTATTGTTGTATCAAAATCTCAATAACGAGGAATTGAAAACCATAGAATTAGAACAGCAAGCTATTACAAACAATGGGACTATCCGGAATAAGGGAGAAGAAATACTTGTGTTGGGACGCGATTTGGAAATTTCGAAAATTAACTATGAACGTTATCGGATATTATTCGAAAAGGGGGTGATATCGTTGCAAGAATTTGAGAAAAATGAAAGAGGCTATTTAAAGGTAAAACGTCAATATAATAATCTAAAACAAGAATTAAATCATTTGCAATTAGAGCAATCTCGGATTAAAATCAGCAAAATGCTGTTTAAAAATTCATTGATCAAAAATAGAGATGTTTATGTTTCAAATCTAGAGTTTTCGAAGCAAGAGCTTTTAGCTGCGCTCATTGATTGGGAAGATAAGAATCTATTAAGAAGCCCTATTTCTGGAAGACTATCGTTTTTTGATGTTTGGGGGAAATATCAAAATATACAGGAGGGGCAAGTTGTTTTTACTATCGTTCCCATTGGTAAACAAGAACTGGTTGCCAGATGCCAAGTACCCATTCGTAATTCGGGAAAAATTAAGAAGGGACAACGGGTCATTATCAAACTTGAAAATTATCCCTATCGAGAATGGGGAACCCTTGATGGAAAAATAAAAACAATTTCTGAAGTTCCCAAAACAGGCGGTAATCAGGAGTATGTAGTTTATGTTGAGCTCAACAATCTTAATACATCCTATGGTAAAACCTTGGAATTTAAGCAAGAAATGACAGGTGCCGCCGAAATTATTTTGGCGGAAGTTACCCTGCTACAACGTGTTTTTTATCAATTCAGAAATCTTTGGTCAAATTAGTAATGATGAAAATTATTACATATCGTAGGCGTGACTTAAATCTTCTAATGGGATTAGTGTTTTCTTGTTTTTTTGGGATAGGTGGCATTTCTCAAGATAAGGCGTCACCTATGGTAACTGTTGATCTAAGTACCGACTCTTTAATTCATCTGACCTATGAGCAATTCATGGAACTAGAGGATGAGGCATATGAGAAAAACGAACTAAATCGTCTTCGGAAATTGACAGATATCCATGTGCAAAAAGCTAAAAGTGAGTCCAATGCTTTGGAAATGGCCTTTGCGTATTATTATCGCTCGATGATAGAAGAACCGAAATTAGCGATAAGTTACGCTGACTCAATTGTTTTAGTGACTGCAGACAGCAAGAATCCGGAATACCCTACTTTGGGTTATATTCTTAAGGCTATGATTTGGTATGAAAAAGGCGATTATCGATTAGCCTTACATAATTACATATTAGCTTACGATCTTGCTTTAGAAAAAAACAACCTTGACCACCAACTATTAAGTTCCATGGCCATAGCTGCTATAAGAAATCTAAACGGACAATCACACGCCGCAGCTGACATATACACTAGGACCTTGCATGAACTAAAGAGAGAGGAAGATTATAAAAATAGGTATTATGAGGATTATATGATATTGATGTACAACCTATCCCTAGCACATCTAAAGTTGTCCCAATTAGACTCTTCCCGACTTTATTTAAACGAAGGTATCCAAAGGGCAATTTTAGTTAATGACACCATGGAACATCGCGATTTGGTTTTAGTGGGGGCACAATTAGATTATTATGAACATAATTATGAAAAGGCCAAGGACACACTTATAAAATATAGCAATCAATTGGAAGGGACAGGCAAGGCTATGAAGTTGTATTACCTTGGAAAGATTGCCCAAAAGTCAGGTGATGATTTATTGGCTATTTCCTATTATAAACAAATTGATTCCATAATTGAAGAAACCAAGGAGCCTTTTGAGAAAGTCAAGGAAGTATATCAGCAATTGGCAATACATTATAGTTTACAAGATGACCAGGAACGGGAAATTGAGTCTCTCGAAAAATTGATTTTTCACGATAGTTTGATGGCTATTGAACAAAAAGGGGTTATTCAGCAGGCTACTATGGCTTATGATATACCATATTTGAAAATACAGAAAAGGAAAGCGGAGGAACTACTAAAGGTAAAAAGTAATTGGATCCTAATTTTAGGATCTATGGCCGTACTTGGTATGCTGGTAGGGCCTTACTATTATATCAGAGCACGAAGGACAAAACAAAAGGTACTAATGTTGATGGAAGGCTCAAAGCAGTTAAAATCTCCTCCTCGGAAAGTAGGGGAACATCCGACATCTGTACCAGAAGAAATAAGGAATGGACTTTTGGAGAAATTGGAAGCTTTTGAAGAGTCCGACCTTTATTTGAGAAAAGATCTTGATATGGCCCAATTGGCTCAAGAAATGGACACAAACACCTCTTATTTGTCAATAATCATCAATCATTACAAACAAATGAGTTTCCCGAGATATATAAATGGGCTTAAAATTTCGACTGCTATAGAGGAGCTTACAACAAAACCGGAACTATTAAAATATAACTATCAAGGATTGGCGGAAACCTTCGGGTTTAAAACAGGGGAGTCCTTTTCAAAAGCATTTTATAAAAAAACTGGAGTATACCCTTCCAAGTTCTTGAAGGAACTAAAAGTCAGGGGGATTGATCGTCGTTTATAAATGACGGTTGGTGTATCTAGGAGATTTTAAGGAATCAAACTAAATTGTTCTATTAATTAATTTATAACAACTTTAAATCATGAAGAAAAAATTGGAAGATTACAAAAAGAGAGCATTGAGAAACCTCACAAAAATAAAAGGAGGAGGAGAAGACGGACCGATTGATAGGGATAAAATTAGAAAACCAAGAAATGGGACTAAACTATAATTGATTCTTAAACACACCTAATATGGTTAAGATTTATTTTAAAAGAACTGTGAAATATCTTTTATTGTTTTTCATTGCTTTTTATTCATGTAATGGAGATAAGATTGGTATTGTTTTGGATTATCCAGAACTTAAACCCAGTCCTAAAACTGAACAGTTTTTTAGAACAAAGGTATTGGATAACTATCATGGTCTGTCTAATTTACAGGATACTAGCACCCAAAACTGGTTTAAAAGTCAGGACTCCTTAGCGGAAAACTATTTTTCTACTAATAGATTTTTAGGTGAATTAAAAGATAGATTTCACACTTTAGAAAATAAATCTTTGGGAGATATAGGGAAAATAAGCATCACTGAAAAAGGAAGTTACCTGTATTCGCGTTATGATTACCAAAATGATATTGAAAACCTGTATTACCGAGAAAAATTGTCAGATTTTGAAACGGAAGTTTTTAATGCTAGTGCTTATAACAATAAAAACACTAACATAAATTACCTAAAGCCTTCTCATGACGGGACCAAAGTTGCTATAGGTTTTGATCCCATGGAAGATTTTTCGTCTACTGTGATTATTTATGATCTGGTAAACAAAAGAATCCTAAAAGAAAAAATTACGCAAATCAATCCTGACTTCGGAGGTATTGAGTGGTTACCCGATAGTTCGGGGTTTATTTATCTCTATTTTCCAGAGGTGGAATTATCTAAAAAGAAATATAAAAAAGAGTCTTATTCCGTAATCCATTTTCTAGGGGAAGATCCAGGGAAAAGAACCCCAATCTTTGGAAAAGAAAAGTCTTTAAAAATACCTTCAGATTATTATCCCAAAGTGAAAATAGGTTCTAGTAAGGATTCATATATAGTTGCCTATGCTGCAAAATCAGGAGATTACTATGACAGTTTTATCGCTAACACAAAGGATGTAATTACTGGAACTCCAAAATGGAAACCTTTCTTTAAAACGGGGGATGGGATATATTATAATCAAGGAGAAATAAGAGGACAGTATTTTATCTATCGAAGAGCAACTTCTAATGGGAATGAAATTTGTCAGGTAATAATTGAGAATCCAAGTTTTGATGATCCTTTAATCCTTGCGAGAGGAAGCCAAGAAAATCCTATTACTAAGTTTGAGGTTACGAAGGATCACATTTATTTTATCCGAGAAAAATTTGGGGTCGAAGTTTCATTATTTAAAATAGATGGTCAAGGTAATGAGATTCAAATTGCGACACCCTTTGTTCCAGGTTACGTCTCCTTTTTTGGCGAATCTGTTGTTCATAATAACATTGGAATAGGAATGGATGGTTGGACGTCTAACTACGTCAGATACCGTATTGATCGAGAGGGGGAATTTACTGACGAAGGATTAGTAGAAAGTACTTTATTTCCAGAATTTAAAGACCTTGTTACCAAACAAGTTATGGTCGTTTCTCACGATGGAGTAGAAGTTCCTTTCTCTCTCGTTTATCGAAAAGATATGAAACAAGACAACAACAATGAAGTGTTTGTATACGTTTATGGAGCAAATGGTGAGAGTATGAGTCCTTTTTTCTCTCCTATTTATCTCGATTGGGCAAGGCAAGGAGGAATATTAGCTTTTCCCCATGTTCGAGGAGGTGGCGAAAAAGGCAAAGAATGGCACATTCAAGGCATGAAAAACCTAAAATCGAATTCATGGAAAGATTTAATTGCATGTACAGAATTTTTGTTCGATAACGGATATTCACGAAAAGGATTAGTTTCTTTGTACACTAGTAGTGCTGGAGGAATTACAGCAGGTATGGCTGTCAATGATTCTCCCGACTTATTTTCATCCTTTATAGCGGAAGTGCCTAGAATGCATCCCTTCGGGCTCGAATCTGCAACTACGACCAGTAGTACTAGTTATTTAGAATATGGGACTGTAAAAGATAGCCTGGAATTTCTAGGACTTATTAAAATGGATCCCTATTTAAATCTTAAACCAGAAACGAATTATCCAGCAACCTTACTCATGCCAAGTAGTAATGATGACCGCATTCCCTTATGGGATAGTGGTAAATATATTGCTCAACTTCAAAAATATAACTCCTCTAAGGCTCCTGTATTAATGGATATCGATTATACTTCAGGACATGAGAATACAGGGGGGCAAGACGCCTATATAGAACTCTATGCGCGTATTTTTAGCTTTGCCAAAACGCATATGAATCATTAGAGTTATCCTCTTAAATTTCTACCTTTTTTTCATTTTCAATACTATCTTGTCTCTAGATTGAGGAATGGATAATCTAAGCTGTTCTTAACATACCTTCTTTGATTTTCAAATAAGGTTATTTGCTTTAACATTAGGGTATCTCATCTAGCCTAGAATTGAATTTTTCCACCAAAATTTCTCTTGATTTATAAATGCCTCCCTTCCCTTTATAAACCGCCTTTAATCCGACTTTTTATTTCTTGGTTTTATAATGAAATTTAAGTGTTCAACAATAATAGACCTTGTTTGAAAATACTTCAATGACCACTAGGAAATTAAAAACTTAAGGACTACAAAAGGAAAGGAATATGGAATGGATACGCTCTCAAAAAGAAATTGAAGCTGAATTACAGCAAATAAGGCAATCGAATAGCAATACCCTAGTGTCGTATGACAAATCCATTACTTATTGCCAAACTATTTTAGAGGGATACCGTGTCGCGGTAATCTCTCAGGGTTTCCCGGATGAAGCGTCGGAAATCCGGTTTTTTAAGAATCACAAACCTTTTCTTTTAGGCCACCTTTTTCGATGTAGACACCTGCTATCTTTTGAGCTTGAATTTGCCAATATTTCGGGTGATTTGCAAAAAGATATTATTAAAGCAAAAATGCTGGAAGTAAACACTTTCCTATCCAACCACAAGGACATGATATTGTATGTGGAACTGGAAAACCAAAGAATGGATGCACAGTATTTTTTGCGTAAAAACAGGCAGTTATATGCTTGGCCCAGTCCCATAGGGGTGAGTTTTGACCCTGAGTTCAGTTCTTCCCATGACGGCCTACTTGCCCACATAAAAGGCTTAAAAGGCTACTTGGAATTTCTTCACAATAAACTCTGTACTCCTAATACTTTAGCGTCAGAATTAAAAACACCGATAGCTAAAATTAAATGGACCGAGGCGAAAATCGCGCTTACAGAATTAGGGTTCGCCCTATTTTATAGCGGTGCCATTGATCATGGGAACACTAGCTTAAAATCAGTTATGGAGTTCTTGGAAAGGGTAACCGGTATGGATCTTGGCGATTACCACCATACTTCCATCCGAATAAGAAATCGCTCCAATCCCACAAAATTCATGGATAAACTTAGAAAAACTTTACAGAACTGGACGGTTGAAATGGATGATTGATAAAATGTCAGGTCACTGTCAATTGACTGTTTTTGAATTTCAGTAAAAACTAAGAATACTCTTCCTTAAAACACCCTTGTTTAGGGGTGTTTTCCTAGTTATTTCTTATAAAACCACTTGATAAATCGTTTTGTCAGTAGGGTGTCAATTGACGAATTATTCCATAAGACCTCTTCAACTTTGTAAAGAACAAAGACTAATCAATTGTATTGGTCTTATAAAAAATACAAAGTTATGGCAGTAAAAATTATTACAACGGAGGATCTTGGAGAGTTCAAGATGGAACTTCTCCAGGAGATCAAAGAATTGTCGGAAACAATTATTACTACGGACGATCTGCGAGAGCTTAAAATGGATGTTATCCTGGAGATCAAAGATTTATTGAAACAAAAACGGCCAGAGCAATCAAAAAAGGAATGGTTGAAAAGCACCCAGGTCTTGGAAATGCTTCAGATTAGTCCAACTACCCTGTTAAGCCTACGGATGAATGGAACCATACCCTTTGTTAAAATAGGAGGGCTTATTTTTTATGACGCAGAAGAGATAGAGAAAGTCCTTATTGAGAATACTGTGAAAACTTCAAAAAAAAGGAGATGAACTATATAAAACACCTCAATGCAATATTTGAAGTTTTTGCGTCGGATGAGAGGCTAAATCCTACCCATATCAGTCTGTATATTGCCCTCTTTCAAATGTGGAACAAGAATCGTTTTTCTAACAGTTTTTTAGTGGATAGGGAAGCAACAATGATACTTTCCAAGATAGGTTCGAGAACAACTTATCATCGCTGTATTTCCAATCTGCACCAATGGGGATATATCGTTTATGAACCCTCCCGAAACCGCTTTAAGGGGAGCAGAATCAAGATGCCCATTTTTGAGATAAGTCCTGGACCAGTGGTGGACAAGCATGAAACTAGCGGTGGACTAGCGGTGGTATCATATATAAACATTAATAAACAAATTAAAACAAATATTAAACTCTCTAGAAAGAGCATACCCAAAAATGAACAAGTTGTTTTAAATTTTTTTAAAAAGAACCATTGGGCAGCAGTGGAAGCAACAAGGTTTTATAACCATTACCAGGGGATAGGATGGAAGGTTGGTGGGAAAAGCTCAATAGAAGATTGGAGGGCTTTTGCAAAGAAATGGATGCTCAAGGCAAATGAAATAAATGCGAACAAAGAACCTGCTAGAAAACCCCGAAAAAAAGGCAAGGTAGATTACCTCCAGACCACCACTAAAAAAAACTACGGGGAACCCCTTTGAACTAATGGAAAAATCACGCCCACATATCATCATTGAAGGAGCCACGGAATATTCCTTGGGGGATTTTGACGGCAAGCATATCGCTTATGATTTTTCAAAGGTACTCGTCTATCTCGAAGCCAAAGGCAAGTTGCTTTTTGGTAGAAATTTTCAAATCTATGACGAGGACAAGGAGATTTTACTGAAGCTGTGCAATTACATGGTTCGGGATTTCGACAACTGCAAAAAGTTCGATATCGACCCCGATAAGGGGATATTGCTATCAGGTCCTGTCGGCTGCGGAAAAACCAGTCTGATGCGGTTGATACGCCACATCGTCCCACACCAAAGACCCTATGAAATCATACCGGCGCGGAACATCACTTTTGCCTTTAACCATATCGGCTACAAGATCATCGAAGAGTACGGCAATGGACGCTTCTATTGCTTTGATGATCTAGGGGTAGAACCCCTGGGAAGGCACTTTGGAATGGACTGCAATGTCATGGGAGAGGTGTTGATTTCAAGACACGAACTGTACCAGCAAACCAAAATAATCACCCATGGCACTACCAATCTGAACGCAGAGGAATTGGAGGAACGTTACGGAAAAAGAGTCCGTAGCCGGATGCGTCAAATATTCAACCTCATAGGCTTTGATAAAAGCACCAGGGATAAACGAACTTAAAAAACAAAAAGATGAAAATAGCAACATGGAACATTGAAAACCTCTATCACAGGGACAAGGGCCTGATTAGGGCTACATTGAGCAAATGCGTATCCGATTGGATCGTGGAATTGGACAGCCTATTGCCAAGAATGCAAAAAAGCGAAAATGAAATTAGCAGAATCCGAGAACTTACTTTTTTGTTGGGTTTTGAGAAAATCAACATCCATCCGTACGGGGTGCTTAGAAAAAGACAAGGGGAATTGTTTCTAAAACAACGGGGCTTTGCCCAGGAAATGAAAGCCTCTAAACTTACGGATTGGAACGGCTGGATAGCCCTTCATACTATAGCCATAGACCATAAATCCACATTGAATAAAGCACGCCTTATTTCGGAAATAGATCCGGATATATTAATTCTGCAAGAGGTAGAGGACAAGGCTTCGTTAATGGAGTTTAATCGGGAATTGTTTCAAGAGTTTAAGATAACTCCTTTTGACCAGGTCATGGTCATGGAAGGGAACGATGGCCGTGGCCTGAGTATGGGGGTAATGACGAAAAACGGATTCCGCTTGGATACCGTAAAAAGCCATGCCATAAACAATACCGCCCTGCCTGATTATCTATTTGATATCGACTGTCAGGAATATGTTGTTGTAACCCCAAAAGGCGAAAGGGTCTATATCCTTTGCAACCATTTTTCCCCAGAGGACGAATCTAAGAGAAGGCTACAGGCTAGGAAAGTTGCTGCTATTTATGATAAAATGTTGATCGAAGGAAAAGAATTGATCTTGATCTGTGGCACTTTAAACGATCTATCCTATAGCAACTGCCTTTACCCAATACTTCGGGAAACCGATCTTGAAGATGTCTCCAAACATGTAAAATGTAAGATCGACAAGGACAAGGGCAGAGGAGCCGGATATTTTAGTTTGGGAGGCTATCGGATGGGGGTAAATATCAAACAGAAGGATTATATGCTGCTTTCCTATGAAATGAACCGGAGAGTCATCTCTTGTGGACTCAACCGTAAAGCGATGTGGCCAGAGCGTAACATGAAATGGGAAGTATATCCAACAGTGAAAACTAGAGGGCATGCGGCCAGTTCCCATCCCTTGATCTGGGCGAAACTGGATATGGAGTAATACCACCTAAGGTGTGTTCCCTGCGGCATATTGCCACTACATTCCATTTCGGGCAATAAGCCTCGGAACAAAGTCTTGGACACGAACAATGGGTGTAAGAGCACCGTACCGGGTGCCCTTAAACCCACTGCTCAAGTCCGCTTTGCCTTTCGTACTCCTAAATTAATCTTAATAAAAATTCAACAGTAAAACTTTAAAGGATTTCCATTGGTGCATTTTGTGCCGTTCCATCGGTGTTGGGATCCTTTCATAGATTGTTTTAGTGCTACTGCTGGATATCCGCTATGACCTTTTTTCGATGTCGAAATAACAATATTCGACCTAGAGCGACGGCATAAACCAGGCTAAGCCCCGCTCTTATTTATACGTCTTTCCAAGCTCGAATATTGTAAAGGCTAGTGCATCAAAAAAGGTAACAGCGAAAGCGCTATAGGAAGTAAATCAAAAACAAGAAATCATGAAAGCGTATCCAAATCCTAAGAATAAAACGCCACAAAAAAATCAAAAAAGGGAAAACGCTCGAGATATAATAAGTAAATCATTTTCAATACAGTATGAACCGTCTGCATGGATGCGGATATAAATTTTTCAATTATGAGCAGATTAAGAAATCATGTACAGTTGATCGGGAACATCGGGGATGTTCCCTCGATTACGAACCTTGAAAGCGGTAAAAAAGTAGCCCGTTTTCATTTAGCCACTAATGACTATTACAAAAACTCGAACGGCGAGAAGGTCAAGAACACTGATTGGCACACTGTTATTGCTTGGGGTAAAACCGCCGAGGTCGTAGAAAATTATGCTAGAAAGGGCAGGGAGGTTGGAGTAGTAGGGAAGTTAAAGACTCGAAGTTATGAGGCTGCCGATGGCAATGCCCGCTATATAACTGAAGTGATTGCAGAGGAGATCCTTCTGCTTGGAAGCAAGCCCTAAAAGAACAGCAACCAATGGTACCAGAAAAGAAAAAGAGGGCGTTGCCCAAAATGTAGCACCCTCTATATTTTATCATTAACTACTTAAAATTTATCAAAAATGGACACAGATATGAAAGGATTAAAGGAGGGTTTAGCACAATTTTCGGGTTCTGAAATGTTGTATCAAATCCCACTTTTAAAAACAAAATTTACGGAGGGCATAAAATACCTTGCCAAGGCCGGAGAATGTTATTGGCTGGTGACGGATGTTTCCGTAATCGCTAATAGCCTGATGAACAGAAGCCGATTTATTACCATCGATTTTAGAAAATATTCAGGGGAGGAGAAGGAAGCATTGGGGTACGAAGCTACCATTGATTACAGCGATGGCAATGGGATTATTTTTGAAACCCATAGTTACCACTCAACCGATTTTCCATTAGACCGACTCCGACTGTTCTTTGTTGAAAATACCTTGATGTTGCCCGGGGAATATTAAGCGATAGAGAGGGCGAACCAGGATGGAGAATTGACCGGGAAAAACCTTTAGATCTTCCCGGATGGTTCTCCTGGGATCGTAGTAAAATTTATAGTTTTTAGCTCTAAGAATTATCCCAAACCAAATTTCAGTATTCGCATTGCTTTTTAGAATTCGTTGTGAATTCACTAAAAATGACCCTTTGGAAATCTTAATTTTTTCTTTCAATGATAGATCCCTGGGCGTTGGGGCTATTTTCAGGTATTGGATGAAAATTTTTCGCTGAGGGCGAAAAAAAAGGGATAGCAAGAGGGTAACACGCGTTGCGGTGTTACGATTCTATTTTGCTGCGCAAAGCCTTTGTTTATAGGGGGTCGGAGAGGTTTTGGTGTTTGGGTAGATTCGGTCAAATGGGTCAAATCCCTTGTCAGCCCCCTAAAACATTGATAATATTTGACCCAATAGTAAAATTTCAGCATGGATAATTTTTTTACGATACGGTTTAGACGAAATACCGCCCAGCGGTTCAAACAGTTTTCAAAGAAAATTAGCAGTACCTATTCAGATTCCATGGAGATGATTTTAAATTTTTTTGAATGGCATGGTTTTTTGCCGTCGGAAAAATTTGAAAAAAGTGTGGGCAAGGAAATTTTCAAGAACAGAAAACGGACGGAAGCCCTGATCTCCATTATCCGTGATATTGAGAAGAGTCAGACTCGACCCACAACGGCAATGCTCGAGCTTCTTTTTGAACACTCGCCACAAAAGAAATCTCGGCAGGCCCCCTTACAAATCGATACTCCAAAGAACGATCCGGAAGGGGATGCCTTTTTTCAAAAGATAGAAGAAGCGATCGTTCTGGAAAGAGAACATACCAATCTGAAGCGAGCCTTAAACCAACAGAAAACGGAGTTTGTTGCACTGCTCGACAAAGTACAATTGGTAAAAAGTGGCTTTGGAAAACCAAGACTACAATTGGATATGACCCCTGAAGATTTTGAACAATTGAAACAGCGCACCAAAAAGCAATAACGATATGTATATCAGCATAACCAAACAACATTTAACGGAAACATTTTCCCAGAGTTCCGCGGATTATGTGGCCTACCTGGAAAAGGAAAATGAAGGAAAAGAACCAGAACTTCAGGAGCATTTCTTTGATCAGAACAACGATCGGATTGCTCCGGAACAAGTGGTCAAGGAAATAGATAAAAATACTGCCAAATTGAAAAAAAGGGAACCTAAGTTTTATTCCCTTACCATCAATCCAAGCAGGCGAGAATTAAGGCATATCAACAATGATCCCAAGTTGTTGAAACAATATGTCCGAGAGGTGATGAAGGATTATGCTGCGTCGTTTTATCGGGAAAAACTAGTATCCGTAGACAGTATTAAATATTATGCAAAGTTGGAATATGAACGCACCTTTAAAGGGTATGATAAACAGATAAAGGAGAATCAGGTGTACAAGGCTAAGATCGTCAAATTGGAAAATGATATCCGCATGGTATTAAAAGGGGAGCTTAAAGGAAATGTCAAAACTTTGAAAAAGCAGATTAAAAAGCTTTCGGCACAAATTCCCCATCGCTTGAATGGAAAAGTAATTACCCAGGGGATGAAAAAGCCAGGGCTACAGACCCATATCCATATCATCGTCAGTAGAAAGGATGTCACCAACAAATACAGTCTTTCTCCGGGCAGCAAATATAAGGAGTCAGAAGCGGTGCTTAATGGGCAAGTGGTGAAGCGCGGATTTAAACGTGATTACTTCATTGAACGGGCCGAGAAAAAGTTCGACGCCACCTTTAATTACAATCGTAATTATGTGGAAAGCTATGCGGCCTATAAGGCCTTTATTCAAGATCCAAAATTCTATTTCGCTCATCTTCTTGGGCTACCGACCAACGAACGGAGTGCCGCTTTTAAAATGATGGGATCGGCTGGCTTACCGGTTCCCAAAATAAACATTCCCACCAACAAAGTTGAGGCCGCACTTAAGGTAATCAAGCAGTTTAAAAAGGCTGTAGATATAGCCAAATCCTCGAGCTCCATCGGTATCTAGCGAATACATGAAGCCTGTGTTTTCAATAAAATAAATCTAAGATAGGATGATGACAATTTCAATTTTAATACCTGTAAGTATCTATGGCTTTGCCATAGCTTTGGAATACCTGTCTTTCAAATGCTATGAGCAGCCGTTTGCTGTTAATCTGCTGATTATATCACTGCTAGGGATTGTTTTGCAATCGATGCATGGTTGGCAGGTTTTTGCCTCGATGATGTTAGTCTGGTTATTGCCCTTCCAAGTAATAAATTTGGGGCTTTTTATATACTTCAATTATGATCTGAAAGCTCCTAAGGCATCTAAAACATATCGTGTAAAGTTCAGTTTATTAAACGGTAGCCTGGTGCTAAAGAATATTCGGAGAGGGGCTTCCATTATAGGATCGGCAGGAAGTGGTAAAACAGAAAGTGTGGTCTACAATTTTCTAAAACACTTTAGTCAACAACAGTTCTCGGGTGTAATCCATGACTATAAAAATTTTGAGATCACCGAGATGGCCTACCCATTGTTTATCGATTCCAAAATTCCATTTCATATTATTTCCTTTGATGATATCCATTGCAGGGTAAACCCCATAGCGCCTAGATATATGGAAGACGAGGAAAGCGTCAACGAGGTTTCCCGGGTGCTTTTAGAGAACCTTTTGGAGCAGCGGGAATCTATTGCCATGGGTTCGTCAAAGTTCTTTAACGACGCTGTGGAAGGGCTCCTTGGGGGGCTTATCTGGAAGCTTAAGACGAGCCATGAGGAATATTGTACCCTGCCACATTTGATAGCCACCTTTCAATACTTGGATACCGATAATCTGATAGAGTTTTTGAGCTCTGATTATACCTCCAAGGCCATGGCAAATGCATTTATTTCTGGCAAGGATTCCGAACGTCAAACGGCGGGGGTAATGAGTACGTTGGCCAATGCCCTTAAGAAAATTAGTACCCAACGCATATTTATGACCCTTTCTGCGGACGAGGTGCCATTGGATCTCAATAATCCCGAACATCCCTCCGTAGTTTCTATAATTAACAATCCAAAATTTGAGACGGCATATTCTCCTGTGATAGCAACGCTAATACATACCATCACAAAACAATTGAGTACCCGTGGACGTCGGCCCTCCTTTGTGCTCATGGAAGAGGCGCCAACTATTCGGTTGCTGAATATGCACAGGATTCCGGCAACCTTGAGAAGTTATGATATTGCCACCATATATGTGTTACAAGATAAAATCCAAAACGATATGATGTATGGAGACAAGGCCAGTAGAGCAATCCTTAGTAACCTTTCCTATCAGTTCTTTGGCAAGGCGAACGATCCGGATACGGCTAGATATTACGAACGTTTTTTTGAAATCGTGAAACGGCCTACCAAAAGTGTTAGTACGGGAGAGAATACGCTAGGGTTTGACACTAGGATAACAAAAGGGGAGAGGGAGGTCAGTAAAATCCGGGCAGAGGAATTTTTTAAGTTGAAGGAAGGCGAGTTCATTGCTTTTGCCGACGGTAAGGATAAAAAAGTTCGTTTCCCGAAACCTTCCATTGCTAAAGCCCTGCCCATGCCCAAGTTTCAACATGGGGATGGTGCGATAAAGGAAAACTTTGATCGAATTCATTTGGAGGTGAGGCAGTTTCTTCGGCTTCAAAATAAATAAAATAATTGGTTAATAACTAATTGGTTGTAAGCGAAATACGCTTTGAATTCTGCCGCGAATTTTGTAAATTATTAGCTATCCATAAATCTGAAAATCATGTATTATAATAAGGCAATTTGTGATGTGTATATCGGTACCGGAGCCGGAAAAAAACTGATGGAAGAAATCGAGAATGCTAAACGATCCGTTAAAGTAGTATCTCCTTTTCTATCTCCTTTTTTAGTAAAAAAGTTGATCAACCTCCACTACAATAATATCAATGTGCAGTTGATTACCATGGATACGATAGAGGATTTTTATGGTGACAGACAAAGGAACATTCACCAACTTATTATTCAGGACAGGACAATAGATAAAGAGGCAGAAGAGCTGCGTTTAAAGTGGAGGAAAAGAAAACGACTGTTGCTCTATTTGGTAATCGTAGGGATCCTTGTGACATGTGCCATAGCATTTATGTATCAAGACCGATTAATTTTATTGGGGATTATGCCATTGGTCCCAGTATGGACATTGGTGCGGAGTTACACTTCGAAAATAAAGAATGCCAAAATCTATCAGTATACCTATCGGCAGTTATTTCCGTTCAAGGTATTCACAACGCCTACCAGTAACTCTTATCCCCATCGTTTTATCCATGGAAAAATGTATCTGATAGATGATGAAATCGCCTATTTGGGATCCTTGAATTTTACGGGAGGTGGAACCCAAAAAAATTATGAAACCCGAATCCGGATTGCCGATGGGAAAGCAATCAAGGAACTGGTCACTGAATTTAAAACCCTGTTCTACAATGAAGATTACCAGGAAAAGTGCCTAACCGAATGGGGAAGGGAACTGTATTTGGAGCCGGCGAATTGAGGGGATAGGGAGGTTACCCATAGAGGCTTCCTATACATGCGTTTAAACAGAAATATTATAATTGGGCCTGTAAATTAAACTCTGTCTGATCTTTTATTTTAGAAACCCATGAGTAGCTCAACAATATTTCTAGGATTTAATAAATCCTGCTTTCTGTTTCATTTTATATAGAAAAATTTGATAAATCTTTTAAGACTCTAGGTGAATCGGTTGGTGAATTATCATCCGCAAAAGAGGAGAAGTAGCATAATGAATATTTTTTTTATAAAAACAATCTAATAAACACTATATTATGACTTTAAGGAAATACATACAAGAATGTTCTAAGAAAGATAGCCATATCGGAGATTTAGCTAATGATATTTTAAGGGACAACGACTTCCCATTTAAAAAACACGAAAATGAGATTTGGAAATATTTAGATTCTAAAACCTTGTTAGGAGGGACCAATGACATTTTTTTGGAGTTTTGGAAGGAATACCAAAAGATCAAGGATGAAAAAAGAAAAAATCTATCCGGTTGGTCTCATAGCATAATTGCCACTGAATGCAATACTGTAGTTAGTATTACTAATAGAGATTTTAATGATCCGCTAGCTGGGTTTTTACACGAGCTATTTGATATTACTTTGAATACTCAAAGAAATAGAATCGTAACCCACATAAAAACAGTTGGTGCCGAACAATTGACTGAGGTTTTGAGAATATTTAATGACTACCAGCAGTATAAAGAAATAGAATTTCTTAAACCCTGTTTGAGTTATCTGCGTAAAAATGATTCTGTGAATAGCTTAACCCTGACTTTTCATAATAACTAATACTTAAGAATTGACGGGTAAATTTCTATTCAGTTGAGCGAAGTCTCGAATTTGGTGGACATGGCGACTTTTGACAGTATCATAATATCTAGGGAGGGATATTATTCCTTCCCGGACCAAGGGGTTTTATAAGCCCTTTTTTTTGCCGATTATTTTATACCTATGGATTTATGTACATTAATTATCTTTATAGTATGGAAACGGTAAATTACTCAGACTTTCGTTCTAACCTGAAGTATTGGTTCGATAAAGTAATCAATGATGTAAGCGATGTCATTATCAAGCGTAAAAACGGTAAGGACCTTGTTTTGATTTCATTGGATGAATACAATTCATTAAAGGAGACTACCTATCTTTTGACTGGGAAAAACAGGGATGTTTTATTAAATTCTATCAAAGAACTGGAAACAGGTAAAGGAATGGAAAAAGACTTGATCGAATAGATGAAATTAACTTGGTCTAGTTCTTCTTGGGAAGATTATTTGATTTGGCAAAAAGTCGGTAAGAAAATAGTAAAACGAATCAACGAACTTATTAAAAGTTGTATGCGGACACCTTTTGAAGGGATAGGGAAACCCGAAGCCTTGAAGGGAGATTTACAAGGATATTGGTCCTGGCGAATTACCACAGAACATCATTGGTCTACAAATATGAAAATGAACAATTATTGATAGCGGCTTGTCGTTATCATTATGGCAAATAACCCCCAGGACACTTATTAAACAAGCGCAGGAGGCTTTAGGAAAAATTGTACCCATCACTGTGAAAGAGTTGGTCAAGTATGGGTATTATCAGAAATAAACCCCTTATTTTCGAATTTTTAAAAAAACCATGATGACAATAGAAGATCTTATCTTGCCAGAATTTATTTTCGGAGAGTTCCCCATAAAGGACGACAGCTTTAACGATCAGCGCCAGTTTATTATCCATAAGGGAACATCCCTTATCGAGGTACTAGCGCAGGATGAATTTACCAATGTAGTTTTTGACGATAAAACGGGCAAGCAATATTCCTATTTCGGGGAGGATTTTACCTTATTCTATCAGACCAACAATACCGCTGCTTCTGGTCAAAACGAAATGGAGGTTTTGGACCGAGCCTGGGAATGGTACCGGGAATATTTGATATGGGAGGACACTCAAGAGGACTAAACCTTGGCAAATTTAGAAATGGAAACAATCCATTACAAACCCCAGAGAAATATCAAAACGTAAAATACTTTTGACCTTTGCCGGGCCAGTTTACCACCAGGGCATTTCCAAACTGCATATGGTTCAATATTAATGAATATAAAAAAGTGAGTTGGGGGTACTTTTGAATAGTTTTCAAAGGGGAAAAGATCGAACCTAACACAAAGATCCTATAAAAAAGCGGAAATACCCTTACAGTAATTCCGCTTTTCGATTCAAACTTGCGTTTGCTTTTTTCGAAGGAAAAAATACGGATTTTCTTTTAACTTCTTCAGGCGGTCCGTTTTCCAGGGAAATTCATTTTTCTGTGGACTGTGTAAGAAAGAGGCATTCTTATACCTATTCAAAACATTCCCCATAGAAAAAAACCGGATCTGTCAACCAGATAACTCAACCCTAGCTTGTCGGAGGGCCAACCTTAGTTATTGGCGCTACTTTTTTTATTCTTTGGTGTATTCAAATCGATATTCCCCATTTTTCAAAATCAAACTATCTTTAGTTAGTTTATCAATAATGTAGGTTTCATCATCAATAAAGGATGTACCATTTCCAATACTTTCAACAGTGAAGGTGATTTGGTTTCCTTGTACTTCCCAAGTTTTATAGAGTAAAGTTTTCATATTGTCAGAACTAGCGGAGCCATCTTTAAAAAGCGTGAAATGTAATGCAAATTCAGAATAGTCTTTCCAAGATCCGACAAGAAGATCTTTATCTATAGTAGAACTCTGTTTGTCTTCGTTTTGTATTTCAAAGGTGATTTCGCTTTCGGGGGTATTTTTTCTTTCGTTTCTACAAGAACCCAATAAGTGTATTCCAATTAGCAATAGGATTGGAATTGCCCTTGTCTTGATTACTAAATTTTTCATTGTTTTGTGACGATGTTAATGTTTATATAGTTTTAACAGCTAAATTATTTTGATTGATCTTAATAGAACGATGGCTAGTTATATCCAAATAACACAAACTGCATTTTGGGCAACTACTTTACTAAGACTATATGGTCATCTGCATATAAATGTTAGATCCAATATTATTACAATTATAAGGAGAAAAAAGACGACTAAAGGAATGAATCGACAAGTACGTTTAAAAATCCCATGAAGTAAACCATTGGAATTTTATGAAGTCTAAAAAAAAGCAGGGTCTACGTAATCTTTACTATACAGTGTTTTATTACTTGAAAAGAAGGTAAAAAAATAAAAAAAACAGCCTCAAAAAGAATGTAGCAAGAACAGCGATGAAGATCGTTACAATAGGTAGAATACCTACTATTTTATCTTTTTTTTAGAGTTGGTATTTTCAGCAGTTTTCCATGTTTATTCTTCTATTTCTACGATTTTGCGACATCATTTTTATTTCCACTTCATATTCTGTAGCCTAACAGCATTCAAAATTGCCAATAGAGCCACTCCCACATCCGCAAAAACTGCCTCCCACATTGTTGCAACACCGCCAGCACCCAAAATCAGAACTACTGCTTTCACCCCAAATGCCAAACCAATGTTTTGCCAAACGATGCGCCGTGTGGAACGGCCAATTTTAACAGCTTTTGCAAATTTACTGGGTTGGTCCGTTTGAATAATAACGTCTGCTGTTTCAATAGCTACATCGCTGCCCAATCCGCCCATTGCAACACCTACATCACTTACAGCTAACACCGGCGCATCATTTATACCATCACCCATAAAGGCCAACTTATTGTTTTTTGCAGACATCAATTTTTCGACTTCGTTCAATTTATCTTCCGGAAGCAGACCACCTTTCGCCCAATCCATGCCCAATTCTTTGGCAACTTGTTGGGTAATGGGATCCTTGTCCCCTGAAAGCATTATGATTTTTGAAATTCCCGACTCTCTAATTTGCTTAATGGCCTGTTGCGCATCGTCCTTCAACTCGTCCGCAATGGTTACATATCCGGCCAATTTCCCTTCAATGGAAATCATTACGATCGACTCTACGATGTTGTCGGTCTCAACTGGCACTTCCAAATTGTTTGAGGTCATCAATGCCTTATTCCCGACCAAAACTGTTTTGCCGTTTACTGTTCCTTTCAATCCTTTTCCTGCTATTTCACTTACTTCGGAAGCTTGAAAACTGTCGCCATCGGCTTTATATTCCATAATGGCCCTGGCAATGGGATGGGTGGATTGTTCTTCCATAGCCATTAAGTATTTCATCATTTCGGGTTCGCTCAATGACCCACTGCTTATAACGACATTTTTAATTTTAAAAACACCTTTGGTCACGGTGCCGGTCTTGTCCATCACTACGGTGGTTACCCTTGTCATTTCATCTAAAAAGGACGCCCCTTTAAAAAGGATCCCATTTTTTGAAGCTGCCCCCAAACCGCCAAAATAGCCCAACGGGATTGAGATTACTAGAGCACAGGGACAGGAAATGACCAAGAAGATCAATGCTCTGTACAACCATTCGCGAAAAACATAATCGGATACAAAAAAGTAGGACAAAATAGTCAATGCAATTGCCAAGAATACTACGATGGGGGTATAGATCCTTGCAAACTTTCTGATAAACAATTCGGTTTTTGATTTACGCGCGGTGGCGTTTTGGACCATATCCAGAATTCGGGCAATCGAACTATCCTTAAATTCTTTGGTGGTCTCGATTTCAATTACGCCATCCAGGTTGATGGTTCCTGAAAATACTTTTTCGCCCTTCACAATCGTATCGGGTTTGCTTTCCCCTGTTAATGCTGCAGTATTAAATGAACCTTTTTCAGATAGTAAAATACCGTCCAAAGGGATTTTTTCGCCAACGCGTACCTGTACTTTTTCGCCAATAGCAACGGTCTCCGGACTTACTGAAATATAGTCGTTATTCCGATATACCCGAGCTTCATTGGGTCGTACATCGAGCAATGCTTTTATATTGCCTTTGGCACGATTGACCGCGGCATTTTGGAAGAGCTCGCCAACCGCATAAAAAAGCATTACTGCCACACCTTCAGGATATTCGCCAATGGCGAATGCACCTAAGGTGGCAATGGACATCAATAAAAACTCAGTAAACACATCTCCTTTTTTGATGCTTTCCCATCCTGCTTTTACTACTGGAAGACCAACTGGCAAATAAGCAATTCCATACCAAGTAATGCGAATCCAATCCTTGAAAAAGGTAACATCAAAATAGTCTAACCCAATACCAATAATTAGCATTGTAAAACTTATGATTGCTGGAATATAGGCTTTGATTTGACTTGAATTGCCACTATGATCTTGAGCACCATCCTGACTCTGTTGCTCTTTGGAATTTGGTTTTAGATCCCTTAAATTGACTTTCTTTTTTTTCATTTTACTTGAATAAATTTTTAATATCAATTGGAATAGGTATCGCTTTTAATGGTGGTACATTTGCACCTCCAGTATTGCCAAGCGGGACGTGATTTATAAAAAGATTTCCAACCACCATCAACTAACCTTATTATTAGTCCAAATACCTCTTTGTTGTCTTTTTGCATTAAACCAAACTTTAGCATTAACCAATGCGAACAGGTGTGCTTGATTGGGTAAGATTGACCTATAATTTGGCTTCTTTCTAAATGATACCAAGCATCGCTATACTGCTTTTTACTTAAATAATAGCGGTAGTGCCCCAATTCTTTACTATATGCCTGTTTAAGATGTTTAGGTGTTTTTATATAAAACTTCATATCCATTAATTTTGGAGAAAATAGTTTAATAGTTAGTGCAATGGAAGTGCATTTATCGTCCATTGCATTTATCGCAAATGCCCTTTACCACCAAATTCACATTCTCTGCCTTAAAACCTTCGGGCAAATTGATATGTGGTATTTTATGCTCTGTTAAACAAACTGTTTCATTACAATTTGCACAATGAAAATGCAGGTGTAGATCAGTATCCACTTCACAATTGCAATTCTCTTCACAAATAGCATATTTGGTACTACCGGTACCATCATCTATTTGATGGGCGACACCATTTTCAACAAAGGTTTTTAGGGTGCGGTACAATGTTGTCCTATCCGAATTATGAAAGTTCGCTTCAATATCGATCAAACTGACCGTTACTTTTTTGCTTAGGAGATATTGTAGGACCAACAAACGCATTGCAGTGGGTCTTACGTTATTATTCTCCAGTATTTGCTCTAAATCAGACATTTTGTTATAAATCAAAGGGTTTTAAAGAATCTCCCGTTTTAATCTGAAAGGCGTCTTCAATATCCGACAAATAAATAATGCCGTCAGCAGGTTCTTCGGTATTGCCATTTGTTACAATAATATCAATTGCCGATTGGGCTTCTTCATTTTGACATACCAACTCAATTTTTATTACTGGACTATTGGTAATATAAAAATCTAAGGATGGTCTTGCTCCTTTAGCCTTAAAAGCCCCAGTGCCTTCTGCTTGTGAAAGGGTCATACTTTTAAACCCATTATCTGTTAGGGCCTCAATAATTTTTTGTATCCTGTTTGGTTTTACAAATGCTTTTATTTCTTTCATAATTATGAATCTTTAAAATGTTAATCGATTTTGAACCGAGCCTGTTCTTTAATTTTTAACTAACTAATTAAGACGATAAACAAACTTGGAATCAAAATCTTTGCTAATTATTGAATTAATGGTCGTGTTCCAATTCCCCTTTAATCATTTCTGAAGATAGGTTATAAGCTCCTTTGATAACTACTTTAGCATCTTTTGAAACTTCGGAAGGAAGATTCACTCCAACAAAGCCTAAATCAGTAATACCAACCGTTACGGGTATCATTTTGAATCTCATTTTGTTTGCTTCCATTTTTTCATCTTCATCGAGAATAAAAATAAAGGAATGCTCGCCTTCTTTTATAATGGCAGCTTCGGGTATGGCAAAACCTTTTTTTTCGCCCTGGACTATGCGCCCTTGCACGTACATACCCGGCAATAGATTTTTATCCTCGTTTTGGATATCTGCCAGAACTTCTAAAGCTTTTGGCTCGGTGTTAAAGGTCTGTCCAATAGAGCGAACGGATGCCTTAAACAATTCATCTGGACGGGAAGCGGTTGAAAAATGTATCTGTTGCCCTTTTTCGATTTGCCTTATGTCCTTCTCATATACCTTCAGATTGACATAAATCTTCGAGTTATCGCTTATTGAGAACATTCTGGATTGTGGTGCCACATAATCGCCAAGGCTAATCATTACTTCATCCACATAGCCACTTATGGGTGTGGTAATGGGAACAGCGGAATATATCTGGCCTTCAGCCACTTTGTCAGGATTGATGCCCAACAGTCTCAATTGGGACCGCAAACCATTGACGCTGGATGTTGTGGAACGAAATTTTGACTGCGCCATCTGAAATTCCTTTCCAGAAGAAACACCTTTATCATAAAGGGTCTGCTTGCGCTCAAAATCCTGTTTCAAAAAGACCAGTTCATCATTTTTTTCCTGATATTCCTGTTGCATTGCAATGATATCTGGGTGTTCTATATATGCCAACACCTGTCCTTTGCTTACGTTATCTCCAGGTATTACTTTTATGGAACTCACATTTCCACCAACAAACGGACTGATGTTCGCCTTATCCTGTGGGAAAAGTTCCAGCATACCTGTTACCTTAATGTTGTTCCCTAAATTCCGTTCCTCCAGAGGCTTCGTTTCCAAACCGATGGTTTCAGCCTGTTGCTTTGTAAGTTCGACGACGCCTTCTTCCTCGCTGTGACCACCTTCTTCTTCTCCTTCATCGTGGCCTTCTTCTCCGTGTGTATCTTCGCCCCCAGCCTCGGTTTTTGATACGCCTTCAGCTTCGTTATGCCCAAATTCAGATTTTTGGCCATCGTTACAACTCATAAACATAAGTGTAAATAATACGGTACTTACTAATAGTATATTTTTCATTTCTCTTTTTTTAAGGTTATAAATTGCCCAATTGATATTGCATATCAATGGTTTGCTGGTTATACTGATTGATGTATTGTAAATGGGTCTGTTTAATGCGGATGGCACTGTTGAGAATCGTGATGTAATTGACGTAATCTATTTCGCCCTCTTTTGATGCCAGTTCTGCGGTTGTTATTTGTTCTTCCGCCAAAAGCAATGCGCCTTCTTCATAGTATGCAAGGATTTTTTTTGTTTTTTCCAATGATTTTAACAATTGGGAAACCTTGCTCTCGGTAACCGCTTTTTGCTCCAAATATTGATTCTCTGCTACCATTGCATCTGCCTTGGCTGCCTTGACTCTCGACTTCTGTGGAAAAAACCATAACGGAATACTAATACCTGCCTGATAGGTATTAAAGCCTGAAACATCATCCACAACCTGCCTGCCAAACGATAAACTGAATTTCGGTAGGAATTGCGATTTTTCAACGCCCACATTTGCTTTACTTACTTCAGCATTTTGCAAGGCATATTGCAACATTGGGTTATTTGCTACCGAAGTTGAATCCAACGTTGCTATAAAATCCAATGGCTCGTAAAAACCATCAACTGTTTCGATGGTTTCATCAGTTCCCAAATATTGTTTTAAAGCACGTTTGGCAATTTCAATATCATCAAAAGCTTGTTGTCTTAACACTTGAATCTGTTGAAACTCGGAAGAGGCTGAAATAAATTCCAACTTGCCTGTTTCTCCCGTGTCATACCGAAGTTGGGCAGCGGACTTAAAATTGGCATAAATACTGTCCAATTGGTCTGCAAAACGCAACTGTGCCTTGTAGTAATTAATTTGGTCATAGGCTTGCATCACATTGCGCACCAATTGTTGTTCACTGGCCACATAAAACTTTTCTCCCAAGGCAATGCGCTCTTTGTAAAACTTGGATTTCGAAAATCCGGAAAGCAAGTCAATATTGCCCTGTTGCACGCCAACTGTTGTCTGCACTCCAGGAAGATTATTGCCATATTCTTCTTTGCCCGTGAAAACTTGTGTGCTACCAAGGTCAAAACTCGTTCCCTTTAGTGCCTTTTCCCGTTCAATAAATGCCTGACTTTCCTTAAGTGATGGATAATTCTGTTTTGCCATAGCAATGGCCTCATCTACAGTCAAGGTTTTTGGAATTGTTCCATCTTGATTGATATCTTGGGCCACCGCGGTTCCAGAAGCCATCAAACCGCCAACCATCAACAATACGGTTACAATGTTCGTTGATTTGTTGACATAGCTTACACCTCCATCGTTATTGTTTCGTTCCTTTCTCGATTCAAGCCAATAATAAAGAATAGGAATAACCACCAAGGTCAGAAATGTTGCCGTAAGCATTCCTCCAATGACTACTGTCGCCAAAGGCCGCTGTACTTCTGCACCACCAGAGGTAGAAATCGCCATTGGGATAAAGCCCATAATTGTTGTAATGGCTGTTAATAAAATTGGACGTAAACGTTCGTGCGTAGCTTCGTATATACGCTTTTTTAAATCTGCCATTCCACTGTCTTTTAGTTCATTGAATTTGTTTATGAGTATGAGTCCGTTCAATACCGCAACTCCAAAGAGAACGATAAACCCGACTCCAGCCGAAATACTGAAAGGCATTCCACGAATCAACAAAACGAAAACCCCGCCAATGGCTGCCAAAGGAACCGCCATATAGATCATTAAGGCCTGTGAAAATGAATTCAAAGCAAAATAAAGCAGAACAAATATTGTGATTAGAACGATTGGCACTACAATCGTCAATCGTTCTGATGCACGTTGCAAGTTTTCGAACGAACCTCCGTAGGTTACAAAATAACCTGGTGGCAGTTTTACTTCCGTTTCCAGTTTTTGCTGAATTTCCTCAACCATCGATTTTACATCACGCATACGAACATTGACCCCTACCGAAATGCGACGCGAGGTATTATCCCTTGAAATCTGCATCGGTCCGGGTTTGTAACTGATATCTGCAACTTCCTTTAAAGGCACTTGAGCACCACTTGGTAAATCGATATAAAGGTTTTTAAGACTGTTTATGTCTTGTCTAAAGTCCTCCGCCAAACGAATGACCACATCAAAGCGTTTTTCGCCCTCAAAAATCACACCTGCGGCTTCTCCTGAAAACGATGCACTCACATAATCATTCAGCTTGTCAACGGTTACACCATATTGTGCCATTTTCGCACGGTTATATACCACCGTCATTTGTGGTAAACCACTTGTAGCCTCCACATTAATGTCAGCCGCTCCGGGAACGGTCCTAATTACTGCCGCGATTTCCTGTATCTTGTCTGCCAAAACGTCCAAATCTTCTCCGTACAATTTGATGGCCACGTCTTCACGGACACCTGTAAGCAATTCATTAAAACGAAGTTCTACAGGTTGTGTAAACACAAAATTTACGCCGGGAACTACTGAAATTTTTTCTTGAATCTTTTCTATGAGTTCTTCTTTACTATCTGCGGATGTCCATTTACTCTTGTCCTTTTCAAGAATAATGTAACTATCCGCAATATCCATAGGCATTGGGTCTGTAGGTATTTCGGCCACACCAATCCTTGAAACTACCGTTTTTACTTCTGGAAATTCATTGATTAAATTCTGAAGTTTTTTTGAAGCCTCAATGGATTCTGTAAGACTGCTCCCTGGTTTTATCAATGCTTGAAATGCAATATCGCCTTCATCAAATTTAGGGACAAATTCTGCTCCCATATTGCTAAATACAAATCCTGCAATCAAAAGCAAGGCAACCGCGCCTATAACCACACCTGCCCGAAAGCGAAGTGCAAAATTTAATATAGGCAGATAGATACGATTCAGAACCCCCATAATTTTATCACTGAACCTATCCATCTTGTTTTCAAATTTGGCAAACCAACTATTTTGATTTTTAGCAGGTTTTAAAAATAATGATGACATCATTGGGACATAGGTAAGACAAAGTATAATCGCTCCTAAAACTGCAAATCCGAAGGTAAATGCCATTGGCCGGAACATTTTCCCTTCCACACCGGTCAAAAACAGAATAGGTGTAAAAACTATAAGAACAATTAGTTGACCGAAGAAGGCAGAATTCATCATTTTACTTGAAGAGTCATAGACGATTTCATCCATTTCAGCTTGGATAATGGCGGTTGTGGATTTTTTCATCCGTTGATGAATGTGGAAAACCGCTCCTTCCACGATAATCACCGCACCATCTACAATAATCCCAAAATCGATCGCACCCAAGGACATTAAATTTGCCCAAATGCCAAATTGTTTCATCAAAATAAATGCAAATAATAGGCATAAAGGGATTATCGACGCTGCTATCAAGCCACCACGGAAGCTTCCTAAAAGCAAGACCAAAACAAATATGACAATAAGGGCACCTTCTATTAGATTTGTTTTAACGGTACTTGTGGTTGCCTCAATAAGTTCACTTCTACTTAAAAAGGTATCGATATAAACGCCTTCAGGTAAAGATTTTTGGATTTCGGTTATACGCTTTTCAACATTTTCTATAACGATACTTGGACTTTCGCCTTTCAGCATCAGTATTTGTCCACCAACAGATTCGTGGCCATCTTGGGTAAATGCACCATATCGCACCTGATTCCCATAGCCCACTTTTTCAGCGACATCCCGCACTAAAACAGGGCTTCCGTTTTGTGTGGTTACAACTGTGTTTTCCAAATCTTCAATGCTACGCGCCAAACCTTCGCCACGGATAAAATTGGCCTGATGGTTTTTTTCAATATAAGCACCACCAGTATTGGCATTGTTCACTTTAAGGGCTTCAAAAACCTGATTCATTGTAATGCCAAAACTTTTTAGTTTATCAGGATTTATGGCAACTTCATATTGTTTCACATAGCCTCCAAAAGCATTGACCTCGACAACTCCTGGGACTAATGCCATTTGTCGTTTTACAATCCAATCCTGTATGGTACGAAGCTCCATAGCATCGTATTTATCTTCGTAGCCTTCTTTTACTTTTAGGGTGTATTGGTAGATTTCGCCCAGACCCGTAGTTATTGGTGCCATAAATGGTGTGCCGAAGCCTTCGGGGATTTCGCCAGCAACTTCCGTTAATTTCTCCTGCACTAATTGCCGGGGAAGATAAGTACCTGCCTCGTCCTTAAAGACAATGGTAACCACAGACAGCCCAAAACGAGATACGGAACGCAGCTCGATAACGTCAGGAAGGTTTGCCATTGCTAACTCTACGGGATAGGTTACAAATTGCTCAATATCTTCAGTGCCCAAATTTGGGGCAACGGTTATAACCTGTACTTGGTTGTTGGTAATATCGGGTACAGAACCCAAATTTATAGTGGCCATAGACCAAATGCCCGTACCTACAAGTGCCACTATAAATAGCCCAATAATAAATTTATTATTAATGGAAAATGAAATGATTTTATTAATCATAGAAAATGTATTAATTCAGTTTAAACATCGCAATGCAAAGAGATGCAATGCGTTTATGATGCGATACTTACTTTTAAAAGCATCACGGTAGGATATAGCTATCCTAAAAAAACTGAATTATACTTTAGGGGGTTGGAAAAGCGATTCCAGATATCTGGAAGTGAAGTTTACTTTATGTAAGTTAAACTGTTTTTTCTCTTCAAACTTTAGTCGATTGGTTAAAGCCGAATTGTTGTTCGCAATAATTAATACTAAAGGGTGACAACATTGATGATGGGAATGGACTGGTGTATTCTCCTTATCTGGGTTATTATGATGCCCTTCATTTTTTGCATCATTGTCAATGTAATCTTCAACTACATATTCAAGGAAAGAGTCTCCATAAACTTTATGGTCTTGATAATGGGTAATAATGCTTGAAATTTCTTTAATTGGGCCACAAAAGTCCATATCAATGCTAATTCCCTGAAAAAAGAATAAAATTGACATTGATATGGAAAAGAATATTTTCATAAAGTTTGACAAATTTACGGATTAATGAGTGCAACTGTATTGCAAAAGGAGGAATATCTTAGTCCCATAAAACGACCGTGGCTGTTGAGAACTCATGTAAAAATATTTACAAGATATAATTTAGTCGGTTAAACTCAGTTTACTGTAATCTAGTATCCTGTACCAAATCATAAAGTACAAGTAATACCCTCTAAGAATATTTATTTATTGTTGTACCTGAAATACAACAGCCGAGATGTAAATCTAGGCTTTCCCTTTAAGTACTCGACTTAGGAATACAATCTTCACTCCAAAGAAAATGATTTTAAAACCCTGTTCCATAATGAAGATTACCAGGAAAAGAGCCTAGCAAAATAGGGCAGGGAACTGTATATGGAACTGGCGAATTGAGGGAGAATGATATTATTTTGATCGAAAATTAATGTCATTTTGAGGAGTATTAATAGATATGGGGCTTTTATAGACACTATCCCGTTAACTGTGTAAGTTTAAAATAACAGGGGTTGGACTTTTATCTAAAGTCTGACCCTTTTTTCATAGATCGTCAGGAACTGATTTAGGATGATTCCCCAGTTCCTTACTGGCATGGACCATTTTTTGGTCGCTTCCCTCACGGCCAAATATACGGATTTCATCACCGCATCGTCCGTAGGGAAGGAAAGTTTGTTCTTGGTATACTTTCTTATCTTCCCGTTCAGGTTCTCGATCAGGTTGGTAGTATAGATTATTTTCCTGATCTCTATCGGGAACTCAAAGAATACCGTGAGCTCTTCCCAGTTGTC
>NZ_FQYX01000042.1 GCF_900141935.1 Arenibacter nanhaiticus | reverse complement strand
CTTTTATCTTGGCATTGAATGATTCTGCCGAGGCGTTTGTGCTTCTGTTGTTAAAATAGTACAAAATCGGTTTGTAATGGATTTGGATAAACCTTACAATGGTATTGAACGAATTAAAAATTGGGTTTCTTACTTCGTTATACCAATGTGCCAATTTTAGTCTTGCTACATTCTTGTTCGTATTGTTTTCATAGATATAGCTTAATGCTCGGGCCAACTTATAGGCTTTTTCAGTAGTTGGGTGAAGCTGAAACAATATTTCCGCTCTTTCTATTTGTCCTGCAGTCCATTTGGTCTTTGGTTTAAATAGAAGCTATCGACTCCTGGCCAGTAACTGTCTATGGGAATCTCCGTTAGCAAGAAGTTCTGGTTTATGCGTTTGTTTTGTTTTTAGGGCTTCTTCAATGGCTTTATTTTGGAACTAGTCCTTGCGAAGGGGGGACGAAGCAATCTGCCGCTGTTTTCCTTATTCTTCTTGAAATTGTTTTGCTCCCAAGGCCAAATTAAATTAAAGAGCTGTTTTATGGACTCGCTCCGCTGAAAGTTAAATTAAGATCCGACCTTGGGGATTGGTTCGTCCGGAAATTCAGAAAACCATAGGTGTCCTAATCAACTTATAGGTATGTTTTACATGGCGGCATTACTCCGCGTTAGGGACCGAAGCGGCATCCCCGCAGCAAAGCTAGGGATACAGCAAAGGGCCCGCCCGACGAAGGAGGGAACGCCCCAATAACTATGCGAATTAGAGGCGCGATACATAATGAAAGGGGAGGGCAGGTAGGTAGGAGTGGGCAAATAGCTACCAATAGGCCCGGTCTTCTCCTTTATTTATTCGATAATTTTTATATCGACCGAAGTTCTACTTTGCCAACCGGTCTCATCGGTGACCGAAAATGCGCAATGGTAATCCCCGGTATCCGCATCCTTGGGAATGGTGAAACGGATATTGATCTCATGGGTAGTTGGGCTATTGGGAATGGAATAGTTTTCCATGAAAATAACCGGATTGACCGCCTTTTTTATAGCACTCAATTCGCATTTTTTCCCTTGGTCGTCGTGGGTGTGATGGTCAAAATTATGGTGGATGTCCAAACTATAGGCGGCCAGGGCTTTATTATCTGTTACCATCGCCCTAAAATTATATGTCTGTCCTTTCGTAAGTTGAGAACATGCCTGGGGAAAGCCGTCTTTATAATTAATACTAATGGTGGGTTTTTCCAAGTCCTTGTCCGTATCTTCCTCTGTGGAGCAGGCCCCGACAAATAGTAGTGCGAAAAATAAGAAATAGTATTTTGTGATCCGTTTCATGCTGTGAATTTAAGCCCCATAGCACAGTAGAAATGCTATGGGGCATGGTTATTTTATTGCTTGGTTATAGTTATATGTGTTTCGTACTCCTTAGTGTTTCCGTTTTCATCTTCTAGGGTGAAAACCATATGATATTCCCCTGCAGGAGCCGTGGCCGGTACATCTATGTGTTCATGAAATTCTATTTGAGTTTTTTCATGATATTTGGTGTCGTAAACTTTTTTAAACGCCCATTCTTCTTCTCCTTCGGCCGGAGTAATTTCGTGGGCATGTATATCTAAGGCGATGTTGTGAAGACCATGAACAGCGTTTATGTTAAATTCTGCATGGAAATCCTTCCCTCTAACTACAGAATGGTCTATATGAAAACCATCTAAGGTAATTGGATCCAAAACCTGGATATGCCCATTTACCTCGGTAGTATTTCCCAACTTATCGGTAACCCTAAGCTCTATATGGTATTCCCCAGCAGGTATATTGGCAGGAACATCTATATGTTCGTGAAAATTAGGGTTGATGGCCTGGTATGTAGCCCCGGTAAATTCCTGCTCATAGTTCCATGATACTTCGCCCTCTTCTGGGCTAACATCATGGGTATGAATAGACAATGTTATACTACTTACTACGGCTTCGGCATTTATTGTAGCCTCTAAATGCATGTCCGATCCTTTATAGGCTATGGGTTCTGTAGAATGCGTACTGCCTTCCCCGTACTCAAAACCGCTGATAGTGGGAGCGTTTGGTGCGGTACTCTCGTCCTTTTCACAAGACAGAAAAAGGAGTCCGACAAAAGCGATGATTGCTAAAAATTTGAAATTTGATTTCATAATGGTTGTTTTAATTATTAATGATTTCTATTTATGGGAATTGTGAAGGACACGGATATGTTTCTACCCGGTTCCGGCACATCTATTAAGCGGTAAAAGCTGGTGTGATCGTAGAATTTGGTATTGAACACATTGTTAAGCTTGATCCATATTTGGGCCGGCAGCTTATTTTTAATAATGGCCAATTCTGTTGAAAAGGACATATTTAATACGCTATGGCCATTGGTCTGTTCTTCGGGCGGGACAATCTCGGTTTGTGCCGCGGTGATTCTATAATCTGCTATCAACTGAGGCCTTTTTAGAAAGCCAATTTTTTTAAATTTATAGCTGGCAGAAAACAGTCCCGACAATGGGGGGGAAAAGGGCAGGGTAAAGTTTTTTTTGGCCCCACTGGTCTGCCTAGCATAGACATACTCCCCGGAAGCCTCTAATTGCAGTGCGTTGTATAAAGTAGTACCGGCCTTTATTTCTCCCCCCATTCTAAAAACCTTACTTTGGGTATATTCGTAAATCTGTAGGGTTTCGAAGAATTTTGGGGTGGGATTTAAATAAATAAAATTTTCAAAAAGATTTATAAATGGACTTACCCCTATACTGAATTTCTTGGTAGTATGGTCTATTTCGATATCTAATTGATAGGATTCTTCCGAATCTAGGGCCAAGTTTCCTTTTTCATAACGGTACATATGGTAATTGACACCGTCCGAGGCCAGTTCGTTGGCCAATGGCATTCTAAAGCTCTTTCCGATATTTAGTTTATAGGTAGTATTTTTTCTATGGTAGCCTATCCCGGCCGAGGCACTGATATTTCCAAAATCTAGCGTTTTGTCCTGTGCTCGTTTCAGGTGTACGGAAGAAGTGCTGCCATCGCTATTGTTAACGGTAGACGGGTACCAGTCGTAATAGGATTTGGTGGCTAAAAAACCATAGTCGTACCGCAATCCGGTTTGAAAATGAACATTGGGTCCCCACTGAAATTGGTTGTAGGCAAATACCCCGGTAGAAAAGCGGTTATAGGCCGGAATCAGGAATCCCCATCCACCGATGGTATTTTGCTGTAGCTCCATATTGACCCCGCCGACGATGGTATTCTTCTCGTTTGGTTTAAAGGAGTCCCTTGCGTTTAGGGAGTAGGTGTTTTTATGGAATGCCCGCTCCTTGCTATCGGATGGTTTAGGCATATACCCATGGGGAACTGGTTCTGAATGTTCTTCTCTTTTATTGTTCTGATACCCAAGATCGAATTGGAAACTATGATTCCCGCTTACTACGGAAGTGTTATTGGTAATTTTAAAATGGTTCACCCCGTGGTAAGGAAGGTCAATATCCCTATTAGAACTGTCGTAATCAATCTTAGAGGTTCTCACTTCCAGACCGTGTGCATTGGCAAAAAATCCGTTTTTGGCATACACGTTACTGATGGTTGTTTCGGACTTTAGGTTGGTATGTACATACCCTAGGCCAAAGCTGGCATTGACTTCCTTCCCTGCGGTATTCCTTAAATGGTGATCGTGCAATTCAAAAATATAATTGTCATATTTTATTTTATCGGTGGGCACCTTATAGTCGCCATAATCCCGGTATGTTAACCTGCTTCTATAGAACCATTTTTCTTTTCGGCTTTGTATGCCTACGGAAATGCCAAGGAGGTCGTTATTGCTTTCGGCCAATAAGTTTAGTTCTCCGCTCAGGGAATTTTGAAAAGGTATGTTTGCTGGTGGTATGTCTACCACTCCGGCAATGGCATCGGAACCGTACAATAGGGATGCGGGCCCTTTTATGATCTGGATATTTTCTATGCCGTACTGATCTATTTCCAGGCCATGGTCATTGCCCCATTGCTGTGCTTCGTGTTTTATTCCGTTCTGTACCACGGCCACCCTATTAAAACCCAAGCCTCTGATAACAGGTTTAGACTGACCAGAACCTATGTTAATGGAGCTTACCCCGGGGATTTTATTAAGGGTCTGCATGAGGCTATTTTCCCTGTTTTTTTCTAGGAATTCCTTAGAGACCGCATGGGTTACCGAAGGGAGCTTCCTAGCATTCCTTCTGTTGGATTTGCCGTGCACGGCTACCTCGTCTAGGGCTGTTGCGGTCTCTGTTAAGACAACAATAGCCGCTTCCGTTCCTGGTCCTGCGGATATCAACAAAGTGTCGGGGGCGTAGCTTATGTGGGAAACTTTAAAGCTGTGCGTGCCTTTGGGGACATTGTTGATTATGAAGGCTCCCGTCGAGGAGGAAATGGCAAAGGATTTTTCGCCAATAATATTGGCGCCTTCTATGGGGTCTTGGGTACTGGCATCTATCACAGATCCTTTTATCTGAAAAGAATCTTGCGCACATGCCATTGAGCATAGGGCAAAACAAAGCCACATGCACCGAATTTTATGGGTCATGATTTAAAAACTAAAAGATTTATATTATGGTCCCGAAAGTGGGATCTCGAAAAAGACTATACATATAGGTATAGGAATGCAGAGGACGAGATAGCTAGCGATTTTATTGCCTTGTTACAAGCAATTGGTCCTAGCAGCCCTATTCCAAGGCAAAACAGTTAGTTGACATGTTTGTAGGTATTTATAAGGTATAGATACCCTTGAATAGCCTACAAAAAGCAATTAGCTGCGCCAATGGCACTCTTAAAAAATAACATGTATAGAAATGCTTAAGATAAAAAAGGAGGAGGGCGCGAAAAGAGCTGGTCGGTGGCAAGAGTACCACAGCTCATAAAACTATAGTGGGTCTTTAGTGTTTTTGGCGCAAAAAATTCCTTGTTTTCAATAACGAAATCCTGTGCCTCCGGGCTAATTGCCGGGGTTAAATTATGGGTGATGGCCTGGTCGCAAATCATACAATGCAATGCATGATCCTTGTCATCCGTATGGGAAAGCACATGAAGCCCTGCCATTTTCATCGAAAGGAAAAGGACAAGGAATATATAAGAAATGCTATATTTTAGACGACCATTTTTCATCAAACACAAACGTAACTAAATACAGGGATTAATCTATTAATGTAATGTTAATTTAAAGAGGAGCACGGCCCTTGGGCGTGTAATGCAATTGTAGTCGCTACAGTAACGATGGTCCTTTAGGATAGGTTTTAGGAAAATGGTCGGTATATAAATATGAGTAGACTTTAGGATGTTATTTAGGGCGTTCCCTCCTTCGTCGGGCGGGCACTTGGCTATATCCCTTGCTTTGCTGCGGGGATACCGCCGCGGTCCCTAACGCGAGGTTGTCCTTTTAGACACCTTGGAGATTTAAACAATCATAAACAAACCTAATTTATTGCTTTTTTTTGAATAATTTCAAGCCTCTATTAATAGGTGTTATTTTATAATGATCTTGCGTAACGCATTCCCATAGGGCGTTTCCAGTAAAACTGCATATACCCCCGACGGTAATCCGGAAAGGTCAAAGGGAATACTATATTGTTGTTGTCCTCTAGCTTTTTCGGAGGCCATAATAGCATTATTGGCAAAACTAAAAACCTTTAAACTTATTGCTTCCTTCTCTGTAAGGCTCACGCTTGCGGTAAACTTTCCGCTAGTAGGATTGGGATAAAGGATAAAATCATCAATCTGTTTCTGATTGTTTTTGTCGGTTCCACCGGTGTCCGAAGCTGATTTTTCCAATACTAGTACTTTTTTCATCTGTCGGGCAACGCAATTTCCCCTACTTGTTTCTATCCCAATTTCATATTCTCCAACTTCGTTAAAGACTATTTGTGCCTGATCCTCATCGGTATGTAGTACGGTGGCTTCTCTGGGTAATATCCAATGCATGCTTTCTGGTAACGGATAACTAATATCTACGGCAATTAAGGTTTCACCTATAAAAACCTGACTGGAGACCGCGAATTCTGCGCTAATTTCATCAGTACTTGTGGTTATTTCTATACTATCTGTAGCGGTGCAACCATTAGCGTTTTCTATGCTGACGGTATATCTCCCAGTTTCTTTAAGGGTAACTTGAGCCTTAGAACTACTAAATCCATTATCGGAAGTCCAGGAATAGCTGGCTGATTTATCGGATATACTGGCATCTATAGTCAGTTCTTGTCCCGAACAAATGGTTTTGTCTCCACCTAGATCTACGGTTAATGGGAGGGGAGCTTCCAAAATATAAGACCTTGTTACGGGACCGTTATCGAGTCCGTTAATGATAACGGTATAAGTCCCTTCTGATAAATTGTGAATGCTATTGGTCGTTGCACCCGTACTCCACGCATAGGTATAATTACCATTGCCCTTGTTTACTAGTAAGGAGATACTTCCGTTGTTAGCCTCTATGCAGCTGGGTTGTACCATGGTGTTTTCAACGATATCGGGTTGCGTAAGTAAATAGGTTTCCGTAACGCTACAGCCATGGCTATCGAAAATAACAACCTTGTAAGCATCTGCAACGAGATTGGAGACATTAGCTTGGTTACCTATGACTTTACCATCAGAAAGCCGGGTCCATTCGTAATAATAAGGAGGTAAACCACCATTCATGGTCAGACGTATTTCCCCATTATTAGCTTCATAATCGGTACAATCGTCAATATTGGCATTTGCTATTTTTAAAGCATTGCCCGGAGCATTGATCTTTATAGTTTTTTCCGTAAAACAACCTTTACTATCTATTACTGTTATGCTATAATCACCGGCAGTCAAGAGATTTAGATCTTCCGTATCGGCACCATTGTCCCATAAATATTGATATGGAGCGGTACCTCCGCTAACAGAAATATCTATTGCGCCAGAATCATTTCCGTAACAATAAATATCAGAAGAACTATTTACGGTAATCGTTAGTATTTCGGGTTCGGTTATACGAATAGGGGTAGTAGTCATCGCAATGCCATTTGAATCTGTAATCCTTGCAAAATATTCTCCTGCGGGTAGGTTGCCTATGATTTCCGAATCCTCGGTCAGACCGATCTCCTTGCCGTTAACGGCTTGAAACCATTCATAGCTGTAGGGGGAGCGTCCTCCGGTTACATTTGCCATTATTTCGCCAAATTCATCCCCATAACATTCCAAAGCTATTGTTTGGACAATAGAGGCGTCAAGTACTGCTGGTTCAGAGATGGCAATGGGAGTGGAAACCAAAATGCAACCCGCCTCGTTATGCAGGTCATAATTTTCATCCGTAATGGTGAGGGTATATTCACCACTCACCAAATTTGTAATATCTTCCTCAGTGCTTCTAAAACCAGTCGGCCCCGTCCAACTATAATTTAGTTGTCCACTACCGCCAAAGGCGCTTATGCTTATAGCCCCATTGGCAGCATTGGCCTCAGATAATGGGCGTACTTCGTCTAAGACCAATCGGAGGGGCTGTGGTTCGTTGATAGTGTTTAGGGTGGGGGCAATAACTAAACAACCCTCTGCATCTTGTACGCTTATAGCATAGGTATCGGGAGGTAAGTCAGAAAAGGTTTTTATCTCCTGAAAGTTAGTGCCGTCCAACGAATAAGAGTAGGGCGGGGTTCCCCCTATAACCTCAATTTGGAGCGCGCCGTCACTTCCTCCAAAACAGGCTACATCGGTAACAAAAACATGGTCTATTGCCAACGCCATTTCGGGTTGTGAGATGCTAATAGATGATGACACCGTGGTGCTATGTTCATCGCTCACAGTTACAATATAACTGCCTGCGGCAATTCCGCTAAGGTTGGGTCCGTCACTTTTAACGTTTGTTGGAACCGGGCTGCCATCGGCAAAGGTCCATAAATAGTGTAGCGTTCCAGTACCGCGAACCGAAGTGCTGATACTGCCGTTGGACAAACCAAAACAACTGACATGTGTAACCTCAATATTGGTAATAGTCAGTGGACCGGGTTCTTCAATTATAAAAGTTTCTGTTAAGGTGCAATTCCCCTCAGCCGTAATGGTGACTTGGTAAAAACCTGCTGAAAGCCCCTCTAAATCCTTGGTAGTCACACCATCGACCCCTGGGCCGGTCCAGGCATAATTATAATTAGTGGCATCTGTGGAAAAAGCCAAGGCAATGGCGCCATCAGTACCATTAAAAGAGCTCGAATTTTTTACAATGGTAGCGGCCCGATCTAGTACCGGAGGTGTCTCTTGGGTAACTTCAATGGTTTCGGAAAACTCACAACCTTTGGCATCCCGTATCGTTACGATATAGGTTCTAGGCGATAATTTGCTAAAGCTTGGGTCTGATTGATAGTTGTTGAAGACGTCATTAATATGGTATTCATAGCCTGTAGCGGTAGGCATAGGAGTACCCCCGGAAACGTTCGTTATCTGAATGGTTCCAGAATTAAAGGTGTCGCAAGCGACCCCAGTGGAAGTGATTGTCGCAGTGATAGGGGAAGATTCCGCGATGATTACATTCTGACTGCTATTTACTTGATTTTCATTATCTACTTCTACTAGGTTTAGAGAGTAGGTACCTGGGGCCAAATCTTCCAAGGAAATAGTTCGTTCCATAGTAGTTTCTGTAGCAACTGTTAAGCCGTTTGGACTTCCATCATTTAAAATCCAATGAGCCGTAATGGAGCCGGTTCCTTCGATAGTAGCCGTTAAGGTTCCATTATTAAGACCATAACAAGCATCGGTACCAGAGAAGGATAGTACAGTCAAGGGGCCAGGTTGATCGATGATAATGTCCGGAGATATTATTTCACAACCATTGTTATCGGTTATGATGGCGTTGTAGATACCAGCTTCCAATCCGTTAATGGAATAAGGGGAAGTAGGGTCTGTATCCGTAAACATGGAATTTTCTTTTTGCCAATAAATGTTGTAAGGGGCGGCTGGTGTGGGAAAAGGGGTGCCACCCATAGGAGACAACGCTATAGAGCCCTGATTGCCGCCATGGGTGGTGGCGTCTGTTTTGGCAATAGAGAGCTTTAATAATGACGGCTCGTCTACGGTAATATTATGAAGGGTATTGGATTCGCATCCGTCCTGGTTACGCAGGGTAATCCTGTAGGTGCCAATCCCCAAGTCTGTGATGGAATTTCCCTCTAAGGGAATCCAATCTGTTTCTGTAGGGAAGAGCTCCAAAGTGTATTCATAGGAGGTGCCTCCCGAAACACTAAGCTCGATGCTACCATCCTTAGAATCGTAACACTGCGTAGGCTTGGGTGTGGCACTAATAATGGCTACAATAGTGGGGTCATTTACTTGAATAGATGTAGATACCACATACGTCTCATTATCAAAGTCCGTATCGGAGATCCTGCCCGAGGAAACCCTCAAGACATAGGTGCCAGGATCGGAAATGTTGTTCAAAACAATATTGGGTTTATGGCCATATTGAATGGCAGAAGCCGTTCCATTGCTAATCCATTGATAGCGGTAATTAGCATAGAAGTCGGATACTGGGACGCTAATGCTAGCATAACTTCCTACACAGCCAAAGGGAGTGGTTACAGGATTTCCCAAGCTAGGGAGGGTATCTGTGCCAATAACTAAGTTTGGGGACTCTTGTAAACAACCATTGCTATCCGTTATTAAGATCCGGTAAGTACCGGAAGATAGATTGTCAAAGGAAACCGCCATCCCTTCGGGAATATAAACCTGGTATGGCGTTGCAGGAATCACTTCAAAAATATTGGTTTGTGGGTTAAGGTAATTTAACGAATAGGAATAAGGTGCAGTGGCACCGGAAAACTCTACCCGTACCCCTCCGTCCGCTGCTTCAGCTGTGGAGGTTGTACTGGCCGTGGGATTGAAAAATACGATGGGCGGTACAGTTGCCGAAACAGTATATTGATAAGTTTTTCCATTACAGTTTTTGTCGTCAGCAGTGTAAATGCCTCTTACGAGTACTGACTGGTTATTGTCGGTTGACTCTATTTCTAAAATATTGTTTTCTCCAGTGACTAGAACCCAGTTAATACCGTTATCTAAACTATACTCATAGGAATAGCTGCCTTCAGGAACAAGGTTATGACCGCCCGAAGCAGTATTTTGAAGGTTAAATATCGCAGGATTACCACATGAAGCATCGTTAAAAAAATCAGGAACCGTCGTATCCAATATTACTTGGCTAGGTTGTTCTATGGTAAAGGGTTCAGTAATACCGCTACTTTTAACTATAGCATCTTCACCATTACCAGCATCGTAGAATTCTTGGTATATGATCTTATAGCTTCCATAGGCGAGACCAACCGATACGGGGCCACTAAAGGAGCCACTTCCATCATTATCAGGAGTTAGTTCGTCTAAAATTTCTTGTGTGATGGCCTGTGGGGGATTTTCCTTGTTTGGGTCGAAATCTAAATTTGCTGTAGAATCATATACAAAATAACGCATTTTATACTGATTTTTCGTATCTACATTATTTTCAAAAGTTAGGGTTACACCACCGTCGGATGTATTGAAACAAGTGGCATTCTCAGTTGATATGGATTTTAGTGTTGGGGAGCATGCTTTAATGTCGAAAGTAATTGGATCGGAATAATTAATATTAAGGGTATTTGAAATTGGCTCCACGTATCGAATTAGAAAGGAAATATTATCCTCAGGTGATAATCCTGGGATTTTCGAAGGATCAAAAGAAAATTCAGCCCAATGTTTTCCATAAGGAAGGAATTCTTGTTTATTACCGAGATCGCCATTAATGAAATATTCCACGGCATAATTGAAAGTCATGCATTGGCTGTTTTCTAAAACCTTTATAGTTTTTATATTACAGTATCCATTAATATTATTGATAGAAGAATTGTTAATTTGATTTACATCGGGGATTTTAAAAAATCTAAAGTGACCGTATTGGATGTTAAGACACTCAATCATACTTGGTAAATTAATTGGTTGACAGGGGTCTGTGGCTATATTTATCTCCTGATCCATTGTTGGGCAACTTTGGTCGGTATTGGCCATCGTAATCCATATTGATGAGATATTACTATTAGAAATAAAGAAAATTGTTTCCTTGGCATTTATATAAGGGGCTTGGTCATAATATAATTCATCACCGTTAGCACTTATTTGGTAAACTAAATCAGATAAATTTGATGGAGCATTGGAACTAGGTGATATACTTATATCTTGATCGATATAATATCTATTTTGTCCGATCATGGTCGATGAAAGAAGAACAAATGCTATAAAGTAAATTTTCAACATGCTTTTCATACCCTAATATTTTAAATTAATCTGCTTTATCATAGAGGTTTGGCCACCATTCAGGATTAATTGAATTCCATAGGTGTAATCCGTATTGACCTCTAAGTCTACATCGTTAAACCCCTTACTAATTCCTTCAAAAGTTTTATATAGTTTTAAATGTTTTAGGTCGGTCCCCCGGTACAAGCGATATTCCAAAACATTCGTAGCTACAGCTTTCCAGCTGAGGCTTATAAACCGTAGTTCGCGATTTACAGTTCCTGAGAATTTAATGTCATTTTCTTTTAAGGTTTTTCCATTCCACCTAACACTTATTGGCTTGGCGGGAAGGCTTTCCAATCCAATAGAATCCTTCGCGATTACCGTATAACTGTAAACACTGGGGGCTGAAATTGTAGTGTCAAAAAAGGTAGTATCCTGTATGGTATGAGATTTAAAAACCCTCTCCCATCCTTTTTCTTTGGAACCGTCTTTCTTTCTAAATACCTCATGTATTGCCACATCTGGACTGCTACTTGGAATCCAATTAACCCTAACCCCTTCACCGGAAACTTTGTAATTGTTTAAAGCAGGAGAGGATGGGGGATTTCTATCAGGTTTATTTACCACTAAAATCTCTGAAAATCCAGAACGGTTATACCTAAGGTCCTCTGCTGTTATTTTGTAGTATACTTTTCGGTTAAGATTTTTAAAGGAGACGGTGTCCGTATAGAATGCACTAACTAGGGTTTTATTGGTCAGTTCGCTGAATTCTACATTTGGATTATGACTTTTAAAAATACGATATCCACTCAAATCGTCTTCCGTATTTTGTTTCCAACTAAGTCTTATAATGCCTGTGGTGTCCATAATGGCTTTTAATTCAGTCGGTGGAGCAGGAGGTGTAGAGTCAATAGGTTGTACCAGGGATGAATAGGATTCGCTTTCTTCACCATTTTTACCAATCGCAACTACAGTAAAGTAATTCACCCTTTCCAAGCCATCATAAGTTACCTCCCTTGAGTTGGTATCTATATTGTCCAGCACTGTAATAAAGGGGCCTTTGTTAGTTTTAGCCTTACGAAGTTGAAACTTATTAATTAATGAATTTCCTTCATCTTTAAACTCCCAATGAAGTTTTACTTTGTTTTCGGAAAGAATTTCTTTTTTATAAATGCGGGGCGCAAAACCTAATGCCTTCAATGCTTTAACCTCTACAACTTCGGAGTTTGGTCCTGTTTCCCCAAAAGCCGTCTTCCCTTTAATCCGATAATAAAAGGTGGTGTTATTAGGAATAGAGTCCATGTAATACATGGATATTTCCTGTGAGTCCTCTAGCTGTTGGGCATTGAAAATGGGAACACCGTTTAACGGTTTAAAAGAAATATTGTCGTTGGATTTCTCAATGCTATAGTTCGTATAAAGGTGCTGTAACAAATTGAAATTCCAGCTCAAAGTAACCTTCTTGTCTTTAGAAATTCCAGTAAAACCAATAGGTTGAGGTAGGGGTTCGTATAAATCGGGACTTGCAAAAACAGAGCCTTTTAGAATAGATAATACACTTTGTTCGGGTAATGCAACCGATACGGAATAAACATATTTTTCTCCGGCTATTACGGTAGAATCCTCTAGGGCCCACCCTGCTAATTTAGAACCTTCATAATTCTGTTCCGCCGCCACTAAGGCAAAGGTGAATCGCTGTTCTAATTCGTCGTTTATGGCATATATAGACCCTATTTTACTTCCAGGTGGATCAACTTTGAAGGTGTTGCCAAAAAGAGCTTGCGCTAATATGGCTACATTCTGATCTTCATTAGCTAGGGTCTCCCATTCCTCTAGCACTTTTGGTTTCAGTGGATAGGATACTAATAATTTACGTGCTATAGGGATTACAGCCTCTCCATTACGGGAAATAGTGGCGCGTTCTATCCAAAATCCGAATTCATTGGCTTTCTTCCAAGCCAATGGCTGATCTACAGCCCAACGCAATAGGACTTTATAGGGTAAGGATCGCGCTATAACCTGTACGGAGGCAGATTCTTGAGCCCATAAACTAAGGTTTAATAAAAAGAATATTAGGATAAGTCTTTTCACGATTTTTTGTTTTTAAATTGAGTTATAGGTATCAGTTCTAGGATATTAATCATTAACAAACTTCATGTTGTATCCTTTTTGGTAAAGTGCCCCAGGAGTTCGGTATATTAATTGAGTCTTAAAGCTTCCCAGAGGTAAGGGAGGAAATGAGTTTCCTATTAAATATTTAAATTCTTCATATTGAGATTCATTGCCATCACTCCCAAAATATTTATTTAGGATCCTATTTCTTAAGTAAATCATATCTGTCTTGTATTGAAATGGTAAATTATAAACAAAGGGGATTCTGTTTTTTACCCATGGAGATTTGGGGTAGTTTTCCAAATTAAGCAGGTATTCATTTCCTATATAAAAAGAGCGTGTTGGAGGTGTTCCAAGAATGTTTTCGTCACGGTTAACTCTTATACTACCATCAAGAGGATAGTTTTTGTATAGAAGTGGGTAGATTGTATTCTTATAATATTTATCGTCCAAAACAGCTTGTGCGTAAACCAGAGCCTTCGAGTTGGTGTATTTGCCACCGATAATTTCGAGCTTATCCAAATACTCGTAATCGTCTACCTGTATGGATAAGGAGTGTACGTCCGAAAATATGTGATTTGTAAGGTTATCGGTAACAGATAAATTTTTCACCTTTGCTTTAAAACTAGGATGTTTACTAGTTTTAAATTCATATGCGAGGATAGATTTAGGAGCTCCATTGGAGATAATTACGTTAGCTGCTTTTTTGTTAGAAACTACTGCACTTCCTGTAACCTGCCTGTTATCTTGATTACCCGAAGTTGGGTCAAACCAATTCGTATCACCACTGGTTTCATCAGAAAGGAATTCGGTGTTTTCCATTTTAATTTCCGATGAAATATCAGTACCTGGAGGGAAAATCATCAAATTTAAAAGGTAGTAGGAGTCCAAGGACATGTTCTTCGGTACCTCAAAAAACACTGTAGCCTTTGATCGATCGTAAGACAAATTAGTACGTGAACCTATATTATTAATGGGAGAAACAAATTCAGCACGCATTTCATAGCTATTGTCAAAAAGGTAATGTTGCGGAGTTTTCATTTTAAGATAACCTTTGGGGTATTCCTCGGGATAAAAATTTTGTTGCTCTATGACGGGATACATATAAGCAATGTTTTCCTTCGGAATGTAATCTGGTGCTCTATCTGTAATAAAGGAAATTTCCTTTTTTTCTACTATTAGTCTTCCGTTTTCTTTCATCCCATGATAGGTGCCGTTTATTTTTTCATCAAAGCTTACTTCAACTATAACATCTATTTTTTTTTCAGAAGGGAGGGTTTCATCAGGTTTAAAGGTAACAGCATCCTTAGTGTCATTCCATTCTAAGGTCCCTTTTAAGTTTTTGCCCTCACAACTTACAGCGAAGTTTCTGAGTCGCAGTTTAAAGGTCTTTGTGTTATTTTCTAGTTCTACTGTGAAATCCGTATCGGCTGCATAGTTTAATACGGCCTGTGGGGCGGCAAAAACTGAAATGTCTTCACTTTTATTCTTAGGTGTTACATCTGATATCATTGGAACACCTATAGTTTTATTTATATTTTCCAATTCGCATTCTTCCCCTACTTCTACTTTTAATCGCATTCGGCCTTGCACCAATCCTCCTAAAATTTTATAGTGCATTCCTACATAACCTTGGAAGTAGGCCGGATTTGGGAATTGTCCTCGTAACATAGCAGCAACTCCAGCTTCCGCTATTGGAAATTTCCCCTTGATGAAGGTTAAATCAACCTGGACGCCAAATTCTCCATATAGATAAGCATAGACTTGTCCCATAGAATACCATCCGTTATTGCCAAGGGGGCCAGGACGACCAACACATTTGGCATCGGGGTAGTAGGCGTGCATCACATCAAAACCCGCCCCTACTTCAACAGAGGCATAAAAGATTAGATAATCAAAACCATATCCATACCCGAAATTTAAGCCAAAAGCAAAACCTTTTCCTGCTTGTAATTGGTTTTCTTGTCGATTGCCGTTTAGCATATCATCGCCTAAAATTTTTACGACCATAGGGTGTGGATCCAATTGTGAGGGTAATTGTGTGCCGGTCATAAAATATCCGCCAACTCTTATTTGTGCTCCAGCTTGAAACAGTAGTTCTATTCTTTTCTGAGGGGTACCTATATGAATGTACCAATCTTCGGGTCCTGTATACATTTTGGCATATCCTGCAAGATTATGTTCTCCTCCACCTTTGATTCCTTCCAAATCCATATAAAGTGCAAACTCACCATCAAAAGAGTTGTTCACAAAATCTTTTTCAATGCTTACATAAGTACCTATTTTACCGGAGGCGGCAACGTCATGAATTGGAATAGATTCCTTGGCAAGTTTCAGGAATTCACCCTTTTTAGCCAGTTTCTCGATCTTACTTTTGTTTTTTTCTATAAAGTCGTTTACTTTTTCAAAAGTTTTGTTCAGTGCACCAAAATCTAAAGTCGAGCTACTCTCAGTAGTATTACCGCTCATAAAGGCACCTTCCCCAGTAAATCCTACTCTATTTAAACCTCCATACCTATTAAAAGTTAAATCTAAAAAGGCTCTGCCGTTAAAAGTATTTTCATTTAGGGTGCTGATACCGACCCCGGCACGAATGTTTAAACCATAATCTTTGTTTGGTCGATAGACGGCAGAAGAGGTAGAAAAACCATTCTCATTACCACGAATCTTTTTCATACGGTAAGAGATGCCACCTACCATGGAGTTTATTAGAAATTTATTGCTTGACTTTCCTTTGTTTTCGGTCCATACATCTACGTTCCAGTATCTGAATTCTTTATAACCAAAAATGGCCTTTCCATCGACCTTTACATCTATGCTTTTAATTTTAGCGGTAACCTTACCCCTGAAACCATCGCCGTACCAGCTGTGATCCTCCATGATTTCCAGTCCTCCCTTTAAGGAAATTCCACTTTTTTCATAATCGATTTCAATACCATCTACCTTGATGCGTTCAAATTTCCATTTTTGAATTCTTACCTCTTCGTCTAATTTTCCTAATATCTGCATACTGGTCGTAGCATGAGATCCTTCCCCATCCAAATTAATTTTAAGGTCGAAGGAAAGTCCAACCTGATTACTAGGGGTGATTAATTCTAGTTTTTCAACAGAAGCCGGGAAGTTCATCAACTTCATTTCCCCCTCAAATCCAAAGCTCTTGGCGCTTAAAAACTTTTTGCCAGGCTCTGTTTCTAATTTTAACTCCTCGAAAGTAATACCGGGAAAACTAAATCCTTTGCCGTTATTTTCAACCGAATTGGTACTTGGTGCTTCATCATTTTCTTTTTGATTGATTTTGCCAATTATGGATAGTTCACCTGATAAGTTTGCGGAAGGATAGGCATGGCCTTCTTTCACATCTATAGCGACAGTTGAATTTCGGTTTAATTGCATTTCTCCTAAAAAAACAGCTGTTTTATAAGTGCTCTGCAGTCCAACTTCAAGACCATAACTATCTGGTTGTATGTAGCCTGTGTATTCCATGGGTTTTTCAAAAATAGGAACGGAAATATCTCCACCTATGGCACCACCAGCCAAAGCGTTCCTAGATAGGGAAATACTGATATCGGCAATGGAAAATCCCCATTGACCTGCAGATCCCTCACCCACTTTTAACACATTTTCAGCGAAAAAGGTACCAGAGACTCCTTGACTATCTAAGATGAGGTGTTGTGCGCCAAACTGTACCCGTTTGTTGGATGTTTCTTTATTTTCTATCCCTTTGGGTAACATAATACTCAGTTCCTTGGCATAAAATCCACGCCATAGCTGTCGTTGTCCACGGGTAAGAACTTCACTATAATCTTTAGGGAATTGTATTCCTGATGCATTGCGACTGTCACTCAGGTCTAGTACTGCACGTTTTATATTAAATCCCCACCCTTTTAGGCCTCGAACCTCAAATTGGGGGAGTTCTACTTCCACTAATAGATCGTTCCAGCCATTGGCCTTAACACTAAAGGAGGCACCTACATAGCATTCATTTTTAACTTCTTCGGTGTTTCTAAAGTACTTGTTGACATTTTTATCTCCACATTTATAATTACCTCCACTGGTAATCGGGAGTAGGATATTTCTAGAAATCCGTAAATCGGCTTCTATATTTATAGCTTTCAGTCCGGAACAATCGAACTCTACAAAAGATTGGTCGCTAAAGACTCCTGTTTTTAGGTTAACGCCTCCTTTGAGGGTAAGAAGCCAACTATCTCCATTTAAAGTAATGGGCTGGTCACCTAACAAGACTAATTTCATGTCGTTTAAAAGGGCCCCATCATGCGACATTTTAATGCCTTCTGCACCAAAATATAGCTCCCTGTTGGGCTCGCCATTAGGACCTTTTACTGGTACAATCATCTTGGCCCAAGCACTAAATTCAGCAAATTCTGGTTTAAACTGTACCCGGGTAATAGCAAGTTCAACCGTATTGCCAGAAGTAGAGTCAATTTTTTTAAGTCCAACCGGCAACTCTAACAGATCTTTACCTGTAATAATATCTACAAAGTTTCCTAGTTTCTTTACAGCTTTTAAGGCTTCTTTCGCTTTGGATACAACCTCATCTACCTTTGGGTTTCTGTCGAAATTAGCATCTATATATTCTGGGGTAAATTCTGGCTCTAGGTTTGCGAAAGTAATATTGAAATTATTGTTTTCAACAATGTTTAGGTCCAGAGATGGGAATGATCGCAAAGTGTTTTCCTCCTCAACGTCTGAAAATAGTGAACTGCCGTTATAAGATTTATTAGGGGGAGTTTTATGGTTATCTAGAGTACTTTTATCTTTTAAATTAAAAGCAGGACCAATGTTTCGTATTGCTTGTAATTGCCTTAAATAATGAATTTGGTCATTACGGTTCTTTTGCGTTTTGGACGAATCTCTTTCTGTAATGATTAAATTAGTTGGATTTGTAGATAATTCTACCTTGTGGTGAGGTTTATGATTCGAAGAATGTTCTAATTCAGAAATACTAAACAGTATATTATTAGGCTTCGAAGATTTTAAGGGTAGTTTAGAAATATTTTTCAAGGCATCTTTTCTATGGGTCATAGAAAAATGATTAGAATTATCACTTAACCCTAATGGACTATTCCCAAAGGAAGGAAGGACCCAAACATAAAAAATAATGAGGACGGAGTGTATGTAGTTTCTATTCATAATTACTGATTATGAGGGTTATAAATTTGCTGTGCCAAACTATGTCGTTTAGTGCCTAGCACTAGTCATTGTACTGTTTTTTTTATAGTGCGCCATTGTATAATATGGTGATTACATTTTCTTGTTTGTAATTTGACAATTAGTTGTATGATGGTGATTTTTGTTTTCAATTTGGTGAGCTAATACGAATTGGGGAAGTTTTTCTTTTTTGATATTTCTAATAAGTAAAGAGAATGTTCTTTGGGAAGATTCTTGACTTATAGATGTTTTCCATGTTGGGGTAACGGAAATATGATTAAGGTCAACGGAATTCAATGAAGTACTTTCTATGACAGTTTCTTTCTGCAAGAAAAAAACATATGGCTTAATAGAAATAGAAACGATTTTATGGTGGTAAGTATGACTACATGATCTATGGACATATAGTAGATCTTTAGATGTCGTTAACCTTATTTCATAACCCAGTCGCGAGGAAATTATTAATTGTTTGATTTTGACCGGGTAATCCATGATGATTTTGTTAGTAATTTGGTTGTTAATGTAATAGGAATACTATAATTTACTTATTATAAGTTAATACCTATAATTTATTCGATAAAATACCACTTATAGTGTAGTACAAACCAATTATTAATACAAGTAAATACCCTAAAAATATTTGTGAAGTCTAAAGAGTAAGGATCAGAGGGTGGAGACAGTTTGATTAAAGAAACAAATATTTGTCTAAGGCTGCTTTGTTTTCAAAAATGACTTGAATTAAAATCCTCAAATCTAAAATTCCATTTGTGTTTTTGGCCGATGTTTTTAGTTCATTGATAACAGGAAATTTTGGATTATCTGATTGGTTGTAAAATTCAAACAACATATTTACACTGCAATAACTAAATATATCCTTAATAGTATTGGTTTCTTTCGTTGTTTCCGTGGCTTCTTTCCATTGGTTTTTGTCTAAAATCAATTCTAAAACCTTGAAGTCCGAAACCTCATTGTTTTTATTGAGTTTGTATTTTATAAAACAATGTCTAATAAGGTTTATATCAATAGTTAATTTGGAATGCAAAACTATCGAAAATGATGATGGACTGGTGTCGTTTTTGGCTAGATCATCGAAGTATTTTTCCGTTAACGCTCCCTCTGGGATGCTAGGTTTTATTCGGCTTGTTATCAAGGAATCTTGTGTACTAGCGTTTTTGTAATAAGGATAAAGATTCACGAAGGCGTATTCCTTGTTGATCGTTATTTTAGATTCTTGCCCTTTATACTGATCGAAGTCAATTTGTGAAAAAATGGGATTAGTAATTATTATTACGATTATAAGGAAACAGATCTTCATGGTATTGTAATATTTAAGTTAATTTTTAAATTGATAAATAAGAGTTGAGATCTTTTACCAAGCCTTTGGATCTATGAACATTTCTATTTTGTATCTGTCAAGTTCAGGATTATACCAGCTCATAAATTCATCTTCTAACTTTTGTAGGTCCAAACCAGATTCGGAAGAAACTCGTTTTGATAAAGCAATAATGTCCTTATCCTCAGAATCATTTAATAGTATACCTTGTAGAACTGTTGTTTTTAAGCGCATGACTATTATTGACAAAGTAGACAAGGTTGGGTTAGAAGTATGTTGCCATCGACCATCAACTTTTTGCATTACCACAGCACCAGATACTGGTTCGTTTTCTTCCTGATGTATGAAAAACTTTATGATTGCAGTTGGTATGTTGCCAATTGTGAAGGTTAATTTATGATGGAGCTTAAAAAAATTTTTATTTTTATCCATGGTTAATACTCTATCAAAGTGGGACTGGTTTTGTTCCGTTGCTTTTTCTGCTCCTCCCAAAGTGTTATAATTAATCCATTCTTGATTGGTAGCTGACAATATTGATTGAATAAGTTGTTCAGGATAATTATTTTCAGCTTCGGTAATGGAAGAGTATTCGGCCTTAATTATTAGGTTAGGTTCGTATTTATGAAAAAATATCTCCCGATTTTCAGAATAACTCAAAATCATATTTGAATAATCTGTTTGAGCTCCTATAGTTAATGTCACCAGTAAAAGCAATAGTGTAATAATCGATTGTTTCATCTAATTGTGATTTAATTTTTATACAAAACATGTTTACTAATGAATTCACTAAAATTATTTTGAATAAGGGAATTTATAAATGCCAATCATAAGGTTATTTTCTTTTCGGATTAAAATTTATGATGGTATTCTCCTAAGGTAATTTTGTCTCCTAGTTTGATATTGTCTGTCCAATCGATAAGTTCAAAGTTTAAAACTCCTTTTGAAGCAATTTTAATAGTCCCCGTTATTACCACTGGAGGTATAAAAAATTCACTATTCAACTCCTTGGAGTTGAATTTATATTCGCCTCGACCTTCCACACAGGCCTTCCCGTTAAAATTTACATTAAAATTTAATTTTTCCTTGGCAACTAAGAGTTTTGCTTCCGCGCCGGCTATTAGGCAGCCAGAGGCGCCGATAGAAACAAAAGGATTGTTGTTTTCGTACTTAGTATTTTCAATATATTTAAATCGCTCCACCCCGCCACGCACCGAAAAGCTTAAGAGCATTTCTGTATAAAGTCCAATATCGACTACCTTTAGTCGAGACAGTATCTTTAAGGTCGGATGCGTAAACCTAGTTTTTCCCAAAACGGCCTGCAATCCCCCTTGTACATATCCTTTTTCAACTTGTTTGTACAGTCTCGAATTTTTATCTTCTTCATTGTATTTCGTCCCCGCTATGGTAATAGGGCTCAATTCAATTTTTATATTAGAAGACGGGATGATTTTTTCAACTAAATCAAAATTATCTACAACCTCTTCAAGGGATTTATTTATTTCATCCTGTAGTCCATCTGGAAGAAAGTTAAAATCTTCAACGGACTCATCAAACCAAATAATATCTATGCTTTTGTTTTTCGGATCCGGATTCCCTGCCATAACTTTGGTCGTGTAATTTGTGTTTGGGGCAAGGGTTAAATGAATGTTCTTTTTGCCAAAGTCTTTCCCTAAATTGGTTTGTGTATTGGGTTTTTCATAATACCAGCTGATGTCTTGCTCATAAATTTCGGTCTGCTTTATTTTTGGGGTTATATGAAGCCCAAAGTCCACCTTCCTTCCTGAATCAGTGTTTATTAAATACAATGGTTTGCCAGATTTGGCCAACCTTTTATCATTGTCCTGCGGTTTTGCATATAGTTCCACAAGCCTGAACTCTTTTGCTTTTCGCTTTAAGGTAATCTTTATAGGCTCATCGTTATAAAAGGCTATAACATCTACCATAGCAGTACCTTGCATATCTACCCCGATATTGTCATTGGTGGTTTCATTTTGGGTATATTTAGCGGTGTTATCCGTGCCTAAGTGTAGGACTTGCCAATTAAAAACTGCTTCTTCCGGATAATTTCTAAGAAATAGGGCAAAATGAGGTTGGTCTTGGTGGTATGGAACTTCAACAATAGCTCCATTTTTATAAAGGTTTCCATTGTACTCTATTGCTACTTCCTTTTCCTCAGGAGTATCGGACTCCGGGGAACTAGGGCTAGGAGAAGGGCTGCCTGTAGGTTCCTCCATAGGAGGTGGATTATTGTTGGCTATTGGGGCTGGGCTTTCAGGTACCGAAGGGCCACTATCAGATGAGTTGTCTACTATTGCCATATCTTCAGAAGGAGCCTGATTTTGGGTTTCTGCGGTATCCGTTGTAGAGGTTTCCAAATCTTCTTCTTCAGTATCATCCTTCTCATTTCCAAAGACATCCTTAAGAATATCGTTTACACTACTGCCTAAATCGGCCACCGCATCGTATGCGTCGCTAACAACTGTTATGGCCTCCGGAACATCCAAAATATTCTTCAGTTCCGGATCGTATTTTGTCACCACGGTACCTTCTACCAATTGCTTGTCGGTGTTCACCAGCACATTGGTGAAAACTACAGCTACCTTAATACTGTTTAAATAAGGAATGGTCACATAGCCTTTTCCTGTAAAACGGCCTTCGCTACCATTGGTCTCCATAACGGTAATGGGGAAGTCGCCGGCAAGGAAAATGTCGTCAGATTTTAATGTAACCAGAGGATCTCTGTTGGTAAGGTGAAGGCTAGGGGCAATACCACATTCATATACACTGGCTTCATTGTTGGCGATAAAAGTGGTAAACTGTTTGGTTGCGCTCCATTCGCTTCCCGCGACCGTGCATTTTTTCTGTAACTGATATTCGTAGGTGGTACCCGGCTTCAGGTCCCACAGCGTAATTTGGTTGGCAGTGGTCTTGCTAAAAAACCATTCGTTGGCCTTTCCCTTTTCTCGGTATCGCACCGTATATTCCGGAATGTCGGTAGAAAAATCTTCCCAAAAAATATTGGCATTGGTGCTGCCCTTTACCTCATGGGCAAGGACCTGAGGAACAAGGCAACTACCGGCATAACTAAAAGAAAAAATCTCGCTATATCCTTGGTTGGTGAACACCCCTATTTCTTCAGTGCCTTTTTTGGCCTTTGCCTGTACCCGCCAGGCATAATTTTTATCGGACATCAACATGGGGTCGGCCGGACCATAAATATAAGTGGTGGCCGCAGTAGTGGTTTGGAAAATAGGAGGGGAGCTCAAAAAGGCCGCCTGAGGGTCAATGCCATTGTCCCAAATTTCTACAAGGCTTATTTCATATTCCACATTACTGACGTTAATATGCCTGGGCGTCCATTGAAAAACAATGTTTTGTGGGTTGTGTTCGGTAATATCGGTTTTGTTGCGGGGAGTAATCAGGAAAGGAGGTTCGTTTTTTAAGATAACAGCCCTAGAGCAGGTTTTTCGAGAAAGTCTATTCCCGGTTAGGGCATCAACGACTTCAAAACAAAACTGGTATACCCCTTCCGGAATGGTTTGGCCATACCCTTGTGGAGAAATCCCCATAATATTTTCATAGCTAAAATAAGGGGCCAATTCCGATTGGGCTAATACTAAAGGCATTCCGCCCTCCAAGTACAACGGTTTTGCTCCTGTTATAAAATCCTTGCTCTGGAAATCGATGCCGTTCCCTTCAAAATATAATTTTAGACGCACTTCCCTATCGGAAATGTTAAGATCGTTTAAAACAAGCTGTACTTTTAAAGGACCGTTAGTGGTATAGATATCCGCATACTCAGAAAAATGAACCGGGATCGGGGGAATAGTTTGTGGTACCACTTGTACCGGAAAAGACTGCCCCAGGAGCGCTGGACTATATATAAGGAATACTACTGCTATCAGGAGTGATTGGCATAATTTAATTAAACGCTTCCCAAACATTCTCTTTTGAACGAAAACCATTCTGTTGCCCAATTGTAAATTCCGTTCCATGAATGTTCGGTTTTTGTGAAAAAATTAATTCAGTTGCTTGCGGATGTACGATATCCAACGTTTTTTTCGTAGTGCTTATGATGTTTTTCTTGGCACTAGAGTAACTTGGGCGATAACCAAGTAGAGCGGTAATGTTGCCTTGATGTCATTGGTAGCATTATAATTCCAAACAGGATAATGCAGCTTCCATGTTGCTAGTACCTAGTATGATAGAAGGTATTAGAATACAAAAAAAGTAGTTTATTTTTAACGTACGCTACAATTTTTTCGATAAAATACCATAAAAAGTGTGGTAAACGGATTATTTTATCGTAGGTATAATCCTAGTATAAGAGTAGAGTTACGTAGTAAAGTGGTTAAATGCAAACGCTTAATCTTCTGTTGTTTACAAATAATATATTTGTTTATTCCTACCTGTTTTATTGTAAAATCTTCATTAAATATCTATAAAAATTAATTATAAATGCTATTTCATATAAGGCTATGCTGACAGAAATTTTGGATCTGTGATGAGGTGTACTCCTTATATATGGTGTAAAAATTTGGGCGTTCCCCTAGCGGGTCGCTCTTTCCGCTATATCTTTTTTAGGGGCTGGCCCTCTAAAAAAGGATGCCGCTGCAATAGCTAACGCGGGGATACAGTTAACAATTAGCAATAAACAATTATCAATGATAAAAAAAGTACGCACCTCAAAGTCGGGAGACTTCGCGGAGCGATGTTCAGTTAAGATTTATATAGCATACTGCGATAACTGGTTTCATTGTTAATCCAAAACTATCCAAATCATCCTCAAAAACCTAATCGTCTTATTATAAAGGATGGGTATGACCATCAAATTTACTAATTCATCATAGGTTCGGAACTATGATTACGTCCTAGGGCTTTATTTTTATTTGCGGGCCTTACAACTCGGCCAGTATCTTATAAGTAAGAAATACCAAGCATAGAAGAGCAGCAATCAGTGGCAGGAGAAACTTCTTGTTTCTCCAACATGTCCTCTTGCCGAAATCCGTATATGCCAATTTGGTTTGAGAGAGGTTCACCATTACAAAAACGCTAATGATTACGTAGCTGGTAGTGTTGGCCAGTTGAACAATGGGTACAAAAATAGCCAAAACAGCTATACCAACACCAATAACGATGGTAGCCGCCACTGGCGTACGGTACTTTTTATGGACTTTGTAAAACAGTTTTGGTGCACTGTTTTGTCCAGCCAATCCATAGAGCACTCTTGATCCCATAATCACCTGTGCCAATACTCCGTTTAACACGGCAACTAAACTTATGAGACTTATGATATAGGCATAGTGCTGACCCTTGGCGACAAGTATTTCTGCCATTGGGGCATTGGTGGCAGCAAGTTGGTTCAGCGGTAAGGAAACCACCGCTACTACAGCGATAGCGATGTACAAGAACAAGGCTATAAATAAACTCCCCATGATGGCGATAGGCATACTCTTCTTTGGGTTTTTGGCCTCTTCGGCAACATTTGCCAGATCTTCAAACCCTACAAAAGCATAGAAGGCCAGGAATGCGCCCTGAAACACGGCAAATACATCGTACCCAGGTGCTTTTATGAACATTTGTGAAAACTGCGAAGTGAGTTTTAGCAGGTCGATGTCTGCTATCAAAATTACAAATAAGAGCCCTCCAACCTCCATCAAGGTTATTAATCCGATTACATTTAACGATTCTCCAATTCCCCATATGGCAATTATAGATAAGAGTGTCATACTTACAATGATGACGAAGGCATCGGGGAATTCTATAAACACGTCCAGGTACCCAACAAATCCTTTGATAATGGCCGCCGCAGAAATGAAACCCGTGAAAATGACACCCCATCCAACCAAGGTGGCCAATCGTTTGGAGTTAAATGCATTATCTACATAGACAATTTCTCCACCGCTTTTAGGAAACCGTGGAGACAGAAGGGAATAGGAATAAGCGGTCAATCCGGCTAAAATTCCAGCAACGAGGAAGGAGAGGGGCGCCAGGGTTCCGGCATATCCTGCTACTTTGCCCACTAAAACATAAATACCTGCCCCCAGCATAGTGCCAACCCCGTACAATAGGATTTGAACTGTACCGAGTTGTTTCTTAAGCCTTACGACATCCTGTTCATCGTTCATAACATCAGGATTTCTTTCAAAGTTAAGGGAATGAGAAATTGAAAATATAAAAAGGACTATTTTTTTCGCCATAATCCATGAGAATAACGGCAACAATTCGTACGGTCAATTTGTGCTGGTGGATTGTCAGCTCTATCTCAGATCAAAATTGGTCTTTTCTGAACTGATGTAAAGAATAGCCAATTATGATTTTAATACGGTTGGTAATATCAACAAAAAGCTCCAATGCATTGATTTGTGTAAGGTGGTTGTTAAATTAAATTTTTTAAAGAAGGTTCAGGTCCGAACGATCAGTGATAGAAAACCGCTTTAAAGTTTTAACTTCTTTTATTGCAATGAAGTTGCAACATCTGTATGAGCTGCCGTTGACAGAACAAGCGTTATGCTAGCGCTAGTGGCGGTAGATGAACAAGGGGGTAAATACTTTTACATAGTATAACCTTATAACCGATTTCTTTATTGCTAATTGATACCTATCCTTATATACAATATATAGGCTTCTCCCTCCTTAAAGTTTCTAGGACTTTAAGGCTGTGATATCTAGTATTGTCTAGTCTTTTTTATTATTCCCGCACGAAGAGCTTTTGTATGGATATAATCTAGCAGAGTAGCACTCATAAAATTTGTTTTGTTTTGCCCGTGCATGATATATGGCTAGCTATTATTTGTTGCTGAGGTGTAATTAATTAAAAATAAATCAGTTAGATTTAGATTTAAAATTAATTTAAAAAACACCTAAAAAAAATCTTGTCGGTTTTAAAAAGAGATGTATCTTTGCCCTCCGCTAGCGAGGCAATGCCGAGCCAGCGAAAAGGCGTTAAGAGTGCCATGTTCATTGAGTGTTGTGTCCCTAATCTGTTAAGCCAAAAAGAAAGAATTTAATTTTTTCGAAAAAGCTTGCCGGATAAAAAAGAAGCTGTATATTTGCAGCCGCTTTGGGAGACAGGGCGAAGAAGAAAAGAATAAAAAGTTCATAGACATATTGTAAAGACAGCGTATTTCCGTTCTGGCGACAGATCGGGAATATTGAATAAAAATCGAAAACACGGGCCGGGCAATTAGCTTTTAATGGTTGATCAAGTTATATAAAAATCAACGATGAAGAGTTTGATCCTGGCTCAGGATGAACGCTAGCGGCAGGCCTAACACATGCAAGTCGAGGGGCAGCGGGGATAAGCTTGCTTATCTGCCGGCGACCGGCGCACGGGTGCGTAACGCGTATAGAATCTGCCTTGTACTAGGGAATAGCCCAGAGAAATTT
>NZ_FQYX01000024.1 GCF_900141935.1 Arenibacter nanhaiticus | reverse complement strand
AGACAAGATTAAAGTGGGTTATTAATAGTTCAGGCAGTATAAGCTTTAATAGGTCGATAGATAATTCCAATGCTGTTCGTTTTTCTGCAAATATCGAACTCCTATTTCAATTCACACACAACTTTTGTGCTTGATCCGAAGAAACCGCCAAACGGACAAAATAGCCCAGGTCGAAAAGTACTATAACAAAAGTCCTGCTACTTCACGCCAGTTGTTTGCGCGTTCGTAGCCTTTAGTATGTACATTGTGAGGGGAGGTAAATAAAATCTTACGACCCTTAAAATTTTCAAGGTTGTAAGCGCGGTCATCAATTAATATATCGCCAGAAAGGATATGTTTACTACCACATAGGATGCGGTTTTTCCAATGTATGAATGGGAAATGTAGATCTAACCAATCGCTCTTTTCTCGTAGGGAGTTAGGATATTCCATGGCTGCGGAGGCAACGTAAACTTCGTATTTCTCGGTTAATTCTTTTATGACTTCCTGACTGTCTTTGATAGGTCTTAGATTGGTAAAAAAACCATCTGTAAAAGCATGTTTCCTTATACTGTCTTGATGGTGTTTGGGTACACATTGCCATACTTCGCGACCTAAACAGTCTTCCGCTTTTAGGTTTTTTGAAAATGCTTTATTATAAAGTTCTATATGGGCGTTGTAAGCATCTGCGAACACTTCGTCCATGTCTATAAATAAAATCATACTAATTTTTTTGAAAAATAATGGTTATTTCTTTTTGTTGAAAAGAGCATCCATAATAGTCTTAATACTATAGAAACCAAAACTAATGGCTGCGATAGCCAATAAAAGACCAGTAATTAATACAGGCCAGTACAAAGGATGTTCCTCGTTTTTAAAAGCCTGATAAATGACCACTGGTGCCGTAAACATTAACGCTATGGTATAGGCTATATATTTAACGCCTTTTAAAAGTAAAGCCTTGTCTGTTCTCATCTTATTATTTAAAAATCATACATGATCATACATTTATACCTGCTGGTATGTCAATCCCTAAGCCTTAGGCCTGCTTTAAAAGCAAGTAATTGTATTGAATTAGGTTTGCCGGTATGATGACACCAATTTGGGATCATCCAAAAATACTAATAATGCGTAACATTGGTAAGCTTAAGCGGGGAATGTTGTGAAGGATACTTATCATAATGAACAGAATCGAAATACTTAAAAGACGTATTATGTGATATGGGCCGGATACTTAAAAGTATTTCATTAATTTATGGTCACCATTGCATAACCATTAGTTTATATTATGAAAGTCTTATTGATCCCCGATAAGTTTAAAGGTTCCCTAAGGGCAGAAGAAGTTATTCTTGCCCTCTCTAAGGGTATTCTTCGGTTGGCGCCAAAAACAGCAATTTTTACAGTGTTGGCGTCTGATGGGGGAGATGGTTTCTTAGATACAGTTAACCATTATAAGGCATTAGATAAGGTAGAAGTAGTTACTATTGATCCATTGGGTAGACGAATAAGGTCCTATTATTTATATGACAAAACTAATAAAACGGCTTATATAGAATTGGCTAAAGCTTCTGGCATAGCGCTGCTTTCCCCATCAGAACTAAATGTCATGGAAACTTCAACAAAAGGAACGGGGATCCAGATTAAGGATGCTGTTCTGAAGGGTGCAAAACAGATTTTAATAGGGTTAGGGGGGAGCGCCACAAATGATGGTGGAATGGGGATAGCGAGTGTTTTGGGATATCGTTTTTTGGATTCAAACGGGAATGAATTACGGACTATAGGGAAGAACCTGGTAAATGTTTCCCATATAGAGAGAGAAGAAGGGAATCTTCCTTGGCAAGCAGTGTCTTTTATCGCCGTTAACGATGTCAGTAACCCGTTATATGGGGTAGAGGGCGCTGCTTATATCTATGCAAAACAGAAGGGGGCCAACAGTTCGCAAATTAAGGCTTTGGACCATGGATTACAGCATTTGTCTAGTGTTGTTAAAAATACCTTGGGTACAGGGGATGCTTTACTTCCTGGGACAGGGGCTGCAGGAGGTACTGCATATGGGTTGAAGGCGTTTTTTAATGCTGAATTTATCAGTGGTATCGACTTTCTTTTTAAAATGGCAGAAATTTCGAGCTTGTTAGAAGAAAAAAAGATTGACTACATCATTACCTGAGAAGGAAAAATAGATAAACAAACACTTCATGGAAAACTGATAAAGGGAGTAATGGATATTGGACAAGAATATCAAATTCCAGTGGTTGCCGTATGTGGGAAATTGGACGTTGACCCTGACCTTTTGAAACAGAAAGGATTGACCGCTGTTTTGGAGATTATGGATACTACCCATTCCATACAATATAGTATGGATAATGCCGCTAAATTATTGATGGAAAAAATATATGACTATTTCAAGGGTGAATGGGGCAGCTGACCTAGGATTGAATATTGTGTAAAGGCGTTAGGGAAAATTGGTATAGTGGCAAGAAAGTATACCAATCTAATCAACAGCCTTATAAGTTTTATTCTATTCGTTTTTGAATCCAAATAGCTGCTATAACAGGATTTTTTTTGATAAAAAACGGCACTTATTCAATAACCAAAGACTTCTTAAAGGCTTCTGAAAGTGAAAAATATCCAAGGGGAAAGTTGTTTGGCCTAGTAGTGTTAATCATGTTGCCACGAACCAGGGATGGAGTCGATTCAAAAGGTCCACCGCCGTTTTGCCCACTTTGTTCAATTAGAATTCTCATATAGTCGTAAAATTGTTTATCTACACCATTAATCTTAACGGTTATCTCTTTCCCCGGATCGATATCCTTGTAAAAATAAGAAAACACAAACTGTTCCCCATTGTAAAAGCGGTCATCGGTGGTTAAATATAAATTGGCGCCTAAAGTAAATAGGTAGTAATCTTCTCGTTCTTTATTATCCGTGAATTTTACGATAATTTCAGTTTCATCGCCACTAAAAAGGGTGTCGTCACCTTGTGAGATGTCGTCTATAGGAACACTTGGAATTAATTTTGCCTTTCCTTTATAAGTATCTCCTTCATAGACAACCGTTAATTCATAGGTTGACCGGGTATTGGAAGGGAAATCGTTGTTTTTAGGGAAATAAACTCCTGAATTCTCCATTTCTTGAAACTCATAACGTCTATTTAGGTCCAAATCGGTTATAAAAACAGTGGCTCCGTTGGCAGGAGGCGTTTCATCATCAAAAAAAGGAGCCGATAGGCTTAATATTACGGCACCATCAATCATTTGAGGAGTTTCGTTTAAATATAGTCCAAAATGGGCGTCGATCACAAGCTTTGTTTCACTGGTGGGCAACTCAACCTCAATAACATCTTCACAACCTAAAAAAGTCAAGACCATAAGTAGTAAAAAGAGTTTCCTGATCATTTGATTAAAATTTAAAATTATAGGTTATGGATGGTACTAATCCAAAAATAGAGGTCCTGACGGCTTCGTTCTTTTTAGTATCTTCATTTTGGCTAAAATTTATGGAAGCCGCATTGCGACGGTTGTATAGATTGTAAATACTAAAAACCCATTCGGTTTTCCATTTTCTTCCCTCATTTCTGCGAGGTGTTAAGGTGGCAGAAAGATCTAAACGATGATAATTAGGTAATCGTGTTTCGTTGCGATTACCATAAATAGGAATGACAAGATTTTTAAACTGGTACTGGCCAGTTGGGTAATTGGTGGGTTGTCCGGTTTGGAAAATAAAGTTGCCGTTAAAACTCCATTTCTTATTCAGTTCATAGGAGGTGTTTAAAGAAATGTCATGGGTTTTGTCATAAGCACTATCGTACCATTTGCCATCATTGATGCCAGGTTCGTTAGCCATTCTTCCGGGGGTTCTTTGTTCTGATTTAGAAAGTGTATAGGATAGCCATCCTTTGAAGGCGCCTTCTTGTTTTCTGAATAGTAATTCTAACCCATAAGCTCTTGCTTCACCGTTCAAAAACACCTGTTCTATGGCATCATTGGCTATTAAATCTGCTCCGTCTATATAATCTATTCGGTTGCTAATGTCTTTATAATAAACTTCAGATTCAATACTGTATTCGTTGTCTTTAAAGTTTTTAAAATAACCCATGGCGTATTGATCCAATAGTTGTGGCTTAACATATCTGCCACTAGGAGCCCAAACATCTAGAGGGGTAGGGGAACTGGTATTGGATATTAGACTTAAATACTGGACCATATGATTGTAGCTTGCCTTAATGGAGCTATTGTCGTTAATGGTATAGGCCAGGGATATTCTAGGTTCTAAGGCGTTATAAGTAGCTAGTTGGTCGCGTCTTTTAAAACTCTCTGTCCCGATAGGGTCGGCTTTTTCATAGATTTGATATTCTTCATTGAAAATAACCGGATTGTCATGGGCATATATATTTAGCTCATCTTGCCCCAATCGAATAAAATTGCTCCACCGTAGTCCGTATTGAAAGCTTAGTTTATCCGAAATGTTGTGTTCGGCATCTATATAGGCCCCAAATTCATTCGCGTATTTGTCGGTCAATTTATCGGCAGTAATTCCAGAACTCTCCCTATTGGGTTTAATCTCTCCTGGATTAAAATAATGGTAAATATTGTGCAGCCCATAATTCAGTTGAAATGTATTGGATAGGTAATGTTTAAAGTCGTATTTAATATTAAAATTGCGGATACCCGAATTCCATTTAAATCCGACAAAATCTAATTCTAGTCCATAGAAATAATCAGAATAGATCAAAGACAGGTTTGAAAATAATTGGTCGGAAAAAAGGTGGTTCCATCGGAAATTAAAAACTGAGTTCCCGTAGGTATTTATAAAATTCTCTGAAATATTAAAGACATCCCTTCCGAAATATCCGGAAAGTAAAATATTGTTATTATCGTTTAGTTTATAATTTAGTTTGGTATTTAGGTCATAAAAATATGCCTTGTTTTTATTGTCAAAAAGTGGTAAGAATAAATGCGCATAAGAGGCTCTTCCTCCAATAAGAAAGGCTCCTTTTTCTTGTTTTAAAGGTCCTTCTAGTAACAAACGGCTCGAAACGGCACCAATGCCACCACTCATTTTAAAACTTTTACTGTTTCCTTCCTTTTGATAGATATCCAAAACCGAGGATAGTCGCCCTCCGTATTTGGCAGGGATACCTCCTTTATACAATTTTAGATTTTTGATGGCATCTGGATTGAAAACGGAAAAGAACCCAAATAAATGTGAAGAGTTAAAGATAATGGCCTCATCTAACAAAATTAAGTTTTGATCGGCTGCCCCGCCTCTTACGTTAAAACCAGATGCTCCTTCTCCGGCACTGGTAACACCGGGAAGTAATAGGATAGATTTAATAACATCAGATTCTCCAAAAACGACCGGTATTTTTTTAATGCTGGTGGCCGAAAGTGAGTTTATACTCATCTGTGGTTTTCTGATGTGCAGTTGGTCAGTTTTTTGGGTGACTACAACCTCTTTTAATTGTTCCGAACTTTCTTGAAGCTGAAAATTTATTTGTTTGTTTTCAAATAGGTCAATCCGACGCCTTATTTCTTTAAAACCTAAGGAGCCTACTACAATATCGTAACTTCCTTTTGGGAGAGTAATGGAATAAAAACCATATTCATTGGTGATGACACCGGTTGCTAGAGAAGGAAAAGCAATGGTAACGCCAATAAGAGTTTCGTTGCTCGATGCTTGGATTATAGAGCCGCTAAGGGTAAATTTTTCTTGCGAAAACAGTGGTAAGGCACTTATAAAAAATGAAAGAATAAGAATTTTTTGGAGCTTCCGCATGGAAAATAATTTGAAATAAAAATATCATTATTATTTAGTAATTAAAAGTAACATTGGGTTATTTAATACAAAAAGGCCTTCTCTGTAGTAGAAAAGGCCTTTTTAAGCTTTATAGAAATGTTATTAGATATTATCTATAATAGTATTAAAGGTTGTACTAGGTCTCATCGCTTCTGCTACAAGGGCATCATCCGCTAAGTAGTAGCCTCCAACATTAATAGGAGAACCTTGAGAATTATTTAATTGATCCAAGATCTCGGATTCGTTTTTAGTTAACTTTTCAGCGATAGGCGTAAAAATCGATTTTAACTCTTCGTCCTTATTTTGTGCTGCCAAAGCTTGTGCCCAATACATGGCCAAATAAAAATGACTTCCTCTATTGTCTAATTCCTTTACTTTTCTGGATGGCGATTTATCGTTGTCCAAGAATTTTTCAGTGGCTGCATCCAAGGCATCGGCCAATATCAAGGCTTTTTTATTGTTATTCTTTTCTGCATGGTGTTCCAAGGAAACCCCTAAGGCTAGGAATTCTCCAAGAGAATCCCATCTAAGGTGTCCTTCGGATAAAAATTGCTCCACATGCTTCGGGGCAGATCCTCCTGCTCCGGTTTCAAAAAGTCCTCCTCCATTCATTAAAGGAACAATGGATAACATTTTAGCACTGGTACCAACTTCTAAAATTGGAAATAAATCTGTCAAATAATCACGCAATACATTTCCGGTAACAGAAATAGTATTTTTCCCAGCCTTCAAGCGTTCTAGGGTGTAGACTGTTGCTTTTTCTGGGGACATAATTTTAATGTCCAAGCCACTAGTATCATGATTTGGCAAGTAAGCTTGTACCTTCTTGATTAATTCGGCATCATGAGCTCTATTTTCATCCAACCAAAAAATTGCTGGATCCTTAGAAGCTCTTGCTCTTGATACGGCTAGTTTCACCCAATCTTGGATTGGGGCATCCTTCACCTGGCACATTCTCCAGATATCACCTTCTTCTACTTGGTGCTCCAGAAGAGTAGCTCCTGTAGTCTTATCTATAACGGCTACTGTACCGTTGGAAGAAATTTCAAAAGTTTTATCGTGAGAACCGTATTCCTCGGCCTTTTGTGCCATTAGTCCTACGTTTGGAACGGTACCCATGGTGGTAGGGTCAAAAGCACCGTGTTCCTTACAAAAGTTTATGGTTTCTGTGTATACACCAGCATAGCTGCTATCAGGAATAACTGCCTTAGTATCTTGAGATTTTCCTGCTGCATTCCACATTTGTCCAGAATTTCTGATCATGGCAGGCATAGAAGCATCAATAATAATATCGCTAGGCACATGAAGGTTGGTAACTCCTTTATCAGAATTAACCATGGCCATATCTGGTCCTTCTGTAATAGCGGTTGCAATATCGGCTTCAATAGACTGACGTTCGGCCTCAGGGAGTTCTTTTATTTTGTTAAGTAAACTGTCTAATCCGTCATTGGCATTAACGCCTAGATTTTCGAAAGTGGTTTGATGTTTTTTAAAAACGTCGGCGAAAAATACTTTTACGGCGTGACCGAAAATAATAGGATCGGAAACCTTCATCATGGTAGCCTTCATATGCAAGGAAAATAAAACTCCTTGATCTTTCGCATCTTTAATTTGTGCTTCCAAAAAGGCCAATAAAGCTTTTTTGCTCAATACGGTGCTATCGATGATTTCACCGGCCAATAGGGATATATTGTCTTTAAGAACAATTTTATTGCCATCAGCTTTGGTAAGAACAACGGATACGCTTGTAGCATCCTTTAGGGTAAGCGATTTTTCATTGGATTTAAAATCACCCTGTCCCATCGTTGCAACGTGGGTTTTTGAACTAACAGCCCATGCTCCCATAGAGTGTGGATTTTTCTTTGCGTAGTTTTTTACAGCTCTAGGGGCTCTACGATCCGAATTTCCTTCACGTAATACAGGGTTTACAGCACTACCTTTTATTTTGTCGTATTTCGCTTTAATTAATTCCTCTTCCTGGTTTTTTGGATCCGTAGGATAGCTAGGAATGTTATATCCTTTCTTTTGAATTTCAGCTATGGCTTCGTTTAACTGAGGTACAGAGGCACTAATGTTTGGTAATTTTATGATGTTGGTATCTGGCAATTTTGCCAACTTGCCCAACTCTACCAAGTCGTCCGAAATTTTCTGTGACTCCTCTAGGTATTCAGGAAAGGTAGCGATTATTCTACCAGCAAGAGAGATGTCTTTTAATTCGACTTCTATTCCGGCTGTCTTCGTAAATGCCTTTACTATGGGGAGAAAAGATTGTGTTGCTAATGCAGGAGCTTCGTCCGTTTTGGTATATAAAATTTTTGGCATTTGTATCTAAGTTTTTAAGTTTAAGCGGAACAAATATACAATTTTATAAATGCTAATTAAAGTGCCAAAGTTTTAATATTGCCTTATTTTGTTAATAAAATGCAGGGATTTGAAGGGGATGTGTACTAAAGAAGCGATTTTTGGAAAAAATAAAAGCCATATCATTGTAGAATGTACCTTGATATGGCTTTCTAGAAACAGTTTACAAACTTATTATTCTGTATTACAACAAAACGGCAACCCTTGATTGCATTTGCGTGACTGTTTCTACGTTTGAAACATTATTTATCTCTCATATTACGACCAAGAGATAATTCATGTTTCTTTTCATTGCATAAATGTCCGACTTTTTTCAACGCTGTACCTAAAACGGCACTTCGTAATCTATCGAATCATTTTTTGAGGGCTTACCATTTTACTAATGGTTTCGCGCTACAAAAAGAATTTAACAATGAAATAAAGAACGTGGACTTTATAAGATCAACATAAACTCCTTATGTTTTGATCTTGTATTAAAAGTAATAAACTTTTATCGTATAACCAAATGTTTTAATAACTTTAACATCAGTTGGTTAGGCGATTGTTTGGGGTGCTTACTATAAAGCAAAAAAAAAGCATCTTTAATGAAAAAGATGCTTTTTTTATGTACTATAATATGCTGCTTAGGAGCGAATCTCCTTAATTCTTGCTTTTTTACCAGTAAGTTCTCTAAAGTAGAAAATACGAGCTCTACGAACTTTACCTCTTTTGTTGACTTCAATTTTTTGAAGTGCAGGCATGTTTATAGGGAAAATACGTTCTACCCCAACGGTTCCTGACATTTTACGGATTGTAAAAGTTTCAGTACCACCTTGACCTCTTCTTTGAATTACAACACCTTTAAAAAACTGTGTTCTTGTTTTTTCACCTTCCTTAATTTCGTAGTAAACAGTTATTGTGTCACCAGCAGAAAAGTTAGGGAAATCCTTTTTAGGAATAAATTCGTCTTGTACAAATTTTAATAAATCTTCCATTATATAATACTATTATATTATTAGCTTAAGCCAACTTTCACGATTTTCGTCAGAGGTTGATTTAATTGACTGCAAAAGTAATTATTTATTTGTAAACAACAAGGAATTGAAAATGATTTTAATCACAAAAATTGTTCTTGATGCCCTTGTAGCTTTATTGCCGTGCGTAATACCATAGAATTTCTTTTGCAATGTCTTAGGATGTATTTTTCAGTCGTTTGTTTTATCTTCCAATGTTTACCACCCAATTATTTTTAAGTATAAATTTATTCCAATAAATCGGGGCGCAGTCTTTCTGTTCGTTTATAGGCCTCATCTTCACGCCACTCTTCAATTTTCGGGAAGTTTCCGCTTAATAAGACTTCGGGTACTTTGGTGCCTTTATAATCGGCGGGCCTTGTATATACTGGAGGGGCAAGAAGGTTGTCTTGGAAAGTGTCCGTTAAGGCCGAAGTTTCATTGCTCAACACTCCTGGTATAAGGCGAATAATGGTATCGCACAAGACAGCAGCTCCAAGCTCACCACCAGATAAAACATAATCGCCGATAGAAATCTCTTTTGTGATAAACAGGTCTCTAACCCTTTGGTCTACCCCCTTATAATGTCCGCATAAAATAATGATATTATTAAGTAAGGATAGGCTGTTGGCTATTTTTTGATTTAAGGTAACCCCATCTGGCGTCATATAAATAACCTCGTCATAATCGCGCTCCTTTTTTAAGGCTGTGATACATTTATCAATTGGCTCTATCATTAAAACCATCCCTGCACCACCTCCAAATTGGTAATCGTCAACCTGGTTGTAACTTAAGTCGGTGTAGTCGCGTAAATTGTGTACGTGGACTTCTACAATGTTTTTTTCTATAGATCTTTTCAAAATGGAAGCCTCGAACGGACTTTTTAATATATCTGGTACTACGGTGATGATATCTATTCGCATCTTTTAATGGATAAGCAGTTTGTCAATTTCTTTTATTGAGGAGCCATGCAAAAGTAAGGAAACCATACGAATCTTTAGGTAACACTTTTTAATAGGAAGAAGAATTGTCTAAAGCGGTGGGTTGCTTCTTATTAATCTAATGTACCACGTGGATGTCAAATCAGAAAAAGAATTATATGTCTTGGGGTTTCAATTGTTGCGGTACAAAGTGTCAGGAAGGTCCCGTGGTCTGTAAGGTAAGGATAGGACTCCCATCTTTTCTTTCAAAATAATTTGTGGCCGGGAAATTTATACCGATGTATCCGGATCGGTATTTTTGCCAATACCCTTCGAGATAGAAACTGACTCTTTAGGGAGGCAGTTTTTAAACTATGAAAGGAGGTGGTGGCCAGACATAAAAAAAGCTCCATTTGGAGCTTTTTCTTATTTTGTCTTTTTTTGCTTGTTAATCTCGTCCTGTAATTGTCGACTTATCTTTTGCTCCCTTTCCAAGGCGCGTCTTCTATGGTCTTCAAATTCGACTTCTACCTCGGCAAGCGATGATTTGGCTTCTTGGGTTAGGATGTTACTGTTTCTAAACTTATATATAAAGAACAATAATAATAATAGTAGGCCTGCGATAATAGCCCATACTATAAAATTATAGGTGCTTTTTGCTACTAAAACCCCTAAAAAAGACATGCTGTCTTTTTCTTCTGTTACGGCAACAAGAGTATTTGTTGTTTCTTCCAACTTTTGGTTTAAAGAAGCTATAGTTTCTTCCTGCCCTTGAATGGTAGCATTGAGTTTATTTATCTCTTTGTAATATTCATTGATAGAATCTAATACGTTCTGTCTTAACTTCAGTAGATTAGATTCCTTTACTACTTCGTACCGAATACCATCGGCCCTGTAATTTCCCGATTTAACGGAGATATACTCGAATTGTGAACTCACTGGACCCTCATCTAAAGAAAGCTTGTCTGTCTCTTCTTCCGCAGTTTGGGAAAAGTGAATGTTAAATGACAATAGAGCCATTACAATAAAGAGTATTTTTGAAAATTTCATTTATGTAATTCTTATTGTTAATACTGATTTTGAGGAGACAAAAGTACTTTAATAATCCCAATTAAGAAAAAAAAAGGGACACTACCTAGTTTTGTATTAGAAAACCGTGGTAGCGCCCTTTTTATGGGTTTATGGTTCGCTTCTTATTAATAGTAAGTAAATCTTCTGACTTTAGCGATGTATTTCGCCAATCTAATGACCTGATTAGAATAGCCAAATTCGTTGTCATACCATATATAAAGAACAAGGTTTTTTCCATCTTCCGAAACTATGGTTGCGGCACTGTCGTAAATAGCAGGTGCCGAAGTGCCAACAATGTCGGTAGAAACCAATTCTTGGCTCATGGAGTATTTTATCTGTTCTACCAAGTCGCCTTCCAAAGCATATTTTTTGATGATGGCGTTTATGGTTTCTTTCGACGTTTTGTTTTTTAGCGCTATATTTAAAATAGCCAACGAACCATTTGGAACAGGGACTCTAATAGCATTGGAAGTAAATTTACCCTTTAGTTGAGGCAAAGCTTTGCTTACCGCATTGCCAGCACCGGTTTCGGTAATCACCATATTTAGTGCAGCGGCCCTTCCACGCCTGTATTTTCCGTGCATGTTGTCTACCAAGTTTTGATCATTGGTGTAGGCATGAATGGTCTCTATATGTCCCTTTTCGATGCCCAAAGACTCCTCTACTGCCTTAAGAATAGGAGTAATGGCGTTTGTTGTACAAGAGGCTGCTGAAAATATTTTAGTAGTGTTAGGATCAAATTCCAGGTGATTGACACCATGTACTATATTAGGAACATCCTTTCCTGGGGCAGTAAGTAGCACTTGGCTGGCGCCATTAGATTTTAAATGTCTGCACAAGGCTTCATTGGTCCTGTAAGCACCTGTATTATCTATGATTAAGGCCCTTGAAATTCCGTATATCGTATAATCAATATCCTCTGGTCGGTCGGCACTGATCATATGAACCGTAGTGCCATTAATTATCATGGCCTGGTTTTTTACATCTATGTCTACAGTACCCATAAATTGACCATGAACAGAATCTGTCCGTAATAAGTTGGCTCTTTTTTCTAGAATCTCGGCTGTAATAGCCCCTCGGGTAACAATGGCTCTTAGTCTAAGTTGGTTGCCCTTGCCTGTTTTAGCCATTAATTCTCGAGCAATTAACCTGCCAATCCTGCCGAAACCATACAGTACTACATCCTTTGGGATTATTTCTTCACAGGATTTGGCTTTTTCCAGTTTTTCCATGATAAAGCTATTGATGTCGATAGCGCTCTGATGGTCGGAATGATATTCATAAGTAAGTTTTCCAATGTCTAATTTGGATGGGGGTAAATTTATGTCGTTGATGGTTCTTAATATTTCTACAGAATCGAAAATTGAAATGGGCTTTTGGACAAATTGACCAGCGTATTCGTGTAGATTAATAATATCGCTGACATTTCTATCAATGACTTGATTTTTGAAAAGTACAATTTCGATGGATTTGTCATACCATAGGTCACTGATGATTTTGATGAATTCGGTGGTGGCTTTTCTTCTGTCGGCCTGAAAAGCTAGTTCCTTTTCATACAATGTGTTCGCATTCATTGGTCTTAGTTTGTTAGTTGTTGGTGAGTTATTTTTTTGTAAAAATAGAAATTTCAAACGTTTTCGTACAAATTTGTGAAATAAAAAAAACGCCCAGTTTGAGGGCGCTTTTAACTAGTGTTTCTTTTCTTACTGAATAATCAGCCTTTCTTTTTCTCCTTTTTCCGTTAGCATGGTGATACTGGCTCTACCATATCTAGAGATTCTGCCAAATAAGGTCTTGGCCTCTTTGATATTGTTGATTTCTTGGTCTCCAAAAGAAAGTAATACCTTTCCTTCTAAATCATATGCTCTAAAGGTTTCGGGAACACCAATGATTTTTACGCCTTTTTTCGTTCTGAACGTCTTTTTATCTTTTTCGGTAAGATTTTTTACTTCAAACCCGATTACCGGAATAACAATAGTCTGCCTTTCTTTTAGGGTAACATCAAATTCTAGGCTCTCACCATCTCTCAACACCGTAACTTTAACCTGGTCTCCAGGTCTTTTTGTAGCAATATATCCAGTTAGGTCAGAGGAGGTGTGAATGTTAATCTCGTCAACTTTCTTAATGATATCACCCGTTTGCATTTCTGCATCATAGGCACCAGAATCTTCTTCAATAGATTCTACATAAACACCATCAATATTATGAAGGCCATTTTTTATGGCATATTCGCTAGAAAGTCGAGGAGGGGTGATCCCTAGGATTCCTTTTTGAACATTGCCGTATTCCATAATATCTTCTACTATCTTTTTGGCAATATTACTGGGGACAGCAAATGAATATCCCACATAGGAACCTGTTTGGGAGGTAATGGCTGTGTTAATTCCGATAAGGTCTCCATTGGTGTTTACTAAAGCTCCACCGCTATTACCTGGATTTACAGCGGCATCGGTCTGGATAAATGATTGGTCTATTCTTCCTAATGCCCTTGCCTTGGCACTGACAATTCCGGCGGTAACCGTAGAGGTAAGGTTAAAGGGGTTGCCAACGGCCAATACCCATTCTCCAACCTTGGTATTGTCCGAGTCTCCAAAGGCTAAATAAGGGAGTTGTCTGTCTGCATTTATTTTTAAAAGAGCAATATCCGTGTTAGGGTCGGTACCGATTAATTCGGCATCATAAGTTTTGTTATTGTTTAATGTAACTTGTAAATGGTCTGCCTTGTCTATTACGTGATTATTGGTGACAATATACCCATCCGATGAAATGACGACGCCCGAACCCGTACCCACCTGAGGCCTAGGAGTGCTTCCGGAGCCGTAAAAATATTCTATGATATTCGAAGGAGTCTTGTTTAAGGTGACATTTTTAACGTGTACCACGGCATTTACGGTGCTTTCGGCTGCCGAAGTAAAATCTACCTCGTTAATTCCTGCTCCCCTGGCCGAGGTTGGTGTGTAGCTGGAGGTTGTTAGTACGCGTGAACCATTATCTTGAGAGATGATTGCAAAGTTCGGTTTTTCGAAAAAAAACTTGTAAGCCCCCAAGGTAATTGCTCCTGCAAAAACAGCTACTAATAATAAACTTCCGATTTTTTTCATAAAAACAAAGATTTGAATTAGCTTTTGTAAAATTAACATATTTTCGAAACCATAAATTTGGTTTAACGCCTTTTTAACTGCTAAAATAACCTTAATAAAATTATATATTTGTGGTATAAAATTTAATATGAAACTACAGTTTTTTAAATATCAAGGGACAGGGAATGATTTTGTCATGATCGATAATCGGGAGGGGACTTTTCCGAAATCAAATACCAAATTGGTGGCTTTTTTATGTGACAGGAAATTTGGCATTGGTGCCGATGGACTTATTTTGTTGGAAAATGACGCGGAATCCGATTTTAAAATGGTGTATTATAATTCCGATGGAAACCAGAGCAGTATGTGTGGAAACGGAGGAAGGTGCTTGGTGGCCTTTGCGAATCAACTAGAGGTTATAAAAGGGGAGGCGACTTTTGTTGCTGTAGATGGTTTGCACCATGCCAGTATTGCCGAAGATGTGGTTAGCCTACAAATGCAGGATGTGTCCGAAATTAATGAAAAAACAAATTACGATTTTTTAAATACAGGATCGCCACATCATGTGCAAATCGTTAGCAATCTTGAGGATCTTGATGTTTCCAAGGAAGGGAAAAAGTTGCGTTACGGAATATATGGGAAAGAAGGTAGTAATATTAACTTTGTTCATCAAGAGGATCAAGCGGTATTCAATGTAAGGACTTATGAGCGAGGCGTGGAAGATGAAACCTTGTCTTGTGGTACAGGAGTGACGGCCGTAGCCTTGGCGATGCATAACAGCGGGAAAACACAAAGCAATCATGTTACCATAGGAACCTTGGGTGGAGAGCTACAGGTGAAATTTAATAAAACCAAGGAGGGTTATAAAGAAATATTTTTAATAGGCCCAGCCAAGCTAGTCTTTAAAGGAGAGATAGATGTTGAGTCTTAAAGGAAAACAAATTTACCTAAGGGCCTTGGAGCCCGAAGATCTAAAGTTCCTTTATCTCCTAGAAAATGATCCGGAGAATTGGGAGATTAGTGGTACTACAGCACCATATTCTAAGCATGTTTTGGAACTTTACCTAGAAAACGCTCATAAGGATATTTATGAAGTAAAGCAATTGCGTTTGTGCATATGCGATCTGAAAGACCGTGCCATTGGTTTTATTGACCTTTTCGATTTTGATCCTAAGAACTTACGGGCGGGATTAGGGATTATAGTTCGTCAGCCCGGGGATCGAAATAAAGGTATCGGTACAGAAGCTGTTGCTTTATTGACAGAGTATGTTTTTTCGGTTCTTGGATTAAAACAAATCTATACCAACGTTTTGGAAGATAATGAGCCCAGTCTTCATTTGTTTGCGAAATTGGGTTTCGAAAAAGTGGGCGTAAAAAAAGATTGGATTATTTCCAATGGTAAATTTAAAAATGAAATTTTGTTTCAAAAGCTAAATAAGTAATGTATATAAGAAAAATTATTCTGCTGATCGTAATAATAGGTGTATTGGTAGGAGGGTATTTTACCTATAAGGTTTATAGTGTCTTTTTTATGCCAAACACAAAATTCAGCAATGAATCTGCTTATATCTATGTTTCTTCAGATGCCAATTTTGATTCGGTAAAGGAAAGTTTAGAGCCTTTATTGAAGGATATGGGGACATTTGAAACGGCTGCCAAGAAAAAAGGATACGATGTTCATTTGAAGGCAGGTAAGTTTGCTGTTAAAAAGGGCATGACTAATAATGAGATCATAAATTCCCTTCGAAGCATAAATATTCCGGTTAAGGTGGCATTTAATAATCAAGAAACCTTGGAAGAATTGGCGGGGAGGATTTCGCAACAGATCGAAGCGGACAGTGTTTCTTTGGTTAGTGCCTTTAGGAATACAGGCTTTTTGGAAGCTAATGGTTTTAATGAAGCAACAGCTTTAAGTATGTATGTTCCCAATAGTTATGAGTTCTTTTGGAATACATCAGCAGATGGCTTTATGAGCAGAATGCTTAAAGAATACCATAGGTTTTGGAACGATAAACGAAAGGAAAGGGCAAAGGTCTTGGGGCTTACTCCGGCTGAGGTAGTAGTAATGGCTTCTATTGTACATAAAGAAACGGCTAAGGTAGATGAAAGGCCAAGGGTGGCTGGTGTTTATCTTAATAGGTTGCGCATAGGAATGCCTTTGCAAGCCGACCCTACTGTTATTTATGCTATAAAACTCCATTCCGGAAATTTTGATACCATAATTAAACGAGTGCTCTATAAGGACCTGGAATTAGATTCTCCATACAATACTTACAAGGTGGCCGGCCTGCCTCCTGGGCCTATAGCGATGCCCGACATATCGGCTATAGAAGCCGTATTGAATCCAGAAAAACACGATTATTTGTATTTCGTGGCCAATGTGGAAAATTTTGGTTACCATAAATTCGCCAAGACTTTATCGCAGCACAACCGTAATAAGGAGCAATATGTACGCTGGATCAACGCACAAAAGATTAACCGCTAAACTTTTTAATAAGGCCTTTTGACTAATAAAATTAATCTAAAAGATAATTTTTGGTTAAATTAGAGGGTGTCTCAAAAAACGGTTTTATATTTGCAGCCTGTAATTTAAGCAAATCAGTTTTTTGATTATAAGTCTTAAGAAAACAAACATATGAGAAAGTGGACAAATTATTTGTTCCCCGTTATCATTATTTTTATTCTTATTAGTTTTGGTTTTGGGTTTAATACTAAAAAGGTAGAAGTACCCGAATCCTTAAGAGTAAATGGACCTACTGAAGTTTTGTATCCCGAACACAAAACAATTTTAAAAATGCCGCTGGTTGCCCCTCCATTTTTAGGAACCTCCTATAATGGATTTAAAGAAGCCTTAGCGTTTAAGGAGTCTCAAGGAAATTATTTTACCACCAATGCTTTTGGATATTTGGGTAAGTACCAATTTGGTATAGGAACCCTAGAGCTGCTTGGCGTGTATAATGCAACAAGGTTTTTAAACGATCCTATTTTACAGGAAAAGGTATTTCATACCAATCTTTCCAGGAATAAATGGATTCTCCGAAAGGACATCAAACGTTTTGTCGGAAAGGTGATTAATGGCCAGGAAATAACGGAATCTGGAATTTTAGCGGCAGCGCATTTGGCGGGTGCCGGTAATGTAAAAAAGTATTTGCGCTCCATGGGTACCATGAATGTGAGCGATAGTTTTGGTACTGGTATAGATTATTATATCAAAAAGTTTTCCGGGTATGATGTTTCTCATGTAACCCCTAAACGAAACCCTAGGATTTAATAAAATGAATAATAAAAAAGCCTTAACTTCTTTTTGTTAAGGCTTTTTTATTATGCGTGGATGATAAATATCGTAGGTCTTTTATGGAGTTCGAGTTTTATTTTTCCCCACTCTCTTACTGTTTTAGTTTTAATGTACTCTGTAGGTAAAGTGATATCGGTACCAATACAGATTTGAGTATTTTCGGAAAGGGTCTTTAATAATTCTTCAAATAATTTATTGTTCCGGTACGGGGTTTCTATAAATATTTGTGATTGATCAAGGTCGCGAGAAATTTTTTCGTATCTCTTGATACTCTTCTTTCTTTCGCTGGATTCAATTGGCAAATAGCCGTTAAAGGCAAAACTTTGACCGTTGAGACCACTGGCCATTAATGCCAGTAAAATAGAAGATGGGCCAACCAAAGGGACAACTTGTATGCCTTTTTTGTGTGCAATAGCAACGATGTCTGCTCCGGGGTCTGCAATGCCAGGACAACCTGCTTCCGATAAAATTCCCACATCAAAACCATCGATGCATGCATCTAGGAAAGTAGGCAGAATTTCAGGAGGGGTAAATTTATTCAGTAAATTTAGCTGTAAGCTTGGTTGAGATTTTTTAGGGCTTATTTTTTTTATAAAATGCCGGGCTGTTTTTTCGTTTTCTACAATGTAGTGGTCAACTTCCTCAATGGTCCTTTTTATCGAAATGGGTAAAACCTCAAGAGGTTCGTTGTCGCCCAAGGTGGTGGGGATTAAAAATAATCTTCCTCTTCTATTTGTGTTTTGTTCCATTTGTTGCTGTTATTTTGCATTTAACTCTTTGGCTATTATAGTGCAAGCCTTGTCAATTAAATGATATACCTTTTCAAAGCCTTCGTCTCCGCCGTAATAGGGGTCGGGAACCTCGTGTAAATTGCTCTCTATTTGATTTAATAGTAGGCTTACTTTTTCGCGATCCTTATCGTTCTTGGTCAAGGCCATGATATCGTCATAATTACTCTTGTCCATAACGAAGATATGATCGAACAATTCAAAGTCTGAGTCAGTGAATTTTCGACACCGTTGTTGACTGATATCGATCCCGTACTTTCTTGCTATGGCAATAGATCGGGGATCGGGACTTTTTCCAATATGATAGCCAGCAGTGCCAGCAGAATCTACAAATACTTTGTTAGGGTCTAATTTGTCGGTAAGAATACCTTCTGCCAAGGGCGACCTGCAAATATTACCAAGGCAAACCATAAGAATTTTGGTTTTCATGGAATGCCTTGTTTATGAAAATTTCTTGCTTAAGTCTTCTATGTATTTTTTAAACTGCTTGTCGGTTTCGGCTAAATTATCAACCGTTTTACAAGCGTGTAGTACAGTAGCGTGATCTCTTTTTCCTATTTGGGAACCAATACTGGCCAAAGAAGCTTTGGTGAATTTTTTTGCAAAAAACATGGCTAGCTGTCTTGCTTGTACAATATGTCTCTTTCTGGTTTTTGATTGTAATGTGCTGACATCCATCTCAAAATAATCAGAAACTACCTTTTGAATATAGTCGATAGAAACTTCTCTCTTTGTATTCTTAACAAACTTCTCTACTACGAATTGTGCTAATTCTAATGTAACTTCTTTTTTGTTGAAGGAAGATTGGGCTATTAATGAAATAATAGCGCCTTCTAGCTCTCTAATATTAGATTTTATATGTTTGGCTACATATTCAATAATTTCCTCCGGCATTTCGACGCCATCACGATATAGTTTGTTTTTTAGAATGGAAATCCTGGTTTCATAACCTGGTGTTTGCAATTCAGCAGACAGTCCCCATTTAAAACGAGACAATAAGCGTTGTTCGATATCCTGCATATCAACAGGAGCTTTGTCCGAAGTCAAAATTACTTGCTTCCCATTCTGGTGCAAGTGGTTGAATATATGGAAGAATACATCTTGTGTACCCGATTTTCCGGATAAAAACTGTACATCGTCTATAACTAGGACATCTATCAACTGGTAGAAGTGGATAAAATCGTTCCTTGTATTCTTTTTTACAGATTCTATATATTGTTGTGTAAATTTCTCGGCAGAAATGTAAAGTACTGTTTTTTCGGGATACTTGTCTTTTATCTCGACCCCTATGGCATGTACTAAATGGGTTTTTCCGAGCCCCACGCCTCCAAAAATTAATAAAGGGTTAAAAGAGGTGCCTCCTGGTTTATTGGCAACGGCCATACCAGCAGATCTTGCTAATCTGTTAGCGTCTCCTTCCAGGAAATTATCAAAACTATAATTGGGATTTAATTGGGATTCGATTTTTATATTTCGAATGCCAGGAATCACAAAAGGATTTTTTAATTCTGGATTTTTTGATTTTATAGCAACATCTAGCTCTTGCGGCTCAACACGCGATCTGTTAGCGCTTGGTATTTTTTCTGTAAAAGGTTCACGATTGCCATAAGTATTTTCCATTTTGATAATATATACCAATTTTGCTGTTTCTCCTAATTCTTTTGTAAGGGAAACTTTTAAAAGCTTTACATAGTGCTCTTCGAGCCACTCGTAAAAGAATTTGCTTGGAACTTGTACACTTAAAGCATTGTCGGATAGCTTTATAGGTTTAATCGGCTCAAACCAAGTTTTGAATGCCTGCGGCTGGATATTGTCCTTAATAAAGCTCAAACAATTGTTCCATACGGAAGTTGCAGTAACACTCATTTTTAAAATCCTCTTTTTTGTTGTTATTGTAAATATTGTTGATATTTTGCTTTGTTTTGCAGCGCTATCACGTTAGGCAAATATGTGAACAATTATTCTAAGAAAAAAATTGAAAAGGGGTTGAATATCTTGTTTTTTTTCCCCATGCCGGATGCCGATTGCGGCTCCTTTTAAAGGATATCAAAATTATAACGATTATTATGAAGTACGACGAAATTTCTTTTAGGGTTAGATATGGTGAGACAGATCAAATGGGCGTGGTATATCACGGAAATTATGCCCAATACTTGGAAATGGGTAGGGTAGAGTGGTTAAGGAAAATAGGGGTGTCCTATAAAAAGATGGAAGCGAACGGAGTTATGCTCCCAGTGGTGTCATTGAATATAAATTTTAAGAAATCGGCCTTATACGACGACCTTATTACTGTGGTTACAAGTCTAAAGAAAACACCTATGGTGAAAATAGAGTTTGACTATAAAATATACAACCAAGACAAAGAGTTGTTGATAGAAGCAAATACGGTTTTGGCTTTTATAGATATGAAGACAAATAGACCAATGAGATGTCCCGATTACATTATGGAAAAATTGAAGTCTTAATTATGCTGAACTATTTTTACAGGATGCATTATTGAAAATATTTTTTCAATGCGTGGTGCATCCTGTTTTCTTACCGATAAGCGGATCTTACACTTCATGGTCATTTCTTGTGAAATAATTTCGAGTTGTTGCTGCTTAATGGTGCGCATTACTTTATCCATTTCCGGATAGTCAAAATATAGGACAAATTCTTTTTTCAGCGTTTTTTCTACGATCACGGCAGTTTCTAAGGTCAATTGGGCAGCGGTCTTATAAGCGCTTATCAATCCGCCTACCCCGAGCTTTGTGCCTCCGAAGATTCTAACTACGGCAACAAGCACATTGGTGACCCCAAAAGATTGTATCTGGCCGTAAATAGGCATCCCTGCGCTATTATTAGGCTCGCCGTCATCATTGGCTCTGTACCTAAGTTGTTCTACCCCTAATTGCCATGCATAACAAACATGGTTGGCAGTATGGTGCACTTTCCTAAGGTCTTCAATAATGGTTTTAACATCGTCCTCGTTCTCTATCGGAAAGGCGTATCCGAAGAATTTACTTTTTTTCTCCTTGAATAGGATTTCAGTCGAAGGGGTGTCTAGGGTTTTGTAGGTGTCTGTTTCCATAAGAATCTTCAAAATAACGCAACTAAAAAGATACTGGCAACTGCTAGTGCTATTCCTGCCCAATTTTTTTTGCTCATATGCTCCTTAAACAAGATAATTCCCAATAAAGTAGACAGCATAACTATGGCAACATGGTTTAATGTAAACACGGTTGCGGTACTCAAACTTTCATGTTGTAAGGCGTTTAATAAAAAATAAACCGAAAAGTAATTTGGTATCCCAAGGCATACCCCGGCTAGGACGTTTTTTAAATTGATGGAAATCCTGGTTTTAAAAGATTTAATAATCAAGTAAATAAAGCCAATGCTAGCAGCAGAGGCAAAAACAGCAGCCGAGAATAAAGGAAATTCTTCCTGAGGAACCCAACTCGTTTCTAAGTACTTTATACTGGTGTCTATGATCCCGGAACCTATAAAAACGGATAAAGGGAGTATTAGAACTCTTTTATTGATTTTAAACCCCTTTTCCTTGACCGAGACAAAATAGACCGCGGCAAGCGCTAATACGATACCGACAATTTTAAGAAAGGAAAGCTTTTCATTATAAAAACCAACACTGAACAGTACCGGAATCACCAATGACATTTTGGTGGCCACCGAAGCCACCGATACGCCGCTCTTTTGGGAAGTGGCGGCCATAAGGTTAAAAACGAGGATAAATAAAAACCCTAGGAGCAGGGAGCCTAAAAACCACGGTTTCTTGGGGATCTCGGCATAAGAGACATTCTTTTGGTAAAATAATACCCCTACGATACACGCTACAAAATAATTGGTGATAATAGCATAAAGTGTTTCTATATCGTATTTCCTAAATAATTTAAAAATGACAAAAATTAAGCTAGAGAAAATAACACTTAAGGCTAAATTTACCATTTTAAAGCCTTTCTTTTAAACTGATGATGTCTTCCTTGCCAACTAAAAGATTCCAGGTTTTTATGCCAAGTGGTGTTGCGGCCACTGTGTTTTCTAAGGTGTCGTCTATAAAAAATGTTTCTGAAGCCTTTAAATTGTTTTCATTCAGGACAAACTCAAAGATTTCTTGGTTTGGCTTTCTTAGCTTAATTTCATGAGATAAGTAAAACTGCTCAAAACAATTCCTAAAACGTTCAAATTGTAGTTTTCCCATTTGTTGTTCTACATGCGGAATATGCAAGGCATTTGTATTGCTAAGAAGGAATAGGCGGTAATCTTGTTGTTTGGCCAAATCTTCAAGAAATTGTAATCGATACTCAGGGAAATCCAATAACATAGAATTCCATATTCGTTTTATTTCCAAAGGACTTACCTGGGGGAAATGTAAATGCAGTTCGTTTAAAAATTCATCGGGACCAATGCTGCCTACTTCAAACGCTTCATTTAAAGGGGTTAATCTAGGCAGGAAATCATGGATCCCATGTTTTTTCATCTCTTTAAAAACAATTTGTTTGTCCAGGTTAATGAAAATGTCGCCAAAGTCGAAGATGATGTTTTTAATCATTTTTTAGAAAAATTAAGTTGTCCGTATCAATATATTGTTCAGAATGGCGACGCCCATTTATTGTAGGGGCTTTTAGCCCTTTTCCAAAAACGGGTTTACCGATAAAAATTCGAGCTTCATCCCATAAATTTTCAGAAATAAAGGATTGCAGGGTTTGGCTGCCTCCTTCAATAATAACACTTAAAATCTGATGTTTGTGAAGGACTTCGCAAATTTGCTGGGCGATATTGCCTGAGAAATCAATGATTTCGTAATCAATGTCTTTAATATGGGCGTTTGTTTCTTCCACCGCAGTGAGGACAATTGTTTTAACACTGCCGTCCATTAGATGGTAATGAGATGGAATTTTAAGTGCTTTATCTATTACAATTCTTATAGGGTTTTTTCCCTTCCAATGCCTGACATCTAATTTAGGATTGTCTTGCAATGCGGTATTGGTGCCCACTAAAATAGCTTGTTCCTCAGAGCGCCATTGGTGCACCATTTGTTGGGAGTTTGCATTGGTGATCCAAAAAGGTTCTGGTGTACTGTTCCTTTTCTCTTGGGAAGGAGCTATATACCCGTCACTAGTTTCGGCCCATTTTAAAATAATATAAGGTCGATTTTTCTCGTAGAAGGTCAGAAAGCGTTTGTGATGGTCCTTGCATTCTTTTTTCAAAACACCAACACTTACATGGCAACCTGCAGCTTTTAGTTTCTCTATTCCTTTTCCGGCTACTTTTTCATGTGGGTCTAAAAGACCAATAACTACATTTGGAATCTTATGTTTTAGGATAAGGTCGGCGCAAGGAGGGGTCTTTCCAAAATGGGAACAAGGTTCAAGGGTTACATAGATGGTTGCCTCGGCTAGTACACTAGGGTCGGCAACGGATAGAATGGCGTTTACTTCGGCATGTGGTCCTCCATAGGGGCTCGTATAGCCCTCGCCAATTATTTTGTCGTTATGCACAATGACACTGCCAACCATAGGGTTGGGAAAGGTTGTGCCCAGGCCATTTTTAGCTAGTTCAATGCACCTGGAAATATATTTTTCATGTATCTTCACTTCACAAAAATAGTATAATAATTAGATAGTTTTAAGAACCATATGATCACAGCAATTATAAGGGAAATAAAGTCTGAAGACAACAAAGTGGTAGCCAAGGTAATCCGGGAAGTTTTGGAAGATTTGGGGGTGCCAAAGGTAGGTACTGCTTATGAGGATGCTTCCTTAGACCATATGTTCGAAAATTATGAGCAACCCAAAGCCGATTATTTTGTGGTGGAGGACCGAGGAAAAATTATAGGGGGAGCAGGAATAGCCCCGTTGGAGAATTACCAAGGGAACGTATGTGAATTGCAAAAAATGTATTTTTTGGAAGAAGCTAGAGGCCGGGGTCTAGGGGCTAAGATGATGGAAATATGTTTGCGGAAAGCTAAAGAATACGGTTATGAACAATGTTATTTAGAGACCATGCCCTTTATGAAAGATGCTCAGAAGCTATACCTTGCATCGGGATTTGAATATATAGAATCGCCAATGGGAAATACAGGTCACTATTCCTGTCCTGTTTGGATGCTAAAGGAATTATCTTAATCTGTGGTTTATATATTGATTGCAGAAATGAAATAGAAAGGCGAAATTTGGCGATTACAACGCCTATGCTATGCTGCTTAAAGAAATTAAAAATATTTTTCATCAAGAACTTGGTCCTGTTTATCCCAAAGAGGAGATAGATAGCTTTTTTTATATGATGATAGAACATTATTTGGGGCTAGAAAGATTTGTTTTGGCTTTAGAGCCCAATTTGATGGTCTCTAAGGAGGAAGAAGGTTCCTTGTTTTCCGGATTGAGTCAATTAAAATTACAACGCCCCATTCAACATATTCTAGGAAAAGCCTATTTTTTTGATTTGGAGTTTTCCGTGACCCAAGATGTATTGATTCCTAGGCCGGAAACAGAAGAATTGGTGCAATGGATTCTAGATACCATTTCAATCAGAAAGGAAGATGCTAGGGAGAGTGAAAAACCAATTCGAATTTTAGATATCGGGACCGGTAGTGGGTGCATTGCTATTGCCTTGGCCAAAAATCTTGGCGATGCAAAGGTTTTTGCCCTCGATGTATCTGAGGATGCCTTAAAAATAGCCAAGCAAAACGCTTTGGATAATGAGGTGGAAATTGAATTTATACATTCTGATATACTCCAATTGAAAACACTGGATGACAGCTTTGATGTTATTGTCTCTAACCCGCCTTATGTAAGGGAACTCGAAAAAAAGGAGATGAATGCCAATGTGCTCGATCATGAGCCTAATTTGGCTCTTTTTGTGTCGGACCATGATCCGTTGGTGTTTTATAGGACCATAACAGCATTTGCCGCTGCCCATCTAAAAAGTGAAGGGGTATTGTTTTTTGAAATTAACCAATATTTGGGGGAGGCCTCGCAAGAGCTGTTGGTAGATGCAAAATTTACGGATATAGAACTCCGTAAAGATATGTTCGGAAACGACAGAATGCTGAAAGGTGTGTTAAAGCAATAAAGATAATTAAGAAAATGACGATCCATTAGCGAAAAGTGGAAGTTGTTGTATGAACAAAAAATTAAAAACCTTTTCCGTGATGAACATGGGGAAAAAGGAGCATTTTTAAATGGATATAAAACAAAAAATAGAAGAACTGCGCAAAGCGCTACAAGAGCATAATTATAATTATTATGTATTGGATAGTGCTACCATATCTGATTTTGAATTTGATATGAAACTAAAGGAATTACAGGAATTGGAAGCTAATTATCCTGAATTCTACGATGCTACCTCTCCTACCTTAAGGGTTGGTGGAATGGTTACTAAAAATTTTGAAACTCTTGTTCATGAGCATCGCATGTATTCCCTGGACAATTCTTATTCCAAGGAGGATTTGGAAGATTGGGAAAAAAGGATTCAAAAAATATTGGGCGATGTGACCGTCGAATTTACCTGTGAACTAAAATATGATGGGGCTTCTATTAGTTTAACCTATGAAGATGGGAAATTGGTCCGCGGCCTAACCCGTGGAGATGGCTTTCAAGGAGATGATGTCACCAATAATATAAAAACAATTAAGACCGTTCCTTTACAATTAAGAGGCGACTATCCTTCAAAGTTCGATATTAGAGGGGAAATTGTTTTGCCTTTTGAAGCTTTCGAAAAAATGAACCTTGAAAGAATAGAAAACGGAGAGGAACCTTATATGAACCCAAGAAATACAGCCGCTGGGAGTCTAAAATTACAAGATAGTGCCTTGGTGGCGGAACGGCCTTTGGAGTGTTTGCTGTATAGTGTTGTGGGAACAAATCTAGGGCTGAGCTCGCAATACCAAGTGTTGGAAAAAACCAGAAACTGGGGCTTTAAAGTGCCTTCCGTGGCAAAATTGTGTAAAACCACCGATGAGGTAATGGAATTTGTAGAGTATTGGGATATTCATAGGCATGAATTGCCTTATGAAACCGATGGTGTGGTGGTTAAGGTAAATAGTATTCAACAACAAGAAGAATTGGGGTACACCTCTAAATCGCCGCGTTGGGCTATGGCTTATAAATTTAAGGCAGAGCAAGTGTCTACAGTTTTAGAAGAGATTACCTATCAGGTAGGTCGTACAGGGGCAATTACTCCTGTCGCCAATTTAACACCGATTCTTTTGGCCGGTACTACCGTAAAAAGAGCTTCTTTGCACAATGCCGATCAAATTGAAAAATTCGACATCAGGGTAGGAGATACCGTTTTTGTGGAAAAAGGAGGCGAGATAATACCGAAAATAGTCGGAGTGGACTTAATAAAAAGATCGGAAAATTCACTGCCGACGCAATATATAGACCACTGCCCAGAGTGTCATGCGTCCTTGGTGCGCACAGAAGGCGATGCCAAGCATTATTGCCCCAATGAATATGGGTGTCCACCACAAATTACTGGGCGTATTCAACACTATATTTCTAGAAAAGCCATGGATATAGAAGGCTTGGGCGGGGAAACAGTAGAATTGCTTTTTAAAGAAGGGTTGATTGAAAATTATGCCGATTTATATACGCTGACCAAAGAACAGTTATTGCCCTTGGAGCGAATGGCAGAAAAGTCGGCCGAAAACTTGATAAATGGGGTGGCAGCCTCTGTTAATATTCCTTTCGAAAGGGTGTTGTTTGCCTTAGGGATTAGGTTTGTTGGGGAAACGGTGGCTAAAAAATTGGCCAAAGCCTATAAAAACATAGAGGCCTTAATGGAAGCTTCTGTTAAAGAACTGATGACTGTTGATGAAATTGGACAGCGTATTGCCGAAAGTGTTGTCGGCTTTTTTGGAAACGAAAAGAATTTGGAAATATTAAAAAGGTTAAGATCCTATGGTGTGCAGTTTGAACTTTCTGCAGATAAGCTTCTAAATCAGACAGAACTCTTTAAAGGGAAAACCTTTGTCGTTTCTGGCGTGTTCGAAAAAGTGAGTAGGGACGAGCTCAAAAAAATGATCGAGGATAATGGGGGTAAAGTGGGATCGAGTATTTCTTCTAAAACTTCCTTTCTTGTCGCTGGGGATAAAATGGGGCCCAGTAAAAGAACTAAGGCAGAAAGTGTAGGGGTGCCCATTATTTCAGAGGAGGATTTTCTCGAAATGCTATAAGGTATGGGGAAACTTCCTTAGACTAAATAGAAGTGATAAGGTAGTTTTATTTCTGGTAGGTGTTGCCGTCAGAACAGTTTATAAGTAGATTAAAAATTTTAATGAAGATGAAGCCTAAAACTTTTAAAGAATTTCTAGAAACATTACAGGCCGATACGCCGCCTTCATTTTGGACCGAAGCCTTACGGGCAATGTGGTACGATTTAAAAGGGGACTGGAATGCTTCCCACAATATTGCGCAAGATTTGCATACGATGGAGGGGAGTTGGATTCATGGGTATTTACATCGACAAGAAGGCGATAAATTTAATGCTGGCTATTGGTATCGACAGGCTGGCCGAGATTATCCGAAGGTAAGTTTAAAGGAGGAACAGAAAATAATGGTAACGTATTTTTTAGAACAATAAGAATTTCGGATTGCCTTTTCAAGTAGTTCTTGAAAGGCCACTGCTGATAGTTGTTCAGCAGTGGCTTTTTTTGCGTTAGGGACCGCGGCGGCATCCCCGCAGCCGCGCAAGGGATATAGCCAAGGGCCCGCCCGACGAAGTAGGGAACGCCCAAATTATTTTTACTATAAGCGAAATTATAGATTGCTATTTTTATTGTAAATCCCATGCTTTTGACTTGATATGAATTAAAGAAACTTAAGCTTTAATCCTCTAATTGGTGTATTTTTATTTTTATCACAACCGATTTGGAGGTGGGGGTATTGCTTTTATCGGCCGTACTGCTTATGGGGACTAAGACGTTGGTTTCTGGAAAATAAGTGGTGCAACATTGTTGAGGTATGTTGTAGGGTACCGGAATAAACTTTTTTGCGACCCTTGTGGCCTTGTCATGAAAATTGTAAAGATCTACTAAGTCGCCTTCTTTTAGACCAAACTTAGAAATATCGGCTGGATTCATAAAAATTACTCTTCTTTCATTGTAAACACCTCTATACCGGTCGTTTAGTCCGTATATAGTGGTGTTAAATTGATCATGGCTACGGACGGTCATCATCATTAAATCGTCCTTTTCCAAAGGTATTGGGGTATTGTCGGAAATGGTAAAATGCGCCTTCCCTGTAGGGGTTGTATAGGTGTTTTCTCTGGCGGTATTGGGCAGATAAAAGCCTTCCTGAACGCGATTGTTGTAATCTTTGAAACCTGGTATACAGGCTTCTATGCTGTCTCTGATATGATTGTAATGCGCTAAAAAGTGATCCCAGTTAACCTTGCTTTTTTTAAGGGTGGCTTTGGCTATATTGCACACTATAGAAGGTTCGCTTTGTAAGAGTTCCGAGATAGGCTGTAGGCTTCCCTTGGAACTATGGACAACTCCCATAGAGTTTTCTACGCTCACAAATTGTTGCTCTCCGTTAATGATGTCCTTATCTGTCCTGCCCAAACACGGTAAAATTAAGGCTTCTTTACCATGAATTAAATGGCTGCGATTTAATTTTGTAGATACCTGTACTGTCAGGTCGCAGCGCTGTAATGCTTGGGCCGTGTATAAGGTGTCTGGAGTAGCGGAAAGGAAATTGCCACCCATGGCAAAAAACACTTTTGCCCGGCCCTCAGACATCGCTCTTATACTTTCAACCGTATCGTAGCCGTTTTTTCGGGGTGGTTTAAAGTTAAATTCCTTTTCCAGGCTGTCTAATAATTCCTTGGGAGGTTTTTCATAGATACCCATGGTGCGGTCTCCTTGAACATTGCTATGTCCGCGAACCGGACAGGTACCAGCCCCTGGTTTTCCTATACTTCCTTTTAAAAGTAGGAGGTTGACAACTTCCTGAATAGTGGCGACAGCATTTTTGTGCTGTGTAAGGCCCATTGCCCAACAGGCGATAATTTTGTTTTTGTTACTCAATATACTGGCTACTTGTTGTAGTTGTACCAAAGATATGCCACAGGTCGCGATTAGGGTATCTAAATCAAGGCTTTCGATATGGGTGAGATAATCGTGAAAGCCCATTGTTTTTTTACTAATAAAGGACAAGTCAAATACCTTTCCCGCATTGTTTTTCTCCTCGGCCATCATAAGCTTTACCAAAGCTTGTAATAGGGCCATGTCGCCATTTATTTTTACCTGAAGATAAATATCGGACAGCTTGGTCTTGCTTCCTAAAAGGGCCTTCACCTCTTGAGGATTTTTAAAATTTAGCAATCCCGTTTCCATGATAGGGTTTACAGCAATTATCGTAGCTCCATTTTCCTTGGCCTTTTGCAGGGCGCTAAGCATTCTGGGGTGGTTAGTGCCGGGATTTTGTCCTAAAATAAGGATGACTTCCGTTTTGTAGAAGTCGTCTAAGGTAACAGATCCCTTGCCGATGCCTAGCGTATCGTTAAGGGCTACGCCACTACTTTCGTGGCACATATTGCTGCAATCGGGCATGTTGTTGGTTCCAAATTCCCTAACGAAGAGCTGGTATAGGAAAGCGGCTTCGTTACTAGTACGGCCAGAGGTGTAAAATATAGCTTGGTCCGGACTTTCTAAAGCGTTTAAATGTGCGCCGATTTTTTTATAAGCAGCTTCCCAGCTTATAGCTTGGTAATGGTCGGAGCCTATGGGGAGGTACATCGGTTGGGCGATTCGGCCTTTTTTGCCAATTTCATAGTCCGATAGTTTTGATAGCTCGGAGACACTTTTGGTTTTGAAAAAAGCGGGTCCTAGTTTTTTGGTAGTCGCTTCCTCTGCAATGGCCTTTGCGCCATTCTCGCAGTATTCGGCAATAGGGCTGCGTTCGTCGTCCGGATCTGGCCAAGCACAGCCGGGGCAATCAATACCGCCTTTTTGGTTGAGGTTTGCCATAGCTTTGAAGCCTCTAAGAATACCCATTTCACTAAAAACATGTTTGGCAGACGAAATGACGGCAGGGATTCCTGCAGCTACTTTTTTGGGCTCGGAAGTCCGTAGACCGGTTAATTTTGCCGGTGATTCTGCCTTGGGCGTCTTGTCTTTAGAAGAAGGATCCATTATTTTTTGGCTGCTGTCGGATTAGGGTAATTATCAGATTGATCTTCTATGCGTTCATCTAAACAAACGAAGTCTTTTTCTAACAAAAGGGATAAGGTATTTCCGTTGTTTAAAACCATTTTGTGTTCATACCCAATACGCTCACTTTGTGGCCATAGGTTTTGTTCTGAAGCCGGTAAGAATAAGGTGATGGTGTCATGTTTGAATTCGGCCAATAGGGTGGTAATGTCTGGTTTTGTTCTTACCACATAAATAAAACTTTTTCCGTTAAATTCCGTACGTTCCTCAATATAGCCGCTCTGTCCTAATTTTTGAACCTCGGAACGAGTAAGTCGATAGCGAATGGAATTGCCTTGAATTCTTATTTTCATATGTAGCTGTTTATTGTTTTATAACGGTCCTACTTCGGCTGGGCTCAGTACAAGTGTGTAATTCAGTATAGCTGAATTGGTGTTTGCGACCAAATTTTGGTCATGCTCATATCGTGATTAAACTTACTTCCTAAAGCTAGGAATTAAGAATTTGGCTTCAAAGAATATACGGCTAAAGTTTTATACGATCAGCACCACTATATATGTTGTATCTAGATTCGTTGAGAAACCCTATTAAAGTTATATGGTGTTCCTTGGCCATCTCTACTGCCAAGCTCGAAGGAGCTCCTACGGCCATGATGAAGTGAATTCCGGCCATGGCAGCTTTTTGAATGAGTTCAAAACTGGCACGACCGCTTAGTAATAATAGGTGTTGGTCTAAGGGTAATTGGTCTTTTAGAAAAAAGTGTCCTATTAGTTTGTCCAAGGCATTGTGCCTTCCAACATCTTCCTTTAGGCAAATGAAAGTTCCATTGGTATTAAATATAGCAGCGGCATGGAGACCTCCTGTATTTTTAAAAATAGCTTGTTTCTGTTTTAATATGGATGGGAAGGTTTTGATGGCATGTGGCTCTATTTGAAAACTGCCGGGAGTGCTGGGCAATCGGCAAACGGTTTTTATGGCATCTAAGCTGGCTTTTCCACAAACCCCACAACTGCTGCTGGTATAAAAATGCCTGTCTAAGGAGCTGAGGTTTAATTTTTCGGAAGTATTGAGGAATACATGTGTGGTGTTAGGGGTGGTATCGACCTTGGCTACTTGTTGCTTAGAAGAGGCAATACCTTCGGTAAATAAAAATCCAAGAGCCAATTCTTTATCGCTGCCCGGGGTACGCATGGTGATGGAAATGTTTTTATGGGTTACCTTAGGGGAGGCGTCTAGGATGCTAAGGCTAATTTCCAATGGATCTTCAACGGCCAAAAAATCGTCCACCTCCTCTATGGTTTCGCCCTTAATTTTAATGATTTGCTTTTTTAAGGTAGATTTTTTGGTGTCCTTGTCCATGGTATTTACTTTACACTGTGATGGATGTTCCTTCTGTACTGATGTTTTTTTGTTCGTCTAAATAAAAGTCGATTCTCCCTAAATTGATTCCGAAACAACCTACCTGGTTGACCAATACTTGCCGGTCGTTTTTGTTTTTTGCAATGGTGGGTTTGTCTAAGAAGGTATGGGTGTGTCCGCCAATAATTAAATCGATGTGCTCTGTTTGGGCAGCTAGTTTTAAGTCGTCCGGTTTTTGAAGGTTTTGGTATTGATATCCCATATGCGATAAGCAGACGATGATATCACATTTCTCTTCAACTTTTAAGGTACGACTAATATCCTGCGCTACTTCTATCGGGTTCAGGTATCCGGTTTCTTTATATAGATCCTTGCTTACCAAACCATTTAGTTCTATTCCTAATCCAAAAACGCCAATTTTCACACCATCGCGTAAATAAGTCTTATAGGGCTTTACGTGGCCATCCATAAGGGTGTTTGAAAAATTGTAATTGGCCGATAAGAAGTCAAATTTTGCATGGGGCAATTGGGCGTAAAGTCCCTCTAGGCCATTATCAAAATCGTGATTACCTAAGGTGGTAGCATCGTATTTTAACATGCTCATTATTTTAAACTCCAGTTCTCCGCCATAAAAATTAAAATAGGGGGTGCCCTGAAATATATCCCCGGCATCGAATAAAAGGGTATTGGGGTTTTCATTTCGGATTTGGGCTACCAATGTAGCGCGTCTTGCCAATCCTCCTAAATTTGGAAAATTAGAATGATGGGCCGGAAAGGGGTCAATATGGCTATGCACATCATTGGTGTGTAAAATTGTGATATGCTTTTTAGCGGTACTTTGGCAAGAACTAAAAGATAATCCGCCTAGGCCAATAAAAGCTGAGGTAGCTGCAGTTCTTGATATAAATTCTCTACGCTCCATTTTAATTTTCTTGTATAAATCTGTCGTCTACTACAGAAGTAATAGTGTCTTTTTTAGAAAAATAATCGATCAAAGTGTTTCTAAGCAAATAATCAACATTGGTCAAAGAGAGGTGCTCTTTAAAAAAGCTCATATTGTCGCCTCCAGTTATTAAATAATCTGATGTGGCCACAAAATAAACTTTGTCCTTGTCGAATGGTTTGCCTTGGATATTTACAGCTTTTAAATTTTTATTCTCGTCCACTGTAATTTGGATGCCAGCTATAGGGTGTGGTTTGGTAGATTGTATAAGATAAGAAACCAAGGCTTCTACAGCAGTCCCATTTAATTCGGCAATAAAAACGGAATTTTCAAACGGCATTACTTCATAGGCAGTCCTAGTGGTGATATTGCCTTTAGAAATATTGGTTCTTATGCCACCATGGTTAAGAAGAACAAAATCTATATCCTTGCCGGTCCTGGATTTAAAAATCGGATTTACTTCCTCTAGGACAATATCGGCCATTAAATTCCCGGCCGTAGAATTGTATTTGCCGTCCGTTTTCGAAATCGTTTTAGGGGCATAAGCAAGGGTGCTGTCCAATACCTGATTTATCCGTTCTCTATAAGGGTTTACAAATGCTTCAATAGTGCCTTCAGAGGCGTAAGAAGAGTCGATTTTAATAATTTTCCCTTCTATGGTATCTACTTTGGAAACGGAGTGTTTACAGGAGGTAAATAGTAGTGTTGTTACAAAAATAACAAAATGTTGGTTTTTTAAAATCATATAGTTATTACCTTCGTATTATTATTGAGATGATATTATTTACTTTTACCACCACGATAATGTAAAAGTACATGTTTTTAAAATCGCTCACAGAAAAAATTAAGTTTAAAGCCGGTAAAAAGGCTTTAAAACAAGGGTTAAAGGAGTCGTCAAGGCTTGTTAGTCCTAATAAAGGAATAAGTTCTATAGGTTGTATTGTTGATTTGGATGAGGTGACGGATACTACGCAGTTTTATGAGTTTATAGAAGAATTTTCATTGCGTTCCAATGCTGTTCAGATAATTGGATATAAAAAACATCACGACAAAAACTCGCCTTATACCACTGCTATATTTTCCGACAAGGATTTAGGGTGGGGTGGAAAAATTGAAAACAGTCATGTTTCAGAATTCTTAGGCAGAGAGTACGACCTGTTGGTGAACTATTATACCAAAGACAAATTGTTGTTGCAATTAATGACGATAAAAGCCAAGACCAAGTTAAAAGTAGGTTTTGGGGAAGTGGATAAAAATTTAAATGATTTGATATTGAATATTCCTATTAAGGATTTTCAAACGTTCAAAAAAGAACTGGCGAAATACTTAAGGGTTTTAAATGCGATTAAATAATGAAACAATTGATTGGTACGGGTGTTGCCTTGGTTACTCCATTTAAGGAGGATCTCTCTATTGATACGCTTGCGTTAGAGAAAATAGTAAATTACTGTGTTGACGGTGAGGTAGAATACCTTGTGGTCTTGGGTACAACGGCAGAATCTGTAGTGCTGACCGATAAGGAAAAGCAACTTGTAATCGATACCGTTGTAGCGGCCAATGCTGGCAGACTTCCATTAGTGTTGGGTGTAGGTGGAAATAGCACAGTAGCGGTGGTAGAAGAGTTAGAGAAGACTAATTTGGATGAATTTGCTGCTATTTTATCAGTTTCTCCTTATTATAATAGGCCTACCCAGGAAGGAATTTATCAGCATTTTAAAGCGGTTTCCATTGCATCTTCCAAACCTGTTATACTTTATAACGTACCAGGAAGAACGGGAAGTAATATGTTACCCGAAACAGTATTGAGGTTGGCCAACGATTTTACAAATATCGTAGCTATAAAGGAGGCTTCTGGCGATATGGTTCAGGTAATGAGAATCATAAAAGACAAACCAGAAGATTTTATGGTGATATCCGGTGACGATTTTACGGCGCTGTCTACAGTGCTTGCCGGTGGGGCAGGGGTTATTTCTGTTTTAGGACAAGGGGTGCCCGTAGCCTTTTCACAAATGATTCGTTTTGGGCTGGAAGGAAAAGTAAAAGAGGCTTTCGAATTGCAGTATGCCCTACAAGATGGTGCCGACCTAATTTTTAAGGAAGGGAATCCGGCAGGTATTAAGGCTGTGTTTGAAATTTTAGGACTATGTTCTGCTCAGGTGAGATTGCCTTTGGTAGAGGCTACTTCGTCACTGAAAAACAGCTTAAAAACATTTATGGATAGCCTAATTAAAACTGTGGCTTAGGTGTTTGGGGGTTCCTAATATTCTCAAAATTAAATATGATTAAAGTTAAAACTTGCACAAAAGATTGTAGTTGGCAGGGCAGGTAGTTATTTTAGTGCTATAAAAATGTTTTTTATATCCGTTTAGAATCCCTAATTTTGCAGAATGTTTTTAAAAATGAAGAGACTATTTTCCATATTATTTGCAGCCGTACTATTAAACTCTTGTAGTGAGTATCAAAAGGTGCTTAAAAACGAGGATGTTAAAGCAAAGTACGATTTGGCAGAAAAATTTTATAACGAAGGCGATTATAAAAGGGCAAACCGTTTGTTAGAGCAAATAGCTCCCAAATATATAGGGAAACCTCAAGGAGAGAGGGTGATGTTTTTTCTAGCGAATTCTTATTTCGAGAATAGGGATTATAATATGGCAGGATATCAGTTTGAAAGATTTTTGAAATCGTATCCTAAAAGTGATAAGGCGGTAGAAGCTGGATTTTTAGGGGCAAAAAGTTATTACAAGCTTTCTCCAAAATATTCTTTGGATCAGACAGATACAGATAAAGCCTTGATGAAATTACAGAATTTTATCAATACATATCCAGATGCAGAGTATATGGCCGAAGCTAATATTATGGCGAAGGAATTAACTACCAAAAAGGAACGTAAAGCTTTTGAAATTGCGAAGCAATACAAGACCATTGGTGAGTTTGATTATTCTTTTTTGACGCCTGCAGTAACTGCTTTTGATAATTTTATTTCAGATAACCCAGGGTCGGTTTATAGAGAAGATGCATTGTATTATAAGTTTATGGCCTCTACAAGTTTGGCCATGAATAGTTTCGATTATTTAAAGAAACAGCGATTGACCGATGCGAAATCTGTTTATACCGTGTTGAAAAAATATTATCCAGAGTCCGGTTATCTAAAAGATGCTAATAAGACTTTAGAGAAAATAGATAAAGAATTACAAAATTATTCCAAATAAAACTCCTTTTCACATGAATATGAATGACTTAAAAAATTCGAAAGCTCCTGTTTCTACGGTAACCATCAATAAGAACGATTTTGATGCACCTACAGGAAACATATACGAAGCTATATCCATTGCCTCTAAAAGAGCTGTTCAGATAAATTCTGAAATTAAGAAGGAGCTTTTAGAGAAATTGGAAGAGTTTGCTACTTATAGCGATAGTTTGGAAGAGGTTTTTGAAAACAAGGAGCAGATTGAAGTTTCCAAGTTTTACGAAAAATTACCAAAACCACACGCATTGGCAGTAAGAGAGTGGTTAGACGATAAGATTTATCACAGGAACACAGAAAAAGACGCTTAATAAGGATGTTGAGCGGTAAAAAAGTACTTTTAGGAATCTCTGGGGGTATAGCTGCATACAAGACTACCTTTTTAGTTCGTTTACTTATTAAAGCTGGCGCTGATGTTAAAGTTGTTTTAACAGAAAGCGCCAGCTCTTTTGTTACCCCCCTTACCTTAGCGACACTATCTAAAAATCCGGTGCTGACGTCTTTTGTAGATCAAGAGGAGGGAAGCTTGGATTGGAACAATCATGTAGCCTTAGGGCTTTGGGCAGATATAATGCTGATTGCTCCGGCTACGGCAAATACCTTGTCTAAAATGGCCAATGGTACTTGCGATAATTTGCTGATGGCAACTTATCTATCGGCCAAGTGTCCGGTGTATTTTGCGCCAGCAATGGATTTGGATATGTACCAACATCCCTCTACTGCGGCCTCTTTTGAAAAATTAGCTTCTTTTGGTAATATCATGATTCCGGCAACTTCGGGGGAATTGGCGAGCGGACTCTATGGTGAAGGGAGAATGGCAGAACCAGAGGAGATCGTCGATTTTCTACAAGAGCATCTAGCAAAGGGATTGCCCTTAAGTGGGAAACGAGTATTAATTACCGCAGGGCCTACCTATGAGGCTATTGATCCGGTTCGTTATATTGGGAACCATTCTACTGGTTTAATGGGGTATGAATTGGCCAAAAAAGCAGCTTCCTTGGGGGCTAAAGTGATTTTAGTGTCAGGGCCGTCCCACTTGTCAATTCAGCATAACAATATTGAGTTGATAAAAGTGAAATCGGCCGACGAAATGTATCAGGCAACCTTAAGGGATTACCATCTTTGTGATATCGTAATCTGTGCGGCTGCGGTGGCCGATTACAGGCCTAAGGCTGTCGCTGATCAGAAAATAAAGAAATCTACAGAAGAATTTACGATTACCTTGGTAAAAAACCGGGATATCTTATTTTCATTGGGAGAATTAAAAAAGCAGCAGTTTCTTGTAGGCTTCGCTTTGGAAACCCAGAATGAAGTGGAAAATGCGATAGGAAAATTAAAAAGGAAAAATCTAGATGCTATTGTTCTCAATTCATTAAACGATTCGGGGGCAGGTTTTGGTGAATTAACCAATAAAATATCCTTCATAGATAAGAATTTGAATATTAAAACGTTTGAGTTAAAAACCAAGTCAGCGGTTGCTGCGGATATTTTAAATGAAATTATAGCTAAAATCTATGCGTAAGCTGATATTAACCCTATTCTTTATAAGTTTCTCCTTCCTTTTGGGAGCTCAGGAGTTGAACTGTGTGGTCACTGTAAATTCCGATCAGGTAGGGCAAACCAATCAGCAAATATTTAAAACCTTGGAACGCTCCCTGAACGATTTTGTCAATAAAACCACTTGGTCCGACAGAATTTATAAGGAGAACGAAAGGGTAAACGCCCAGATGTTTATTGCTATTTCTGAATTTGAGTCCAATAGGTTTAAGGCCAGTATACAAATACAATCTTCAAGGCCTGTTTTTAATACCGCCTACGAAAGCCCAATTTTTAACTATAAGGACAATCAATTTAATTTTGAGTATATAGAGTTTCAGCCTTTGGTGTTCAATGAAAATAATATACAATCTAACCTAGTGGCAGTGATTTCGTATTATGCTAATATTATTTTGGGATTAGATGCCGATACGTTTTCCTTGGAAGGAGGAAATGATTATTTTAAAAAGGCCCAACAGATTGTAGCCTTGGCGCAAAGTGCTAATTTTTCGGGCTGGGCACAGGCATCAGGGAATCGAAGTAGGTTTGAGCTAGTAGATAACCTATTATCTAATACCTATAAGGAATACCGAGTGGCATTGTATAATTACCACAGAAAAGGCATGGATGTATTAGCCGATAATACCAGTTCGGGAAAACAGGTAGTAGCGGGTACCATGCGCCTATTCGAAACCATGGTTAACCGCCGGCCGAATGGTTTTTTAATGCAGATCTTTTTTGATGCCAAGGCCGAAGAGATTCAAAATGTATTTTCCGATGGCCCAAAAGTCGATGTGGTTGCCTTAAAAGAAACCCTAAATAAGATAGCGCCGCTATATTCTTCCAGTTGGAACGAAATAAAATTTTAAACCGTTTTTTTCCACTGGAATAAAATTTATCTTTACTGCAATAAACTTTATACATTGCTGACAAATTTATCCATAAAAAACTACGCCTTAATAGACCATTTAAACGTAAAGTTTACCAATGGTTTTACCATAATTACCGGGGAAACCGGTGCTGGTAAGTCAATCTTACTAGGTGGGTTGTCCTTGGTGCTGGGCAATAGAGCAGATCTATCATCCTTAAAAGAAAAAGATAATAAATGTATTGTCGAGGCCGAATTTGAGGTCTCTAAATATGGTTTAAAACCTTTTTTTGAGGCTAATGATCTAGAATACGAGGAAAAGACTATTATTAGAAGAGAAATATTGCCAAGTGGCAAGTCTAGGGCTTTTATCAATGACTCTCCTGTGAACCTAGGGGTCTTGACCCAATTGGGAGAGCGGTTGATAGATGTGCATTCGCAACACCAAACCCTAAAGTTGGGGGAAAACGATTTTCAATTAAAGGTCATCGATGCCTTGGCGGATAATGAAAAACCACTACAAGCGTATAGAGAAGACCTTATTGTATATCAAAAGACTTCTAAAGAATTAGATCGCTTAATTAACTTTCAAAAAACGGCCGCTAAGGAGCACGAGTACAATAGTTTTTTGTTAGAGGAATTAAGTGCTGCCCCTTTAAAAGAAGGGATTGTAGCAGAATTGGAAGAACAGTACGAGGAACTTAATAATGTAGAAGTTATTATGGATCAGCTCTCTCACGGGGAGCAGCTCCTTAATGACGAACAGGTAGGGGTGTTAAATTTATTGACACAATTAAAACAGACCTCCAGTAAATTGTCTGCCTTTGGGAACCAATACCAGGCTATAAACGAACGTATTATTTCGGTATTCATTGAATTGGATGATATATCTGGTGAACTTAACCAGTTTCAGGAGCGCTTGGAGGTGAATCCACAATTGCTGGAAGAAGTCAATGGAAAACTGCAATTGTTATACGATTTGTTAAAGAAGCACAAGGTGCAAGATGTGTCCGAGCTGATAGCTATAAAGGAAGCGCTTGAAAAAAGCGTCAGTGCTACGGAGAATATCGATGCCGATATTTTGGCAAAGAAGAAAGAACTACAGCTTTTAGAAAAAGAGCTGAATGCAAGGGCACAGCACATCAGCAACAATAGAAAGTCTGTCATAGAAACTCTAAAAGAGCAATTGGCAGCCAGTTTGGGAGAATTGGGGATGGCAAGTGCTACCTTTAAAATAGAGATCAATCCAAGTAAGGAGTTTATGTCCTCAGGAAAGGATGATCTGGTCTTTTTGTTTTCGGCAAATAAAGGCTCTGCCTATGGCGAATTAAAGCGGGTAGCTTCCGGAGGGGAGTTGTCGCGAATCATGTTGGCCATTAAAGCTATTTTGGCGAAGTATGAAAATTTGCCTACGATGATGTTCGATGAAATCGATACCGGGGTGTCTGGAGAAATATCTACCAAAATGGGAGCTATCATGCAGGAAATGAGTAAAACAATGCAAATATTTTCCATTACGCATTTGCCTCAGGTTGCGGCTAAAGGAAAATATCATTATAAGGTATATAAGGAAGAGGAGCTTTTGGGAACCAATACAAAAATGAAAAAGCTATCCGAAGAAGAAAGAGTTGTAGAACTGGCCGAAATGCTAGGCGGAAAAACAATCTCCCAGTCGGCCTTGGCCCATGCAAAACAGTTATTGAATTAATGATCTTAAATAAATAAAGATTCGTATGTCGATTAATTTATTGAAAGGAAAAAAAGGAATTATTTTTGGGGCTTTGGACGAAAATTCAATAGCCTGGAAGACAGCAGAAACAGTACATGCACAGGGCGGTACTTTTGTGTTGACCAATGCACCCATCGCTATGCGTATGGGGCAAATAGATGAATTAGCAAAAAAAACAGGCTCCGAAATCATTCCTGCCGATGCTACTAGTGAGGCAGATTTGGATAATTTAGTGGCCAAATCAATGGAAATTCTTGGTGGCAAAATAGATTTCGTACTACATGCTATTGGGATGTCCGTAAACGTACGTAAAGGCAGGGCATATACTGACGAGAAATACGATTTCACGACCAAAGGATGGGATGTGTCCGCTTTGTCCTTTCACAAGGTGTTACAGAGCTTGTACAAGGCCGATGCCATGAACGAATGGGGAAGCGTGGTAGCTTTGTCCTATATTGCGGCACAACGTACCTTTCCCGATTATAACGATATGGCAGACAATAAAGCCTATCTTGAGTCAGTGGCACGTAGCTTCGGGTACTTTTTTGGAAAAGAGAAAAAAGTAAGAGTAAATACCATTTCTCAGTCCCCAACACCTACGACGGCCGGCCAAGGAGTAAAAGGATTCAATAATTTTATCTCTTATGCCGAAAAAATGTCGCCGCTCGGCAATGCCTCTGCTCAAGACTGTGCCGATTATACCGTTACCTTGTTTTCGGATTTTACAAAAAAGGTAACCATGCAAAACTTATTCCATGATGGCGGTTTTTCCAATACTGGGGTGAGCCAGGAGATAGTGGATAAATTTTCCGAGTAAAATTATAATACTAATGCAATAGCCATCCGATCATTGGGATGGCTTTTGTTTTTATATACAAAATTAATGGATTTGTTTTTTTCTTTTATCGTTCCTGTTTACAACAGACCTATTGAAATAAAAGAGCTGTTGCAAAGCCTCAGCTTGCAAACGTACGGGAAGCCCTTTGAGGTAGTGGTTGTTGAAGATGGTTCTGAAGATAGTTCCCAAGAGGTGGTAGCAGCCTTTAAGGACAATCTTTCTATTACCTACCTGACTAAGAAAAATTCTGGCCCAGGCGATTCTAGGAACTATGGGATGAAACGTGCCAAAGGAAACTATTTTATTGTCCTGGATTCCGATTGTATTTTGCCGCCTCATTACCTAGGTGCGGTAGCGGAATCCTTAAACAAAAAATACGTTCCTTGTTTTGGTGGCCCCGATGCTGCACACGAATCTTTTACCGTGGTTCAGAAGGCAATAAACTACGCGATGACTTCTTTATTGACCACTGGAGGGATTAGAGGAGCGAAGGCCGCTGTAGGTAAGTTTCAACCGAGGAGTTTTAATATGGGGATTTCTAAAATAGCCTTTGAAAAAACAAAAGGCTATGGCAATATTCACCCAGGAGAAGATCCAGATCTTACTTTTAGAATCTGGAAGGAAGGATTTGAAACTAAATTGATACCAGAGGCTTTTGTATATCACAAAAGAAGGATCGATTGGAATAAGTTCTATAAACAAGTAAGTAAATTTGGAAAGGTAAGACCAATTCTAAATCGTTGGCATCCCGGAACAGCTAAAATTACCTATTGGTTCCCGACTTTGTTCTGTGTCGGATTTATCGCTGCCATGGTGCTTGCGATCTTAGGGAGTTATTGGCTTATTTCATTGTTCGCTTTGTATTTTATAGCCCTATTTGTTCATTCTTTAGTCCTGCATAAGAATATTGTTATTGCATTTCTGTCCCTAATCGCCGCCTCCATTCAGTTTATGGGATATGGTTCAGGGTTTTTAAAGAATACGGTTCTTATGGCCCTAAGTAAAAAGGAGCCGCAAGAATTGTTCCCTAAGTTATTTTTTAAACCTAATTTACAACGTGATAAATAATATAAAAAAACGACTTGATAAAAGGAAAGTAAAGCTTTCCTTAATTTTTTTGACGTGTTCGTTTTTGGCCTGGTTTGTAACTAATTTAACCGAGAATTATACAGAGAACGCCGAGTTCGATTTGCAATACAGTCGACCCCCTGATAGTTTGTTGTTTAACGGAGCTTCTAAAAAAAATATCAAGGTGAGACTGCGGACTAGTGGATTTCAGTTTTTATTGTTTGGTTTTAGAAACAAGCAAGTGCATTTATCGTTGTCGTCCTTAAAACAAAAGGGGACAAAATATTATATACCACCTTCCGTGTATAAAAATCAGATCGAAAATCAATTGCCAAAATCGATCTCTATACTGGATATGGACAGGGACACCCTGTTTTTTGACTTCCGAAAATTATACAAAAGGGAGATTCCTATAACCGCTAACGTAAAACTGAATTTAGAACCACATTATTTGATTGATGGAACGCTGCGATTAGAGCCAAGCAAACTTACTGTTATTGGACCTAAACATGAAATTGATAGTTTGCAGTTTATAGAGACGGAATCCTTGGTAGTGCCTCAGTTAAAAATGGATTTTAATAAAAAGTTGGCCTTAAGGCTTCCTAAGAATTTAAAACATACCCGATATTCGCATAAGGAAACGACGGTTTCTGTGCAGGTGTTTAAATTTTCCGAGAAACTTATAGAAGTACCCGTGCAGGTAATTAATGTGCCCGAAGGAACTTTGGTAAGAACCTTTCCAGATCGGGTGTCGGTGATTTGCAAAGCCCGTTTGGAAGATCTGAAAAACATAAGCGTAACCAATTTTTTGGTGGTGGTAGATTATGCCGAGATCAAGGAAGGTCGTGATAATATTCTTCAGTTAAAACTGCTTAAAAAGCCAGATCATTTAAACGTGGTAGAACTAAAAGAAAATGAAGTAGAATTTATTTTAAAAAGAGAATGAAGATTGTAGGCTTGACAGGTGGTATTGGTAGTGGGAAATCTACGGTAGGAGCAATGTTCCAAGCATTGGGGGTGCCTGTTTATAACTCAGATGTACAAGCTAAAATACTGATGGCCGAATCCAAGGAGCTACAGGAAGATATTCGAGGCTTGTTGGGGGCAGAAAGTTATGAAAATGGAGTTTTGAACAGGACTTTTATTGCAAATAAGGTGTTTAAGGACAAGGAATTGCTGCAAGCTTTAAATCGGATTGTCCATCCTGCAGTGAGACAGCATTTTTTGCAATGGGCAAAAAAGCAAAACGCAGCTTACGTCATTCAGGAAGCTGCTATTATTTTTGAAAATAATAGCGTCGATTTTTATGATAAAATTATTTTGGTAACCGCACCTAAAGAAGATAGAGTCAATAGGGTGGTGAAGAGAGACCAAGTGGAGGCGAAGAAAGTCGAGGATAGAATGAAAAATCAATGGCCCGATCAAAAAAAAGAGGAAGTATCCGATTTTGTAATTCATAACACCGATCTTGAGCAAACCCTTAAAGAAGTGCAACGGGTGCACAAAATCTTACTTAAAATGTAGGGTATCGACAGGGTTTTAACATCTTTGTTAAGATTAGGTTAAAGGGGCAATTCCCTAAATGTTAAATTTATAATTTTACTTGCAAATGAATAAAAGGTTATTTGGTCTTTTGGTGGTCTTAATGAGCCTTTCCTTAATTGGAATTATTTTTGTCCAAAGTTATTGGATCAATAAGTCTGTACAAGATAAAGAAGAGCAGTTTTCCAATACGGTAACCCAAATATTGAATAGGGTTGTCGAAAATATTGAAAAAAGAGAAGTTCAAGATTATCTAGATGAGTTTTACAAACTAAAGGATTCAATAGGAGAGCCAAAAGCAGCCCATCTTAAGAACTTCTTTTTTTTCGATCGTGATATTAATTCCAATGAAATAAGGTTTTATACGCACGGTATTTTAGAAGAAGATTACGATTTGGCCTCTACGCTCTTTGATATTGGTTCAGAAACCACCACTTTTAAAAATATTACGAGTACTAAAACTACAGAAATATTTAAAGAAGAATTTGGTCTGGATGGCAAATCATATGCCCTTACTCCGGTTCAGAAAATAAAGAAAATCGGTGAGCTTGCTTCAGTAGATCGGATTGGTATGGATCTGGCTTTTAGGGAGCTGGCTAAGTCCAGGTCTATTCATAAACGAGTGACCAGACAAGAGATCGAACTGTTCTTAAGCCGAGAGCTTAAAAATAGTGGTATAGATATTGATTATGAATACGGGGTATACAGCAAGGGCTTGCCCACGAAAGTGAAATCCAAGAAATTTAAATTTTCGAATACAAGCCTGTATAAATCCCCATTGTTTTCTGATAGTGAAGGAAATACAAATTTTTCCCTTTTGTTGACCTTTCCTAAAAAGAAAAGGTTTTTAATACAATCAATTCTAGGGATGGCAATTTTGTCCCTGACATTTACATTAATTATTGTGGTGGCATATGCTGGTGCAATTTATCAATTGATAAAGCAAAAACAGATTTCAAAAATAAAGTCTGACTTTATTAATAATATGACGCATGAATTTAAAACACCTATTGCGACGATAAACTTAGCGGTAGAGGCTATTAGGAATCCAAAAATAATAAATGACAAGGAGAAGGTACTGAGGTACTTGCAAATGATAAGAGATGAGAATAAAAGAATGCATGCCCAAGTAGAAAATGTATTGAGGATTTCAAAATTAGAAAAGAATCAACTCGATATTAGTAAGGATAGGGAAGATGTACACGACATAATAGCAGATGCGATTACACATGTAGAACTAATCGTTGCCGATAGAGGAGGGTATATCAATACCCATTTTAACGCAGAACGATCTGAAGTATTGGCCAATGAAATGCATTTTACCAATGTAATGGTAAACATATTGGATAATGCTGTAAAATATTCCCCAGATACGCCAAAAATTGATGTATTTACGGAATTGGCCAATAATTTTATTGTTATTAAAGTTCAAGATCAAGGGGCAGGAATGAGTAAATCTGTACTTAAAAAGGTTTTTGAACAGTTCTATAGAGAACACACAGGGGATATACACAACGTTAAGGGGCACGGATTAGGGCTCGCGTACGTGAAAAAAATAATTGATGATCACCAAGGAGAAGTTTTTGCAGAAAGTGAAAAAGGAAAAGGAAGCACTTTTTATATAAAACTACCTTTAATTTAAACTATGATGGAAACAGTTGAAAAGAAAATACTTTTAGTAGAGGACGACCCAAATTTTGGAATTGTTCTAAAAGATTATTTGGCAATGAACGATTTTGATGTGACGTTGGCAAAAAATGGAATGGAAGGGTTCGAGAAATTTAAAAAAGATAATTTCGATGTTTGTATTCTAGATGTAATGATGCCATATAAAGATGGCTTTACCTTGGCTAAAGAAATTAGAGAAAAGAACGAAAACGTGCCTATAGTTTTTCTTACCGCTAAAACCATGAAGGAAGATGTGTTGAAGGGGTATAAGGCCGGAGCCGATGATTATTTGAACAAGCCTTTTGATTCTGAAGTGTTATTGATGAAACTAAGGGCGTTGCTCCAAAGAAAATCTACAAGTTCTTTGTCCGATAGCAAACAGTTCGAATTTACTATAGGTGGATTCCATTTGAATTCAAAACTTCGATTCTTGAAATATAAAGATGAAGAAGCTATCAAATTATCCCCAAAGGAAAATGAGCTGTTGCGTTTGTTGGCCCTACACGAGAACGATTTAATGCCTAGGGAGCTCGCCTTGACAAAAATATGGAGAGACGATAATTATTTCACTTCTCGTAGTATGGATGTGTATATAGCTAAATTGCGTAAGTACCTTAAAAAGGATGATACCGTAGAGATTTTAAATATACACGGCGAAGGATTTAGGTTAGTTGTGAAAACGGAATAATATCGCGCCCTTTCTTATTTATGAAGGAGTGACCAAGAGAATCGCTATCATTATTGTGTCATATAACTAAAATAGCTGTGGGGCAATAAGTAAGTCAAATCCTTAAAATTTGGCAAATATATAATAGAGCACCTGGGTTTTTCGGGTGCTTTTTTATTTTAACAGAAATAGCAGAGCTATTGATAGTCTGATTGTAAGGAGCGAAATCTCGTAATAGGGCTAGGCCATTACAGATTCTAAAAGCGTTGGTCATTCTAATTTGGGCGTTCCCTCCTTCGTCGGTCGGGCTCTTGGCTATATCCCTTGCTTTGCTGCGGGGATGCCGCCGCGATCCCTAACGCATACCAGCGGCCAATGTTGCAATAAAAGTAATGGTTAATCTGCAAGTTTAATTGGTGTAAATCTTAAAGAGAGTAGCCAAATGGGAATCGGAAGTAGCGAAGAATGCAAGCGTTTTGACACGAAAATATATTGAGTTTTGAAGCCTAATTTTTCAATCTAGGGTCTAGGTAAACATCAGGATCGAACAGAAAACCCTTGGAGTCATATTTGTGGGTTGTCGGCGCAGACTGTATTGCCCTGGGGCAGGAAAAGGGCTTTTAGCGCCATAGGTTTCATTAAAAAAATAAAAACAATTCCCAATGGGCAGTTTTATGTGTTTTTGGCAAAGAACCACTGCGATTTTTCCTCTCTTGTAAAGGTTTTGGTTTTTGAGTGTTACCGCTAAAATAATAAGGCGAATTAAAGTCGATAAGATAACCTTCCGCTATACTAATTCTTGATTTATTTTAACAATAAGATCTTCAATTTGTTCTGTTGGGGTAGTCCAAATAGTATCGGTCTTTTTGTTAAACCAGGTCATTTGTCGTTTTGCGAACCTCCTAGTGTTTTTCTTGATTTCGGAAATTGCAAATTCTAGCGGAATTTCACCGTTTAAATAACGGAAAAGTTCCCGGTACCCTACGGTTTGTAGCGCGTTTAGGGCTTGATGTTCTAATAAAGGCTTCACCTCGTCCAATAAGCCCTCCTTCATCATAAGATCTACGCGCTGATTGATTCGGTCGTAAATGACCTCCCTTTCGGCTTTAATGCCTACTGTAATGGTTTTAAAGGGACGAGGTTCTTTCTTCTTGTTTAAAAATGACGAGTAGGGTAGTCCTGTTCCTAGGCAGATCTCCAAAGCTCTAATAAGCCTATGCGGATTGTTAATGTCAACCTTTTGATAATAGGCAAAATCTAATTCCTCTAATAACTTTTGTAGTTTAGCAATACCTTCTGTCTCCAGGGTTATATTTAGTTCGGCCCGTATGGCTGGAGAAACCTCGGGGAAAGAGTCTAGCCCTTTGACCACCGCGTCAATATATAGTCCGCTGCCGCCCACCATGATAATAATATCATTGGTTTCGTATACTTCAGCCAACAATTCAAGAGTATCCCTTTCAAAATCTCCAACCGAGTATTCTTCAAAAATACTTTTGTGCTGAATAAAATAGTGTTTGGCAGCCTGCAACTCCTCTTTCGATGGAACAGCGGTTCCTATGGTCATTTCCTTAAAAAACTGTCTGGAATCGGCAGATATGATAGCGGTCTTATAATGTTGTGCCAAAGCAATGGCTAGTTTTGTTTTGCCGATCGCAGTAGGACCAACTATAGAAATTAATACTTTTTCTTTCATTCTTCTTCTCTCAATTTATTCCCACATTGCCTACAGTAATGAGCATCGGCACGTAATATTTCCGAGCCGCACTCGGTACAAGCTCTGCCAGCATCCATTTTTTTTGCCGTATTCATTCCTGAGGCGTATTCGGCCGATACAATCCCGGTAGGAACGGCAATGATGCCATAACCGATGATCATGACAATAGTGGCTATGAATTGCCCTAAAGGGGTTTGTGGGGAAATATCTCCATAGCCTACGGTGGTTAGGGTTACAACAGTCCAATATACGCTGTGTGGAATGCTATTGAAACCATTATCAGGGCCCTCGACAATATACATTACGGTACCTAATAAAATAGATATCACGGCGATAAAAAATACGAATACAAATATTTTTGTCTTACTAGCGTTTAATGCCCTGATCAAATTATTAGACTCGCCGACAAAACGAACCAATTTAAGAATTCGGAAAACTCTTAGCAATCGCAATATTCTAAAGGCCGTTAAATATTGGGATCCAATTAAGAATAATGAAAGGTATTTTGGAATGGTAGAAAGAAAATCGACGATACCGAAAAAACTGAAAATGTACTTCCTGGGCTGTCGGATAGAAATGATTCTCAGGATATACTCAATGGAAAATAAAATGGTAACAACCCACTCGGAGTAATTTAGGAATTTGTGGTAATGTTGGTCAATCCAAGGTACACTCTCTAGCATTACAATGATAACGCTGTAGACAATTATAACCAATAATATGATGTCAAAAAGCCTCCCGGCAGGAGTATGGGTACCATAAATGACTTCATGAAGCTTTGCAATCCATTTATTTTTTGCTTGCTGTGTTTTCAAAATTTAAAAATTTATATCTATAATTTTTAAAACTCTTTTTTTTCGAAGGTATGATTCTATGAGGTAAGAACTATTAGGGTTCGCCTTCATGGGAGTAATAATGGACTCTAAGATATGGTTATTATTAATTTGATGGTTTAAATTAAAAAAGCCTAAGCCTTTAAATACACCATTCTTAATTAATATTCCGCTGCGTTCTCCTAATTCTCGTCCTTTATCGGTGATTAAAATGTTTTTTCCGGACAAACTGTATCTATCGATGGCCTGTTGTACCCTTTGGTTGTAACTTTCAGGTGATTCTTTTTGAATACATCCACCGTAGCAAGCTTGCTCATCGTAATGCGAACAGTGGTTTTTTGCCTGGGACAAGCCATTGATCTTATTGCAAAGGCTAAATTCGTCCCTTAGTTTATACAGGAAATTCTCTGCTGCCAGGGCACTGTTGAAAGTAGTAATGGGTTTTGTTCTTGGCGCTATTTTGGCCACTTGGATTGTTATATAGCCATGTTCGTTGACCACCTTGTACAAGCCATGGGAAAACAACCTCTTTTTAGAAAATGTATTGAATTTGGGTTTGTTTCTTGTTAATTCGGCGTTTTCTTTTAAAAGAGCTATCAACTCATTGCCTGTTTTTTCAAAAGTAGCACTCTTGGTTTCTTTTTGAATTTTTTTAGCTCGGCTGCCATTACTGGTAAAATATTGGTTGACCCTTTTTTTAATATTACTGCTTTTTCCCAACAATATTAGGTCTCCATCTTTGTTGTACAAATAGTACATTCCGGTTTCTGAGGGAAGCCCATCTATAATATCCAATTGCCTAGGCGATAGTTCTCCTTGGTTTTCACTTCTTAGGACGCTCTTAATGATGGTTTTGTCCAAGTCTTTGGATAACAATAGCTTAAAGAGTTGCAAGGTCGCTAAAGCGTCTCCGTTGGCCCTGTGGCGATCACTGACAGGGATTCCGAGCGAACGCACTAATTTCCCCAGACTATAAGAGTCGGCATCGGGCAGCAATTGTTTGGACAGTTCTACAGTGCAAAGCGTTTTTCGTTCAAAATTGTACCCCAGTCTTCTAAATTCCGTTCTTAGAATACGGTAGTCGAACTGGGCATTATGTGCTACGATGACCGCGTCTTGGGTAATCTCTACGATGCGTTTGGCTACCTCGTGAAATTTAGGGGCTGTCCGTAACATATTGTTGTTGATTCCGGTAAGTTTTACAACAAAAGGCTGAATTTCTTTTTCGGGATTAACAAGGCTTATAAATTGATCAACAACCTGATGTCCGTCAAATCTATGGATTGCAATTTCCGTAACCCCCTCTTCATTATATTTTCCGCCGGTGGTTTCTATGTCAAGTATAACGTACATGTATGCTGCTATGATTCAAATTTAAAACAAATATAGGTATTCCCCTTGCAAGTCTAAGGGTTGTAGAAGGGCTATTTTCGGGAGCCAAATATACTACTCCCTAGTCGTACCATCGTACTGCCTTCTTCAATAGCAATCTGATAGTCGCCACTCATTCCCATAGATAAGGTAGATATTTCGGGGAATTTTATTTTAGCCCGATCGAATAGGGCTTTAAGGGTTCTAAACTCCCTTCTTATTTGATGCTGGTCTTCTGTAAAGGTCGCCATTCCCATACAGCCGACTATTTTAATATGTTGCAGAGCCGATATGTTTTCGGAGGTAATAAGATCGTTGAATTCTGCCTCGTCAAACCCAAACTTGCTAGCTTCCTCGGCAATATGAAATTGAAGCAAACATGGAATAACACGTTGGTGTTTTTTAGCTTGTTTGTTAATTTCCTGAAGAAGTTTTAAACTGTCTACCCCGTGAATCAATGACACGTATTCTGCCATATATTTTACCTTGTTGCGTTGCACGTGACCAATCATATGCCAATCGATGTCCTTGGGCAAGACTTCCCATTTTTGGGTCATTTCCTGTATCTTGTTTTCGCCAAATATTCGTTGTCCTGCAGCATAGGCCTCCTGAATATCACTGATTGGCTTGGTTTTGGAAACGGCCACTAAGGTGACATGGGCCGGAAGAGACTCCTTTATGATTCTAAGATTATCTTTAACAGACATGTTTTGTATTGTAAAATTTTAATTGTGGTAGGGCGACCGTCCTACGCTACATGATGTTTTGGTTATTGAAATTGTTTGGAGACGGTTTCTGCCTTGCGCGAGGCAGCATAATCGTAAAACCCTTCCCCAGACTTTACGCCCAACTTGCCGGCCATAACCATGTTTGCCAATAATGGACAAGGGGCGTATTTTGGATTTTTAAACCCGTCGTACATAACGTTTAATATTGATAAACAAACGTCGAGTCCTATAAAATCGGCCAATTGTAATGGTCCCATAGGATGTGCCATGCCCAATCTCATTACCGTGTCTATCTCGTCAACTCCGGCCACACCGTTGTACAGGGTTTCAATGGCCTCGTTTATCATTGGCATTAATATTCTATTGGCAACAAAACCAGGATAGTCGTTTACGGCCGTAGGGGTTTTGTCGAGCTTATGGGCTAATGCCATAATTAATTCGGTGACTTCATTGGAAGTGCTATACCCGCGAATGATTTCTACCAGTTTCATGATGGGTACAGGATTCATAAAATGCATCCCGATAACCTTGTCTGGCCGCTGGGTAGCAGCCGCTATTTGTGTAATGGAAATGGAGGAGGTATTGGTGGCTAAAATGGTTTTAGGCTCACAAAGAATATCGAGTTCCTTGAAAATCTTTAATTTCAAGGCCAGATTTTCGGAGGCCGCTTCTATTACTAAATCAACATTTTTCACCCCTTGCTCTAAGTCCGTGTAGGTACTTATTTTTGCGAGGGTTTTTGCCTTTTCTTCTTCAGAGATGACGGCTTTTGCGATCATTCTATCCAAATTCTTGGCAATAGTAGCCACGCCTTTTTCTAAGGATGTTGGTGAAATATCGATTAGGTTGGTAGTGTATCCATATTGGGCAAATACATGGGCAATTCCATTTCCCATCGTTCCGGCACCGATAACTGCAATATTCTTCATACTCCTGTTTTTTTAAAAGGATGCAATAATTTGTAGGGCTACTCGCAATGCCTGGGTTCCTTGTGTAAGGGTTACTACCGGAGTAGTATCGTTATTTATGGCATCGGCAAAAGTTTCCAATTCATCTAATATGGCATTGTTGCCCGGGATCTCGGGATTCTCAAAATAGATTTGTTTTTTCACGCCTTCGGCATTTTGTAAAATCATATCAAAATCTCCTGCTACTTCCGGAGCTTCCTTCATCTTAACAACTTCTACTTTTTTCTCTAGGAAGTCTACCGAAATATAGGCGTCCCGTTGAAAGAAGCGCGATTTACGCATGTTTTTTAAGGAAATTCGGCTGGCCGTTAAGTTGGCGACACATCCGTTTTCGAATTCAATCCTGGCATTGGCGATATCTGGTGAATTACTGATCACTGATACACCACTAGCGTTAATTTGTTTTACCTCGGAATTTACCACACTTAAAATGGCATCTATATCATGGATCATTAAGTCTAAAACCACTGGGACGTCGGTTCCTCTCGGATTAAATTCGGCCAATCGGTGCGTTTCAATGAACATAGGGCTGTCGATATTATCTTTCACCGCCATAAAAGCCGGATTAAATCGTTCTACGTGACCTACTTGTCCTTTAATCCCATATTCTAATTCTAAAGCAAGGAGTTCTTCTGCTTCTTCTAAGGTGTTGGTAATGGGTTTTTCTATAAAAACGTGTTTCCCCTTTTTTATGGCCTTTTTTGCGCAATCAAAATGCGACAAGGTAGGGGTAACAATATCTATGACATCTACAGCATCCAACAATGTATTTATATTGTCAAAATATTCATACCCGAATTCTGCTGCTACCTTTTTTCCATTAATGGCATCCGGATCGTAAAAACCGACTAATGTATATTTTGTAGATTGATTGAGTAATCGGAGGTGTATTTTTCCTAAATGTCCTGCTCCTAGGACGCCAACTTTTAGCATAGTTTTAGTTTTCTTCAAAAATAGGGATAGTTTATTATTCTTTGGTCTTAAATGGAAAAAGTTCGGCCTTTAAATTTGAATTATTGGCGAGGTGTAAGGTTGTTCCTAATAACATTAAGGGGACCTTGTGTTTTGTTCTGTGTACTAGTGTTGCTAAGGTGTTGGACAACAGTGCGATTGTTAAGAAAGAGGATCGTCCGTTGTTTTTAGGCTGATAGATGGTTGATCCGGACCTTAGGGATGGAAATGACCCTTAGGCGAATATTTGCAAAATATAGTACGTATATATGTCTGAAAGGCTTAGATTGCGGCATTTATATTTTGTTTTATTTCAATTCAATTTTACCTTAGTAGCCAAAATAAACCTTGTGAAAGATACCCTAAAACATAGAGGAATGCGCAATAAATTGGTAGATGTCCTTATCGAAAAAGGAATTGCCAATGAAAGTGTATTAAATGCGATTCGTACTATCCCCAGACATTTGTTCCTCGATAGCAGTTTTGAGGATCATGCCTATCAGGATAAAGCCTTTCCGATTGGGGCCGATCAAACAATTTCACAGCCTTATACCGTTGCTTTCCAATCGGAACTTTTGGAGGTCCAGCCAAATCATAAAATATTGGAAATAGGCACCGGAAGTGGTTATCAAACAGCTGTCTTATTAAAGTTAGGAGCAAAGGTGTATACCATAGAACGCCAATTAGAATTGTTTAAGAAGACCAACATCTTTTTTAACAAGATGGGGTATAGGCCAAAAAGCGTCATTTTTGGAGATGGTTACAAAGGCTTATCCGAAGAAGCACCTTTTGACGGTATTATTGTGACAGCCGGAGCCCCGTTTGTTCCCAATCCTTTGTTGGCACAACTGAAAATAGGGGGTAGGCTCGTAATTCCGGTAGGTGTAGATGAACAAATTATGACCCTTTTTGTACGTAAATCGGCTAAAGAATTTGAAAAGAAAGAATTGGGTTCCTTTAGATTTGTTCCTTTATTGGAAGATAAGAACTAAGGCTACAAATAAGTTGTAGCCTATATTAGTTGTTAAAACTTTTTTTAATCCGATCTAGGTTCTTTTTGTTGTCCCTGTCCTTAATGGTCTCTCGTTTGTCATAAAGTTTCTTTCCTTTAGCCAAAGCTATATTTATCTTGGCAAGTCCACGGTCGTTTACAAATAGGTTTAAGGGTACTATAGTGAGGCCCGAATTCTTTACCTCTTTTTCCAACTTTTTTAATTCACCGCGCTGAAGCAAAAGTTTTCGTTCGGCTTTAGGTTTGTGATTGTAATGCGTTCCGTGTGAATATTCATCGACCTGCATGTTAATTACAAATAACTCACCCCGATCGTTGAATTCACAAAAACTTTCCGAAATAGAAGCCTGGCTTTCACGGATAGATTTTATTTCGGTACCCGATAAAACGATTCCGGCCGTATAGGTGTCTAGAATTTCATAATCGAATCTAGCTCTTTTATTTTTTATGTTTACTTTTTTCTGCATAGGTTTGACAAAAATAGGAACAATTCTGTGATTTACCATTTAGATAAATCAGAATCTAAAGAATGTTTTATTTAAATTTGAGGTTTTTGCGATGATATTAAAAATAAAAGTCATGAGGGGGGTGTTTTTTATGTTTGTAGGTCTCTTTTTGGTTGGTTGTAAAGACAAAACCAAAGAGCTTTTAACAGCCCAGGAGATTGTAGATAAGGCTATTTTAGCAAGTGGCGGGCCCTTGTATAAAACTAGTGATGTTTCCTTTGAATTTAGAGACCTCCTGTATAGGTCGGAATGGCAGAAAGGGAAACGGATTCTTAAAAGAATTCGCAAGAAAGATTCCGATACCATCATCGATATAAGAGACACTAAGGGGTTTAGACGATTCATTCATGGCCAGGAAGTGCCTTTGACGGATTCCTTGGCTACCTTGTATTCTAATTCTGTGAATTCTGTGCATTATTTTGCCTTTTTACCCTATGGGCTTAATGATAGTGCCGTTAACAAAGAGTTGATGGGCGAGGTGACAATTGGAGCTCAGGAATATTATAAAGTAAAAGTAACCTTCGATCAAGAAGGCGGAGGAGACGATTTTGATGATGTATACCTGTATTGGTTTAACAAGCAATCTTTTAAGGCCGATTATTTGGCCTATAAGTTTCATGTAAATGGTGGTGGGACCAGGTTTAGGGTCGCTTATAATGAACGGTATGTGAACGGGATTCGATTCGTAGATTACGAAAACTTAAAAACAGATGGCCAAGAAGTTTCTTTTGATGATGTGGATCGTTTGTATCAAGAAGGAAAATTACAGTTGCTTTCTAAAATAGAATTGGAAAACATTTCGGTTAATACCTCGCCCTAATCAATTTTTAATCGGATATCAGTCGGTATCCCGTCTATTATCCGAACAATAAAGAGACTTCCATTGTCATAGTCGTCCATGGCCGGATATTTTTGCTCTCCTAGCATTTGGTTTACAAAATCGGGAATGGTGTTGCTGTGGCCTACTACCAATACATTTTTTCCTAAATTATCGTTTTTAAAAGCCTCTATATCTAAGTTAGATAAACTATACGGCTGAAGTGTTAGGTTCTTTTTTATTTCTGTGGGTGCCGCGGTCATAGTAGTTCTTTTAAAATCGGTGCTATAAATAGCGTCTATGGCTACAGGATCCAAAACCTCGGCCCATTTAATAGCCCTTCCCAGTCCTTCCTGATTTAATTCTGGATTCTTGTTCTCTGGATCGCTGCGGTCTTTTTCGGCATGCCTTATAAAGTAAAAGGTGGAAATGCCCGATTGGATAGGAATTTCTATTGGTTTTTGTTCTTCTTTACAGCTAATTGCACTGAAGAAGATAGAAAGGATGAATAGGAGTTTTAAGGTCTTCATTGTAAAGTATGTTCGTTCTGTCCTAGGATTATATAATTTTAACTAAAAATACACTAAAATAGTATTCCTTACACATCGTTTTTGTTCTTTTGTATATGTTGAAAAAGTGTATTTTATATTCTTTTTTGTTAATGACAGTAGTGTCGTATGCACAAGTAGTGGAATTACCCCAAGACTTACGGCATCATAATTTATCTTTATTTAATTCCAGTCTCCTCCATCCGGCGCACTCATTGAAAAGCGAAAACCGTAATACTATTGCGTATTGGTCCCGTTACCAATGGCAACATATAGATGGTAATCCAACTACTTTTTATTTAAACTATACCAGGCAGTTAAACACTAGTTCGGCAATGGGAGTAGGCTTGCTACAGCATAATACAGGGGTGTTTTTAAATACGGGAGGGATGTTGAATTATGCCTTTTCTTTTAATTTGGCCGCTAAGATCCAAGTGGCGTTTGGAGTGAATGTAATGGGATATAAAAGTGCATTTGCCGATCATTTCTTTCCTCCCAATCCAGATATTTCTTTGCCTCAATTAAAAACCTCGGATGATTTTATAGTACAATTTTCCCCAGGAGTAATGTTTGCCATGGCTGGATTCAGTATAGGTTTTACATCTGAAAATATATTTGATTATAATTTTTCAGATCGGGAATTACATACCAGAAAAGAAGAAAGAATATATTTAGGGGTAGCCAGTTATCACATTCCGGTTTCTATTTTCGATAGAAAGAAAACACTTCTTGAGCCCATGGTATACCTGAAAACCACAGCAAATGATGAATCCCAATTGGGATTAGGAGTTATATTGAAGTCCGAAAAGTTTTGGCTACAAGGCGGATATAATAGTTTTTATGGTGCTTCAGGAGGTGTAGGCGGAGTGTTTTTAAAACGATTTTTTGTGGGTGCTTTGGTTGAATTTGGTGTCGATAGTCGCATGAAGGGAAAAGATCCAAGTTTTGAGATTGTTACAGCTTTTGGGTTTGGACAGTAGGAAATGCTGGCATTGGAATAGAGGTTGAAAATAAATCCCAAAGAACATAAAAACTGACTGTTAACGACAAACAAAGAATCAGGTAGCTGTAGAAGGAGTATTTCCGATAATAAATCAGAAGGATAAAAGGAGGCCCTTCTGCCACATGATACTTCAGTAAGTATAACCAATAAAAAAGCGCAGAGCAAGCTGTTATTTCTAAGTATTTATTATGAAGGGATTACTACATAAGACGGCGTAATAGTTAGGTTTGATTACTAGTTGATCTGTGGTTAAAAATCATGCCCTTGTTTTAAATCAAAAGAATGGGGCCAAGATTCTTTTAAAGAGCAGCAAATATTGATCACAGTGTTTATTTGGACAGTTCTCTAGCTTAAGGAAGGCAGAACAAGTCCGAGATAATCATTTTTATAAAAGGTAAGTCAAAAAAAAAATCGGTCTTTAGGAGGAAGGCCTAGTTAAAGCCGTTACACTTTAATCTCTTTAATTATCAACTGATCTAAATAAGCTAGTGTATTTAATAAATATTTTCTGTCTCCGGTGATTGTGGCCATGGCAACAGCTCCTTGTATCATGGTGTATAATTGCTTGGAAAATTGAAGCGGTGTTACCGGTAATTTCACCTCACTGCTGTTGACTCCATTTTCTAGGACCAAGGCAATTTTACCTTCTATTGTTTTAATGGTCTCCTTGGTTGCTGCTAATAATTGGGAATTATTATGGTTGGCATCTATGCCAACATTCAGAATGGGGCATCCTCCCAGTTCTTCTATAAAAACATCGTAGTGACGATAAAAATTGGTCAGCACAAATAATTTTTGAATTGAAGTGCCACTAGTATTCAATTTCTCGTCAATCTCTCGAAGAAGTTTTTTGCTATTGTATTCAAAGGCGGCAAGGGCCAAGGAATCTTTATTTTCAAAATTCCCGTAAATGGCACCTTTTGTAAGGCCTGTGGCTTCAGTAAGGTCACTCATACTGGTTCCTACATAACCAAGTCTATTAAAAATAGGCGCTACGGTTTCAATAATATAAGCGGTGGTTCTTTCTGCTTTAGTAGACATATACTTACAGTTTTATGCTAATATAGATTTTTATACTGTATGGTATTTAAAAATAGCAAAAAAAAGGACGTTCTTTATAAAAAAAACGTCCTTTTTGGAGTTGCTGTTTTTACTTTGTCACTGTTGTGTCGTTTCTAAATACTAATTGGTCACTAAAGGAGTCAATTAGGATGCCGCTACCAGCATGGATTTTTCCGCCGAGCAGTTCTTTAGAAATGTTATTTAAAACTTCTTTTTGGATGACTCTTTTAATAGGGCGGGCACCATATTGCGGCTCATATCCCTTATCTGCCAAATAATCTATAGCTTCATCGGTAACATTGATATTGATTTGTTGTTTGGCTACCAGTTTTTTAAGATGTTCTAATTGTAAAAGTACTATCTCGCGGATATGTTCTTTGCTTAGTGGCGTAAACATTATAATATCGTCTATTCTGTTCAGGAATTCGGGGCGTATAGTTTTCCTAAGCAGGCCCATTACTTCTACCTTTGCTGTTTCTGCGGCACTATAGGTATCTTCGGTGACCTCGAATTTTTCTTGAATAATATGGCTTCCCATATTGCTGGTCATTACAATAATGGTGTTCTTAAAATCGGCTACCCTACCTTTGTTATCGGTCAGTCGCCCTTCGTCCAAGACCTGTAGCAGCACGTTAAAGGTGTCTGGGTGAGCCTTTTCTATTTCGTCTAAAAGTACCACGGAATAAGGTCTTCTTCGAACTGCTTCCGTTAATTGTCCACCTTCGTCATAACCTACGTACCCTGGAGGTGCTCCAACCAATCTACTTACAGAATGACGTTCTTGGTATTCGCTCATATCAATTCGGGTCATGGCATTTTCATCGTCAAAGAGATAGGCGGCCAAGGTTTTAGCCAATTCTGTTTTCCCTACACCTGTAGTGCCTAAAAACAGGAAAGAGCCTATGGGGCGATTGCTGTCTTGTAAACCTGCTCTGCTTCGCCTTATGGCGTCAGAAACGGCTTGTATCGCCTCTTCTTGTCCTACAACTCGTTTGTGGAGTACATCTTCTAGACGCAATAGTTTTTCGCGTTCACTTTGTAACATTTTAGTAACTGGTATGCCCGTCCACTTGGCCACAACTTCGGCAATGTCTTCATGGGTAACTTCTTCTTTAATAAGGGTTTCTCCTTGTTGTTGAGTGTCTAAGTCGGATTGAAGTTTTTCTAATTTCTCCTGGGCCTCTTTTATTTTGCCATACCGGATTTCGGCAACCTTGCCGTAATCGCCGTTACGTTCGGCACGTTCAGCTTCTAGCTTGAAGTTTTCGATGTCATTTTTAGTCCTTTGGATATCATCGACGACCGTTTTTTCGCTTTCCCATTTGGCAAAAATCTCATTACGTTGTTCTTTGACGTTCGCTAGATCTTCGTTTAACACCTTTAATTTAGAGGTGTCGTTTTCTCGTTTAATTGCTGCAATCTCAATTTCGAGTTGCATCACCTTTCTGTCCAAAACATCCAATTCTTCGGGCTTTGAATTTATTTCCATGCGTAGTTTGGCCGCAGCCTCATCCATGAGGTCAATGGCCTTATCTGGTAAAAACCTATTGGTGATATACCGTTGCGAGAGTTCGACGGCTGCGATTACCGCGTCATCCTTAATTCTCACCTTATGATGCGCTTCATATTTTTCTTTAATGCCCCTTAGAATGGTTATGGCGCTTTCGGTGTCTGGTTCGTCAACGACAACTTTCTGGAACCTGCGTTCTAGGGCTTTATCTTTCTCAAAATACTTTTGGTATTCGTCTAGGGTAGTAGCTCCAATGGCGCGCAGTTCTCCACGGGCCAATGCTGGTTTAAGGATGTTGGCGGCATCCATGGCACCCTGTCCGCCTCCGGCACCGACGAGGGTGTGAATTTCATCTATAAATAAGACAATGTTACCATCCGAAGTGGTCACTTCTTTGATAACCGCCTTTAATCGTTCTTCAAACTCTCCTTTATATTTGGCTCCAGCAATTAAAGCCCCCATGTCTAAGGAGTATATAGTCTTTTCTTTGAGGTTTTCGGGAATATCGCCCTGAACAATTCTATGGGCCAACCCTTCTGCAATGGCGGTTTTACCTACCCCAGGCTCCCCAACCAACATGGGGTTGTTTTTGGTTCTGCGGGATAAAATCTGTAATACTCTTCTAATTTCTTCATCTCTCCCTATGACAGGATCGAGCTTTCCAGAATCGGCTAGGGCATTTAAATTCCTAGCGTATTTGTTTAAGGAGTTATAAGTGTCTTCAGCACTTTGGGAGGTGACTTTTCCCCCCTTTCGCAATTCTGCTATGGCGGCCTTAAGGTCTTTTTCCGTAACCCCTTGATCTTTTAGGATATGGGCAATCTTGCTTTTAGACTTAAAAATAGCCAATAAAAGATGCTCAATGGAAACGTATTCGTCTTCCATCTTTTTGGCTATAATACCGGCTTCATTTAATGCTTTTCCCGCTTCTCTGGAAAAGATGATTTCTCCACCAGAAACTTTAGGGAAGCTTTCTAGCTCTTTGGATAAAATTTGTTGTAGAAGCGCAGTGTTTACATTTAATTTTTTAAGTATAAACGGCAAAACGTTTTCTTCAACTTCAGAAATAGCCTTAAAAACATGTTCGTTTTCTATTTGCTGATGTCCCAGGCCTTGAGCAATCTGTTGTGCCTGTTGCACTGCCTCCTGCGATTTTATGGTAAAGTTGTTAAAGTTCATATAGTGGTATTTTTTATAATGTTATTGACTATTTTTGAAATGTTAATGGCAACAACCTTACCAATGGAGCCGGTAAGACAAAACGTCAGGTAACCTCCTGTAAAGCAAGACATAATGTCTGGGGTGTTTTAGAAGCTGAACAATATAAATATAAAGTTACGAAATGGGATTGTTTAATAATTTATTTGGGAATAAAAATATTCAGGAAAAACGAGAAGCAAAAGAGCTGCCTTGGATTCCTCTGACCTCTTTGGAACAGTTAGATGAAATTAAAGAAAAATCACTGCAAAAAACGCAGGTTATTTTTAAGCATTCTACGACTTGCGGTATTAGTAGTATGGTTATGAAACGGTTTAAAGAGGCTTATGATATGCCCGAGAATAGTGTGGATCTGTACTATTTAGATCTACTTCGTTTTAGGGAAGTCTCCAATGAAGTGGGGTACAAATTTCAAATTATCCACGAATCTCCCCAGTTGTTAATTATTAAAAATGAGGTTGTGGTAGCTCATGAGTCGCACGGTGCAATTTCACAGCTTTCCTTACAAAAGTATATTTAAGGATCTACCTTCGTTTTTAATGGAATACTAAAGGCCAAATAAAAATGTTCTTCTGCATGCAATTGCCAAGCCTAAGAAAGTAAATGTAGGTAGGAAGAAAGGAGAAGAAAGGCAGGAATTATGGGTTATGAAATCTTAGACCTCATAACCCATGGTTAAGTGCTTTTTTAATAAAATCTGTGTTGTGATATAATGCTCTTTAATTTTAGTTTCAGGTCTTCTCCAGCGTCATAGACCATTTGTTCGTTCGAAGGAAAGCTTACGGCGCTAACTTTAAGTAAGTCGATCAATTCGTTCTCTAAAGCTCGTTTGTCACCGTCGTACCTGGCATAGACATGGTCAAAAACAAATTCGCTAACTAGGGGGTAGGAGTTAAGTTGTTGCTGAGTGTGCAAATCTAAAAAACTTACGTTGCCAACAACCTGTACTTTTTTGAATTGTGTAAATTGATAAAAATTGCATTTCACCGTTTTAAACTTATCAATCTTAATTTTATTGCCCAAACTATCTTTTAATATATTGCCTTGAGCATCTTCGGCATATTTGTATCCATCGATTACTTGTTTTTCTATAGAGCTTTCTTTTTCCCTAACTTGTTCTGGACTAATATTGATTTCGCGAAAAGCAAGCTGCATTTCATAATCATAGGAAATATCTTTTATTGGGGAGGTGTGATAAACGGTCCATATATCATTTATACCATAGGTGTTGAAATTTAAAAGATCGCTTTCAAGTTTGGCAGGAACAATTTGTTCAGAATCGTTTGTCATGACCACTTGTACGTAGTCTAAGCCTTTGTTGTAGGCTTCTTCAATTTTTTGTCTAGTATCCTTGTATCCTGGGGTTATTTCGTTTAAATACCTAAAATCTTCATAAGCTTTTCTATACTCAAATTTCGAAGAACTTGTATTAAGGGCCTCGGTGGCACTAGCGTATAAAAACTCTGAGAATTGACTTTTTGCCGCTAGTATTTCTTCATCATAATTTTTAAATGAAAATTTAGCGTTTCTATTTTCTTCGTAAAGTCTAAGTGGCAATAAGGGCTTGATTCTTTGTTGAATGGCCTTTAAGTTATTATAGCTGTTAAAAATACTTTCCAAATTGGCTGGATTTCCATCTTTTTTTAAAAATGCAATTTCTTGAAGTTCTCTTTCCGTGTTTTTTTTATACGCTTCTTCTAAAAGAAGTATATAGGGCTGGTGGCTTTTTTTTGTTTTGTTTTCTGCCAGATTCTTTAAAGCATTATCTATCGCGTTTCTGTAATTCCCCAAATTAAGAGCCTCTTGGGTTTTTTTAACCCCGCCACAGGAAAGGAAAGTTAAAAAAAGTAATGATAATAGTAAAGTTTTTTTCATAACGATGCATTTTAGGTGTTTTTAAGCGTAACCAAAGGTTGTGCCAAAAATACTTTATGAAAAAACGCTGTACAATTAATATTAGTATATAAAGAAGTAATTGTTTTGCCTTGCTTACTTTTTCTTGTTTTGATTGACGGGCAATAACTTGGTTGATACTTCGCCAAAACCAATACGGCTCCCGTTTTTAGAGCAATATCCGGTAAAGGTAACGGTGTCTTGGTCTTCAATGTATGTTCTGCTGCTACCGTCGGAAAGCACTATTGGTTTCGTGCCTCCCCAGGTAATTTCTAACATAGAGCCGTAGGAATCCGGAGTAGGACCGGAAATGGTGCCACTTCCCATCATATCACCGCTATTTACATTGCATCCGTTTACTGTATGATGGGCCAATTGTTGAGCCATGGTCCAATACATATGTTTGAAATTAGACTTGGAAACAATGGTAGGGGCTGCTCCTTCAGGGGTTATGGAAACCTCTAGATTAATGTCGAAACCTCTTTTTCCTGTTTGTTGCAAGTAGGGCAGGGGTTCTGGATTTTGTTTTGGACTAGCTACTCTAAATGGCTCTAAGGCGTCTAGGGTAACGATCCAAGGAGAGATGGAAGAGGCGAAGTTCTTGGCTAAAAACGGGCCCAAAGGTACGTATTCCCATTTCTGAATATCCCGTGCGCTCCAGTCATTAAAGAGTACCATGCCAAAAATATAATTCTCGGCCTCTGCAACAGAAATTTGTTCGCCCAAAAGGTTGGCATCGGTGGTAATAAAAGCCATTTCCAATTCAAAATCGACTGCGTTGGAAGGTCCAAAAACAGGCTGTGTGGCTCCTTGGGGCATGGTTTGTCCCATAGGCCTTCTAATTGGAGTATTGCTTGGGACTATAGAAGAGCTTCTGCCGTGGTAGCCTACAGGGATATGTAGCCAATTCGGGAGAAGTGCGTTTTCAGGGTCCCGGAACATTTTGCCTACATTGGTGGCGTGTTCTTTGCTAGAATAAAAGTCGGTGTAGTCCCCGATGTGTACCGGAAGTTGCATTTCTATTTCGTCCAAGGTAAAAAGAACAATATTTTTATGCGATTCGTTATTCTTTAATTGTTCATTTTTGATATCAAATATTTCACTGATTCTGTTTCGGACCAAGCGCCAAGTCTTTTTTCCATCAGATATAAAGTCGTTAAGAGTGTCTTGTAAAAAGATATCCTCGGTTAACGGAATGCCTTTAAAATAACCTAACTGGTGCAATGCGCCTAAGTCAATCGCATAATCTCCTATCCTAGTACCTATGGTAATGATATCGTCCCGGGTCAAGAAAACTCCAAAAGGAATATTCTGTATCGGAAAGTCAGAATTTGCAGGCACATGGAGCCAAGTTTTTTTTTCTGGACTATTTGTGAGTAGTGGCATCTTTGGTCTGTTTAGTTGTATTTGATAAATATCTTATCAAATATATTATTTTCTTCCAATTAACGCTCTGTAATTTGTATTTTTACGCCTCATTAATAGAATCTTTTTAGAGTATGCAACGCGACAATCAAATTTTTGAACTAATAGAGGCGGAAAAGGAACGCCAGATTAACGGGATTGAACTTATAGCTTCAGAAAACTTTACCAGCGAACAAGTAATGGAAGCCGCCGGATCTGTTTTGACCAACAAATATGCCGAGGGGTATCCAGGGAAACGGTACTATGGCGGTTGTGAAGTTGTAGATGAGATAGAACAACTTGCCATTGATAGAGCAAAAGAATTATTTGGTGCTGCTTATGCAAATGTTCAGCCTCATTCTGGTTCACAGGCCAATGCTTCTGTTTACCATGCGTGTTTAAAACCTGGAGATACCATTCTTGGATTTGATCTTTCTCATGGAGGACACCTTACTCATGGATCTCCGGTGAATTTTTCTGGTAGACTTTACAATCCTGTGTTTTACGGGGTCGATAAAGAAACTGGTTTGTTGAATTATGATAAAATTCAGGAAATAGCTACTAAAGAACAGCCAAAGTTGATTATAGCAGGTGCATCTGCCTATTCAAGGGATATGGACTTTAAAAGGTTTAGGGAAATTGCCGATAGCGTAGGGGCTATTTTATTGGCAGATATTTCTCATCCTGCTGGATTAATTGCAAAAGGAATATTAAACGATCCAATTCCACACTGTCATATTGTTACCACTACAACCCACAAAACTTTAAGAGGACCAAGAGGTGGTCTTATATTAATGGGTGAAGATTTTGATAATCCATTTGGAATTAAATTGAATAATGGTAGCCTTAGAAAAATGTCGGCTTTATTAGATTTAGCAGTTTTTCCAGGAAACCAAGGAGGACCATTAGAGCACATTATTGCTGCTAAGGCAATTGCTTTTGGAGAAGCACTTAGCGATAATTTCTTGCACTATATGTTACAGGTGAAGAAAAATGCGGCAGCGATGGCGCAGGCTTTTGTAGCAAAAGGATATGAAATTATCTCTGGTGGTACAGATAACCACATGATGCTTATCGATTTAAGAAATAAGAACATCACGGGTAAAGATGCGGAAAAAGCCTTGGTAAAAGCAGATATAACCGCAAACAAAAACATGGTTCCGTTTGACGACAAGTCTCCTTTTGTGACTTCAGGAATACGTTTTGGTACTGCTGCAATTACCACTAGAGGACTTAAGGAAGATCAAATGGCAACTATTGTAGAGTTTATCGATCAAGTACTTATGAATCCTGAGGATGAAACCCTTATTGACGAAGTAAGAGAAAAGGTAAATGCCTTAATGAACGAAAGAGCCTTGTTTAACGCTTAACAGCATTAAGAAGGAGGTATAAAAAAAACCAATAGCACTGCTATTGGTTTTTTTGTTTTTTAACGTTTTTTCTAAGGTGTAAGTACATTGATATCCCCGATAATAATGCTTTTTGTCTCTAAATTGTAAACGACACATTCCTCGGTTCTTTCCCCGTAAATTCCCCAATATTTATAATAATCCATACTAGTTTTAGAGCTTATTTTTTCTGATGAAATATATTCGAAGGCGGTTTTGTCTTCAAAAACAGGAATAAAAATTTCAAAAGGAACAACGGTTCCTCTGTTGGTGTAGTGGGCGCTGTGTTCAATAAGTTTATTGAAGATTTCGTCTAACTGTTCGGGAATACTTTGGTCGTAAATTTTAGAAATTAATAAGGTAGTGTCATCAAAAAAGATAGTGACTTCGGAAATATCTATAGGAAAGTTATTTGCCTGTTTTAATTTTTTTAAAACCCAAGTGAAGAAAAAAGTGATTTTTTTGCTGTTTATTACAGTGCCTTCATTGTTTCTATTTCTGAGATTTAAGTGGTGAAGTGCCTCGCTAAGGCCAAAGTTACATTCGATCTCTATCACCAATTTTGCGGCACTTTGAGCCGTTCCATAATTGTGAATATTGATGTCCGAGAAAAAATACTTTTCTAATTGTTTTTTAAAAGTATCTAGACCCTTTATATGCTGTATACTTTTATATTCCGTCTTGGGGTTGTTGAAAAAGTCTTCTGATAACATAGGCGTCTTGGGATATTATATTTTTATATGACCGAATTTCAAAATTATGTTAATTTTTAATTTTGAACCTAATGAAAACCTTAAAAAAACTAAGGTTTTGCTTTGGGGCAATGTTTTTTATCGAAAACATAATAGATAAAATGCAGGTAAGGGATGTTTTTGTCGGAAATAATGGAATATGGCTATCTAGAGACTATAGGAACCCCCTGTTCTTAGCCTCGGTAATTAAGGCCATATCGTTTTGTTTTTCTACTCCAAAAACAACTTTAAGTTGTCTTTTTCGGTTTTCTATGCCTGCGAGGGAAAGGTTTACATAGTTTACGATATCAATGGTTTTGGTGCCAATAGAGATATGGTAAAGGATTTTTTTGTCCTTGTTGTCTAAAATGAGGTCGTTCGCTACTTTTTTTCTAATAGCAACTAGGGCTTTCTGACTGTAATAAGGAGGGCAGGTAGTTACGGTTTTAACCATGGCGATCAATGATTTTTCGTCTACCTCGGATTTTACCATATAACCTTCAGGATTCACATTTTCTAGAATGCTGTTAATTCTGTAATTGTCACTGAAGGACGACATAAAAACAAGTTTGGAGTCGGGGACAAGCTTTCTCGCTAACAACCCTAACTCTTCACCAGAGTGAGGTTCTTTTTCTTGAGAGGGCGTTAATTGAATATCTAATAATATGAGGTCAAAAAGAAAGGAGCGGGCCGAGTCCATAATTTTCTGTGCTCCAAGTTCATAAGAGTTGGCGGTCTCCATCTTTATCTTGAAGTCATCAAATTCAGCAGCTTCTAAAATGTATTTGTATCCGGTAGTAATCATTTCATGATCATCTACAGCTAGTATTCGTATCGTCTTCATTATCTATAGCTTGTTTGTCGAGGATGTTTTTTAGAACTATTGTTAAACTTAGTCAAGCCGGTATGGGATAGTGGCCGTAAGCTCGGTACCCTGTTTATCGCTACTTTCAATTGTGTAGTGTCCATTTAGTTTTTTTAGACGAGAATGTATGTTCTTAAGGCCAATCCCTTTTTTGCTTTTCTTGGTGTTAAAACCAATTCCGTTATCCTGTATTACAATCTTTAATGTGCCTTTTTGGTTAATAAGGGATAATTCGACTCGACTAGCCTGGGCATGTTTTATACAGTTTTGAAAACTTTCTTGTATAATACGGTATATGTTAATTTTAATTTCTCCCTTCAATTGGTCCCAAGCCATGCTTTGATCATACTTAAAATCACATTCGATTTTAGAAGATTCTTGGATCGAATGAATTAATTCTTCAATAGATACTATAAAGTTATGTATTTTTTCTTGGGAAGCCTTGTTTAATTCGTGCGAAATTGTGCGGATTTCCTCCTCTATATTCTGTAAGCTTTTTATGTATTCGGCGCGTTTTTCTATTATCTCGGAGTCCGTTTTACTATTAAGTGAGGCTAAAATCAGTCTTGTGCCAAACAGTTTTCCAATTATTCCGTCGTGCAATTCCTCCGAAATTCGTTTTTTTTCTAATTGTTTGCCTTCCTCTACTTTTTGGTTTTGGGTAAGTAGCAGGTTAAAAATCTCTTGGTTCTTTTGTTGCTGAAGCTGTTCGAACCTTAATTTTTGGTTTTTTCTTCGTTGATCCAAAATTACAAGGGTCGATCCGGCTAAGAGAAGAATGGCGACCGAAATACCTAATAATAGTTGACGCTGACGGGATAATAATTCGTTTTGGGCAATAAATTCATCGGTTTCAAAGCGGATTTTAGTGAATTTATTACGTACAGCCCGTTCTGCAAGTTGTAAGCTATTATTTAAGTCGATGTACTGTTGGGTGTAATAAAGCGAATTGTGTGCATCTATCTTGGATAGTAATTCTAAAGTTTCTAATAAACGCATATTGTTATTGCTTTGTTTTGCAATAGACTTTGATTGTAACGCGTATTGTAAGGCAGTAGCAGTGTCATTTATCCCTAAATAATACTCGGATAATTGAAAGTTGGTAATCGCTAAACTGTTATACTCTCCGATACTGTCCTTGATCCTTAAGGCTTTCTGCAAAAGGGGGAGTACCCCTGTGGTGTCGCCGAGTTTGTTTTTGCTTTGGGCATAGTTCGATAACGCAAGCGCATATAACTTGGTGTCCTTAAAATAAATACTGTCGCGGTGAATAATTTTTTCAAATAAACTAATAGCCTTTTGGTGGTTTCCCATTTCTTGGTAAACCATAGCCGTATTGTTAAAAGACTTGTATCTTAGGTCGCTTGATGGTTGGTGTTTTTCTAAATAATATAAGGATTTGTCGTAGTAATCAAGGGCTTTATCATATTCCTTAAGGGCATTGGCTACAGACCCTAAATTATTATAGCAAAAATAAAGGTTTAGGTTTTTTTGCAACGGTTTTAATAGTTCGATTGCCTGAATGGTGGTGATTTCACTTCCGGTATAATCCTTGGCGTTAGATTGTATGACAGCCATGTTGTACAGCATTCGTGCAGCCGAAAATTTATTGTTTGTACGGTTATATATTTTTAGGGCTTCCGAATAATAATAGTAGGAACTGTCTACTAATACTGTGTTTTGTAAAAATGATGCCAGGTCCCAATAGTTATTAGCTAAAGAGGTCGAATCCTGTACTTTTTTAGCCATCTGTATGGCTAGTTTGTTGGCACGCCTAAAGTAAAGGGAGTCATTGAGAAATGAAAACTCATATGAAATTGAAGAAAAATGTTTGCTTTTAACACTGTCGTCCTTTTCGGTAAGAGCAAGATAATATGCCTTCTTTAGGTCCGAAGAAAGGCTTTTAGGGGTAAGGTTGTCTAATATTATTTTTACGCTATCCGTTTTATTGGATACCTCTGAATTATCTTTTAGAACGTTTTTTCGATTGCATCCGTTGAAAAGTAATACACACAGGAAAAATAAACCGTAATAAAAAGGATGTAAAATCTTAGCGTCCATATGGAGCACAAGATAAATAAAAACCCCTGAACAAGAATGTTCAGGGGTTTACATTTTAGCTAAAAAATGTTATACGGTAGGTCGCTCCCTTCTGTCAATCGGTACATCGTCACCGTCCGTGAAAGCGAGGATGGTGTTTGGTCGGTCCCTTCTGTCAATCGGCACATCGTCACCGTCGGTAGCGATCGTGTTTTCTGTCTCTTGAAACAAAGGCGGTTGACTTTCTAAGGAGGGTTTTTGAGGTGTTTCAGCCAAACCAAGAGTTATTATGGCTATTCCGAAAATTCCAGCTAATTTGTTCATCCTACTATATTTTTGGGGGTTAGTACTTTAAATTTCTATTACGAAACTAGGAAAGCGGTACCGTCAAAAATATTTGTCGAAAGGATCTTTGGTGAATGCTATCTGTTTGATAGTGAGTGGTTGTACTCTGAGAGGATTCGATTAGTTTAAGGTCGAAATGGTGTTTTTGGATAGGGTCTTTTTTAAGAATTCAATATTGTTTCGGTAGGTTTTTGAAAAGGGAAGCTGGTGTTTATTGTGCTTTAAGGTGCAAATGCCTTTTCCGTAATTTATTCTAGAGATATAGCTGATATTGATAATAAAACTTTGATGAATCCTAATGAAGTTTTCAGGTAAATTGTTCTCAAAGGTCTTTAAGGTTTTGTAAGCACTGATAATACTGCCGTCTACCATATAGAAATCAGTAGCATTATTATCAGCTTGTAAATACACAATTTCTTCTGTATTTAGATAGCGGCAATCCTTATAAGATTGTAATAATAGAGTTGGTGGTTTTTGTTCTTCTCCTAATTTCAAATTCAGTTTAAAAAGAGACTTACGAATGTCATATTCATTGTAAGGAAGCAGCCAGTAGTCATAGCATTGCGATTTTATTGCTTCATAGGCGTATTCCTTGGTTTTTGAAACGGCTATAAACAACGGAAGTTTCTTTATGTATTGATGTAATTCTGCCATCATATGGAAATACTCGTGGGCCGATTCGTTCAAATGAATGAAAACTATATGGGGCATTTTTTTTAAAATACCATTAAGGCCTTCGATACTGTTATTGGCAATACCCACACAATTAACCCGGATAATTCATGGGTATATAGTAAAATTGGGTGTAAAGTGTTATATTTAAAGAGCTTACAGGCATCTTTACTAACACTAAAATCACCCAATTTTGAGTACTAAAAATACAGTTTTCTACCGAGGTAAAAAATCAATTTCCGTAGATTTTTCTGCAGAAGAAATAAGTTCTGATGGTTCTCTGGTTTTACTGGAGAAAATAGAGCGGGAACACAAGTTAATCAGGTATTTCAGTAAATTTATTCCAGATAGTCGCAATCCCATCTTAGTCACCCATACGATAGAGAAACTTTTAAAGCAACGCGTATTTATGCTGATGCAGGGATATGAGGATGC
>NZ_FQYX01000039.1:27359-33102 GCF_900141935.1 Arenibacter nanhaiticus | reverse complement strand
TGGTTGCAGTATTACAATAATGAAAGAACCCACACAGGAAAGCACTGTTTTGGAAAAACACCGATGCAGACCCTACTGGACAGCAAATATTTGGCTGATGAAAAAATGTTGGATTTACAATCCGATAAAATTGTACCTTTATTAGAGGCAGGTAAAGCGGAAACAGGCTCTGGTGGAGACCAACCTGTCAGGAATAACCTGTCCGACGACTGGAATGGTCAGGGGGCTCCAAACGAGCCCCTAAACCAAAATTATTCCAAGAGTCAAAATGCCTAAAAAAACTCTTAACTGTCAGACGAAATCGTAGCTATTACATTTTATCACCTATTTTAATAGGCATGAATTTACGACCACCTGCCTTTTGTGTATTCAAGGTTAATTGGTGTTCAGATTCAATTTGGACACCATATTATCTCTGTTTTAATGGTTTTTACGTTTTTTTAGATTTTTTTTGCCCGTGAATATAATGTAATCCAAAGCGTATATTATGTTTGTAAAAACTCCCAAAATGCAGTTGCAAAATCATACAAAACTTAAAACATAAATTGGATCATCAATTAACTTTTGTAAAGAAATTATTATTGCGATTTATTTCTTCTTCCAATGATCTGCACTCCTATGGTTTATTCAAATCGAGAATCGTAACGCTCGTTTTATCTTAAATTAACAATCTAGTTATATTTTTAATTTTCAATTTCCCCAAACTATTAATGCTTATGAAAAAAACTACTACTAAAATTCCAGTTTTATTTTTTCTTTTCGTGCTACTACATTCTTTGAATGTTTTTGCACAAAGTACTTACATACTGGACTACGCTTCAGAGTCTATAACCAATAATGTTAATGACTATACTATTGCGGCGGGATTAACCAGTCCTACCAACTTCACAATTGACTGGGGAAATGGTGGGGAATTACCCGGTACGTATACGAATGCCCTTGTTAAAGTTGTCCCAGAAGGGATTATTCCAGTGGACAGGGGAACTCTTGGCGCTAATGATGGCTGGGGTTTTAACGCCAAAAGCTGGGGGCTTCAGCTTACAGCGGACAACAATTTCTCTGTTGATGCACTTAAACTGGGGCGTCGGTCAGCGGGTAACAGCAATAGGAACGATTTTACCATTTCAGGCTATAAGGATGGTCAGCTAACGGTCTCTCAAACCTTAACATGGACCGTTTATGGGGCTTCCGATCTTGAGGTGTTTACCCGTGGTACCGGTAGTTGGATTGCCAATCCTGCCTGGAACAATATTGATAAATTGGTGGTCAGCTGGCCAGATCCCCAGAAAGACCTTACGGATTATCAGGAAATTGCAGTGATCAATATTTCGGTTTCCGACCCAGTGGCCGCGAATAGTACACCAACAGTAACCACTTTGGTAACCTCTTCAATTACGGCTACCGGGGCTACCTTAAACGGGGACGTGACCGATGATGGCGGGGCTATGGTAACCGAGCGTGGATTTGTGTATGGGACCAATTCTAATCCGACCATAGGAGATGGACGTTCTATCAGTGTAGCTGTCGGTAACGGGATTGGCACTTATAATGAAGCTATTAACGGCCTTTTAGCAACAACTACCTACTACGTTAGAGCGTATGCTATAAATAGTGAGGGGACGAATTATGGTAGTGAGAAAAGTTTTTCTACCTTATCATCACCATTTGAGAATTTTTCTTGGTCTGCGGATGATTTGACCGCCGGTGCAACAGGGGTAACTTATACTTTCTCATATACTACAGTAACTGCCATGAGTGGGGCTTATGATGCAATCTTATATGCCTTACAATCTGTTAATAGTGGTTGGAATACCGAAAATGTTTCGGTAGAGGATGTTTCTGTAACTATTGATGGGGTTAAACGCGCTGTTTCAAATGTTTGGACAGGATCTGCGTCTTCATCAAATAGGGTTTTTATTGGGCTAACAGATCCATTGGTTCCAGCAGGATCTGAGGTAAGTGTTACAATTGGTGATGTTATAAATAATTCAACTGTTGCCTCATATCCATGGAAATGGATCAGGACTGCTAATGGAGGAGGGCATCAAATTGATGAAGCCGAAAGTCCTGACCCTATTGTTTTGACTGCTCCAACGGCAAAAGGAGCGATAACCATTACCAATGCTCCAAGCGACCCTTCTTCTGATTGGTTATTAAGTGAAGGTAAGTTAATTCCCTTAGTGGATGGCGCCAAAGTAAATGTTGATGTAGTGAACAATGCGCTCGCTTCAGGAGATCTTGTTATCGAAGCTCAAACAGATGTGTTTATTGATGCGAATATAACTCCTGTTTTATCGGCAGATAGAACATTGACGCTAAAAGCAAATAGGGACATCAATCTAGAGGCCAATAGTTCAATTGCAGCTAATGGTTTTTCCCTTAATACTATAATATGGTCAGATGCCGATGCCTTGGAAGGGGGTGTTGCATATATTAAAAATCGGGCTGAAATTTTGACTAACGGAGGCCATCTTTGGATTGGGGGGGGTAGTGATAGTGATATCTGGAATGGATTAACCGTAGGGAATGGTACATCTACCGGGAATACTACTAACTCGAATGGAATTACGTTGATTAAAACCAATATTCAAACAGATGGCGGAAACATAGCTTTTTACGGAAAAGGATTGCCAGGTTTTAATGCGGGAATACCTACTCCCATTTCAACGGGCAATTCGACAAATGCTAATGGAATTCGTTTGCACGATGGAAACCTGATAGATGCAGGGTTTGGTACTATTTATATGTATGGTTATGCAAATAACCAACATCCAACATCCAATTCAAATGGAGTAGAATTGAGTCAAACTGTAGGAGCACCCGATGTGATTACCTCTTCAAATAATACTGAAAGGGCTATCTTTATTGAAGGTCATGCCGAAGGTCCTTCTACTGTCGCTAATTCATGGGGGTTTTATTCACATCTTTCCACCGTTGAAAATACAGGGGGAGGTACTGTTCATATAAAGGGTAGTGCCGTGAAAAATTCAGGAGTTAGCGTGGCCACAAATGGGGCAATTTTAGCTGCTAGTGGCAAAATAATACTAGAAGGAACCGCAGCAGGAGTGACAAGTCCCAGTGTACTTGTGCAAGGAGCCGTTGGACAGAAAGAGAATACCAATGTAACGTTATCCGATGCAAATGTCGAAATTATCGGTGATAGATTTTCAATTTCTGGACAAGCTCCTAATGGAAGAATTCAATCTTCTGGAAAATTGGCCATACATGCTTACACAAACGGTATTGATATTGGGTTAGGTAGTGCATTAGCTACACTGCAATTACCCGCTTCTTATTTTATTTCAAACTTTGCAGATGGTTTTTCGGAAATTTTAATAGGTGATGCCAATACAGGAACAATAAACATAGACGGCAAGTTACTTTATCAAGATCCCTTAACACTAAAAACAAATAATAATATCGTATTTAACGCTCAGGCAGATGTTGGTAGCGAGAGTGCTAATGCCCTTACACTTTGGGCACGGGCTAAAGGAGATAACGAGGCCAATGACACTAATTTTGGTGCGATATGGATGAAGCAAGGTTCAACAATCCACACAGCTGGTGGAAACCTAACCATGGGCGGCGGATCTGATCCTTATATAGGATATGCCATGGGGGATCCGTCAGTACCTTCGGCCGAAAATAATGCGATATATCGTGGTGTTGCCATGAATGGTTCTATAAATGCAGCAGGAGGTCATATTATTATCAATGGTAGAGGGAGCAGCGCTAGTAGTGTTAGTCATGCTAGAGGTGTTAGTATAGGGGGACCTATAGAAACGACAGGTTCGGGTAATATTACTATCAGAGGAATTGGTAGAGGTCTTTCGGATGCGATGGCTTTGGGGGATAGTTATTTTTTTCCGAATGCTGTAGGTACTTTGAAAACGGAAACTGGTAATATTACCATAGATGGAAAGCCATCCAGCCCCAATAGAAATGGTCTTAGTATTTCTACTTCCGGATCATATATTCAAACAAATGGAAATTTTTCTGCTACCACTAACGGAAGAATTACTGCCACGGCTGGCGCCTTGGATATTGGGGGTAGTACCTATCTTGAAGCGTTAGATCATATTACATTGACTCATGAAAACAATGATTTTGATGGTAGTATAACAGTAACATCAGCTTCTAATCTTCAACTAACGGACATAAATGAATTGATCTTAGGAGAGATTAGTGCCAGTGGAACCATTGTAATTGCCACCCAAAATGGGGATGTAACGATAGCTGAAAGTATTTCCTCCACCAATGCTACGGTAGATGCCATTCAGATCTTTGCCGATAAAGATAAAAATGCAGGGGATCCAGTAGGAGGGAATATTAAAATTAGCGGAACTCCGGTTATCAGTACAGGTGCTGGGGGACAAGCCAAGTTTTACAGCGGCTCAATTTTGGGAAGTGCAGGTTTAATCGCTCTGATAGGTGAAGACAATACCCGATATAACGTAGATGTCAATACTACCATATTTGATCCCGTATTGGGTTCTGGAAATTATGCATTGATAAGGGAAAAGGAAAATTTACCTCCAACAGCAACAAATGTTAGTTTTTCAGGTGCTTTAACAACTATGCAAGAATTGACCGCAACCTATGTTTATAATGATGCCGAAAATGATCTAGAAACAGGAACAACCTACCAATGGTACCGTGCAGATGATTCTAACGGAACAGGAAAGTTAGCAATAGAAAGTGCCAATGCAATTACTTATACACTTTCACAGGAGGATATTGGTAAGTTTATCAGTTTTGAAGTAACACCAAAAAATGCAGCTGATACAGGTGTCCCGGTTGAAAGTATTTTTAAAGGACCAATTGCTGATGTTTTTAGTGCCCGTATATCGGCTTCCATAAACGTAAGTTGTAATGGGGGAAGTGATGGTTCGGCCACTGTTGAAATAGCCGGAGGTATTGGGCCATACAGCTATAGTTGGAATGATCCTTCGGGATCTACTACCTCTGTAGTAGAAAATCTTGCAGCTGGGACATATGTAGTTACAATTACGGATAGTAGAAATCAGGAAACTACAGCCTCAGTAACTATTACAGAACCGGAAGTATATACAGTAGTGGCTCCAGAAGATGTAGTTGCCTGTGGTAGTTATAGTCTTCCGGTATTAATGGAAGGAAATTACTTCACACAGCCTGATGGTAAAGGAACAGCACTTTTTGCCGAAGATCTCATTACAAGTTCTCAAACGCTGTATGTTTATGGGGAAAATGAAAATGGTTGTACAGATGAAAAAAGCTTCGATATTACCATTAATGAAAATGATATTGCAGCAGTAATCTTTTCAGATCATGAAGTTGTATACGATGGAGAAGAGCACACGCTTGCCGTCGTTGGATTGCCCGATGGTGCCTCGGTTGATTATAATGTTGAGAATACCTATACGAATGTAGGTAGCTATAAGGTTACCGCAACAGTAACTTCAGCACATTCTAGCTGTCCCCACCGAATACTAACTGCGACCCTTACCATCAATAAGACGGAAGCGGCCATCACCGCGGATGCCATCCAGAGCTTTACCTATGATGGAACTGTGAAAAATGTATCGGCAAGCCTAAACCATTCGGAAACGGAATTGACCTATGCCGAACAGCAGGGGTATGCCGATGCGGGTACCTATCAAGTGATCATATCCTCTGAAGAAACGGCCAATTACCAGGCAGCTTCCAAGGAAGTGTCCTTGGTCATTGAAAAGGCAGAAATTACCGGAGTGACCTTTGAAGGTGA
>NZ_FQYX01000039.1:0-26259 GCF_900141935.1 Arenibacter nanhaiticus | reverse complement strand
TTTATACCCTTACTGCCACGGTAAGCCAGGAAAACTATAACGATAAGGTATTAACTGCCACCCTTACCATCAACAAGGCGGAAGCGGTCATCACCGCGGAAGCCACCCAGAGCTTTACCTATGATGGCAGCGTGAAGAATGTATCGGCAAGCCTCAACCATTCGGAAACGGAATTGACCTATGCCGAACAGCAGGGGTATACCAATGCGGGAACTTACTCGGTTCTAATTTCAGCCGAAGAGACCGCTAATTACTTGGCAACTTCCAAGGAAGTGTCATTGGTCATTGAAAAGGCAGAAATAACCGGAGTGATCTTTGAAGGAGATTCGTTTACCTATAATGGAGATGCCCACAGCCTGTCGGTAGCCGGCCTTCCCGAGGGAGCAACCGTGGTTTATTCCAACAACGGGCAGACCAATGCAGGGACTTATACGGTTACTGCCACGGTTTCTCAATACGGACATAAAGTCCTGGTGCTAACTGCCAATATGTTAATTGAAAAGGCATCACAAAGAATCACTTTTGATGAAATTGGAAATCGACATCAACTAATGGATGAAGATTTTCAGTTGAGTGCAACTTCAACCTCTAGTCTACCTATAAAATATTCTTATACCTATGAGACCGAAAATCCGGCAGCTACTGTTGGTGTCCATGGGCTTGTGAAAATTCTAAGAGGTGGGCAAATCGCCATTACGGCTGCGCAGCCAGGTAACGAAAATTACGAAGCAGCAGATCCTGTGATAAGAACGCTTAAGGTTATCGGTGGTGAAGCCCGCTTAAAAACAGCGGTTATTAACGGAGTTGCCTATTCCAATCCTACTGAAGATATTTATTACCTCATTGGTTGCGGGAATTCTGAAGAAGAGGTTCAAATTCAACTTGAACAGAATCAAGGTTCATCAATAGATCGCGAAAAGATCTTCACCCTCAGTACGCCGGTACCCGGAATTTACAGGGATACGGTGATAGTGACTTCGGAAGATGGAAACGTAAGTAAGCGCTATAATATTACGGTGGAGAAGAATTTCAATTTTGAGGATATTGTAATTCAGAAGTTCAATAATGTATTGCTGGTTAACAATAATCCGAACACCAATGGCGGTTACCAATTTGTAAGTTATCGTTGGTATAAAAATGGATCTGAAATCGGAAATGGTCAATACTATTCTGCCGGTGAAAATGAAGACGACCAATTGGATACGGATAACTCTTATTATGTTGAGATGGAAACCGAGAATGGGGATATTTTGAAAAGCTGTACTTCTTCCATTCAATTAAAAGGTTCTTTAAGTCTTTCCTTGGCACCAAACCCTGTAAAGGCTGGAGAAACTATGGAGCTTTTTACCGATTTTCCAAAAAGCGAGCTTGAAACAATGCAGCTTTCAATACACAACCTTAATGGGATGCTTATCAAGGAAATGAAATCGACTAGCAAAAGAACGAACATAAACCTGCCTTATAATCTACAAATGGGTATTTATATATTGAAGGTCAGAACTAAGAGTATGAGTAGAACGCTTAAGTTTATAATAAAATAGGTAAGGGTTGCATTTTTCTAAAATTACTTTGACGATTAAACATAGATATGAAAACTAATAATATAAAAGGAGCCATCAAGAATACTATTTTAAGGCCTGTGATGGTACTTATACTAATTGGTATGAGTGGGAAGGTTTTGGCTCAATCCAACAATGAAGTCTCATTTTACCTACAGGGATCTTTTTCCAAATTAGGATATGAAGCGCTGGAACAGAAAAATAAATTGAAAAACGGGTTTGGCATAGGAACTAAATATGCCTATTACTTTTTTGAAAATTGGAGCCTTGGAACTGGTGCTGAATTACAATATATGAAAGGATCTTTTTCCAAGTCTAATATTCAAGGGGCTTATATGAGTCGAGACTCAGAAGGTGAGGAGTTTGAATTCCGGTATCGAGCCGGTAATTTTTCGGAAAACCAGGAAGTTTATTTCTTAAATATTCCGCTTCAGGTGCAATATGAATCTCTGGGGATGACTCGGTTTTATGCCGTTGCTGGTGTTAAAGCGGGTTTCGTTTTAGCTTCGGATTATCAAAGCTTGTCCACTTCCTTGCAGACCAGTGGATATTATCAACAATATGATGCTGAACTGACCGAACCTAAATTTGCCGGGTTTGGCGAATTTGGTCGTGTGAAAAATTCTAATTCAGAACTGGACCTGAAGACAAACATTGTAGCACATCTGGAGAGTGGAATAAAACTAATATTGGAAAATAAGCGATCCCTTTATATGGGACTATTCCTTGATTATGGTTTAAATGATATTAAGCCTAATGCTTCAAGGGAAAGGATTATTGAGTACAACAATCAAAATCCAACAACGTATGCATTTGAAAGCTTATTATCATCTAGGAGGGATGTGATTCCGACGCAACATGTAGAGAAGGTACGTACAATAGCCTTTGGTTTAAGAATTCAGTATGCATTTGAATTCTAAAAATAGAATTTGTATAACAAAGACCCCGTAAATCAAGTGATTTACGGGGTTTTTTCTTGCTATTCTACAAAGGATCCGGAAGGTCTATAACTCGCCTCTTAAAACTCCTGTTAATAGGGTTTATGGCTTATTTAAATAAATACCCATCGAATAGGTGACGGGTGTACTGTATATTTTGAAGGAAAAAATATTAATTTTTGATAATATTAAATGTCATTTTTAGCGTTAGAATTTGGCGAAAAAAAGGTTTGGTTTGGCATTTTAAGGAGTGCATTCCGTCTATAAAAGACGGAACGATTCACTCGATTACTGGCTTTTATTTTCCTTTTCGGTTCTCTTTTCTTTTTTAAATGCTACTCTCAACACCCAAACATAATGGCTTGGTAATCCATTTTTTTGATGGCAAGCTAAAAGTTATCCGAGATTTTCCAAAGATTTACTTTACCGACTAGATACGATACAAGTTCCTTATAGACTTGGGTTAAGCCCTACACCATTAGTTGTAGAGCGTTTTTTGTTTGGCCCATTCACTTTTTAATATTGAATAAATGTCAACATTAATTTTTTTTCCATTTTTGATTTCATATTCTCTCATCGTTCCTTCGTATTTGAAGTTTATTTTCTTTAAGGCACTTTTACATTTCGAATTTTCGCTAACGACAAAACCTTCTATTCGATTTAAATTCAGTTGAGTAAAACCATAGTTAAAAAGTTTAGGCATTATTTCTTTTAGAATTTCTTTTCCCCAATACTCTTTTAAAAGCCATAGTCCAATTTCAGCTTTTTTATGTTGCTTATCTAAATTGTTGAACCCTCCAGCACCACAAAAATGATGATTCTGGTTATCATAAATTCCCCACCAAATTCCAGTTCCTTCCTTTTTTAAATTATTGTACCATTCCATTTGTTCTTCAGTTTCTTTTAGAGTACAGAAGTGTACATCGTAATACTTTGTTATGTCTGGGTTGGATAGTCCTTTGTGAATATATTTTAAATCGGACAATTCTATTTCCTTTAATCTGTAGTTTTTTGTTATCACTTTTAAACTGTTTAAAAAATGCATTATAAGGGTACGTTTATGAAGCCTAGTGAGGAACAAGCTATAATTTCATAGGAGCCATTGTTCAAGATATTCCGCCCTGGCCTACCGGCGGGCCGAATACTTCTTGGTTATTATCAACTGCCTTTTCTTGCAACTATAATTTTTCTATAAAATACATCAGCCTCGATCTTGAATCTTGTTTTGCTTTATAATCTCCTTCATTAGTTCCGCCATATTCATATTCATAGTCTTTTCCATCAATATTAATTATCCCTGTTCTTGAATTTGAATTTGATTCTGGATCACTGGAAATTAAGTGTCCAGCTTCTTCATATTTTATGTTTTGAAAGGAGTATTTAAAGTTGTTCTCTTTTAATCTCTGTTCAATCATATCTGCCATTAGTGATGATGGCCAAACCCTATCATCCTTTCCAGAAAAAAGTAGAACAGGACCATTAATTTTTTCTACTTTAATGGTCCCATAGGTGTGTAGTTTAATTTTTTCCAAACCACTTTTCCATTATTCTAAAGTCTCAATTTTATTTGATTCGTTTCCCGATATTTTAACCATTGGAATATATGGAATGTCAATTCCTTGATATTTCCAACTTGGTTTTAGATCATTTGAGTTATATGTTAGAACAGTATTCGACCAAGAAACCGAACTGGGTGCATAAGCTATAGCGCCACTCACATGGTTTGTAAATATTGAAGCAATTATTAATGACAATTCCGCATTTCTTGATGCTCCCATCACAATTATTTTATCTGGGTCAACTTCTGGCTGTTTTTTCAACCATGCTAAAGCTTTTTCAAAATATTCTAAATTAATTTCTTCTGGTAATTTAGGTAAACCATCCCATCCGGTATATGGTAATGATAAACCACTGAATCCTCTATTAGCAAATTGTTGCCCCCAGTAATCTCCCCATTGTCCACCACCTATCAAAACTATTGATGCTTTTTTTTCCGTATCCTTTTTTACAAAATAATTTGCATGAACCCCATTATCATTTATAATCCTCGGTTTAATTCCATTGAATAGAAAATTGTCTGCAATAAAATAACCTACCATTAGAATTGCTATTAGACCAATCCAAATAATATATTTTTGGTTGTTTTTCATCATTTTCAATGTAGGTTATAGACCAATTTATAGCTTATTTATTTTATTGAGACTAGCTCTTATCAGTGTAATTTGTGTATTCCGTCGCATTTTCCAAAATATATTTAGGGCTATTTCCAAGGAAGATATCAAAATATGCGGTGTGTGTCGCTCCCATAATGATTAATACCCGGTCATTCTTTGTTAAAGGAATATTTGAAAAATTCGTGTACATTCTCAAATTTCTTTTATAGAAATCGGCTATTATATCAGCTCCCTCAAAGTTATTTGGCGTATGCATGGTTGCCAGAAAATTATATAGGTCAAATGTTTCCATTTTGTACTTGGTAGTGTTTATTTCGGTGTACTGCTGAAGAAGCGGCTTGTTATTTAGTGTGTCATAACTAGTCATGATGTTTTGAACGTAAAGACTGTCTGAAGAATTTTTATTAGCTAATTCGACGAGCTTCGGATAGTCAAATCCGATGGGGTTATCTATTCCGTATATTTTTTTTGTCCCACTCAAACGAGCCACTTCAAGTCCAATTACATTGACTTCCTCCGAATAGTTAATTCGGCTTGACTGGTCTGTCTTGTATTTTTGATAGGTTTTATTAATGAAGTCGGTGCTTTCTGGTGGAATTTCTACACAGATTATTGTTGGTTTGAATTTTACCAGTCGGTTAACTATTTTCTGAATTTCTGCCTTAGCCTTTGGACTATTTACATCTGTCATAGAAGAATAAGCGTCTGTACTTCCACTTAGGTGGACCGAGGCGAAGTTCAATACGCGTATTTTGTCCGTATTCTCGGTGTTAATTTCCTTTTCTAATTTTGTTTTCGACTCAGAATTGCAAGCTAAAAATGTTAGGAAGCAAAAGAAAAGAAGAAGATTTTTCATAAATGTTCAGATATTTTTTTATAATGGTTAGGCTCGTTGGTTGAGGTTATTATATTTATTTTAGTACTCAGTGCCTAATGAATTAAAGTAATTGAGTGCCAATTTTTTTCTTTGCGATATAGGATTTTATCTGCTCCTTAAAAAAAAATCAAAGGTTACCCCTATTATCAAAATCTTATAGACCTTCACTTGTTTAAGAGCAGTCAACCATTCCATCACCTGGGGCAATTTATTTTTTGTTCTTCCTTTAATTCTACTTAAATCAAAGAATCAGGATATGCTAAGGCAAAAGTCATTTTTGCAATACCTTCATTGTGTTTTGCTGAAGTTTACAATTACTTGCTATTTTTATGTTTTTCGCATAAAGTCAAATGCACCTTTTCGAAGTTGTATCCCATACTCCAAATAGGCCTTCATGCAAGCTAGGAAATTTGCCCATCCTGCTGAATTTTCTAAAGCCCATTTTAGATTATCTTCATTAAATTCCTTTCCATTTTCATTTACTTTTACCAAGGTACTATTGTCTGATAATTTTTCTAACGTAATTTTTACTACAGTTTCTGGGTCCCATACGAAAGAAATTTCACGGTTGTTTTCTATTTTGATTTCTGTGATAGGGAACTTTTCATCAAATTCAGGGAATTTCCAAATCACGTCTTTACCAGTTTGCAGCCTGCCACTACTTTCCGAAATGAAATATTTCGTCATTTTATCTGGATTAACAATGCCTTCAAAAACTTCTTCCACTGCTTTTTGAATTTGTATAGCTGCCTTAGATTCTAGTCTCATATTAAATTTCTTTAGTATTGGATTATCTCAAATATACAAGTCTTCCAATTAATGTTAATGTTTAAGTTATGATTTCGGTCGGGGAAATCTGCTAGGATATCTCAGTAAGAAATATAACTTTTAGTTAAGTATCCAGCTATAAGCCTTGCGGTATGAGTACTTCGGTTCGATTTATGCCAGAAGAAGGGAAAAATATATTATTTATATGTGTTATATAACTACCTTGTTTTTTAAATGGTTAAAATATATCATAATTTCTTTCTTTAAAACTCTACATCTAAGTAGCAAACCCCATAGCAAGAGAACGGATCCGTCATCAAGGTCTTCATATTTGGCCGTACCCGCTACACGAAGTCTTAGTTATTCACAGTCGTACTTTTTCAGGCTTATTTAATCATTCTTCAATTTGCTATAAACTTCCAAATCAGTAAAAACATTTCCAGTGAGCAATTCTCCGTCTCTTTCAATACCCTCGAATTTAAACCCAAGTCTTTTGGGTATGTTAGCACTAACTTTGTTCTCTACTGCACATTTAATTTGTATTCGGTTAAATCCTTGATCTTCGAAGGCAAAAACACAAAGTTTATCAACTGATTTTGTTACTATTCCCTCTTTTTGAAATTTTTCAGAAATCCAATAGCCAATTTCTGTTATCTTATTTGTCCTGTCAGAGTCTTTTAATCCAATCAACCCAACAAATTCATTCTGTTTTCTTATTGTAAAAGTATATTCAAAGTTGTCTTTCGGAGCATTTACAACTGAATTAACAAAATTCTCAGTGTCTTCAAGTTTTTTGGTTAATGAAACAAATGGCAACCATTTTCCTAAATATTCTCTCTGGGTATTAATTGTGTTAAAAATATCAACTGAATCGGATAATTCTAATTGTCTTAATTCTAATTCTGAATCGATTTTTATTTTCATTAATTTAGCTTTTCTGTATTATAACTAACCTTTAAACCATAGCAAGTAGGGCGGGCAAGGGAACGTTCGGTTCCGACAGCGTCCGTAGCCAAATTTCGAAGTTAGGCGGTCTTGGAAAATAAGAACAAACCTTTCGGAAAACCTATGTTTTATAGGACAGGATGCTGTTAGCGTTTTTAGATAAATACCCTAATTCTACTAGTTCGTTTTTATCATTTATTTTTTAAAAAAAACGTTTTGTAAGTACAAAATAGTATCCGTTAAATTTAATACATTTTCATAATCAGTAATTATAAAAACTTTTGACGATTTCATTTTTCTAATGTATTCGATAAAATAATTTCTTACAATTGGACTAACTCCCTACGCTATTGTCAAACTGCAAGCTTGCTAGTTGTGACACTAGGGCTGAAGATTATTTGCGATTTAGAAATTAGCAAATACCAACCATCCTCACGATTGTCAAACGCTTTTAGTTTTTTAAAATTTTTCCCGATTTTATAACCATATCAGAGAGTTCAAATTGAACGCTTTTATAGCACCAGTATATACGAGACCCGCTTAACCTGTCCTGAGTGAATTCGCAGGGTAGGGGATACTCATGCCTTTTACTTTAATAATTCGGTATTCGTGAATGCTTTGGCCTTTGAGAGGTATAGTCCGTTGCTAGTTTGGGGCGGAGCCGCAAACTCAATAGGCAATGGTTTTATTCAATTTTAAAAGAAGTCATATATATTTTACTTAGACCATTATTACTTTCGATAATATGTTTTTTGAACTCTGAAATAGTATTGTATGTTTTTGGTTTTATATTGTTTCTCTTACTTGTAAAATACAATATTTCATTTTTTTCATCATAGAAGGGACAATATTCCATGTACTTTGTATTCAATGGAATACCTAAATTTGTTGCCTTTTTCCATTTACCGTTAGTATCCTTTTTTGAAATATATAAATCACCACTCCCTTGACCGTCTTTTTGGTTGTATTTAGAATATATTATAAAATCTTCTTTCTCTGAGATATAAGCATTAAATTCATAGCCCTCACTATTAATATTTTCATCCAATAAAGCAGGCTGTGAATATTCGTTGTTTTTCCATTCGGAAAAATATATATCATCTTTTCCCATACCATCTAGAGAGCTCATTGTAAAATATAGGTTGTTGTTTTTACTAACAGAAGGATAAAATTCGTCTAATTCTGAATTAATGGGTTTCCCTATATTTTTAGGTTGAGACCACTCACTATCCTTATTGTTTCGTTCTACATACCAAATATCAAAATCTTTTTTAGTAGTAATAGAATCATTTAACGGTCTATCAGAAACAAAAAACAATCGGTTATTATTAAATGATAAAAATGGTTCTAAGTACATATATGAATCACCAAAGGGTAACAATTCTGGTGTAGACCATTCATTATTTTTCTTTTTAATATAGGCTATTTGCGAGATTTCTTGATTTGGACTTTGTATAGTGAAATATGCTTCATTACCATCTTTTGATATACTAAAATCGCGCACGTTATAAAACTGACTTAATGATCTATCAAATTGGATTATTTCAGAATTATTCTGTGCCGATAATACCTTGGAGATTAGAATTAATAAAATTGTGAGTCTAATTTTTTTCATTTTTAAAGATTGTCAGGTAATTATTGCTAACAGTTTGTATAACCGTCAGTGTCTAGTTTGGACGTATTAGTTAATTTTATGTTTTTTTGAATTTTTGGTAGCCAGCGTATGGCAGGTTTTTGGCTTCCTTTTTGCCAGACCGCATCACTGTTTAAGCAGGCCATAAACCTCGAAAATAAATATCTTCTATGTTATTACTTATACAGATTGATGTAAATCGTTTTCTTGATACATACCTTGGTATATGATTTTCATTATTAGGTCATCAAATTTATTTCGGTATTGCACTCCTGAATTTGCCCCTTCTGAACAAAAATCTATCCATATGAAGTCAGAGTTAATTGTAGTAACCTCTAAGTTTATTTTTCCTTCCGTTAATTGATTTATAAAGATAAATTTGACATTATTATTGATACTTTGTATCAGTTTAATTGTTTCTGTAAATGAATCTAACCCTTGATTAATTGGTAATTTAAAATCCCTGTCAAATCCGTTAGTCCAATCTAGCCTCTTTTCCTTCTCTTGAATAACTGTACAAACAAAAAGAATGCTCTTTTCTTGGTCTTTTAAGAGCTTGAGAAACCTTTCAACCCCTCGTTCATAATAATAGTAGTCTTTATCCGATTTCAAAGGATTTCTATGATTAAAAAGATTTGAATGATACAAGGAATGACCTGCTTTATTTTTTTTGATATGAAATATCATATCCTTGTTAAGGAAAGATTTAAATTCATCTTTTATTGTATGAGTGATGATTTCTCCACTTGAAAATATCCAGTCATACGGATAAGATGCATTCTTATTTCCAGTTTCTTTTAAATACCATGAACTATTGCAATTTTCCCCTATTGAAACCTTTTCGTAATAGTCATTAGATAACCAACCATTTATTGTATTGCTAATTTCAGTTGCTATTAGAATAATCTCAGAGTTTATTGAATCTTGATTTCTAAAATATTTTTTAATCATGCTTATCATTTTAGTTATAGTTCCTTCCGTAATTTAGAAATGTTTTACGACGGTTGGTATTTAGTGTGTTTTAAAGCGTTAAATAAATTATTGTATACAGTGTATTCACTGTGAGGTGTTACTTTTCCCATTTCCAAGTAGCTTTTTAAACTTGATAATAGGAAATAATCCCAGCCGGATTTACAAACTTCATAGCAGTTGAGCGGATTATTGTGGCCATTATGAGTAATGGTAATTTTTGTCTTCATCCTCCTTAATATACCGCTTCACGTCTGTGTTCAGCCATTCTTCTAGAATATTTTCAAGGCCTTCATGCACGTGATTAGCTGTTATACAATTCCATTTGATTTTTTCAAAAGGAACATATTGAGTTATCTTAAAGCGCCACTCAGTTTCTCCAAAAAATATAGAAAATACATCTCCCACTTTATTCACTGAATAGTCAACTTTCGCCCACCATTTCTCTATTTCTTTTGAAATGGCATTGAAGAAGGACACTCTGTTAGAAGAGGTTAATGATGAGGTCTTGTAATCCATATATTATCTCTTATTTGGTAGAATTGCATATAAGGTGCTTTTTTGTTGGCTATATCACGTATCTCCTTTGAAGGAAACAATACCCAGCCAAAAATAATTTCCTCCTCTTCTTTCGCATCCACGGGTTTCTATAAAAGACTTTGTACCTTGTAAAGATAGATCATCGCCAACGAATATGAAGTAAGCAATTGCACCATACTCCTTCCTAATTTCAGCTATTTTTTCTACAGCCTTTTTGAATTCGTCTAAATAAATTCGAGGAATTGGAAGGACGAAGCCATCTATATAGTTTTTCGTATTTATATCTTTTGGGTATAAGTACTCACTTCTTCTTTTCATTAAATTTGCAATAACGTATAGGCTCCATTGCTGCGAAGAGCAAGCCAGGGCCAGTTAATTTTATTAAAACTAAGATAGGGAATTAATACATGCCTTTAGGAGCAATCGGGAACTGGAACCGTTAGTTTACTTTAATTACAATTTTACCATAGTGCAGTCCATCCCCAAATCGTTGAATCGCCCAGGGTATTTTGTCAAAATTATATGGACCATCTATGACATAATATATGCTGTTTTCCTCATAAAGCTGATTGATGTACTCCAAGTCCCTGTTAGGTTTTAACGTTACTAAATGTACACGTTTCTTGCTAAAAAGCTTTAGTATCGGACTCATATAAAGCATTTGCAACAGCTTACTGGACCTACCTCCTATGGAAACGTATTTTCCTTTCGGTTTAAGGACCTTTAAAAATTTCCAGAGTGATCGGTTGGTCTTGCAATCAAGGATTAGATCATATTGCTGATCACCCTTAGTAAAGTCTTCTTTCTTATAGTCAATTGTCTTGTCAAACCCTTGAGTTTGCATCGTTTTTAATTTTTCACCTGTATCGACTCCTGTAACATCAGCGTTGTAAAGTTTTGCTATTTGAAGTCCGAATGAACCAACACCGCCACCAGCGCCATTGATCAAAATCTTCTGGTGCTCTTTAATTTGTCCAACATCTCGTAGACCTTGTAGGGCAAGCATTGCTGCGTGTGGAATACTAGTTGCCTCCTCAAAACTCATGTTATTTGGCTTTCGAGCTAGTGCTTTCTCATCTATGCAGAGGAACTCGGCAAAGCTGCCACATCCGAATTCTGAGATGTCACCGTAAACGGCATCACCGACTTTAAACTTTGTGGCATTATTCCCGGCCTGATCCACAATTCCTGCTACCTCCATTCCGGGTATCATTATTTTTTTCTTGGGACAAAATAGCCCGAAAAACAAACGATAGGCTAAAGGCTTTCCTGTGGTAATGCACCAATCGTAATCATTGATTGCTGTTGCATAAACTTTAATCTTTACCTCGATACTTTTAGGCTTAGGTTGTTCGGCTTCCATAAGCCTAAGAACTTTATTAGGGTCTCCGTAGTTTTTAATTTTATATGCTTTCATATTTACTACTGTTGCACACTACTTTAAATAAGCAATTTAGCAAAAAAGTGCGTGCATTTCACTAATATAGAGGGTATATAAGTACAAAACAGCTCAAGTACGCATATTTAATCCTTTAGCTGTATTTCGTTATTTATCAGTCACTTAAAAAGTTTGTTCAAATTAAAGGATACAACCAAAAGACCATTAGTAGTCTTATAGGCTTATTCTTTTCTTGGCATTTTTATATGGGATAAATATAAATTTTATAGAGTGAAATCCCTTTTCCATTTAAATAACAAGGCGATTCTATATCAGTATTCCGTAACATTTGAAGCCGGAGCGGTTAGATATCCCTAGTGGCTTCTGTCCTGCAAGTACAACTGCCTGTCTTTTCAAACCAGGTGTCTTAAAACAACAAACCCCAATCAAGTAAACTTGTTGGGGTTTTAATGTTTTAATCCACAGGGCAGTTGTGGGTGATCGTGGAGCCGGAGGGTCTAGAACCCATCTCTTAAAACCTCTGTTTATAGGGGTTTCAAGGCTTGTTTAAATAAATGCTCACCGAATAGGTAACGAACGTGTAGGAAACCCTATTAATTTTAGATGATATTAGATGGCATTTTTAGCATTAATGTGGTTTAGGTTAGGTTGTAATTGTCCTAAAATTTTGCCGATGGATTACACCTTCATAGACAGATAGTATGGTCTTTTTTTTATGTTAGACTGTGTTTTATTTGGTATCTATTTTCCTGGCTAATTTCCTTAACAGGTCGTTTAGCTTTTGTTTAAGGGATATAATTTTATTTTTTTACTGAATGGTTTATATACTCCTTTCTAGATTCTCGACAAGAGGTTTGGTTCATAGATATTATAAACTGTTTTTACACTAACTCAAGTAGTTTTCCGGTATCTATCACCTGGGCAAATTCATTGTGCAGATTTGCTAAAGTGGTTTGGTGAATAATTTCAGCATCAAATCGTTCTCCATTTATTCCAATTCGGTCAAATGTTGCAGTGGCATCGGATATAAGTAAAGTGTCAAATCCAAAATTCCCTGCCATTCTTGTCGTTGTTGAAATACAATGATTTGTAGTCAAACCAACAATTACCAATTTATTTATTTTTTGGCTATCCAATCTTTCTTTTAAATCAGTTCCTATAAAAGCACTGTTGACATCTTTTTTAATTATAGGTTCTCCGTCTATTGGCTTTACTTCGTCTTTTATTTCAAACCCAGGATGTGATTCGTGAAGTTTTGAGAGTGGATTTTTCGAACTGTGTACAATATGAAAAATTGGAAGACCCAATTCCCTCCACTTTTTTAATATTATAGCACACCTTTTTTCGGCACCTTTATTGTTTCTGTTTCCACCCCAATATTTTTCATCATCAAAGCCTTTTTGAATATCAATTAAAATTAAGGCAGTATTTTGTTCTTGTAAACTCATTGTAAATTAATTTTTTACAAATTTAGTTTGTGGTCTATTATTTAAAAAGGACAAGCAATAGTCATTTTAGGACATTTTACTTTGGATTTCGGAAGGCAAGATATGAAGATGTTTTTCTAGAATTAATCTTAATTGTTTTGAAGAATTAAAACCGCATAATTTAGCAATGTATTCTATTTTATAATCGGTGTTGGTTAATAACGTTTTTGCCTTTTCAACTCTCAATTTTGTACGATATTCGGCTATGGTTAATCCAGTTTTCTTTTTGAAAATTCGCGTTAGATTTCGCGGGCTAATGTGTACTAAGTTTGCTAAAAATTCAATGGTAAAAGTTTTGTCTAAATTGTATATTATCCAATCTTGTATATTATGAATTTTATCATCTTGATGATTTCTGTTTTGCAAATAAATACTTTCTTGTTCGTCTGTTCCCAGCCTTCTTCTATAAACAACCAATTCTTTAGCTATTTTATTGGCATTTTGTTTCCCGTGCCTTTCTTCAATTAAAAACAAAGCTAAATCTATCCCAGTAACAATTCCTGCACTAGTGTATATGTTTTTGGAATTAGTGAACAAGGTGTTCTTTTGTACTCTCAATTTAGGAAAATCAGTTTTTAATTTATCAATTGATTTCCAGTGGGTAGTACATTCTTTATTATCCAAAAGTCCGGATTTTGCAAGCAGAAATGCACCGGTACAAATACTACAAATAGTTGTTTGGTTCGTGTTTACTTTTGCTAACCAATTAAAAAATGAATCATCCTCTGTAAGTTGATCGATTTGATTTGAACTAAATCCAGAGATGAAAAGGATGTCATTTTTCTGAGGAAGAGTTTTATTATAATGGGTTAATGATGAAATTTCTAGACCTGTGGCACAACTTATAGTGGATTCATTACTGATAAAGATCAACTGATAGTTGAAACCTAAATTTATAGCTTCTTGAAACACTTGTAAAACACCACCCAAATCAAGAAGAGTAACTTGTTTGGGAATATAGAAATAGATTTTAGTTGTTGTTTTGTCCATTTATGTACAATGGTTTTTTTTAAATTGATTAAGGCGTATTTCCTAAGAAAAGTAGTTGGCTTAAAAGGTATTATTGTTCTAATAAACACTAGTCAAAATTTTACCTTTTTTATTCTAAAGATGTAATAGCAAAAGAAATAGAGGCCTTCTAGTTTCGCACTAACTCGTTCTATTTTTAAGCCTTATATATGCCCAGCATGAGCATCTTTATAAAATCGAAGATATGGTATTACTCTAGAGGATACAAGTCCTTTATAGGCAGGGGTAACGCCCTTAACCATTAGTTGTAGTACGATTTTGTTTGACCCATTCACTTTTAATATTGAATAAATGTCAGCATTGATTTTTCTCCATTTTTGATTTCACATTCTCTCATCGTTCCTTCGTACTTGAGGTTTATTTTCTCTAAGGCACTTTTATATTTCGAATTTTCGCTAACGACGTAACCTTCTATTCGATTTAAAATCAGTTGAGTAAAACCATGCTCAAAAAGTTTGGGCATTATTTCTTTTAGAATTCCTTTTCCCCAATACTCTTTTAAAAGCCATAGTCCAATTTCAGCTTATTTATGTTGCTTATCTAAATTGTTGAACCCTCCAGAGCCACAAAAATGATGATTCTGGTTATCATAAATTCCCCACCAAATTCCAGCTCCCTCCTTTTTTAATTTTTTGTACTATTCCATTTGTTCTTCGGTTTCTTTTAGCGTGGAGTATAAGTGGCAATTAATTTGCCCGAATAGTATTCTTAACTCTATAAATAGTGGGTGTATCTCCAAATTGCTTTTTAAATGTTGAACGAAAATGTTTAGTAGAAAGAAAACCAATTTCAAAACTTACTTCCGATATATTTAAATTCGTAGTAAGCAATAATTGGGCCGCATATCGTAGACGCACGGTTTTTGTAAATTCGTTTGGCGTAAGATTAGTCAAGGTTTTTATTTTTTTAAAAAAGGGGGTTCTGCTCATGGCTAGTTCTAAAACCAATTTGTCGATTGTAAAATTGGGGTCTGCCATGTTTTTATGAATGACCTTTACGGTTTTCTCTAAGAAAACCTTATCTGGATTGGATCGAGCTAAATCACTCGGGTTCATACTCATCTCGTTTTGATATCTACTAATAATATTCCTTCTATTCTCCAATATTGATTTAACCTTAAGAATTAAGGTATTAATATTAAATGGTTTGGTTATGTAATCCTCTGCTCCGTAATTCAATCCGCTTATTATACTTTCTTCATCAGATAATGCCGTTAGCAAAATAAAAGGTATATGGCTTGTAGTTAAGTTGGTTTTTATTTTTTTGCAAAACTCAAGGCCAGTAAGTTTGGACATCAATATATCGGAAAGTATTAGGTCAGGAATATGCTCTAGAGCTATTTCGAACCCTTCTTCTCCATTATTAGCTGTAATTACCTTGAAAGATTCGCTTAGTTCCTTCGCTATAAATTTTCTAATTTCATCTTCATCCTCTACTACCAATATGGTAAATTCAGTATAGGGTTTAATTTTTCTACTTTTAGAGTCAAGCAATACTTTTTTTACGGCGATATCATTCGAATTTGTAGTTTTTATCGAGGGTAGCTGTTCTATAGATGATTTATTTAGTTGCTCGACCGTAAAATGATCATTTCCTGCCGGTAAAAAAATTGAAAATATGCTACCTTTTCCTGGAATAGAGGTGAACTCTAGTTTCCCGTTATGCATTTCCACCAATTCTTTGGAAAGAGACAAACCTATTCCAGTACTTATGGATGGATCTTCCCCAAAATCATAAAATCTTTTAAAAATATGATCTTGTTTCTCCCTTGATATTCCATTACCATTATCTTTAACCCTAAGATATACGCCATCAGTTCTATTGTCTATTTGTTTTGATTTTTCAACACTTACTTTAATAGTACTGTTTTGTGCTGAATATTTAATTCCATTGGAAATCAAATTAGAAATAACTTTTTCCATTTTTACAGGGTCAAAATAACACCTTACATTAGAGTTTTCAGTATAGAAATTAATGGAAATTGATTTGGTTGCCGCAAAATCATTAAAAGTATTTACTATATCTTCTACAAACTGGGGAAAATTTATTTCTCTTACATTTAATTTGGTTTTATTCAATTTCGCCTTTCTATAATCAAACCATTCGTTAATTAGTTTAGAAAGATTATTGGAATTCCGTTCTATGGAAAGAAGTTCATTATAGAATGTATAGTCTGGTGGCGTTGACTTCATGATTTTTCCTAAAGAACTTAATATCATTGTTAAAGGAGTTTTTAACTCATGTGTTAAGTTTGTGAAAAATTTAGTTTTAAATTCATTTATTTTTAGTTGATTATTTTTTTCTAATTTCTCTATTTTCAGAGCGTCTTTTAATTTAATTTGATTAATAATATAAAAATGAATTAGAATCAAGAGACTAGAAATAAGTATTAAAAAAAATAATTTGGCCCAAACGGTAGCCCACCATGGAGGAGAGATTATAATTTTAATATTTCTCGAATTCAAACTCCATAACCCATCATTGTTGCTTGCTTTTACTTGAAATTCATAAACTCCGGGCGGTATATTAGTATAGTTAGCTTTTCTTTCTGTTCGTGAATTCACCCAATCGTCATCAATACCAACCATTCTATATTTATATTGGTTTTTTGATGAATTTGTAAAATTTAAGGCAGTAAAATGAATAGTGAAAAAATTTTGATCATGTGTTAAATTGATTTCATCTACCTGATTAATTGGTTTTTGAATTAGTGGTTTAGTTTTAATTTTACCTTTATCATGTAGGTTAAATTTTGTTAAAACAACCTTTGGAGCAACTGGATTGATTTTTATTTCATCAGGATTAAAAGAATATACTCCGTAAGTATTTCCAAAATAGAACATACCATTACTGCTCTTTAATGCCGCTGCTTCATTAAATTCTAAACCTACAATTCCATCTTCTTTTCCGAAATTTCGAAATTCTAAACTATTTATATCCAATTGCGATAGTCCTCTGTCTGTTCCTAGCCATAGTTTGTCAGGGGCATCCAGTAATATTGAATTAATCACATTGCTAGGTAAACCTTTTTCTGTTGTGTATAAGGTCGTTTGACCGGTACTTCGTTCTATATGGTGAAGACCATTTTTAGAACCTATCCATAAATTATCATAGTCTGTTTCAATTATAGAGGTTAACTGTTTAAAAGAATGCCCATTTCTATCCTGTATTTCAATAAGTGTTTGATCGGATGGATTATAGTTGAATAATCCGTTATACCCTGCAATCCAAATTAAAGAATCCGTAGATTGGTATAAACTGTTTATTTGAAGGTTATTTATAAAATGTCCTTTTTTAAATTCAGTTATTTCATTAGACTTAGATGTATATTTGTATATGCCATCATTTACGGTACCTATCCAAATATTGCCTTTTATGTCTTTTAGAAAGCACTTTACGGTTGCATAGGAAAGTCTTTCAGGGGCTACCATATGGACAGGTTTTGGTTTTTGCCTATTTCCTAAGTCTAGAATGTAGCTTCCATGGTTTAAGGTGCCCAACCAAAGACGCATATCTTCATCGAATATAATAGAATTGTTTATTTTTTGAAATTCTGAGTTTTCTAGGTAATACTTAAATTTTTTTGAAATAGGGTCGTATAAATTGATTCCGCCGCCATCCAATGCTAAGACAATATCGTCGTTTTCCGTTTCACAGATGCCTAGAACGGAGTTACTACTTAAGCCAGTATTATTACCTTTCTCATACGACCAATGATTAAATTGACTTTTATAAGGATGAATAGTTTTTAGCCCTTGGCTTACAGTTCCAATCCATATGGACTGATCATCCGTCTTATAAATAGAGGTTATCGCACGAAGAGGCAATGGTTCATCAAAATAAACATTATGTAATTGCCCTGTTAAAATATCATATTCGATTATTCCATATCCATCCGTGCCTAACCAAATTTTGTTATCCTCGGTTTCAAAAATAGTCAAAACGGATTTTAACGAGTTAGGGTGAATTTGTTCTTTTTGATCAATTAATTTAAGAAGACTTCCATCTTCTCTATAAAAATACGTTCCATCCTTTGTGGCAATGATAATTGTTCCAGAATTTAGTGAAATCATAGTGTAGACTCCTAAACCCGTTATATCTTCCATTTTAGCAGGTACTGAAAATTCATTTTTTTGAAAATTATACATCAGTACCCCCCCGAACTTATAGCTTATTAACATTGCATGGTTGCTAATGGGGATAATACTAGAAACATAACTGTAGTTAGGATAGTTAAAGCTTTCAATTTCTTGTTTGTCCGTTTGGTAGCGAATTAAATTGCCGTCCGAGGTACCCATCCATATAACATCCTTATCATTTCTAAGGAAGCTAGTTATAATCAAACCTTTAGTAATTTGTGGTATTAAATTTGAGGAAATTTCCCCGGTACGATGATTATATAATATAGGACCATTGTTAGTTCCTATCCAAATATTCATTTCATTATCCTTGTATAAACTATTTATTTCATTATAGCCATAATACTTATTGTCTAATGGAATCTGAATAAAGTTGTAGCCATCATATTTGTAAAGTCCATTACGGGTGCCTATCCACATAAAACCTTCCGAATCCTGAAGTGTACAGGTAATATAATTTTGGGATAAACCATGCTCTACATTTAATGAAGTTAATGGTATTTTATTTTCTATTTGGAAACCAAAAATGGTCTTGCAAATAAAAAAGAACATTATAAAGATTTGGTTTTTACTTATTATCATAACTGTTTTTTTGTAAAAGAAATCACAAAACAAAGTTTTATGTTTCTAGTACCGAAAATACTAAAAAAAGATGGAGGGAATTGAATTAAGGAAGTAGTCAGAAAGATCACATTGACAACTAAAATAGTTAGTGTATTTACTTGATATGATAACTCCTGAAATTTTTGCCATCGAGAATATAAAACTTTTCAATAATTGAACATTGCAATTTTATTATTGGACTATATGAAGCAAAATTCATTTTTGAAAAATTGATTTTTAATTTAAAAGATAATTCTCAAGATACCTTCAAAATTTTATGTTATCAAACAGTTATTCGTTTTTATTGAACATCAATTTGATGAAAAGTACAATTATGGGTCAAAAAAGTCAGTTATTTCCTAGGTGTGGTACAGTTTTACCCTAAGATCAGTCAGGGGGTGATTGATGCTTTTAAGATTTGACCTATAAGTTTGTTATATCTCCTTGGAAGTTTAGAAACTATTTAGGTTTTAAAACTTGCAGAGAAAAAGAATATAATTAACCACCAAACACTTAAAAGAATGAATGAACGATTGAGGAAGAGAACCACTTTCCACTTTAAAGGTTTATGTAAACTTCGAGTCCTATTTATTGGCTTGTTGAGTTTTTATTTCGGTTTTCCTAATATGGAAGATAAAAGTTTTGTTAATGACACATTTCCTCTAGAACAGGAAATGTTGAAAGTACAAGGTAGAGTTTATGACTCTAATGAGCCGCCAGAAGCTTTAGCATTTGTAAGTGTTTCTTTGAAAGGGAGCAATAAAGGTGTTATAACTGATGAGAATGGATATTTTGATATCGTGGTACAGAAAGGAGATATACTAGTTTTTTCATTTACCGGTTTTAGTCCTAAGGAGTTTAATGTTCAAAGGGCTTATTCTGATTTAGTAATATCGCTGGAAGAAGAAGTAGGGATGTTGGATGAAGTAGTCATTACTGGTTATGGGGAAGAGCGAAAATTGAATATGATCAGCTCTATTTCAACTTTGGATGTAGCAAAAAATGTTGCCAACAAGCCAATTACTTCTTTATCTCAGGCCTTACAAGGAGGTATAACAGGACTTACCGTTACCCAAAATTCTGGTTTACCTGGAGGGGATGCTGCCTCTATAAAAATTAGGGGTATTTCAACATTAGGTTATTCTGATCCTTTAGTTTTAGTAGATGGAATCCCAATGGACATGAATGATTTGGATCCAAATACTATAGAAAGCGTTACTGTTCTGAAAGATGCATCTGCTGCTGCAATTTATGGTGCAAGGGCTGCAAATGGGGTAATTGTAATTAAAACTAAGCGTGGGAAAACTGGACAAGTGAGTGTTAGTTATAATTCTTATGTTGGAATACAAAATGCAACTTATCTTCCTGACTTCATGGATGGGGCCTCTTATATGGAAATGGTAAATACTGCATATATTAATAATGGAGGTAATCCCGTATATAATCAGGAAGAAATCAATATCACAAGAAATAAATCTGATATATATAATTACCCGAATACCAATTGGTTGGATGAAACTTGGAATAAGAATGCTTTGTTGACCAACCATTCGGTAGGTGTGCAAGGAGGTAATAATATTGCGAGGTTTGCGCTTACAGTTAATTATCTTGATCAAGAAGGGTTTATTGAAAATGTTGGTTTTGATAGATTTAACATACGAGCAAATACAACCGTTAATCTTACAGATAATGTAACGGTAAATATGGATTTTAATGCCATAAGAAAAGATCAGATGGAAACAAATCTGAGGGATGGAGAAACAGATTATGTGCTTAACTATATTTATAGGGCTCCTCCAACTCTGGTTCCAAAATATCCTTCCAAGGATGGGGTTGATTTTTATGGAATATTTTTTGAAATGCGGAATCCAAAAGCCATGTTGGAAAGAGGGGGGACCACTCAGCGTTTAACAGATAATATGAGTATTAACATTCAGCCCAAATGGGAGGTGTTACCTAAATTAAATCTTAATGCACAATATAGTTATAGGATTAATAGTAATGCAACGAACCAAAAGAGAGATCCGTTTAACTTTTTCGAATATGAAACAGGTGTACTTAATTACACATGGGATAATGTTAGGTCGGCATCAACAGGTAGATCCAGTTATTATTTTATTGGCGGTAATATCGATTATACCTATCTAAACGAAAAACATAGATTATTTGTATTGGGAGGGTATAATCAAGAGCTAACTAATTCTGGGAATTGGGATCAGTGGGCCATGAGATCATATTTTGGGAAAGCCAATTACACGTTTAATGATAAATACCTAGCGGAAGTGACTTTTAGGGCAGACGGTTCTTCCAGATTTGGAAAAGGAAATAAAACTGGATATTTTCCATCCTTTGGCCTTGGATGGAACATGCATGAAGAGGAGTTTTTGAATCAATACAATTGGTTAGATAATTTGAAAGTTAGATTGTCATATGGACAATTGGGTAATGAGAATATAGGTCTTTATCAATATCAAAATTTAATATCGGCCGGTAATGGTGTTGAAACTATATTTGGGAACCCAAATATAACTTGGGAAACTGTTAATATGTTGAATTATGGTTTCGATTTAGCCATTTTTAAGGGTGTCAATTTTAACTTCGACATATATGATAAATTAACAAAGGACATTATACTTTCACCACCAATATCACTTATCGGAGGAACTTCCTCTGCTAATATTAATGCGGGAAAGGTAAGAAACCAAGGATTTGAGCTAGGCGTTAACTATAGTAGGAATTTCAATGATGGATACTTTACTATTCATGGTGGATTGTCTAAAAACAAAAATAAAATTGAAAAGCTCCCTGGAGGACCATACATTAATGGATCGTCGATTCATAAAGAAGGTTATGCATTAGGCTCACATTATAGATATTTAACTAATGGCTTATTGCAGGAGTCAGACTTCACTACCGATGGGGCTGGAAATATTGTTCCAAAAGACGGTGTGGTTTTGTGGGGAGATCAAAGGCCAGGAGATATTCGTTTTGTCGATATTAATGAGGATGGAAATTTTGATAATAGTGATAGAGTAATAACAGGTGACGGTCAACCCGACTTCAATTATTTTACAAATTTTTCAACCGGATACCAGAACTGGGATTTTGAATTGTTGCTTCAAGGTGTACAGGGAGTCAATGCATCATATGGGGGGGCGAATGCCATTCCATTAAATTTAAATGGTGATACAGGAAGTACCCCGCAAAAATTCCATTCTGATTATTGGACACCTGATACCCCTGATGCTTATTATCCAAGACCTACTCCTGAACCAGGGAATAACCTACAGCCTTCTAATTATTGGGATTTTGACGCTTCTTATCTTCGTGTGAAATATATACAGATAGGGTACACGCTAAATGAAAAGTTTCTAAACCCTATAGGGATCAAAAAATGTAGAGTTTATGCCAATGCACAAAATCCCTTTACATTAACTTCTCAGAGTATTACTGATCCAGAAAATTTAGGGGGATCCAGTACATATCCATTAATTAAGGTATTGACATTGGGGGTAAATGTTAAATTTTAATTCGTTGAAAAATTTAAATTTTAAACAAAGTAAGATGAAAAAGATAAGCTATATATTACTTATAATTATAATATGTGTTGGTTGTTCAGATGAATTTCTAATTAGAGATCATCCAACCGGAATTACCGATGATGATTTCTGGGAGACGACCAATGATGCGGTTAATGCACTTAATAGTTGTTATTCTGGTCTTCCACATGGCGCATATCATTATACACCTCCCTATGTATCAAATGTAGCTTTAGAAGGTATGACCGATAATATGTATCATTCCGGAAACTATCTGGGAGATGTTAAAACAATTGGAAGTGGAACCAACAACCCATTACTTGACTTCCCGGAGAATATGTGGCGGTATTATTACCAGTATATCAGAAGATGTAGTAGATTTCTAGAGAACATCGATAAACCTTACTTTACTAATGAGGAAGAAAGACAAAGGATGATTGGTGAAGCTCATATATTACGTGCATATTACCATATGCAACTTTTATTTTACTTTGGTGGGGAAGAAGGAATTCCTATTGTAGATCATTCATTGACCCCAGATGAGATCTTTGCTTCTAGAGCTTCCAAAGATGAAACTATTGATTTTATTTTAGCTGAATTGGATAAAGCTATTCAGATTTCAGTTTTGCCAAACAAGTATACAGAGGACAAAAGTTGGAGATTATCTAAGGCCGTCGCATATTCCTTAAAAGCCATCGTAGCATTGCAGGATAGGCAGTATGATCTATCCAAACAGGCAGCATTGAAGGTTATTCAAATGCAGGAATTCGATCTTTTTTATACTTCAGATCCTGAGGAACAGCATTATAGAGATCTTTTTAGATATGTAGGGCGAATTAATAATGAAAGAATAATGTATACTAGAAGAGGTTTTAGTGAATCCTGGTTTCGTTCTATGCCAAAGTCTATGGGGGGACAAGGTGCATCAAACCCAACAGCTTCAATCGTAAATGCATATGAAACGTTAGAAGGTAAAACTATAGATGAGTATGGCACAGAAAGAGATGAATTTATTAAAAATCCTAATTATATGGAGAGAGACCCTAGGTTAGATGCTACTGTCTGGCTTCCAGGAGAGGAATTCTTGGGGCATGTTTTAAGTCCTTTTGAGCCTAATAGCGACGACGCCACCTCTGAAAGTGGTGCTTCAAAGACTGGTTTTGCACTTACAAAATTTATCGACCCTGAGGATGTAAATAAAACTTATAGCGGTAATCTAGATTACATGATAATAAGGTACGCAGAGATTTTGTTAATTTATGTAGAGTCCTTAATTGAAAGTGGCGATTATAATAATCCTGATGTATTATTATATCTAAATAAGATTAGAAATAGAGCAGGAATGCCAAATGTTGATCAATCAGTTTATAATAACCAAGAAAAATTAAGGGAATTATTGCGAAGGGAACGAAGAGTTGAATTGGCATTTGAAGGACAGCGTTATTTTGATTTACGAAGGTGGGGAATTGCGGAGCAAAAAATGAAAGGAGTTTTAGAAGGTGCATACGACCCCCAAAATGGTAGTCCAATAATTGTCGAGACTAGAGTATATTCTTCTCCTAAAAATGATTATTTACCAATTCCACAAAGGGAGTTGGATGCAAATGAAAATATGGAGCAAAATTCTGGTTGGTAACTTTATTTGAATAGAACTCATGTAAGCATATTTATTCCTATGGATAGATATGCTTATTGAGTTTAAATAATTATTTATAACAAACCTTTTATGATACATAATGTTAAATTATGCTGGTTACTTTGCTTCCTTTTAAGTTATAGTTGTGAGGAAAATAATGTAAGTCAATCTATTACTGTTGGGGAAAATGAAATAGTAGGGCCCGGTCCTTTTAACTCAAATCGCTTGTTTATTAAGCACGGGTTGCAATTATTATGTTGGGTCGGGAACGAAAATTTAGATGTAGAAAGAGTTGATGTCGCCTACTACAAGATTAATAATAATGATTGGAAGTTAAGTAGATTTAAAGGCGCGACATTTTTTGTTGGGCCTACCTTGTTCAATAAGGAATTCATTCTAAATGATTTTCCAGAAACACAGTGGTCAATGGCTAAGGCGCCTTATGGGAAACATTTAACAGGTGGTCCTATTGATTACGAATTTAAAAATGGCTTTCTCCAAGAAGAGCAATTGATGGCATTATCCCGCTTAACAAGTTTGTGTATTGGTGATGAGGAAGATTATACACCTGATCTGGTAAAATGGACACGAGATTGGTTTAGTGTTTCTCGTAAACATTATCCTGATGTTTTACTACATAATAACCAATTTGGTTATGGCGGTCAATGGAATGTTGAACAATTGAGAGGTTATGTTAGAACTGCAAAACCTGATTTATTGACCTATGATGCCTATTATTTTCTTCCCATTGGAGAGAAGATTGATTACTATAGGGGGGCAAAAGCTATGGCGGAAGATTTGATGATGTATAGAAATGTGGCTCTAGAGGGATATGATGGAACTGGAACGGCTCCTATTGCATTTGGGCAGTATACACAAGGATATAAGCAAGATGGAGCTTATGAAATATCTGAATCAGAGCTTCGTCTTTATTATTCATTAACCTGGACTTTTGGAGGCAAATGGCTTAACTGGTTTCGTTGGTTGCAAGGTAATAATGACAATGGGATCACTACACCTACCAGCTGGGCAATGCTTTTAAAAGATGGTATTCCAGGACAACCAACTAAATATATGGACTGGACTGCACAAGCTAATAAGGAATCTTTGGCAATAGGAGAACATTTAGTTAGACTACAGACTACAAATGTTTCATTTAAAGGAGGTAGTGAAGAATTGACTAATGGTAAACCGAAAAATGTAAACCATTGGAATCCGGACAATGGTCAGTTGTTAGAAACACTAGAAGCTACATGTAACAAAAGAGATTTTATAGGTAAGTCTGGAGATCTTTATATTGGAAGTTTTGAAATTATACCAGATCATAAAAATGGGGATCCAAATTTTTTTGATTCATCTGAAGCGGAATACTTTATGATAACTAATGCACTAACAACAAATCATAATGAATTTTCCGCTGAATTATCGCAAATAGTGAGGTTTTCAATAAAGAAAAACTTAACGACAGGAAAGGGTATATATATAGTAAATAGAGTAAATGGGTTTGAAAATAAGATCAAGGGAGAGCCTTTAGGAGATAGAGTTTATTTTGAGATTGAAATAAATGGAGGTGATTATGCCTTTTTCGTTCTTAAATAGTTTGTCTAATATTGATGTAAAGATATGATTTTATAGCTTTTTCCAGTAATTATGAAAGGATTGTGAGTCTGTTGGCTAAGGTTTTATAGGTAATAGCTGAATCCTTTTTAATAATTGGCAAGGATAAAACTGCTGAGAGGTAAATAAATTAAACACTGAAATTTGTCCTTTGTTTTTTATAGTTAGTTAAGTTGTGAAAGGAGAGGTTTTAGCCGGCCTTTTTTTTTATAATATTTTAAAGAATTGGATTGATAAAGATTGGTATATGGTATCTGGCTGTTATTAGGAAATGAATGATGTAAATACTAAAAATGATGAATAGAAATTATGGGGACTATCTTATAAAGTGTGTAAATAGAAAAATAACGGGGGCCGGCCCCCGTTATTTTTTGTTTAATTTTAATTTAGCACTTTATGAAAAAAGA
>NZ_FQYX01000023.1:62925-75075 GCF_900141935.1 Arenibacter nanhaiticus | reverse complement strand
TTTAAGCAACAAGCTTCCTTTGAACAGATCAATTTTAATCAGCCCCGCGGGATAGATAAAAATATGCTATTGCGCTTACAACAGGGGGACTGGCTCAAAAAATCAAAGGACCTGATCATAACCGGACCAACGGGTGTGGGCAAATCGTTTATAGCGTGTGCATTGGGGTTCCAGGCATGTTCCCAGGAACTTAGAACCATGTATTTTACGGCCAATAAACTCTTGGACCGAATGACACTGGCTAAAGCCGACGGCAGTTATTTTAAGTTCATGGATAAAATAGCCAAAACGAAACTGCTTATCATCGACGACTTTGGTCTCAAGCAGATCGATCATAAACAATGCAATATGCTATTGGATCTTGTGGACGAGAGACACGGTAGTTCTTCTACGATCATCACCTCTCAACTACCTGTAAAATCCTGGTTCGATTGCTTTATGGAACCGACCGTCGCCGACGCAATTCTTGATAGATTAACCAACGGTTCCTACCGTATAGAATTGCAAGGAGAGTCCATGAGGAAATTTAGAAAATAAGATCAAAATATTTTTAAGTAACTTAATAAAAATTTTTGAAGAAAAGTGTCCGTTTTGAAACGGAACGCCTGTCCGCTTTGGCCGGATTATGCAGGTTAAGGGAGTTTTCAGGAATTATATGAATTGAATCGTGAAAACCTCGGAGGTCCCGTATTCATTGATGTTTTCTTGGCGGCAATTAACATAGTCCTTATTTCTCGATGTACAATTTATCTGGTTTTAAGGATGTAGATAAAACTTGAGATTTAGAAAGCTTGCCATCATTGGGTCAAATTGCTTTGGAACCCTTGTAAACATTGAAAAAATATGACACAATGCGGTTCTCAAAGCCTGAGTTGTTCTTGTATAATTTTGGGCTACTATAATAACATTCGCCATTGTATATCGTTGAATTCGAAGCTACCTTAAAAACGATGGTGTTTGCCCGTTTATGCTACTATTTTATCAACAATAAATGGGGGAGAGAGATTGTTTTACAAAACAGATTAATTAATATTGACAGCAGAATATTTATTAGAATTAAAGAAAAGAATATCCTTTTTAGATGCATGACTTATTTTCTGTTTTATGAATACATTATAGAACGATGACGAGCTAATCTATTTTGTAACAACAATAAAATGAAAACACCTATTAAACTTAAAATAGCCTTACAGAATCTCCCCCACAAATGCGAGCGTACGGTTTTAGTTCCGGAAGATATAAATATGCGTCAATTACATTTTGTCATTCAGTATGCAATGGGTTGGGAGAATGACCATTTGTTTCAATTTTCTGATTTAAAGAAAAATGCCACCTTTTACGCAACTATGTCAGAAGAACCTGGTTTTTTAGATATACCTGATAGATTAGAAGCCTACAAAGTATCTTTAAAGGATTCTTTTTTAGATAGGTTTGGAGCGAAACCTTTTTGGTATAAATATGACTTTGGGGACGATTGGTTGCACAAAATTTCAATATTTAAGGTTTTTAAAACTGATTTAAAAAAATACAACGGAAAACCGGTATGTATTGAAGCAGAAGGTAAATGCCCGCCAGAAGACATAGGAGGCGTATCAGGGTATTCTTATTTTTTAAATGTGATAAGAGATAAAGAACATCCCGAACATTATGAACAACGTGAATGGAATGGGTTGGAACCTAAAGAACATTACGATGAATTTGAGGTGTCATTAGAAGATATCAATGAGGGTTTAAGTGATTTTTATGAATCGTATGGATGGAAAGATCGAGATTATTAAACGTATGATTACTATTTGAGATTTTGAGCACTTAAATTCTTATGGAAAGTGATATAGCTGGAGGATGGGCATCATAATCTGTTCAAGGAAATAATTTTTCTGTCTCAATGACCCTAGAAAGGAAACAAGAGGCATATACTATACTTAATCCGTTATCTGAAGGGGGACAGGTTACAATCCCAATTCATAACTCATTTTTTGGGAAGTTGTTTTGGAATGTTAACCGATAAATATGGCATATATTGGATGGTGATTTTTGAAGAACGACAACAAAACAAATATAAAATAACCCAAACAGACCTTTGTGTCTGTAATTTAAAGGGCTTCCAAATAATCATCCAGTGGGGTCAACATCCTCCGGAATAATTTAAAAATTTAGCAATCTTCTTTTTCAGTGGGGGAAGTATCGGCCAGGACGGCAGCTACCTATATGTTGGGCTTTAGGGGAATCAGCATGCTCCAGTATATCCTAAACGCTTAGGAACCCTTGTAAACATTGAAAAATATGCCACAATAGTCCCTCCAGAACCTGGGCAGTCCTATTTTGACTAGGTGCTGTAGCTTTAAATTGATTAAAGGAATTGTGCATTATTCCAGAATGCCGGAACATAAAAAAAAATGCCTCCAGTTAGCTGTTAAGCTGTCTGGTTACTAGTTGATTGTTTCTTTCGGATTATTACCAAATAGCTCTAAAGTAAATCTCTACCGGCATTATGGAAATATTGTTAAAAAGGCATCGAACATGGAAAGCTCATAACAATTAGTGGGAATATGTAATTAGGAAGTAGGGTAAAGATGGTTGCGGATAAAGAATGCATCATGGCAAGTGCTTTCGTGTTTCCAATGATGTCCGTTCCAATGGTATTAAAATATAATTCGGAGGAATCATCAAGGCTATTGTTCCGGGGAGTCACAACGAATAAGATATTTCTTAAAACAAAAAGTATTTTAACGTAAAGAAAATTCTTCTTATATTCGGAAATATCTTACGAATTCTTTTTTTTAATTAAATTCATGAGAATAAAAGCCTCTATAGAAAGGTGAGGGCGTCCTTGAATGTTTTCACAACGGAATAATCCTTATTGTGAATTGCTTTCAGTTCAAACTTAAATAAAACAGAGTCAATTAGTAGTTGAGATTATTCGTATTCATGTAGACTACTTATTAATTTTTAACAAATTAAAGTAATGGAAAAGGTAGTTTTAAAATTGATGTACAACAGGTGTTATAGTCCGATTCAAGAGCTTTAGATGCTAATGCGAAACATAAAAATTATATATGCTTAATACACTTCTAAAAATTGGGGAATGGCAGAGCCAGGGAAAAAGTGAATGGGATCGTTTTTTGGATTACCCCAAAGTCGAAAGGGAAGACAAACGTGGTAATCCTATTAAGAACTACACACTCCCAATTATTTTCGATTTGGATGCAATGGAAGTAATTATCAGTCAGGAAAATTTAAGAGAATATGATGAGGAAGATGTTAAAGAGGCGTTAGGAATCAAAATGAAAGGATCAAATAGTAAAGCCGTTTGTAGTGCAGGTTTAGCTAAGCGATTAGGTAGAATTTACCAATCTTTTTTTGGGAAAGAAGAATCGGATGCCGAGAACGGGGAATTAATTGAAGCTATTGAAAAGGAAAATTCCGCATACCTTACTGAAAACCTTCAGGATATATTATCTCGTATTTTCAATCTAAAAGATCAATTTTTAAAGTTGACGCTAGATTCCAAAAAGACAATTGATATTCGAGCTATTAATGAGAAATTTGAAATTAACAGTAACGAGAATATTGTATTCCTAGCTACCTATTTAAAATCACTTGATTGTGGATATGAAGAGCCTGTCCTAATTGCAAATTTACCTGATTATAATGCATTTTTAGAATATTCAATTTTGGGGATTAAAGAAGATAAAGATTCTCAAAAAACCAAAAGTAAGCTTTGTTATGCTAGCGGAGCAATAGTAGAAGATGTAGAAGAAATTAACCTTTCCAGTCGTTACAGTCTAAATAAAATGTTTGTAACCGAAACAAAAAATTATGCTTCTAATTTTTATGGAAGAAATTTTTCAACTAATTATCAAGTGGGAATAGAGAATCAAAAATTACTGGATTATGCGTCAGATTTTTTACTTCAAAAAGGGTTCACCATACAAATCGCAAATATTAATCATGTTATCATACCTCAATTTCAATACGACTCAACAATAGATTTACCTAAAAGTTTAAAAAGGATTCAACAAAATTCAGATATGCTTTTTGGACTTAATGACTTGAGCGCTTTTTCTACTCGTATTGAGGACAGAATTTTTGATGAAACATTTTGGTTGAATTTTGTAGCCTACGACTCAAATGGGACTTTCTTCAAATCAACAGAAATCATTAAAGATGTAAGTAGTTTTCATTTCAACAAGGTGCTAAAAATCTTTTCAGATGTCGATTGGATATTTCGGGAAGCGCGCTTTCTAGAATGGAATTCAGTAATGACGGAAAGAGATAATAATACTAAAGAATTAGTAAGGAGAAATTTTAATTTCAATTCTATTTATAAAATTATCCCCTTACGTAAGGATAAAGAAAAGAAGAATAAAGCTCTTGACCTGTTTAAAACTATATTAGAAAATAGAAAGGTTTCTTTAGATTTTTTATATAAATGTTTCAACGAACTCATTTTGTGCAATTATTATGAACGATATAGGAGTTATAGTAATGTTCATCCATATTCCAAAGATTATTTTTCTAATGCAGTTCGAAACAATGTTTTTAAATACCATGCCTTTATACAATTCTTAAAAAAAATAAATCTTATTGATATGCCGGAAATAATAAATAATTCAACAGAAGATAAAGCGAGTGATAAATACGATCAAGCCATTCAAGACTTCTTTAATACGATGGATATGGCAAATCACAGAGACCAGCAAGCAATGTTTTATTTGGGTCGAATGCTTAATGCTGTTGAGTATATTCAGCTCAAAAAGCAAATTAAGAAAACCGTAATTCATCTTGTGAATTTTAATGGGTTGGATCTAAATTCTATTAAAAGGTTACGTAACGATTTGATAAACAAGGCTCGTCAGCATAATCAAATAGGTAAGGTTAAATTTTTAAATGGACAATTTGGAGAGAAGTTTAATCTCAATTCATGGAATATGGATCCCAATGAAGCTTTGTTCTTTCTTCTTACAGGATATTCTTTTCGAGTAAGTATTCAAGAAAGTGAAGAACAAGAAAATTTAGAAACAAACGAAGAAATTAATTAATTTGAAAAATAAAAAGATATGCAACCAATTATTTCCAACTCTTCCGATTTCCTATTTATTTATGAAGCTATTCAGTCAAATCCTAATGGTGATCCAGATCAAGAGAATAAACCCAGAATGGACTATGATACTAAAACGAACCTAGTAACTGATACTCGTATCAAACGTTTTATAAGAGATTACTTGAAAGATAGCGGCAAAGAAATATTTGTTGATCTTGTAGAGGACAGAAAAGTAGATATGAGCCAGCGTATTGAAGGTGTTGTAAAAAAAACTTTAAAGGATGAATTAGATAATTTAGAGAATACTTTTAAAAGTGATGACTTATTCAAACTTTTAAAGACTATCATAAATGCATCTAAATTAAAGGGAAACGAAAAAAAAGAAGATTATTTAGAAATTGTATGGTCTATCCTAACAATTTCGACAACAAAGGAAAAAAATGATTTAAAGAAAGATAAACATCTCAAACAATTTGCTGAGGAACTAAGAAATATTAAACAAATAAATCTTGAAATTTTAGCATATATGGTAAAAAGCAAATTCATTGATATTCGTCTTTTTGGAAGTGCTTTTGCAATTACTGGGTTTAATCTACCGTATACTGGTCCCATTCAACTAAATTGGGGTTATTCATTTAATAAAGTGGAGTTAATAGATTCAAGTTCTATTGTTACGATTATGAATGATGATAGTAGTACGTTCGGGAAAGATTATAGGGTACATTACAGCTTGCTGGGCTTCAACGGAACCATTAATGCACCTGCCGCAAAAACAACCGGTCTTGCCAATGATGATGTTCTGGAATTTAGAAAAGCTATATGGGAAAGCATCCCGGCATCACCCACACGCTCCAAATTGAATCAATATCCGAAACTCTACCTAGAAATCGTTTACAACGAAGGAGTTTCAAACGGGCAATTTGGGGATTTACGCAATTTTGTGGAAACAGAACCCAAAGAAGGGATAAGCGATAAGCAAGTTCGAAAATTTAAGGATCTTTCAATTGATTTAAGTGCTCTAAAAAAGTTGATTGCCGATGATAAAAACGGGGAAAATAAAATCAAGGAAGTAATTGTTAAAACCTCGGCCGATTTTGATTTTTCGCTGTAACAGAAGTTTCACTTTAAACCTACTGTTATGGAGATATTAAGTTTTACAATCAGCGGAAAAATGGCACATTTTCGAAAGTATTACGCCAATAATACTGCCTTTAGTTTTTCTATTCCACCACGAACTACCTTAATGGGAATTGTTGCCGCTGCCATGGGGTGGCCAAAGGATTCCTATTATGAAGATTTGGCTTCCGAAAACATTCAATTTGCCATTCGGGTCTTAAACCCTTTAAAGAAAAGTTTTCACCGGCTCAACTTCTTGAGTATTAAAAGCACCGGTGATATGGCAAAAAACTGGTCTTCAGATTTTCGTGGAGAAGGAGGTCGTATTCAAACTCCATTTGAAGTGATCACGGCTTGGGATCTTGCTAAAGGCGATGTAGCTTATCAAGTTTTTATAAAAGCAAGTGATAAAGGGAAGGGGGTATATGAGTCTATTAAATCTCATTTTTTGGAAAAAGAACCGGTTTACAATATCACGTTGGGAACAGCAAATTTTACGGGAAGACTTACAGATATAGAAATTTTTTCTGAAGCTAATGTCCGAACTGTAGATTCAAAAGTTTACGTGCTAATGAATTCAGCCGTTCCTGTTGATTTAGTGGAAGATTTGAAGTTTGACAAAGAAGAATTTGAAAATTATAATTTTGTAGAAGAAGATATGCTACCGGGCGATTATGTGGCCAACGGAAACCGGGAAGTATGCAAAATGAACAGGTTGCTGTTTTCTATTACACCCCATCCTTTACGGGTGAAGTTAAGGGGCTCTTATTTTGTTTTAAAAAGTAATACCAGCGAACTGAATATTCAATTTATGGACGCATGAACTATTATTCCCACAGTAAATTAATTGAATATGGAGTTACGGAAGGCTCCAAAGAATTGCAGGTTCATGTCAATGGAGTAAAGGAAAAAGCCTTATTTCATCTGGCTGAAGGCTTATCCTTAGGGTATAACGCTGAGGAACTGAAAGAAATTGTGGGAATAATTGTTGATTTTCACGATTTAGGGAAATACACTTCCTATTTCCAAAATTACCTTTTAAAGCAAGAGCCTATAGATTTTCTTTTAAAACGCCATGCCCAGTTGGGTGGATTTGTGGCGTATAACTACTTTCAAGAAAAGGATGAGAAAAAGGCATTGTTGGCATTGTACCTTATTTTTTTGCACCATAGTCCGTTAATTGACTTTGTAAAAGTCAATTCCAAATTCACCTATGATTTGGATAAAATAATTAAAGAGCAAATTGCAGATTTAGAAAAAAAAATAACCATTATTGAAGATGATTTAAAATTAAAAAAACTAAAGGATTTTTTATATTATTCAGATAAACGAAAAATTAGAAATGGTTTTATCGATTGGGTTGAGGATTCTTGCTCAATTCAAGATTATTACCTCATTAATTATTTGTTTTCCTTGTTGATAGAAGGCGATAAGCTTGACGCTTCCGATACTGTTCCCTATCGATTAAAACCGATAAAACCGTCTTCTGTGGATGATCGATTTGGAAAGCTTAATGCCCATAATAAGAGTTTAGAAGAACTTAATAATAATGAATTGCGTAATTACTGTCGGGCAGTCGTCATCTCTAATCTAGAGCAAACCAATATTCTAGAACACTTTGTTTTTACCTTAACGGCCCCTACAGGAATTGGAAAAACAATGACGGCACTTGATTTCTCTTTAAAACTCAAAGATAAAATCAAGAAAAATTCAGGAGTAGAGGCCAGAATAATTTACGCCTTACCCTTTATCAATATCATAGAACAGGCGCTGAATGAATACGATAAAGTATTAGAAACACAAAACATCAACATTTTAGGACATTATCAATACGCAGATGTTTTCGGTAATAACGAGCAGAAAGAAAATGTAGATGGCGCAGAACAGGGTTACGATCAAAAATTAATGGCGTTGGATACCTGGCAGGCCGACGTGGTAATCACTTCTTTTGTTCAGTTTTTCGAAACTCTTATCGGTAACCGGAATAGATTACTGAAAAAGTTCAACCATTTCGCAAATTCCATCATCATTTTAGATGAAGTACAAACCCTTCGCCTAGATCAAATGCCGTTGTTGGGCGCTGCTTTGTTTTACCTCTCAAAATTTTTAAAATCACGTATTATTTTAATGACCGCTACACGTCCTAAAATTTTTGAACTGGCACAGCAAGAGATTTTAAACCCGGAAGGAGAAAAGGTGGAGCCAAAAGAATTACTCACTAATTATGAAGCGATCTTCGCGCTATTTAAACGTACCTCAATAAATCCATTATTAAATAATTTAAAGGAAGAAAAAGAAAATAGGACTCGTGAATTTGTTTATTCCATTTTTGCCGATAAATGGAATGCTGAAAAATCATGCTTGATTGTTTGCAATACAGTAAAACGTTCTATTGAGGTTTTCGATATCATCAAAAATTTTTTGGAAGAAAACAATTTAGGAAATCCAATTTATTATTTATCGACCAATATAATTCCTGCCCACCGTCTTGAACGAATTCAAGATATCAAAGGCGATATTCAACACCAAAAAGCTCCCATTTTAATTGCAACGCAAGTGGTTGAAGCAGGCGTGGATTTGGATTTTGACATGGGGTTCCGGGATATTGGACCCATTGATTCCATCATTCAGGTCGCTGGTAGAATCAACAGGAATAATGATATTGAAAAAATACACTCCCCGCTTTATATCATAGATTTTGATGTTAAGGCAACAACGATGGTTTATGGTCGATTGACATATATCCAAGCAAAAAAATCATTAGAACAAAAAAAATACTTCTACGAAAAGGAATATTTAGAGTTGATTACGACATATTTTGATGGGATTTCTGAAAAAAGCTCCTTTGCTGACGCACGCACTTTTTTTAATTCTATGAAAACATTAAAATACGATGCCGACGATAAAAAACTTTTACCCGTATCTGCTTTTCGTATTATCGAAGAATCAGATCGGTATTCGCCTGTTTTTATAGAAATAGACGATTCTGCTTCCGAAATTTTAGAGAAATATCTTCAAAAAATAACTAATGAAATCGAATTGGAGGAGTATAATAAAAATTGGAAATTGAAATTTCAACAACATATAATTTCTGTTCCTAAATACCTCTGTGAAGAACTATCTACTGTAAATGAGTATGAAGAATCTATATTGCTTGTGCCAAAAAAAGAAATAGACATAAGATACAGTAAGCAAACGGGCTACAATCGTAATTTTAAAGAGCAAAATTCCGTATTTACTTTTTAATTTATCTGTTAAAACAAGGAAAAACATGACTACATCAATCAGCATTCAAGAACTACAGGTCTGCCGAATTAAATTTCCAGAAATAAAATTGCAGACACGTGATGCTCACAAGTTAAGGGGGTATTTTGGTAACTTATTTAAGCAGCACTCTCCTATATTACATAACCATTATGAAGATGGTCGATTTAGGTACAAATATCCAAGCATACAATACAAAGTTATCAATAATGTACCTACTCTTTTTGGTATAGGAGAAGGGGCTAAACTATTGCCAGAACTTTTCCTAAAGATAAATGAGCTGGATATTGACGGTGAAAAGTACAGCATTACTAGTAAAAATATAGAATTTCAAAACGAGGAAACCGGATACAGCAATAGGCTTAACGAATATAGGTTCGCTACCCTTTGGATGGCCCTAAATCAAAAAAACTATTCGAAATATCAAAGTCTGAAAAGTGAGTCCGAAAAACACGAAATGCTCAATGCTATTCTTGTTGGCCACATCCTCAGTTTCTTTCGAAATACGGGTATTGAGCTGTCCCCTTCAGAACGACTATTAATAAAGACCAACCTGAAGGAAAAAAGCACGCTGTTCAAAGAGAACAAAATGGTAGCCTTTACTGGTACATTTGTAGTGAACGCGAAACTGCCCTCGGAAATCGGTCTGGGTAAATCGGTAAGTAGGGGCTTTGGTACTATAATTCCATGTTAATGCAGATTTTCATAAATACATACGGTACTTATTTGCATGTAAAGGACGATATGTTTGAAATAAAGGTGCGTGATGACAAATCCAAGCCCTTTAAAGTAAACCACATTGCCGCACATAAAATAACATCTTTCATTGTATCCAAAGGGGCTGCTCTTACCACTGATGCCATAGCATTGGCCTTAAAACACAATATCGATATTGTCATTGTTGAGAACAACGGCCACCCCATGGGGAGGTTTTGGCATAGTAAATTGGGCAGTACCACAAAAATCAGGAAGCAACAGTTGGTGGCATCGTTGAGCGAAATTGGGCTTTATTGGATCAAGACCTGGCTTTCACAGAAGTTAGAAAATCAAGCCGACTTTCTTAACGGTCTAAAAAAGCACCGTAAAAAACAACATGTCTATTTAGATGAAAAAGCTGAAGCGATTTTGTCCTTTAGGCAAAAAATTTCTGAAACGAACGCTAAGGAAGTGGCAGCTGTGGCCGATAGTTTTCGTGGTTGGGAAGGTTCCGCAGGGAGGCACTATTTTGAAGCACTCTCCGTATGTATACCCTCGAACTTTGCGTTTAAAGGACGTAGTTTTAGACCGGCTCAGGATGAGTTCAATGCCCTTTTGAATTACGCATACGGCGTATTGTATAGTCGGATAGAGCGCGCATTGATGTTGGCGGGGCTTGACCCCTTTGTAGGGTTTATGCATAGGGACGATTATAACTCCAAAAGCTTGGTGTATGATTTTATCGAACCATACCGTATATATGCCGAGAATTTTGTCTTTAAATTGTTTACATCAAAACGTATGAACAAATCTTATTTTGAACATTTCACCAGAGGGGTGAGCTTAAATCAGGAGGGTAAGGCATTTTTTGTCCCTGAATATTTAGAGTATCTTGATAGTGACAAGATCAAATACAAAGGACGCCTTCAAACACGTTTGAACGCTGTTCAATTGGAAGCCCATCGTTTTGCTAATACCTTATTGGAACAATCATGATCACTTGGGTATTATACGATATTAAAAATAATGCTGCACGGAGCTTTGTGTCCAAGGCATGTAAACATGCAGGCTTATACAGAGTGCAATATTCTTGTTTTTTGGGTACTTTGAACGCCAATGAAAAAGATTCTTTAGAGCTACAGATAGAAAAAGTTATTAATGAAGAATCTGATAAGGTGTATCTTTTTAGGATGAATAAGGATCAACTTAAGGAATGTAGAATGTTGGGCCAGGCATTTGATGAAAAATTGATTACCGACGAAATTAAAGCCCTTTTTTTCTAATGCAAAGTTTCTATCCTTCCCAAATTATTGAATACATGTATTGTGCACGATACACGTATTTTGAATATGTGTTACGGATTCCTCAAAATGAAGATAAATTTTATAAAGTAGAAAGGGGAAGGGAAGTTCATAATGAAAAACTGGAAAGTAATAAGGACTACCTGCGAAAAAAAATTGGAGTCACGGAAAAGTGGATCGATCAATATTTGGGATCAGAAGAATTAAGGGGTAGAGTGGACGAAGTATTACAATTAAATGATGGTACGTTTGCTCCCCTGGATTATAAATTCGCTCATTGGAAGGACCGTGTTTTTGAAACCTATAAACAACAACTTTATTGCTATGCCATTTTAATAGAAGAAACCTTTAATACAAAAGTGAATAAAGGTTTTTTGGTTTATACAAGAAGTAAGAATAAGGTCATTGAAATTCCTATAGCTTCGAATTCAAAGGACATGATAAAGTCTAGTACACAAGCAATGTTAGAAATTATCGAACAGAATAGGTTTCCCAAAGCAACAAAGTTTAAGAAAAGATGCTTAAATTGTACCTATCGGAATGTTTGTGTAAAATAGCTTTCCGAATAGAAATTTATTATTTTTGGACTTAAAATTGTTTGTGATGCTAATAAATACAGGGATTCGTCAATGCGGAGTTACCGTTGATAAACATAAATTAAGGCTCTTTGACATATTGAAAAAGCAGTATTTGAGAAATACAGAATCACTGACATCGTCCATAAACACT
>NZ_FQYX01000023.1:60944-61181 GCF_900141935.1 Arenibacter nanhaiticus | reverse complement strand
CTTCCAGAATGATCCATTAAGAAACTAGGATTGAAACAAGGATACACTCCGTACCAGGAAGAAGGAAATGTGCTTCCAGAATGATCCATTAAGAAACTAGGATTGAAACGAACAAAGAGCATTAGAAATTTGTCAAGAATACGACTTCCAGAATGATCCATTAAGAAACTAGGATTGAAACGTTTCTCAAAGGTTCGATACCCCGCCATCCCCAGCATCTTCCAGAATGATCCATTA
>NZ_FQYX01000023.1:60104-60667 GCF_900141935.1 Arenibacter nanhaiticus | reverse complement strand
ATAGATAATTTCTCTTCCAGAATGATCCATTAAGAAACTAGGATTGAAACGCGAGCTAGGAATTAAACCTAAGATAGATAATTTCTCTTCCAGAATGATCCATTAAGAAACTAGGATTGAAACACTGATGCAGAAACGTTGTCAAACGTCATTTCGAACTTCCAGAATGATCCATTAAGAAACTAGGATTGAAACACCGTAATAGGTCTTTGGCTATTGCTAGAACCGAAACCTTCCAGAATGATCCATTAAGAAACTAGGATTGAAACCAAGCTTCTAATGCTCTATAATTACTACCCAATCTTCTTCCAGAATGATCCATTAAGAAACTAGGATTGAAACTATACTGAAAATTCATCTCTCTGTTAATGTCTTCTACTTCCAGAATGATCCATTAAGAAACTAGGATTGAAACATCACCGGGTAAGGATCATATCCAACCAACCAAAAACTTCCAGAAGTATCCATTAAGAAACTAGGATTGAAACCCTCCGTTATACGTCCGGCAATTCTAACTTGAATGCTTCCAGAATGATCCATTAAGAAACTAGGATTGAAACAAA
>NZ_FQYX01000023.1:0-59505 GCF_900141935.1 Arenibacter nanhaiticus | reverse complement strand
CTTCCAGAATGATCCATTAAGAAACTAGGATTGAAACGCCCAAATAGGGGTTTTTCCTTTTTTGCAAAATTGATTCCAGACCATTCCATTAAGAAACTAGGATTGAAACAGCGACTCTAAAGAAGAATTGCACGGCCTGTTCATAATTCCAGACCATTCCATTAAGAAACTAGGATTGAAGCTATAATGATATGAGAAAATGGTACACAATTTCGGAACTTTCAGGGTAATCCATCAAAAACCAAGCTTGCAATTTTTCACTCCCCCTTTTTTTTAGCCGCCATCTCTGCCAGTTTCTCCTTTAATATCGCCATATCTTCCTCTACTTTGGAATCGATTATTTTGGCGTAATGCTGGGTAGTGCGCAGATTTTTATGGCCTAGCATCTTTCCTACGGTTTCAATGGGTACGCCATTGGTTAGGGTAACGGTAGTGGCAAAGGTATGCCGGGCTAAATGGGTGGTCAGATTCTTTTTGATATCACAGCGATCGGCAATTTCTTTGAGGTAGGCGTTTGACTTTTGATTGCTCAGCACCGGAATGACACAATTCTTGTGGATTACTTTGGGATGATCCTTGTATTTTTCGATGATGGCCAATGCCGTGGGCAATAGGGGAATGGTGAAATTAGTATCTGTTTTAGAGCGTTTAGATTTTATGTAGTAGCTACCATTTTTATTCTGATAAATTTCATCGGGGGTTAAGGTCTGAACATCTACATAGGCCAATCCTGTATAGCAGCAGAGGACAAACATATCCCGGACAACTCCTAAGCGCTCTCCTTCGATCTCCTTGTCTTTTAAACGCTGTAGCTCCTCCTTGCTAAGAAACTCTCGCTCGACCGTCTTAAATTTTACCTTGTAATTGTAAAACGGGTCTTTGGAGATCCATTCGTTGGCAACGGCCATGCGAATTATCTTTTTAAAGTTGTTGACGTATTTAAGGGCCGAATTATGATTGCAATCCTTGGTGACTTTTAAGAAGTACTCCAATCCTTTTATGAATTTTAGATTGACATCCCTTAGGGGAATATCCGTCCTGCCATATTCGGACTTGATAAATTCTGCGACATGGTTTCGGCTAGTATGGTATCGTTTGTAGGTGCCCAGGGCAAATTCGATCCCGACCAGTTTTTTCATCTGCTGATTGTGTTCGTCAAAAAGCTGCACCAACATTTTTGGTTTTGCATCCTTCCCTAAATATTTGTCCTTGATGTCGCTAGAAGTAAAAGGCTTGTTCTCGTCAACAAGTCGAGCATGGATCTTATTTATTTTGTTTCGAATAGCGTCCAAATACGAATTTAATTCATTCGCTTCTAGGTTGTTTCCTTCCATTTTTCCGGACCGAGGACTCCATTTTTCAGGGTCAACCTTGCGTGAAATACTTAGTTCGCTTCTTTGTCCATTTACCGTGAAACGCAAGTATATCGGGACTTTCACGTCTTTTTGGAAGTGTTTTCCTTTCAAGTAAAATAGCTGTGAAAAAGAATGCCCCATTATTTATGTCTTTAAATACCTAAATAAAGATACAAAAAAGAAAAGAAAAAAAATCACAAACCTCGTAAAATCAATGGTTTACAAGCCATTCGGTGAGTGTTTTTGAAGATTTAAAACACTCACCGAATAAGTCACTTTTTAGGTGGTATTATATGATATTTGATGATATTGTATAAAACAAAAAACCCTGTAAACTAGGGGTTTACAGGGTTTTTGTGTTAATTTGATAGTCAACAAGTGGAGCCGGAGGGATTCGAACCCTCGTCCAAACAAGCAATTACAAGGCTTTCTACATGCTTAGTTTCTGCTTGATTTTCGAAACACACCTGACCAGAAACGGCCTAATGCATCCTTATCTTTTTCAGTTTTCGTGATGTTGGCAAAGAAACAACATCCTTATGTCGACTTTTCTGGTGCTTCTGATTGGGTCGCCGTCAACAAGGGCATCCCAGAAACATCTCGCTTCCCTACCTTGTAGGGACGAGGCTAATCTTACTATGATTCAGATTAAGCGGCAAGAGCGTAGTTATTTTCGCCAATTAAAAAGTGTGGAAAATGAGATTTACGAGCTGTAGCCCAGCGCTCGGCATGCTTACATTCCAATTGATCTCGCTGTCAAAACCAGTCGGCCCCTTCAATAAGTTAGGAAATCCAGGATTTCACTACTCAGTGATTTTTTTCAAAGATCTAATACCATTATACGTGGTAAAGGCGTTTGTTGTAAAGGTAGTAAGGTTTTTTTTAATCCCTTCCTTTCCCATTGCGATCGAGCAACGAATACGCCGCACTATCCTCAAACGCGACAGCAAAGGTAATGCAAAAAGTATTCCAAAAAAAGTTTTGCGTGTCTTCTTGCCAAATGTTACATTTACAACGATACCACTAAACAAAGTTATAAAAATACATTAAATATGAAGTTCGGAATCATCAGAGAACGAAAAAATCCACCAGACAGACGGGTAGTGTTGCGTCCGGAAGCATGTAAACAACTGTTGGAAACCTATGCAAGGGCACAAGTAATTGTAGAACCTTCGCCAATAAGGGTTTATAAGGATGCCGAATATGAAGAAAAAGGGATAAAGGTTGCCTCGGAAATGGATAGCTGCGATGTGCTTATCGGGGTCAAGGAAGTACCTATAACCGATTTGATTCCAAATAAACAATATTTCTTTTTCTCCCATACCATTAAAAAGCAGTCTTATAACCGCGAATTGTTAAAGGCTGTCTTGGACAAGAACATAGAGCTGTACGATCATGAAGTGATCACCAATACCAAGGGACAACGATTGGTCGCTTTTGGCAGGTATGCCGGTATTGTGGGGGCTTATAACGGATTTAGAGCCTACGGGCTGAAATTTAACCTATTTCAACTACCCAAGGCAGAAACCCTAAAAGATCAGTATGCCCTGATAAACGAACTTAACAATATAGCACTTCCTACCATAAAAATCTTGTTGACCGGTACTGGCAGGGTAGGGAACGGCGCCAAGGAAATGTTGGATGCCATGGATATCCGCGAAGTAAGCGTGGATGAATATTTGACAGCTCATTTTGATTACCCGGTATACTGTCAGATTGATCCCTTGGATTACAATAAACGCAAGGACAAGAAGCAAGGAGATATGGCCCATTTTTTAAATCAGCCCGAAGCCTACGAATCGGATTTTCTTCGTTTTGCCAAGGTGACCGATTTTTATATAGCGGGCCATTTTTATGGCGATGGGGCGCCTTATTTATTTACTAGGGACGATGCCAAGGCGGCAGATTTTAACATAAAGGTTGTTGCCGATGTCAGTTGCGATATTGACGGACCTGTAGCTACGACCATCAGGCCTAGTACCATTGCCGATCCTATTTATGGCTATGATCCGTTGTCGGAATCGGAGACAGATTTTATGGACCCCAAAGCCATAGCGGTGATGGCGGTAGACAACTTACCCTGTGAATTGCCACGGGATGCTAGTACCGGTTTCGGGGAGGCTTTCTTAAAACATGTGATCCCGGCCTTTTTTGATGGCGATAAAAACGGTGTGTTACAAAGGGCAAGGATGACTAAAAACGGAAAACTGACCCCTCGATTTGCCTATTTACAGGACTATGTAGACGGAAAAGAAAAATATTTGCCACATCTGGAAAGCTAGGAAAGGACGACGGATATAGAACAATTGTAGTGTGTCGCTAACCGCAAATACTAGGTAGAAATGAAAGTTTTTTTGCGTTAGGGATCGCAGCGGCATCCCCGCAGCATAGCAAGGGATATAGCGGAGAGCCCGACCGACGAAGGAGGGAACGCCCCAATTAGAGCGCTACAATTTATCTTACTAAAAATCTTAAGGGGTTATAAAAAAGAAGGCTGTCTAAAATGACAGCCTTCTTGCTTATGGTGCTATGTGGTTGGATCGGTTTTATTCCTTGATCCACCCTTTTTCCTTATACAGGTTGATATACCCGTTGCTCAAGGAATCTGAATCTTTATATTTTATCCGTACCGCCTTCATTTTTTCCTGCATTTCTGAAAGTACGTCTGCGTATGCCGGGTCGTTGATGACATTGTTCAATTCTTGCGGATCTTTTAGTCGATCGTACAATTCCCATTTGTCCACATCGTAATAAAAATGGATCAATTTATATTCTTTGGTTGCAATACCGTAATGACGTTTTACCGCGTGTTCTGCCGGATATTCATAGTAATGGTAGTACACGGCATCGCGATCCCATTGCTCTTTTTCTCCCTTTAAAAGAGGGACCAAACTTTCTCCTTGCATATCTTCGGGAGCTGTAGCCCCGGCAATTTCTAGAAATGTTTGGGCAAAATCCAAGTTTTGAACCATTTCTTCTTCGGTAGTTCCGGGGGTGATAACATTAGGCCATTTGATCAATAAAGGGGTTTTAAAAGATTCCTCGTACATAAAACGCTTGTCGAACCAGCCGTGTTCCCCTAAGTAGAACCCTTGGTCAGAGGTGTATATTACCATGGTATTTTCGGCCAGGCCTTCCTGGTCCAAATAATCTAAAACGCGCCCCACATTTTCGTCAACGGCAGCAATGGTACCCAAGTAATCTTGCATATAGCGTTGGTATTTCCACAACATTAAGGTAGAATCGTTCATTTGTGGGTACCGTTGTTTAAAATCGTCGTTGATAGGTTGGTATACCTTGTCCCAGCTTGCCCTTTGTTCTGGGGTCATACGTGCTAAAGGATTGTAGTAGTTAAGGTCTTTGATTCCCAATTCGGCAAGTACCTCCGGATACACCTTGGTGTCGTATTGAAGTCCCATATGTTTTAGGATATTCATTTCTGCACTCCCAGCGATATCTTCCCTGCCCTTGTAATCTTCGAATAAGGTAGCCGGAACCGGGAAGGTCTTATCCGTAAATTCGGTGTAATGGCGTTTTGCCGGTAGCCAAGACCTATGTGGGGCCTTGTGTAAATACATCAGCATAAAAGGTTTTTCGGTATCCCTTCTGTTTTTAAACCAGTCTAGGGTAAGGTCCGTAATAATATCGGTTACGTAGCCTGTAATGGTGGTATCTCCTTTTTGGGTGATGAATTTAGGGTTGTAGTAATCTCCTTGTCCCGGTAAGATTTTAAACTCGTCAAATCCTTTTGGGTTGTTCCCAAAATGTAATTTCCCGAACATGGCCGTTTGGTAGCCCGCTTTTTGAAGGATTTGTGGGAAGGTAATATTGGTAGTATCAAAGGGTGAGAGGTTGTCTATCTTTCCGTTAATATGACTGTGCTTCCCGGTAAGGATCACAGCACGTGAAGGGGCACAAATAGAATTGGTGACACTGGCATTGGTAAATAGCATTCCTTCCTTGGCAATCCTATCTATATTAGGGGTCTGAATTAGCTTATCATCATACGCACTGATGGCCTGATAGGCATGATCGTCTGACATGATAAAAATAATATTGGGCTTTTTCTTCCCAATTTCCTTTTTGTGGTTTGATTTACAGGCGGTAAATAGTAGGGAGATACACCCTAATAGGACCATAGAATTTCGGATAGTTTTCATACTACTTTTCTTTAATTTTATCTTACCAAATATAGACAATAAGAAAAATGAATTACAAGGAAACTAGCAGGGGGTATTAAAAAAAACAAATCCTAATTGCTTTGTTGTGAAAGGCAATTAGGATTTTGAATTTTTTCAGGGCTATACCTAAGGTTAACTTTTTAAGACCTCCACTAGCAGTTCTAGTTCTTGCAGCAGTTTGGCATTATTGCCATTGTACCCCACGGATTTGTACCTTATTTTTCCATTGGGACCAATAATAATTTTGGTAGGGATACCGCTGATATCGTAGTTTTTTGAGGTGATAAAGGTTCTACTTCCCTCGGCATCGGGCTGGTCGATAAGTACGTTAAAAGTGTAGTTGTTGTCTTTTATAAACTTGTCTGCCTTGTCCTTTCTTTGGTCAAAGGAGCCATTTTCCATGGTATTCACAAACAAAAAGACGACGTCCGAATTGTCTTTAAAGGTATCTACTGCTTGTTGCATTCCCGGGAAGGAAGCCTTACAGGGACCGCACCAAATGGCCCAAAAATCTAAGATGACTGTTTTTCCTTTCAGAGACGCCAAGGATACTTCTTTGCCGTCCAAATTTTGTAAACTAAAATTATACGCCTCTTCGCTGACCAAGTTGGCTTTTATTTCGGATAGGGTAGTGGCTCTTGCAGCAGCTTTCAAGTTAGTAAGAAGCGTTGCAAAGTTGGCCTTAGCGGCCTGGTCTTCCTTGTTGATGTGCATATAGGATTTCTGTAGAGCTTCTTTTGTTTTTTCCGTGGCCGCGTTATTTTTTATAAATTCGCTGGCCTTCTGCACCACAGTGCTGTACTGTTCGTCAGCCATAAGGAAATCGATATACCGCTCGTTTACATCGGCACTTTTGCCTTTGTCTATAGCTTTTGTTTGGTAGGCTATGGCCTCTTTTACCTTGCCCTGTTTAAATAGGATTAGGGCATAGGTGTCGGCATACATCTTATAATTGGCCTCTAAAGATTTTTTATACTGGTTTTTGCTGAAGTAAAAAGGTTTCTTTTCCAAATGGTGTAAATTTTCGGAAACCATATCCAGCGATCTTTTGGAGAGTTTTTCAGCAAAATCGAGCTTTTCCCCTTTTTCGGCCAATTTCCAGGCAACATTATTGAGGGTGCCCACAGCCTTGGAAGGATCGTTTAAATCGTTGAAATAGGCCAAAGCGGTCTTGTAGTCCTGTGCTTTTAAGGCTTCTTGCGCCATACCGATCATCATATAATCGCGTTCACTGGTTTCTTTGCCAAAAGAAGCTTCATAGGCCTTTAATATATCCTTTTTCTCGTCTAACTCCTTGGTTTTATAAAATGCCGCATAGGCTTCTTGTTTTGCCAAAGTACCCTTGGGAAATTTAGAAGCCACTACAGATGTTAGTGAGTCTTGGGTTGGCTTGTCCTTATTTAAGCGGTGTAAACCTACTAAGGAATTGTATTCTTTTTCGGAAGGGGTGGGTATACTGTTGTAATGGGCAATTCGGGCCTCCATATATTTTTCTGCCTTCTCCTTGTTGTGCGGCTCCAAGTACCTGATATAGGTTAGCTCCCATTCCTTGTTTAGCTCGGGATATAGCTCAAGATCTTTTTGTATTAAAGTCAAGGCCGAATCTTTTGTTACGGTGGCAATGCCGTGAGCTTTTGCTCTCTGTAAATAGAACAGTCCCATACTAGCCCCACTGCCGACCACCCTTTGTTGGTCTTCCGTATATAATGGCAAAACATAGCCCGCTTCCTTATTATCATCTATTTTTTGATCGTTCTTAAAGAGAAAAGTCAAGGCCGTGGCCGAATCTGGAATATGGATGGTGGCTTCCAAATTGCTTGTGTTGTCTTTAAAGTGAATGTCTTTTGGGTACGATTTATCCTGTACCATATAGTAAAATAACGCTTCTATATCGGCTATTTTGGTGTCGGAATTATACTTTATTCGCAGGGAATCTCCGGGTTTGGGATTGCCATTGGAAAGTTGCAGTAGCCCCATCGTTTTAAAGGTGTCAGCCTTGGAAGTATTGTTTTTGCAGGCGATAAGGCACATGGCTAAACCTACTGCTAAAACGGAAGCTGTTTTTTTCATAATAGTATAGAATATTGATTATTAGTCTTCTAAATATATGAAAAAATATGTAAGTTAAATACTACTGATATGCATTTATGATAAGCAGTCTTGTTTTTGGGGCCAAAAAGGGAAGCAGGAATTAATATTTTACTGCAAAGGAGTGTGCTATTTATGAAAAAATGCCATACAAAGAGTGCATGGCATTTTTTAATGTATTAAAGAAAACGCTTTAACGATTAATTGTAAATTATAAACTATTTACAGTTTTACGTATGGCTACTAGGTTGGTCAATAATTTTTCCAAATAATCTAAGTGAAGCATATTAGCACCGTCACTTTTGGCATTTGCCGGATCAAAATGGGTTTCTATAAAAATTCCGTCTGCTCCTGTTGCTATTCCTGCACGGGCAATAGTTTCTATCATCTCTGGTCTTCCTCCCGTAACTCCAGAAGACTGGTTAGGTTGCTGAAGGGAATGAGTAACATCTAGGACAACAGGGGCATATTGTTTCATGGTAGGGATACCTCTAAAGTCGACGATCATATCCTGATAGCCGAACATAGTACCTCTATCGGTAACCATGACTTGTTGGTTATTGGAATCGATTACTTTTTGTACCGCATGTTTCATGCTTTCGGGACTCATAAACTGTCCTTTTTTTAGGTTGACCACCTTTCCGGTCGAAGCGGCTGCAACGACCAGGTCCGTTTGTCTCACCAAAAATGCGGGAATCTGCAAAACGTCTACATATTCTGCTGCCTTATAAGCGTCGGCTATCTCATGGATATCGGTGACGGTAGGAACTTTAAACGTTTCTGAAACTTTTCTTAGGATCTTTAAGGCTTTTTCATCGCCAATCCCGGTAAAAGAATCTACACGGCTACGGTTAGCCTTCTTAAAACTTCCTTTAAATACATAAGGGATACCTAATTTATCGGTGATGCTAACGACTTTTTCGGCAATGCGCATGGCCATATCTTCGCCTTCGATGGCACAGGGGCCACAAAGTAAAAAAAAGTTATTGCTATCAGCGTGTTTTATTTGGGGTATAAGGTCTAGCTTCATTACTTGATATTTATCGTGCAAAGATAATGGTTTTACAAGAAGAATATAGTCTCCCTATAAATTATTAAGCCTGGGTAGGAAGACTGTTGGTTTTTATGACTTTACAACAAGATGTGAGTGCTGTAAATCAGTGTTTTATACGTTAAAATTTCGTACATTAAGGGGTAAATTTTTTAAAACAAAAAGTCATGGATATTCAAGCAATGTTAATACCCGAATTGGAGCATGAAGTAGCGCTCACCGAAAAGTTTTTAAAACGTATCCCCAAAGATAAATTAGATTGGCGTCCCCATCCTAGATCTATGTCCATAAAGCAGCTGGGAAGCCATTTGGCCGAAATACCAAGTTGGGTCACAGGCACCATGGTTCAGGACGAAATGAGCATGGACGAGTATAAGCCGCCCATTAACGAAAGTGTCCAAGAAATGGTCGACACCCTGAAAAAAAGTGCTGAAGAGGCCAAAAAATCGCTTCATGTAGCCAATACCGAATTCGACAAAAACTGGAAGATGCTCCAAGGAGGAAAAACTATTATGGAAATGCCTAAATATAGGGTTTTACGAGGGATGGTCCTGAATCAATTTCCACACCATAGAGCACAATTGGGGGTATATCTGCGCTTGTTGGGCGAATCGGTTCCTGCCACGTACGGACCTTCTGCAGATGAACAATAGTATTTTTGTTAAATAAACCTTAAGCTTTTAAATACCTGTTATACAGTATTTTATCTTTGTTGGTGAACAGTGGTTTTAGAGAGATACTGGCCGCTAAACCAGAATAAAGTGCCTTAAACATATTCAGTATCAAATAGATAAGAAAAATAAAGCTTTTCTAGTTGGCGTAAAAAAAATGAGTATCTTTGCGCCCGCGTTTAAGTTACTTAAGTGCAAATAAAAATCATTTATGGCAGCAACAAAAAATATAGCTATTATCGCCCACGTTGACCACGGTAAAACCACTTTGGTCGACAAAATTATGTACCATTGTCAGTTATTTAGAGAGAATCAAAACACAGGAGATTTAATCTTGGACAATAACGACCTAGAACGTGAAAGAGGTATTACCATTACTTCTAAAAACGTTTCCGTAATCTACAAGGACACAAAAATTAACATTATCGATACTCCTGGTCACGCCGATTTCGGTGGTGAAGTAGAGCGAGTATTGAACATGGCAGACGGCGTATTGTTATTGGTCGATGCTTTTGAAGGACCAATGCCGCAAACACGTTTTGTTTTGCAAAAAGCAATCGACCTTGGCCTAAAGCCTTGTGTGGTTGTGAATAAGGTTGATAAAGAAAACTGTACTCCAGAAGAAGTACACGAAAAAGTATTCGACCTAATGTTCGAATTGGGAGCCGAAGAATGGCAGTTAGATTTCCCAACCGTATACGGTTCCGCAAAGAACAATTGGATGAGTGATGATTGGAAAGTGCAAACCGAAAGCCTAGAGCCTTTATTGGATATGGTGATTGAGCATATTCCAACTTTTGAGGCTAAAGAAGGGAATACACAAATGTTGATTACTTCTTTGGATTATTCTTCTTTTACAGGAAGGATTGCTATTGGTAGACTTCAAAGAGGTGGCTTAAAAGAAGGACAACAGGTTTCTTTGGTAAAAAGAGATGGTTCTATCGTAAAATCTAAGATCAAGGAATTATATGTTTTTGAAGGTCTGGGACGATTAAAAGTTACGGAAGTCGCTGTTGGTGATATCTGTGCTATCGTTGGATTGGAAGGATTTGAAATTGGTGATACCGTTGCCGATATCGAAAATCCAGAGCAATTGAAAACGATTGCTATCGATGAGCCTACTATGAGTATGTTGTTTACCATTAACGATAGTCCTTTCTTTGGTAAGGATGGTAAATTTGTAACTTCTAGACATATCAATGACCGTTTAAAGCGTGAACTAGAGAAGAACTTGGCCCTTAGGGTTAACGAAACTGATAGTGCCGATAAGTTTTTAGTTTTTGGTCGTGGGGTATTGCACCTTTCGGTTTTAATAGAAACGATGCGTCGTGAAGGATATGAATTGCAAATTGGACAGCCACAGGTAATTATCAAGGAAATTGATGGTGTTAAATGTGAGCCAATTGAACATTTAACAATTGACCTTCCTGAAGAAGTTTCTGGTAGAGCTGTTGAAATGGTATCTATGAGAAAAGGAGAAATGACCACTATGGAAGCTAAAGGTGACCGTATGTTGTGTGAATTCTTGATTCCTTCTCGTGGGATTATCGGACTTAGAAACCAATTGTTGACCGCAACTGCAGGTGAAGCTATTATGGCTCACAGATTCTTGGAGTACCAACCGATGAAAGGTGATATTCCTCAAAGACAAAATGGTTCTTTGGTATCTATGGAAACAGGAAAAGCTATTCCTTACTCTATTGATAAATTACAGGATAGAGGTAAATTCTTTGTTGATCCGGGTGAGGATATTTACGAAGGACAGGTGATCGGTGAAAACTCTAGAGGAGACGATATGACCGTGAACATTACTAAAACGAAGAAACTTTCTAACGTACGTTCTTCAGGTGCTGATGATAAAGCGAAAATAGTTCCGGCTATTAAATTCTCTTTGGAAGAAGCTCTTGAATACATTCAGAAAGATGAATATGTAGAGGTTACGCCTAAGCATTTACGTCTAAGAAAGATTTACTTGACAGAAAATGAGCGTAAGCGTAATAAAATCGCTTAAGCATACTTATAAAAGTAAAAATCCCCAAACAGCAGTTTGGGGATTTTTTTTTTGGAGTAATTTATAGTTTGCATGCCGCGGCAGCACCAATGATACCGGCATTGTTTTGTAAGGTGGCCGGAATAACAGGGGTTTCGATAGTAATATATTCTTTAAACAAATCCCAGTCTTTAGAAGTGCCTCCTCCTAGGATAATTAAATCGGGAGACACAATTAGTTCTATGTATTCCAAAAACACATTAAAACGTTTGCCCCACTTTTTGTAGCTGAGGTTCTCCCTTTCTTTGGCAGAAGCGGCTGCCCACAATTCTATTTTATCGTATTTTTTGTACGGAATCTGTCCTAGTTCCATATTGGGAATTAGTTTGCCGTCCAAAAAGGCACCACTCCCCAAACCGGTTCCAATGGTAATCATGACTACAAAGCCATCTTTATCTTTTCCAACGCCAAATTTCATACTGGCATGGGTGGCAGCATCGGCATCGTTTACTACGGTTACCGGTAATCCGGTAGCTTCACTAAAGAGTTCGTCCACTTTTATGCCCTTCCATTTTTTGTGAAGATTTCCGGGAGTTTTGCAAACCCCGTTTTTTATGACCGTAGGAAAGCCACAACCGATAGGGCCTTTGTAGTTAAAGTGCGCTGCAATTTCCGCAACCACTTTTGCCATGGCCTTTGGTTTTCGCGATTTCGGAGTAGGTATTCTAAACCTTTCCGTAGTCATTTCACCTGTTTCCATATTAACCAAGGCTCCTTTAATACCCGATCCTCCAATATCAATTCCTAAAATTTCCATGTATAAGATTATAGTATTTGTAGACAAAGTAACAAAAAAAGATGTATTCTAAAATTAAACTCGGTTTTTAGCCCGGGAATTTATAAAGGTAATGGTCATTGTTTTGGGGAAGTTGTATTTTTTTACAGGTTTCCATAGTTTTTCTGCAAGCTGTTAGGTGTAATACTTTGGGCGTTCCCTCCTTTGTCGGGCGGGCCCTTGGCTGTATCCCTTGCGCTGCTGCGGGGATGCCGCCGCGGTCCCTAACGCAACCTATGTCATACGATACGCAAGAAAGCTGCTTTGGAAAGTTATATCGAATCTTTGGCAGATACCGGTGTAAAACAAAAATCCTTGACGGCAAAGGGAACAATAGTGCCCTCGTCAGCGCAAAAAGGAAATGTTATGGTAATCACAGCCTCCTATACCGATCAGGGAGAGAACAATGTAAAGCCATTAACGAGAACAGCCTGGGTAGTGTTAAACGGAAAAAAATCTGATTCTTCTAAATAAAATGTCAAGATAGAAGTCTTAGAAAAGAAGGAAGTAGTTGAGGTGAGTTTTGTTGAAGAAAAAAACGACCGATCCAAGATCTGTGATAGTTCATTGGGTCGGTCGTTTATATTAGGGATATGAAGCCTTTGGAAGTGGTACCAAGAATCTATTGGTTCATCCAATTTTTAAATTCAGGCGATTTTGCCCTGCTCACTACAATTTTTTCTGGGGACGGTGGAATAACGTTGACGATAAGCTTGCCGTTAAAATATTGCTTTATCCCGCTAATGACATCCCTTCTTACGATAAACTGACGGTTTAGCCTAAAGAATTCCGATGGGTCCAGATCGCTTTCCAAATCCTCCAGATTTTGTTCCATGATATAGGTCTGATTGTCATTGGTAACCGCTTTAACAATACCGGTATCAATGTACAGATAGGCCATGTTTTCTGTTTTTAACGGAATTAACTCATCCCTATGTGGTACCAAATACATGGATTTATAGGCCGTTTTTTTGGTATTCATCAAGTTTAAAAGTCCGGTTACCTGATCGCCGTATAGTCCCTTTCCTTTAAATTGGCCCTTGTATTGTTCCAAGCTGGATGCCAGTTCGTCCTCGTCTATAGGTTTTAATAGATAGTCGATACTATTAACCTTAAAGGCCTGTAAGGAGTATTGATCATAAGCAGTTGTAAAGATTATCGGCGCTTCTATTTTGATGGAATCGAAAATTTCAAATGAAAGACCATCGGCCAAATGAATATCCATAAAAACTAGTTCTGCCTCATTGTTTTTAGAAAAATAGGCAATCGAAGCTTTTACCGAATCCAAAACGGCCAATATCTCAATAGAACCTTCTAAGTTTTTTAGTAAAAAGGCAAGGTTTTCACTTGCCGCTAGTTCGTCTTCTACAATTACAACCTTCATAGCATTTTGTTCAATGGGAGTTTTACACGGAAAAATTCATTCTTTCTGTCTATTACTATTTGCTGCTTTCTAATCATGTAATAGCGTTTGTATAAATTTAAAAGACCGTTTCCAGTACCTTCGGCCAGAGTGGTCCTAATCCTGAGCTTGTTTTCTACATAGATAGATTCGTTCTCAGAGTAAATAATGACCTTTAAGGGATTGGTCTCCGAAATCTCGTTGTGTTTTACGGCGTTCTCTACCAATAACTGTAGTGCCAAGGGTGGAATTTTTCGCTCTAAATATTTTTCATCGATGTTTATCTCTGTTTGAAAACGGTCCCTATACCTTGTTTTTATTAAATAAATATAGCTTTCCAAAAACTTGAGCTCGTCTTTTAGTTGGACTAGGTCCCGATCTCCACTCTGTAATATATATCGGTACATGAAGGACAATTTTTTTACGAACATAGTCGCCTCCTTGTTGTCACGGATAAGGTAATTCAGAGAATTTAGAGAATTGAAAAGAAAGTGTGGATTTATCTGATTCTTTAAGGCCGTTAATTCGTTCTCTAGGTTTTGTTGTTTTAAATATTCGTTTTCTAGAATATTTTCCCGCTGTATGATTTGGAGGCGTAGGATTCTAGAAATAAACAAAATGATGATGTGGACCACGATAAAAATAAAAATGACAAATCCCGCTTCCCTATCAGAGATTGTCTTTTCTACAAAATAGGGATATATATAGCTAAAAATGGAGGTTGAGGTGAAGAGTATAATCAAATTGGCCAAAAACCGTATTCCCAAATCAATCCACTTCTTTTTACTGCGGATGTTATATATCCAATTAGTGTTAAATTGTAAGGTGGTCCATGAGAAAATAAAGAAAAACAACAGTTTTAAAACTAGATCGTTAAAGAGGTCTTTGGAGAAAAGTTCATCGGACAACCAAACAGACTTAAATAGGGTGAGGGTCAAGGGTAGGGTTATCAACACGGATATGAGAACCGCAATCTTGGAAATTTCCTGTAAATTAACCTGTTTTAATCGCTGCATATTGATGTTATAATTTTTAAAGATACCGTTTTAATGTAAAATTTGGGCGATTTGTGTCTTCCTTTACATTCTTACTAAATGGAATTATAAATTGGTAGGTTTTCTAGTTGTGCTAATCCAGAAATAGGCTTGTCCGCACCCAATGGTAATAGTAATGGAATTTGTCAATAGGGAATTTTAGTTCAATGATTTCTTAAGGTTTTGGGCTATTATAAACCTTCTATAGAGGGCTGAAAAAGAAAAGCCCCTGGCATATTGCCAAAGGCCTAACTACATTAACTAACCTATTAACTAATCGTTACTTGGTGTAAGGGTCAAATCCTACGGGAAGGTAGTGAAGGACGTCAAAACCAAGGTCAATTTCTTCTTCCAGCTCTTCAACTTTAATATCCTTAAGGTTAAGTTTCGGCTTCGCATGGGGATTAAAACCTATTGGAAGGTATTTTGTGGTATCAAAGTCCAGAACAATGTCCTCTTCCATTTCCACTAGCACTATATCGTTAAGATCAAGTTGCGGTTTTGCATGGGGATTAAAACCTATTGGAAGGTATTTTGTGGTATCAAAGTCCAGAACAATGTCCTCTTCCATTTCCACCAGCACTAAATCGTTAAGGTTAAGTTTCGGTTTCGCATAGGGATTAAAACCTATTGGAAGGTATTTCGTGGTATCAAAGTCCAGAACAATGTCCTCTTCCTCAATTACATTAATCTCATCAAGGGAAAGGTTTCTGATAGCCTCATCTTGTAATAAGGCATCTTCAAAAAGACTGTAGGTTTCTGTTGGAGTCAAAAAAGTAGGGCAAGGATTATCGGTATGTGCACAGTTATTTTTCACGTTAAAGGATAGTAATAGAAAAGAAACTATCCCAGCTCCGAGTGTTAGGTTTATTTTTTTCATGATCGTTATATTTTAATCTGATTCTTAGTATTTATTTCAGGTACAAAGATACTGTGGGATTCGGGTGTTTTGGGGAGTATTTGGGTGAACCGTGTATATACGCAAGTGAAACGTACTAGGAAAAAGTTGAACTGTAATTGGGGATAATTGGGAAAGGGAAAAAAGCGAGTTTTCGGTATAAAAAGGCTCAATACCTAAGAGGTTGTAGTCTTTTAGTTGTCTGATATGTAGTGTTAAGGGAGGGGCTTGGGTTTGCTGTGGAAAAATGTTCCGGGGAATGAAGTTGATGGTTTGGATTGCGGGCACAGACGAACCCGTTGGTTAGTTTTCCTGTTAATAACAGGGATCGCCCGCCAGGGTTATTGTATATAAACTTATAAATTGTTAAATGGCTCTTTGGACTACTTCAAAAACCTTATTGCCGTCGCATTTCAGTGTTTTGGACGGGTATTTTAAAATCAATGCATAGTCATGGGTGGCCATAAGAATGGTTCTTCCGTTTTGATTGATGTCTTGGAGTACCTTCATGATTTCTACACTGGTTTGTGGATCTAGGTTGCCGGTAGGTTCGTCGGCTAAAATTAAATCTGGATCGTTTAAAAGGGCCCGTGCTATAGCAATACGTTGTTGTTCGCCGCCAGAAAGTTCATGAGGGAATTTAAAGCCCTTGGTTTTCATGCCTACTTTGTCCAATACCTCTTCTATTTTAGAGGTCATCAGGCTAGTGTCTTTCCACCCGGTCGCTTTTAGTACAAAAAGCAGGTTGTTGTTCACATTACGGTCTGGAAGTAATTTGAAATCTTGGAAGACGACGCCTAGTTTTCTGCGTAAATATGGGATGTCTTTTTCCCTTAGGGTTTTAAGGTCAAAGTCTACAATATTTCCACTGCCTTCCCGTAATGGAAGGTCGCCATATAAGGTTTTCATTAAGCTGCTCTTTCCGCTACCAGTTTTCCCGATAAGATATACAAATTCACCCTTTTTTATCTCTAGGCTTATGTCGTTAAGTACTAAATTTTCTCCCTGAAATACGGCTACATCCGTGAGTTGCAAAATGTTTTCGCTCATAATTTTAAATGTTGATATAAATGTAATAAGTTCCTGCTGAAATAAAAGAATTCTACTGAATAATTCTTTTACTTTACACATACTTGAGAACCATTTTAATCGTTCTTGGGTTTATTAGGGGAATTCTTAACTATTAGAGAACATTATGCTAAGAAAAAAAACCGCTGTAATGCTGTGTGTTGTTGGGTCTATATTTTACGGTAGGGCTCAAGAATCGAAAATTTACACCCACGACCAAAAGGATTATCAAAAGGCAGTGGCGTTGTACAATAATCACCAGTATCAAGCAGCTCAGACTATTTTTGAAAAAGTAAAAAGCAACTCCAGGGATATGGAGATTCAAGCCAACAGTGCTTATTATGCTGCCAATGCCGCCATTAGGCTCAATCAGCTGGGGGCCGATAGGCTCATGGAAGATTTTGTGGAAGGGCATCCTACCTCTACCAAACGCAATACAGCCTTTATGGATGTGGCCGATTATTATTTTGAGACCGGGAAATATCCCAATGCCTTAAAATGGTATTCTAAGGTTGAAAAGGGCGCCTTATCAAGAAAGGAAACCGAGCGTTTTAATTTTAATATGGGATACTGCTTGTTTTCTACCAAGAAGCCAAAAAAAGCAGAGCAATATTTTAATCTAGTTACTACTTCGGTGGCCTATGGGGCACAAGCCAAATATTATTTGGGCTATATCGCATATGAACAAGACGATTTTGCCGGGGCTACACAACGGTTCGATCAAATAATCGATCAGGATATTTTAGAAGAAAAACTTTCTTACTATCAGGCCGATATGAATTTTAAACTGGGCAATTTCTATGAAGCTATTGCCTTGGCTAAAAAACAACTGGCCAAAGCAGACCGAACGGAACTTTCTGAACTCAATAAAATTATTGGAGAAAGCTATTTCAACCTAAAACAATATGGCAATGCCATCCCTTATTTGGAAGAGTACAAAGGGAAAAAGGGGAAATGGAACAATACCGATTATTATTTATTGGGATATAGCCATTACCAACAGGGCAATTATGCCAAGGCGGTACAGCATTTCAATAAAATAATTGATGGTAACAGTAGCGTTTCTCAAAATGCCTACTACCATTTGGCAGAATGCTATCTTAAATTGGATAAAAAGCAAGAAGCCTTAAATGCCTTTAGGAATGCTTCCCAAATGGATTTTAGTGCTGACATCCAAAAAGATGCCAACCTTAATTATGCCCGCCTTAGTTATGAAATCGGAAATGCTTACGAAAGTGTTCCAAAGGTGTTGACAGATTATTTGGATAAGTATCCCAACGATAAAAATAAGGAAGAAATGCAGGCGCTTTTGGTAGACTCCTATATTACGTCCAAAAATTTTGAGGGAGCCTTACAGCTTTTGGAAAGAAATAGAAATTATGCCAGCAAAGCTACCTATCAAAAGGTTGCTTATTACAGAGGGGTAGAACTTTATATAGACAACAATTTTGAAGCGGCTTCCGAGGTTTTTAAAAAATCGTTGGACAATGCCGAAAATGCTTCCTTTAAAGCAAGGGCCAGTTACTGGAAGGCCGAAGCGGACTATGCCAATAACCGCTATGAAGATGCCTTGGCGGCATATTTACAGTTTAAACAAAATGCTGCGGCCAAAACAACCCCGGAATATAAGGACCTCGATTATAATTTGGCCTATACCTATTTTAAATTGAGGGATTATAACAATGCCATTACTTATTTTAACCGGTATGGTGAGTCAACGACTGCCGATGCCGCAAAACTACAGGATTCTTATTTGCGTTTAGGGGATAGTTATTTTGTGAGCAGTAAATATTGGCCGGCCTTGGAAACCTATAACAAGGTCATTGCTGGGAACGGTCCGGAAAAAGATTACGCTGCCTTTCAGAAGGCTCTTTGTTATGGATTTATAGATAGGGGAGCAACAAAAATTGAAGAACTCGAAAAGTTTATTTCCAGATACCCCAATTCTAAGCTAAATGACGATGCCTTGTTTGAACTAGGTAATTCTTATGTGCGTGAAAACAATATAGAAAAGGGATTGCAAAGCTATGACAAACTAATCCAGAATTATAAGGGAAGCTCTTTGGTGCCCCAAGCGATGTTGCGTCAAGGCTTAGTACATTATAATGCCAATAGGAATGAACAGGCCTTGGCAAAATTTAAGACAGTAGTTCGCGATTATGCCAATACCCAAGAAGCACTACAGGCGGTGACTACTGCCAAACTTATTTATGTAGATCTTGGTAGGGTGAACGAATATGCCCAATGGGTACAAGGTTTAGATTTTGTCGCTGTAACGGATGTAGAATTGGATAACGCCACCTTTGAATCTGCAGAAAAGCAATTCATGGAAGGTAAAAACGACGCTGCTATTAAAGGTTATCAAAGTTATCTTAAGGAATTCCCCAATGGGTTGAATGCCTTGAAAGCGAATTTTAATTTAGCGCAATTGTATTTTGGTAAAAACGATAAAGACAGCGCTTTGCCTTACTTTAAGAATGTTGCCGATAATGCCGCCAATGAATATACAGAACAGGCACTGACAAGGATTTGCGAAATATATGTGGGCAAAGACGATTATTTAACGGCTATCCCATATTTAAAGCTTTTAGAAGCAAAAGCAGAAATACAACAGAACGTTACCTTTGCCCATTCAAACTTAATGAAAGGGTATTACGAGCAGTCGAATTACGATAAGACTCTTGAATATGCCGGAAAGGTTTTAGCGTCTTCCAAAATTGATGACCGAATTAAAAGCGACGCGCAAATTATGATTGCCAGATCGGCTATTAAAACCAACAACGAGCCAAAAGCCCAAAAGGCATATGGCGAGGTGTTAAAAATAGCAAAAGGGGCCTTGGCGGCAGAAGCATTGTATTACGATGGCTATTTTAAGAATAAAGCAGGGGATTACGAGGGGTCTAACCTCGCCGTACAGAAATTGGCCAAAGATTATGCTGGCTATAAGGAGTGGAGTGCCAAGGGATTAATACTGATGGCCAAAAACTTTTATGCCCTTGGTGACGCTTTTCAGGCAACCTATATTTTGGATAGTGTGATCTCTAATTTTTCAGAATTTCCTAAAATTGTAGAAGAGGCCAAACGAGAGTCGTCTGTTATGAAGGCCAAAGAAGCAAAACGCAATTCTTCCGTAAATCCTCAAGGAAATTAAAAACACCCAGTAAAAAGAACAGTATATGCACAAGCACATAAAAATAACCCTATTTTCTATTGTTGGTTTTCTGCAGGTCGGTTTGGCCCAAGAAGACGAAAAAAAAGGTATCGGTACAGAAACTGTAACCGTAGTAAAGGCCTATGCGCCTACTATTTCCGATGCTTTTAAGATAAAATCTGTTCCAAGTTTAAACGATTCCTTGGCACTACAGAAGAAACCGATTACCTATAGTATTTTTTCCTTACCCGTCGCGTCAACCTTTACACCTAGTAAAGGGAAGGCAACCGCAGTAAAAAGGACCCCAGCCCCAAAATTGTTTAACTCCTCGGCAACTATAGCCCTTGGGAATTATAACAATGCCTTGGCAGAGTTCTTTACTAGTAATGCCTTCAATAGGGACGAACGATTGGATGTAGGTCTGAACCACTTTTCGTCTCGCGGTAATATAAAAGGTACCGCCTTGGACAATGATTTTTACAACACCAAGTTAAACGCCGATTATTCTAAAGTTGGAAGGGATTTTAAATGGGGAGCCAATCTGGGGGCACAACATGAGTTGTACCATTGGTATGGCATTAAGAATGGCTATTATACCGAAGAGACGGTCAATAGTATGGATGTGAAACAAAACTACTTCAATGTGCAAGCAGGCGGATACCTGGCCATGGAAGATTCTTTCTTTAAACGCGCCGATGTATTGGTAAGACGTTTTTGGGATGCTACCAATTCTGGCGAAAACAGCGCCGTTTTGAAACCTGTTTTCGAAATACCGGTGTCCGAGGAATTGTTGACCTTTAAAGTAAAGGCCGATTATGTAGGGGGTAGCTTTAAAAATGAAGCCGTGAGTTCTGAAACCAATGATGGCCAAATCGATTATTCCTTTTTACAAGCTGGAATTAATCCGAGCCTTAAAATTTCGGACGATCAATTTAGTTTGAATTTAGGATTAAATGTGGTCTATGGCTTGGATATGGAGCTTAGTGAGAATAACTTTTATATTTATCCTACGGTGACGGCTTCCTATAAATTGATGGAAGAAATGGCCATTGCTTATGGAGGCATAGAGGGCGATCTGAAACAGAATTCTTTTCATGGCTTTGTAGCCGAAAACCCTTATGTTTCCCCAACCTTGTCAATTCAGCCTACCGATCAACAATACGATGCTTATATAGGTCTTAAAGGGCAGTTGTCGCCTAATTTTAGCTATAATATCAAGGGGTCTTATATGGCAGAGAATAGAAAACCATTGTTTATTCACAATGCAGAAAACACGGCTAGGAACGATGACAAGAGCTATTACTATGGGAATACCTTCCAGTTGTTCTATGACGATGTAAAGACCCTAGGTCTTTTTGGGGAAATGCATTTGGCGGTTAATAATAACTTTACCATGGGTGTCAATGCCGAGGTGTACGATTACGATACCGAAACCGATAACCCAGCATGGAACTTGCCTAGCCTTACCGCTTCCTTGTTTATGGATTACCAAATAGGTGAGCAATGGTTTATGGGAGCCAATATCTTTTATGTAGGCGAACGAGACGACTTGTATACGGTGGCTGCTGCTGGTGCAACCGTAGAAGAATTTGCCACTACGGCAGTAGCCTTGGACGGGTATGTTGATGTAAATGCCCATTTGGGATACCGTATCAACAAGCAACTGTCGGTTTTTGCAAAAGCCAATAATATTACCAATAACACTTATATGCGTTGGGATAATTACCAGGTGCAAGGATTTCAAGTGTTAGCTGGTGCTACTTTTAAATTCGATCTTTAACCCGATTATACTGCTTGCATCCCCGAAACCATGCTGAAGAAGCGGTTTCGGGGATTTTTTTTTGCCCACTGGAAGGCTTCCTTTTTTATGGCGCTAAAATTACTTGTACAATTGTATGATGCCCGGTTTTCTTAAGTGTCCTTTCTCCCTAGTGCGCCCCTTGATCGAAGCTTTAATGTGTTGAATTTTAGGAACATTAAAATAAAAGTTCGATGTGGATAATACGAATTATCAGAGGAAAACAGGCGCTAAGGCCTTATTTTATTATGATTTCATTATGATAAAAAGTGTTAAAAATTTGTAGGGTAATATGGTATTGTATTTCAAACTTTTGAGCTATCTTTGAGTAATAACGAGTAATTAATTTTAAATTTTAGTAATGGGTAAAGGAACAGTAAAATTTTTCAACGATGCCAAAGGGTTTGGTTTTATCGTAGAAGAAGGATCAAGTAAAGAGCATTTTGTGCACATCTCTGGTTTAATAGACGAAATTCGTGAAGGCGATATCGTTGAATTTGAACTACAGGACGGTAAAAAAGGATTAAATGCAGTTAACGTAAGAGTTATCTAAATATATGCCTTTTAAAAACTTAAGAATTAAGACCGTCTGCAAAGGCGGTCTTGTTTTTTAAATCTATTCTTAAAATCTACCAATATTTTACAAGCTTAGTGACTATCTCTTTTAAATACTGTTTTGAAGTATTTATAAACAATCCCGCCGATTCAAAACTAGGGAGGTCCCACGATGTCAAATTAAATGTCTATAGAAGTTTACCGTATTCATAATAACTAAACCCTTATTAAATGAAGGATCCCATAGTGTCTTCCCATTGGCTCAAAGAACAGTTAAACAATCCAGATCTGGTTATTTTAGACGCGAGTCAACCAACGAATATAGCAGGCATAACATCCGATTTCGATTCCTTACAAATTAAAGGAGCTCGGTATTTCGATTTAAAGAATAGTTTTAGCGATAAGAATAGTCCATATCCCAATATGTTGCCAAGCGAGGAACAGTTCCAGGCAGAAAGTAGAAAGTTAGGCATCAATTCGGATAGTCTTATAGTGGTATACGATAACCTTGGGGTGTATACCAGCCCTAGAGTTTGGTGGATGTTTAAAACTATGGGGCACGAGGCCGTTTTTGTGCTCGATGGAGGGCTTCCCCAATGGAGCAAGGATGGCTATGAGACGGAAGAAAAAGTAGATCACCCTTCTCTAGAAGGGAATTTTAAGGCCAGGCTGCGACCAGAAATGGTGAAGGACTTCCAGTATGTTAAAACCAATATAGTCGATAAAAATGCCCTAGTGATCGATGCGCGGTCCAGTGGTCGGTTTAATGGAACGGCACCTGAACCTAGAAAGGACTTAAGAAGTGGCAGTATTCCAAATTCCTTGAATATACCCTATGAGGAAGTTTTGGAAGAGGGGAAGTTTAAATCTAAAATAGCATTGAAGAAGTTGTTTCAGGAAAAAAACATCAACGATCAACCCTTGGTTTTTAGTTGTGGATCTGGAATAACAGCCTGTATAGTGCTTTTGGCAAGTGAACTGATTCAGGAAAATGAGAAATCGGTCTATGATGGTTCTTGGACAGAATGGGCCCAGTTAGAAAACTAAAAAGGGTTTATAAATATTGGTTGTAAGAGTGATATGATAGCTAAAATACGCCCTAAACCTGAAAAAATATTGAGATTCGAAAATATTTTATAACTTATAGAACATCTCTTTTTTACCCCACCTCCAGCGATAAAAAGTAGATTGTTAAAAAGTTAATGACATTTAGTATCATAAACTGAACTTAAATTCACAATTATGAAGAATGTTTTAAAAGTTATCGGGGTGTTTATATTGTTATCTCTCTTGGTGGTAGCCATCGTATTACTTTATCTTTATTCGGATATGGTTTTGATTTCTAACTAAGAACCCGGAGTGTTATAAGTAGTCTATATTTCCCTTTAAAGACAACTTTTTATATAACGCCATTGCTATTGATAAACAAGATGATAGATCAGGGCCAACCGGTACTAGTTGAAGAAATATACGAAGCTTTTATAGACAAGGTGTGGCAGGCTATAACAGCATTGAACAAAATGTCCTTATGGTTTTTTGAGAATATTCCCGCCTTTACACCGGAAGTTGGCTTTAAAACCCAGTTTGAGGTAGTATCAGATCAAAAGGTGCTTTTGCACCTGTGGGAAATACTCGAAGTAGTCCCTATGAAAAAGCCGGTCTGTAACTGGCAGTACGGGGGCTATCCGGGAGATTCCGTGGTTATATTCGAATTATTTTAAGAACAAGACAAAACCAAATTAAAACTTACTCATTACAGGATTGAAAGTTTTCCATCGGCGATTCCCCAATTTACCAGGGAGAGTGGGGTTGCTGGATGGGAATATTTTATAAAAGGCAGGCTCAAGGAATTCTTGGAAACAACGAATAGTGACTAGGTTTAACTTTTACACTTTCTCATCTTTTGATGTTTATCGATACTAAAAACAAATAGTTGGTAAGTTGTTGCTGTTCAGGAACTTTATTTTTCTATAAAGAGTAAAAAGACTTCCTTTTAAGATTAATAAATCCCTATTATTTCTTACCTTAGAGTACTTCCCTCTTCACTTTTTATGAATAACAGTCTGTTCGCCTATATTCCCTCATGGAATGGGAATGCGGGTTACATACTCTTTAAAAACTACGATATGAAAACAGTACATGCCTATGCGGCCAGAGAAGCTGGCGGAAAACTTAGTCCATTTACCTATGAGCTTCCCACAATAGGGGCTGACCAAGTAGATATAAAGGTTCATTATTGCGGAATCTGTCATTCAGATTTAAGTATGATCAATAATGATTGGGGCATGTCTCAGTACCCATTGGTTCCTGGCCACGAAGTTATCGGGGAGGTCGTGGCCATTGGTGGGGCCGTAAATAATTTAGCTGTCGGAGATTTAGTAGGGGTGGGCTGGAATGCTAATTCCTGCATGCATTGTAATCAATGTATGGGAGGTGACCACCATCTATGTACTACCGTCGAAGGGACCATAGTAGGGCGGCATGGCGGTTTTTCCGATTGTATTAGGACACATTGGTCCTGGGCGATACAATTGCCTAAGGACATTGATTTAAAAAAAGCGGGACCGCTTTTATGTGGGGGGATTACCGTTTTTAACCCTATTCTTTTGGCCGGAGTGAAGGCTACGGATCGGGTAGGGGTCATTGGGATAGGAGGCTTGGGACATATGGCCTTAAAATTCCTTAATAAATGGGGGTGCGAGGTGATCGCTTTCAGTTCTAATCCTAAAAAAAAGAAAGAGATACTAGCCATGGGGGCTACCCAAGTAATCGACTCTACAAATCCTAAGGAATTGGAGGGGATTGCAGGAAGTCTAGATTTTATATTAAATACCACCAATGTAAGTTTAGATTGGAATTCGTATTTGACAAGCTTGGCCCCCAAAGGGACCTTATATACGGTAGGGGCAGTATTGGAGCCCATGGCCATACCCGCTTTTTCCCTGATCATGGGCGAAAAATCGGTTACTGGGAGTCCCACAGGAAGTCCGGCAGCCATTCGGAAAATGTTAGAATTCTGTTCCCGACATGATATATACCCCATTGTAGAAGAATTTCCCTTGTCGCAGGTAAATGAAGCTATGGAACATTTGGAAAAGGGAAAGGCTAGGTTTCGGATTGTCTTAAAAGTAATATAAAATGATCATGGCCGAAACTGGTCGCAAATTTGAATGAAAATATGTGATTTACATGCTTGTACTGTGCGCAGCCGAAGTATGTCGGCTATAAAACAATAAAGGGCTACACTTTCAAATTGACTTTTTTAGATTGGTCAGTGGCTGGTAGTGTTCTTTTTAAATTTTTAAAAGAAGGCCTATAAGGTTGCTGTTGCAACCCTATCTCGTCATTTTTCATTCTGTTAAGTTTCTATCGCTTTGGGCAATACTTGATAAAAGTCCTTAAAACTTCATAAAAAATCGATAGTTATACGTATATTTTACCCTTGTTATTGAAGTATCTGTAACTATTGGTAAAAAAAAACTATTAGGCCTGACCCATTGTTTTTGTAAGTACCTTAAAATTTTTAACGATCGATGAAAAAAATCTTTACAATTTTGCTGCTTTCCACCCTTTTCTACGGGTGTAAATCCAGTTCTAAAACCGCAACGGACGACTGGACCTATTTGTTTGATGGACGTACTACCGAAGGTTGGCGTGCCTACAATGGAGATACCTTGCCTCCAGGATGGGTAGCCAAGGATGGGGTCTTAACCTTTGATACGGAATTAGGACTAGAGCAAAATTACAAGGGAGGAAAAGACATTATTTACGGCCTTGAAGAATTTGATAATTTTGAATTTTACGTAGAATGGAAACTGCCAAAGGGTGGAAATAGTGGGATTTTTTACCATTTAAAGGAGGGGATACCCAATACCCCACCGTCGAGGATTTCGCCAGAATACCAGCTTATTGATGACGCCAACTACGCCAAAATACACGATCTTACCGACTACAATCTAAGTCTTGGGAATACCGAAAATCCAGAAGAATTACAGCCTTTACAGCAAACGGCCTCCGATTATGCCATGCATGCGGCAGATCCTAAGGAAAAAGTTCTACATCCGGTAGGGGAGTGGAATACCACTAAAATTGTATTTACTCCAGAGCGGGTAGAGCATTGGTTAAACGGTAGAAAAGTATTGGAGTTCGTGCCATGGTCCAAGGATTGGTATGAGAAAAAGAATTTTGGGAAATGGAAAAATGCCCCCGACTATGGTCGCTTTAAAACAGGGTATATTGGCTTCCAAGACCACTCTAGCCCTATATGGTTTAGAAATATTAAAATAAGAAGAATAAAAAAATAAGCGAAGGCTAGATGTTAAGGGGTTCCGAATCTATTTAAAAAACACCTAGGTTTCTAAAACATACGAATATTAAATACCTAATAACCAGATGAAAAAAAGAGATTTTCTTAAAAGTACGGCCGCTTTGGCTACGGTGGCCTTATTACCAGGGTCCGTTTGGTCAATGACCAATAATAAACGCCTTAGGGTCGTACAAATAGGGGTCGCCAATATGGGGGCTGCCGATTTAGAGGCTATTTCCTCCCATGAGCTTGTAGATATTGTGGCACTTTGCGATGTAGATTCCAATGCATTGGCAGCCGCCAAAAAGTTGCATCCAAATGCAAAAACATATGCCGATTATAGGCTTCTTTTTAGTGAAATGGGCAGTGATATCGATGCTGTAGTGGTTTCTACCCCAGATCACACCCATGCCCCGGCCTCTATGATGGCTATGGATATGGGAAAAGCTGTTTACTGTCAAAAACCGCTGACCCATCATGTTTCCGAAGCTAGGGCCATGAGAAAATTGGCGGCAGAGAAAAACTTAGTGACCCAAATGGGGATTCAGGTACATTCTTTTTACGATTATAAATTGGCCACCTTACTGATACAATCGGGTATTATCGGCAAAGTAAAAACAGTAAGGGCATGGTCGCCAAAGAACTGGGGCTATGACGGGCCAGCACCTCAAGGATCGGACCCGGTTCCGGAACATCTAGACTGGAACCTGTGGTTGGGAACATCGGCAGAAAGACCTTATAAAGAAGGGGCGTACCATCCTGGAAATTGGCGAAAAGTACTCGACTATGGTTGTGGAACTTTGGGGGATATGGGAGTGCATATTTTTGATACCCCCTATAATGCACTAGCCTTGGATGTGCCTAGAACCATAAAAAATAGCTGTAGACAACCAACAGGCTTTGGATTTCCGGAAGAGAACGTAGTAACCTATGAGTTCCCTGGAACCAAGTATACCGCAGAAACTTTAAAATGGGTTTGGTACGACGGAAAGAATGCGCCTTTAAAGCATAAAGATTTAAAACTGCCCAACAATGAAAAGCTTCCAGAACAAGGAGCCATGTTCATAGGTGAAAAGGGACGGTTGTTACTGCCTCACTTTATGGAATTGCCAAGGCATATTGTTGATGGGAAATATCAAGAGCTCGATGTGTCCGAATTAGAACGAAGCGGAAAAATTGGGGCTCCTTTAAGGGATTACGATAAGGAAGGAAAAATGCACTACCATCAGTTTGTAGATAGCTGTTTGGGCAAGGATGAGTGCAGCGCGCCATTTTCTTATTCGGCCAGGCTGACAGAAACAATACTCTTAGGGGTAATTGCTGGTCGTTTCCCAAATAAAACATTGCACTGGGATAATAAAACCGCTCAGTTTTTAGAGCCGGAAGCCAATAAGTTTTTAGACGCCCCGTATAGGGATTTCTAAATAGCCATTGCTCGTTTCAGCAAATAACGATCAAGATAAATAGAAGCCCTTGCCTTCCACGGATAAAAACAGTGGAAGGCAAGGGCTTTTTTATGGAATCGGGGCCAGAGATGGTCTTTGATGGATCCATGCCCAGTGGCTCAACCACTGCCCCTGTGTTCCTTGTGTGTTTATTTTGCGTTAGGGACCGAGGCGGCATCCCCGCAGCATCGCAAGGGATATAGCAAAGGGCCCGACCGACGCAGGAGGGAACGCCCAAATTATTTTTTCCATAGCTATGAAAACCAAGAATAGACTTCACTGAATGCCTACTATGCAAACTTCATTTATGAAAGCAAGTGAGCTTAAAAATTCAGAAAAATCTCGTTTTATTTTTTTATATTGTAGTAGTCGAAGTAATGGTGAAAAAAGATATGTGGAGACGGTAGAATGAGAGGTTGTGCCGCCTTAATTGTTTTAAAATAAAAAGGTGTAAAATGGAAAAAGTAGCGTTGCGATCAAAAATAATAAGGACGGAAAATGTTCTTTCCGATTTAAATAATGAGTTGTCCAGAGAACAATGGGAAGAGGTTAGACTGCTGAAGAAAATGGATGAATTTAAGTGGAACACTGCTAAAGCGATCTCCACGAGCGCTGTCCATACGCAGGACAGACAAAAACAGTCCTGTGCTATCCAACTTCATAGGGTAGCGCGAAGTATTCGAGCGCTGTCCCATAAGATAATGGTGAAGGAAAAGGAACTTAGGAATTTTATACGCCACTTGGAAACGGCACAGAATCGGACAGTCATTCTCTAAAGACCGACTGCCATAAAAAGAACATGGGTTGTGCCGATCGAACCTTCGAGGCAAGCAGTCTTTACAGCTAAATTTGTTGTAAGTCTTTTGATAGCAATTTCTTGTAAGAATAAAAGAAGGAAACAAGAAAAACGTGATGTTCCCATAATTTGTTAAAATTAATTAAAAAAGCATATTTTTTTTTGACGTACCTTCGTAAAAAAATTAATGTCTATAGAACGTAAGGTTAAAGAAATAGAACGTTTATTTGGTCGCTTAGAGGAAGATATTGCGACCTTTCAATCAGAATCCTCCCTGTCTTGTAAAGCAGGTTGTGGCAAATGTTGCAACCATCCGGAAATAAATGCGTCCCCATTAGAATTTTTGCCTTGGGCATTTCATCTTTTTTTACACGGAGACCCCCTGGCGGTGTTGGAAGAACTAAAGGCAGGGAAATCTGCGGTCTGCCATCTTTATAAGCCTGTTTCTGTATTGGAAAAGGAAAATGGCAGTTGCAGTGAATATAAGTATCGTGGATTAATTTGTCGCCTTTTCGGGTATGGTGCCAGTAGGGATAAATTGGGAGAACTGCGATTGGTGACCTGTAAGATCATCAAAGAAAATCAAAAAGAGAACTTTGAAAAAACGGTTGAAGCGATGAAAAAAGGTCTTTATGTGCCTATTTTTACCGATTATTACATGCATCTCAATCAAATAGACTTTAGACTAGGGAATAGCATTGTGCCTATTAACAAAGCTATGAAAATAGCGATCGAAGAAGTATTGCATTATTATGCGTATCGACCTTTGCCAGAAGGCCATAAAACTACAGCTTAAGAAAAGTGAATTTTTTATAGGGGCATTTTGCCCCTATAAAAGTCTATAACCCCTTAGGATTTTAAATCGATTTCTTTTAAATTTTCGATTCTATTGCGCTTTAAGAAGGCGTCAATAGTTTCAAAATGCTCAATGACGCGTTTGTCCTTAAACTCAAAAACCTTTTCCGATAGTCCTTGTAAAAAGTCACGGTCGTGAGATACAAGGATCAGTGTGCCGTCAAAAGCTAACAAGGCTTCTTTAAGTACGTCTTTGGATTTAAGATCCAAATGGTTGGTAGGCTCATCGAGAATTAAAAGGTTTACAGGCTCTAACAACAATTTAACCATCGCAAGCCGGGTCTTTTCTCCTCCAGAAAGGACACTGACCTTTTTGTCCAACATATCGCCACTAAACATAAATCTGCCCAAAATATTTTTTATCTGGGTGCGTATATCGCCTTGTGCTACCTCGTCTACAGTTTGGAATATTGTGAGTTCCGGATCTAATAGGGAAGCTTGGTTCTGAGCAAAATAGCCCACCTTTACATTGTGCCCTAGTTCGCATTTACCCTCAAAATCCAATTCGCCCATAATCGCTTTGATCATAGTAGATTTTCCTTCTCCGTTCCGTCCTACGAAAGAAACCTTCTCGCCCCTAGAAATAGAAAGGTTGGCATCCTTAAAGACAATATGATCGCCGTAAGATTTGGACAAAGATTCTGCGGTTACCGGATAATCTCCAGAACGCACCGCTGGTGGAAAGCGCAGTTTTAAGGCGCTAGTATCTATTTCGTCGATCTCTATAATCTGTAACTTTTCCAACATTCGTTCCCGTGAGGTTACTTGGTTGGTTTTAGAATAGGTACCCTTAAAGCGATCGATAAAGGCTTGGTTGTCCGCAATAAATTTCTGTTGCTCTTGGAAGGCCTTTATCTGGTGGCTTCTTCTATCTTCACGCAATTGTAGGTAATGAGTATAATTGGCCTTGTAATCATAGATCTTGCCCATGGTTACTTCGATGGTACGGTTGGTGATATTGTCAATAAAAGTCTTGTCGTGTGAGATAACGACCACCGCTTTTGCTTTGTTCAATAAAAAGTCTTCCAACCATATTACAGACTCTATATCCACGTGGTTGGTAGGCTCATCTAAAAGAATAAGGTCTGGTTTTTGTAAAAGAATTTTAGCCAGTTCGATTCGCATTCTCCAACCTCCACTAAATTCGCTGGTAGGTCTATTAAAATCTTCTCGTTTAAAGCCAAGACCGCCAAGTGCCTTTTCTACCTCGGCCTCATAGTTGATATCGTCCAAGGCATAAAATTTCTCCCCTAAGTCAGATACTTTTTCTATGATTTTCATGTAGGCATCGGACTCGTAATCTGTCCGGGTTTCCAATTCCTTGTTTAAACGCGCTATTTCATCGCGCATCGTAAAAATTTCCTGAAAAGCCTTGGAGGCTTCCTCAAAGACAGTACAATTGTCATCGGTCAATAAATGTTGGGGTAAATAGGCGATGACCGCATCTTTAGGGAAACGGATGTGCCCTCGAGTAGGCTTTTGCTCTCCAGCGATGATCTTCATCATCGTAGATTTTCCTGCTCCATTTTTGCCCATGAGGGCAATTTTATCATTTTCATTGATGACAAAGGAAACATCGCTAAACAATGTATCGCCACTAAACTCTACTGCAATTGCATCTACTGAAATCATACCGCTTATATTTTAAAAATGCAAAACTAAATAAAAGGAACGTACCAAGCAGAAATAATATGGTTTAACCAAGACTTCCTCGTATTGTTATCAATGCCGGGGACAAGCAAACGAGCTATGCTTTTGTCCGTGTGCGCTTTCTTAATTTGGCAAGTCGATCTGTATAGTAAGCTTTTAATTCTTCCTTAAAGGTCATGGGATTGTCATAAGTGGTTAGGACCCTATAGGTATAACTATCTTTGACTTGGGCTAATTTCGATTTTAGTGCTTGTAATTCCATTTCTAAATAGGTATTGCCGTCTATGGCAGTAGGCTTCAAAAAAGGCTTGGAAGCAATAAGGGCATGACCGCTGAATATATGGGCGTGATAGGCCTGCAAGGTGGCCAAATCACCAGATTGGTAAATGTCGATAAGTTTAGCGGTAACCTCTGTAGCCAAGGCTGATTTTTCTTCTTCCATAGAAAATTTGTCCGGATGCACATACAGCATCGCTTCTCGATACAATCGTTTTTTTTCTTTTTGGTCTTCAGGGTTCTTATCGATAGGTTTCGTGAGGTTGGCTGGTTTCAGCCCCGTGGGTGCCGCAAAGTTTTTACCGCGTTTTTTTTGAGATAAACGTTTTTCTTTCTTCGCTTTCTTTTGTTGCTTATAAAGTAAGCTCAGCTCTTGTTCGGCTATGATCTCATCTGCTACATAGGCACGGAGGGTATTCTCAAAGGCAGAAAGCTTTTGTAACACCTCCTGCAGTTCTGCTGTAAGCTTATCAATCTTCGCTTGTAAAAGAGATTGATCGGAATCTGGAATACTGGGGAGCTCTTCTTTGTTCATGAGTTAAAAAACACTATGGGAAACAACAGTCTAAGGAGCGAAATTAGGGAGAGCTCTCTTAGGCTTTGTCAGTTGTTAAAAATGGTACGAACGGATCTGTTTAGATCCTTTAATATAAAATGATTGTATAAGATAAAAAAAAATACAGCTTTTAGAGCTGTATTTTTTGAAAGGGGGCGCGGTGTTGTATACAGCCCTAACTAGTATTGTAATAGGATACAGCCTTTTTTCTTGACTTTGGCCATCGGCAATCGATATGGTGAAACTTGGGACTTAAAAATCTAAATCTTCTTCCAATTCGTTTTCGATATCATCAAGTTCCTTAATTGCATCCTCTTTGGACGTCTCTATTCGGTTTTCAAAGTTGGCATCGTTTTCTACCTTATCCTTTATAACAAACAGCTTTGTAATTCCGGCAAGACATATTAAAGCCGTAACCATCAAAATAAATTTTGGAAATTTCTTTTTGGGTTCATCAGAGATTCTGTAGGCTAAGTAGCCAAATAATAAGGCTGCTATGGCTGGAATCATCAGGAGACTTCCCAAAGGGAGAATTAAAAAAACAATGGCTAAAATAGTAGCAAGACAAGCTACAGTAATAAAAATGCTTCTCATAATAAGTAATGGTTTTTAGATTCCTTTCGAAGAAATCAAGGTTAATTGTCCACTCCCCACGGGAATGCTGAATTTTATAAGGGCTGGCAGCTTTTTAGCATCGGCAGTTAGATAAATAATGTTCTCTCCTTTGCCTTGTAGTTTTGCTTCCTGGGTCAAGAGCTGAATTTTATAACACGTCGTTTTACCCAAATCCTTTAGTACAATATCTTCTTTGCCCACATATTTTACGGCCACGTTTTTTTCGGTATTATCGAATATTACTTTTAAAGATAATTTGTCTCCTGGTTTGGCCTTTGAAATGTCCATGTTTCGCAATTGGTACAGCGTAGAAATAACATCGTTGGTATTGTAATCTATAGGTACTATAGTTTCTTTTACAATGCCGTTTTTCTTAGAGACACTACTTTTTACGGTGCGTTTAGTGTAGTTGAAAATATATTTTTCTTTTTTAATATAGCCCCCTTCATAAACATCGCGCTTATACAATACGGGTTTTAAAGTTTTTGGGTTTACATAGGCCTCGTATAAATCGCGAATCTTAAAGAAACTATCCCATTTTTCAAAGGTCGCAGCAGTGCATTTTAAATGCAACATGGTACTTTTGGAAGTTTTTACTTCCTGAACCTCCATAGTTACTTGGGCCAGTTGGGTTAGTAAGCCGCTGATATTATAGGAAGCAGCATAGACTAGTTTTTCTCCGCTTTTAACAGTGGTGTTCTCTTGTGAAAACCCATAACTATAACAGAAGAATAAAAGTGTTGACAGTATTAATTTCATAGGTAGCTATTTATTGTTTTTTTAACGCTCCTATGTAATTCACATGGCTGAATACATATTTACGTCGAGTTATCGGTCATGCTCATTTCATATAACGGTATTAAGTATGAGCTGATTTTCGGCGACAAATGTATTATTAAAAAGGATTGGTTGTGAAATATTATTTTTCGATTTTAAAAGGAGTAGGAGTAAGGTGTAAAAAGGACAGTGATGGTGCTTTTGAATTTCTTGGGATACTAAGTATCAGTCCTAAAGCTAGGGGTGGATTTAATTTTAAATACACATAAAACTACTTGCCCTAAAATGAAAAACAACTAGTTAACCAATCTGCTATTCGGGAACATGGGAGCTATATTTATGGGTGGTGGATTTTAAGTTCTCTACCAAATTTTTTAACCATATTAGTTGATTGTAAATTAAATGTGCTTCCTGAAGATTTAGCAGCATTTCCTCCTTAATTGGGCTATGTCCTAAATTTAATTCTTTCTCGCGTTCTTCGACCAACAGTTCATAGGAGTTCTTTAATTTTTCTTGGGCAAGAATAAGTGCTTCTTGTTCGGTCGGACATAATTCCTTTTTTTGATCCAATAGTTTCAATGTTTCCAAAAGGGTGTTTTCAATGTGGTCAACCACCGTAATAAAATTATCGGAGGCTTCGGTGGTTTTATGGTGTTGAATAAAGGAACCAAGGGAGGCCAAGGTAGATAGGATGGTATTGTTCAGGGTTACCATCTCGTAGACCGGTTCCCAAGCCTTTCGTTTCGATGCAGGGTCTTGGGTCATACGTTGAAAAGCAGCATTTAAATTGCTGATGGCTAAAAATGCGTGTTTCCGGCTTACCTTATAGGAAACGTCCATCACCTCTTTGGTTCGGTAAAACTTCTTTATAGACAATAAATAGTCCGTGTTGCAACGGATGGCAGCCACCAAGAATCGATCTAAATTCATAAACTCCCAACTGGGCCACAACAAGTAATTGGCCACTACGGCCAGTAAGGCTCCAATGGCAGTATCTAATACTCTATATTGTATAATTTCAAAAGCATTTGGGGTAAGTAGGGAATATGAAAAAATGATGGTGGTAGTAAAAAATACAGCCGCCCAACGATAGTTCTGTTGTGTTAATGAAAGGGCAAAGGTTAAGGAAACGGCTGCCAATATGGAATAAACAGCCGTGCTTTGGGTCATAAATATAATGGCGGCAGCAATAACGGCACCAATTAAAGTTCCCGCTATTCTGTTGATAGAGCGCCCCTTGGTAAGCCCGTAATTTGGTCGCATTATCACCAATAAGGTCAGGATAATCCAGTAGGTGTTTTTAATTTCTAATAGGGTGCCAAAGAAATAGGTAATGGTTGCCGTTACCGCAAAGCGTAGGGAATGCCTGAAAATAGGTGAGTTAAAACTTAGGTTTTCCATAAAAATGCGAGAACTGTAATCTTGCGTGGTAATGAACTGCTGGGCCTCACTACTTTTTAAAGTTGTTCTCGAAGTGAGTTCAGAATTGGACAATACCTGCCGTATGGCCCTAATCTTTTGGAGCTGAAGCTCTAAATAGTCATAGAGGTTTTTTAAAATGATGGCACCTTCCCTTGCTTTGGGTAGGGTAACTACTGCTACATATTCTGCGATGGCACTATTGGCCTGATCCAAAGCCAGGAGTAAGCTGCCCTTGCTGGGGATTTTGTCATTCTTTAAAATGGTTTCTGCAAGTTCTTTTAAGTGGTTTCCAAAAACGAAATTGACATCGATGAATTTTTGTAGGTGTTGAGAGTGATCCTTAAACAGGGCATCAATTTTATGGTACTCCAAATTGTTTGCCAAGGACAATTCTAAAATATCTACTAAGGATATAAATATCAACAGGCGTTTTTCATCAAAATGTGTTCTTCCCGATTTTGTTCGCGCCATTAACAAAAGCTCTCGAAGGAGCTCGTGTTTTTCACTGATCTGGGTCTGTAGCTGAAATACATTTTTAAAGTTCTCTTCCCTAGTATTTTTTTGGGTGATCAGCTTCCCGCGGGCAATAAGGTAGTCGCCGGTTAAATCAAGGGTGTCGGCCAATAATTGATCCTCGTCCTTTTTAGGCAATATCCAATGAGAGAGAAGGGAAATGCAGAGATAGAATAATCCACCAATAGCAATACATAGAATATGTATCCATACAGGGGTGTCCGAAATTTTAGTGGTCAAACCTAACACCATGGCCATTAGTCCAGAAAAGGAAACTAAAGAGCCACGAAAGCCATAGACAGATAATAGCGATATGCTAAAGGAAAGCAAGGCTATTACAGCTAGTAATAACCAAAAATAGGGATGGCTTATTGCAACAATAAAGGTCACCACCATGGTGAGGGCAATGCTTATTAAAATACTATTGATCTTTCGTTTTAAACTCCCGGGAATATCGCTTGGTGCATTTAATAGGATTCCTATGGCAATAGAGATGGCGTAGTCCGAATGGCCCATCGGGATGAGTGTAGTCAAAGGAATTAAAATAGCTATGGTAACGATTAATCCTCGAAAAAAGTTGGAGCTTTTAAAAAACAGATAGAGTGAGTTGATTCGTTCCTTTAGCATGCTGCAAAAATACATTCATTATTGGTCCCTAAAATAATTATTAGACTAGAATTTATTACCGATCTGCCTTTAAAAGATAATTCATAGGTATTTAAGAATCTAGATAGATACCGAGCGAGATGTGACGGTGAAAAGAAAAGTTGAATAGACCTAATGACGGCTCTTGGAAGTTATGAAAGACGGCCGTGGGAAGTAGTAAAGGAGTAAAAAAAAGCCGAAATCTATGATTTCGGCTTTTTTAAAATTACGGAATTTTTTAAAAGGTAATTGGCAAGGACACTCTAGTGTTTCCCCAACCTATCACCATATGTGCTCCTTTTTCAATTTCCTTATACGCTATAGAAAAAGCGTCTAATGATTCCGGTGCTTGGCTTACCTTGGCAGGTACTCGCAATACATCGGCAGTATCATCATAGGAGTAAGCTCCCCACTGGTTTAAGTTTTTATTAAAAATAATAGTCCATTCTTTTTCTCCTGGGATACTAAAAAGAGCATAAGAACCCGCAGGGATTACTTTTCCTCCTATAGTAGCATCTTTGTAAAATACAATTTCAGGGGCTTCATTAGCTCCTGTTCTCCAAACCTTACCGGCAGGGGCAAGCTCAGAAATAGATCTTCCTTTTAATTGTGGTCTGCTGTATGTAACACGCATGGATTTTTGTGATACCTTATAGTCAGAAGGGTAGGAAGCAATGTCGGCCGGACTCTTATCTAGACCGCTGAATTTTTGGGCGTGTACCGTGCTTGTGAATGCCAAAGCAAAAATCATTAGAGTAATGGTAAATAAATTTTTCATGTTTTGTTTGTTTTTCTATAGGTCAAATTTAGATAGTATTTCTAGATTTCCTTATATAAAGCCACTATAAATTATTGTTACTTACATAATGACGGATTTGAAGGAGGATATTTAGTGTAAAAGTGTCAGTATATAGCAATATGTCTATATTAGGTTTTATATTGTAAGCAATAAACGTAAATGTGTTTTGTGATTGAAACATTAATCGCATCTTTGCTTTGTAATTGATATAAAAACGATGGTATGTGTGGAATAGTTTGTGCCTTTGACGTTAAGGAAAGTACGGAGGTTTTAAGGCCTCAGTTATTAGAAATGTCCAAAAAAATTAGACATAGAGGTCCGGATTGGAGTGGTATATTCGCTAATGATAAGGCCATAATGGCCCATGAGCGTTTGGCTATTGTAGATCCTGCATCTGGAAAGCAACCTTTATTTAGTGAAGATAACAAATTGGTCTTGGCCGCTAACGGTGAGATTTATAACCATAGAGAACTTAGAAAGCAGTTCGAAGGAAAATATAATTTCCAAACAGAGTCTGATTGTGAAGTGATTTTAGCGCTTTATAAAGAAAAGGGGGCCGACTTTTTAGATGAAATGAACGGTATTTTCGGATTTGCTATCTATGATACCGAGAAAGACGAGTATTTTATCGCGAGGGACCATATGGGGATTATTCCTTTATATATAGGATGGGATGTCAATGGTACTTTTTATGTGGCCTCCGAGTTAAAGGCCTTGGAAGGAACTTGTACAAAAATTCAACTGTTTCCTCCAGGACACTACTTAGAAAGCAAGGATGGCGAATTTAAGAAATGGTATTCCCGCGATTGGATGGAGTACGATGCCGTGAAAGAAAACGAAACGAGTATCCGGGAAATAAAAGAAGCGTTGGAGGCAGCGGTACACCGCCAGCTAATGTCCGATGTTCCTTACGGGGTATTGCTTTCTGGAGGATTGGATTCTTCGGTGACCTCGGCAATCGCCAAAAAATATGCACAAAAAAGAATTGAATCAGACGATACTACCGATGCATGGTGGCCACAATTGCACTCCTTCTCGGTAGGGTTGGAAGGGTCTCCTGATCTTGCTGCAGCCCAGAAAGTAGCAGATCATATCGGTACCATTCACCACGAAATAAAATTTACCATCCAAGAAGGATTGGATGCTATCAAGGATGTAATTTACAACTTGGAAACCTATGATATTACTACCGTAAGGGCTTCTACCCCTATGTATCTTATGGCAAGGGTAATTAAGTCTATGGGTATTAAAATGGTGTTGTCTGGCGAAGGTGCAGATGAATTGTTTGGAGGGTATTTATACTTCCATAAAGCGCCTAATGCCAAGGAGTTCCACGAGGAAACTGTACGTAAACTTAGTAAGCTTCATATGTACGACTGTTTAAGGGCCAACAAATCTTTGGCAGCTTGGGGTATTGAAGGAAGAGTGCCGTTTTTAGATAAGGAGTTTATGGACGTGGCCATGCGTATTAACCCTCAGGATAAGATGATCAATGGAGAACGTATGGAGAAATGGGTGGTGCGTAAGGCCTTCGAAGATATGTTGCCAGAAAGCGTTGCCTGGAGACAAAAAGAGCAATTTTCGGACGGTGTTGGGTATAGCTGGATCGATACCCTAAAAGAGGTGGTCGATAAGGAGGTGACAAGCGAGCAATTGGCAAATGCTAAATATAGATTTCCGTTGCAAACGCCAACTTCTAAAGAAGAGTTTTATTACCGTTCAATTTTTGAAGAACATTTCCCCTCAGATGCCGCTGCATTGTGCGTGCCTCAAGAGGCTTCTGTGGCCTGTAGTACCCAGATTGCGCTAGAATGGGATGAAGCTTTCAAAAATTTGAACGACCCATCCGGTAGAGCAGTGTCCAAAGTGCACTCGGATGCATACGTAAAATAAGGCCGCTAGTTTTCGGAAACAAAAAATGCTGTTTGTTCAGTTTTTATTTAAATTAGTCAGTAAGAAGCACCCACGGGTATCGAAGTAGTTTCGGTATTAGGGTGCTTCTTTTGGTTTATGGAAACCGTTGTTCGGGCCCTGGCCAATTTGGAAATCGATTATGTCGGTACGCTTGTGGGTATCAGGTGCCGTATTTTTTAGGTAGCAGATGGATTTGGGCGTTCCCTCCTGCGTCGGGCGGGCTCTTGACTATATCCCTCGCTTTGCTTCGGGGATGCCGCCGCCATCCCTAACGCAAAGTATACGTCCATTGCGGCTCCCAGCGGGTTTTGAAATGAAACTAAAAGAACTACGAGCTACCGAGGAAGATCATAGGAACTGTTTAGGGTATGGGTACGAAAGCTTCTTTTTAGCAGATCCAACGAAGGAAATCGTTCTTGTGGGGGTAAGTGTTCGTTTTTGTTTCTTCATCTCGTACGCGCTTCCTTTTGATGTTTTAAGACGGGGCAGCGATTGGTTAAAAGCTATCGTGGTGTGGTCTTTTTATGGAAAAAATGTTTTAAAAAAGGAAGGGTTTACAGAAAATATAAGAACTAATATTGGATTGTCTGAAGAAAATAACCTTTTGGAAATAAAGGGTTTCTGAGCCAATGGGGGCTTTTTAAGGTGGTTTGGCTATTTTTTACATTGGTTGTTGATAACTTAATAACTTTAGTCAACATCAATCCCTTATTTTATAGGGTATTGCTTATATTTGTAGGATGGCTAAAATTATAATGAAATAAGTATAAGTTTATGAGCGAAGAAGCAAAAAAAAATAATTATTCTGCCGATAGTATTCAGGCACTAGAGGGGATGGAGCATGTTCGCATGCGCCCATCCATGTATATTGGAGATGTTGGAATACGAGGATTGCACCATTTAGTTTATGAGGTGGTCGATAACTCTATCGATGAGGCAATGGGTGGTCATTGTGATGCAATTGAAGTAACTATCAATGAAGATAATTCTGTTACTACCAAGGATAACGGAAGGGGAATCCCGGTAGATATCCATAAGAAAGAAGGTGTTTCTGCCTTGCAAGTTGTAATGACCAAGATTGGTGCTGGAGGTAAGTTCGATAAAGATTCTTATAAGGTTTCTGGAGGGTTGCACGGTGTGGGGGTTTCTTGTGTGAATGCATTGTCTTCGCATCTAAGGGCTACCGTTCATAAAGATGGTAAAATTTGGGAACAAGAATACAGTAGGGGTAAGGCTCTTTATCCTGTAAAGCAAATCGGAGAAACAACGTATAGAGGTACGATCGTTACCTTTACGCCTGACGATACTATTTTTACACAATCTGTAGAATATAGTTACGAAACCTTGTCCAATAGAATGCGCGAACTTGCCTTTTTAAATAAAGGGCTAGAGATAGTGCTTACCGACAGAAGACAAAAAGACGAGAATAGTGAAAGTGGTTTCGTAAGTGAAAGGTTCTTTTCTCAAGAAGGATTAAAGGAATTTATAAAATTCCTGGACGGAAACAGAGAGCCGCTTATTCGAGAGGTCATTGCTATGGAAGGGGAGAAGAACGATATCCCCGTAGAAGTAGCCATGGTCTACAATACTTCGTATACCGAGAATTTACACTCCTATGTGAATAATATCAACACCCATGAAGGGGGGACGCATTTATCCGGATTTAGAAGGGGGTTAACCACTACCTTAAAGAAGTATGCCGATGCCTCCGGCATGTTGGATAAATTAAAGTTCGAGGTTCAAGGAGATGACTTTAGAGAAGGTTTGACTGCTATTATATCGGTAAAAGTAGGAGAGCCTCAATTTGAAGGACAGACAAAAACCAAATTAGGGAACAGGGAAGTTTCTGCCGCAGTAAGTCAGGCCGTTTCGGAAATGTTGACGAATTATTTGGAAGAGAACCCTGAGGATGCCAAAGTTATAGTGCAAAAAGTGATCCTAGCAGCGCAGGCCCGTCACGCCGCTACAAAGGCCCGTGAAATGGTACAGCGTAAAACCGTGATGAGCTTGGGGGGCTTGCCCGGGAAACTTTCCGATTGCTCTGAACAAGATCCGGCACTTTGTGAAGTGTTCCTAGTCGAGGGTGATTCGGCGGGTGGTACCGCAAAGCAAGGTAGAGATAGAGCCTTCCAGGCAATTCTACCTCTGCGAGGTAAGATTCTGAACGTGGAAAAAGCCATGCAACACAAGGTTTTTGAAAACGAAGAGATTAAAAATATATATACCGCACTAGGGGTAACCATTGGGACGGAAGAAGATAGCAAAGCGCTGAACCTAGATAAATTAAGGTACCATAAGGTGGTCATCATGTGTGATGCCGATGTTGACGGTAGTCACATCGAAACCTTAATATTGACCTTCTTCTTTAGATATATGCGAGAGCTTATCGAAGGAGGGCACGTCTATATTGCAACACCACCGCTTTACTTGGTTAAAAAAGGAACTAAAAAAAGATATGCTTGGTCCGATAAGGAACGAGATGAAATTGCTGCCAGTTTTAACGGTAGTGTATCTATCCAGCGATATAAAGGTCTTGGAGAAATGAACGCCGAGCAGCTATGGGATACAACAATGAACCCAGATTTTAGAACCTTAAGGCAAATTACCATAGATAATGCTACAGAAACCGATAGGGTTTTCTCCATGCTAATGGGAGATGAAGTGCCTCCTCGTAGAGAATTTATTGAGAAAAATGCAGTCTATGCCAATATTGATGCATAGGAAATAATAGTGAAAACAAAAAACCCGTACCCTTTGTACGGGTTTTTTGTTTTTAGATCAAATTGGGAATCCTTAAATTGCAGCGTTCCATTTCTACCTCTTGCTGATGCAATGCTGAGTAAAAAAGTAAAGGAGAATAAAAAAGATAACTACTAAATATAAATAACCATTCTATGAAATATGTAATTGCTTTTGTTTTTTTAGTTTGTGGATCTGTAATGTATTCCCAGTCCAATATCAATGAGGTGTTTGCTGCCGGGATAGAGGATACGGAGAAATTTTCAAACAGTTATTTTTCGCCGGTTTCCGAAGCGGCTATCTATGGTCTCTCTAATGGGTGGTATAATTCGGCCCGGACGAAACCTTTAGGTGGATTCGAAATTTCGCTGATAGGGAACATGACCTCTTTTAAGAATAAGAGAGATAAAATGGAATTCAACCTGAATACGGCCGACTATGAAAACCTGAAATTTCAAGATGGAAGCACCTCTAAATTCGTATCTACCGCGTTGGGAGATATAGAGGGAATCGGAGTCTATGTAGAAGGCGAAGTGGTGCCGGGAGTTACCACAAGGGAAGAATTTGATTTGCCGACCGGAATCGCCTCTGAAGGGATACATTTTATCCCGACGGCCTTTTTGCAACTAAGTTTTGGGCTTGTTAAGGGAATGGAGATAAAGGCCAGATTTTTACCAAAAATAGACACCGAAGAGGTAGGTTTAGGCTTGTATGGTGCTGGATTGCAGTATGATTTTACTTCCCTTTTGCCGGCAGAGGATCTTTTTCCAGTGGCTATTTCCGGAGTTGTCGGGTATACGCATTTAGATGCAACCTATGATTTTACCAATTCTAGTATTGTAGATGGAGATGATCAAAGGGTAGAAATAGATATGAGCGTGTGGTCTTTTCAGGCAGTGGCCTCCACAAAGTTGAAAATAATTAATTTTTATGGTGGGCTAGGGTATATTTCCGGGAAGTCTAATACCGATGTCTTGGGAACCTATAGAGTTAGAACAGGGCCTTTTCAACAAACCTATGTTGATCCGTTTTCTATGAAAAAGGACGCCGATGGGATGAATGCTACCATTGGGGCCAAGTTGAAACTAGGCTTTTTTAGGCTAAATGTCGACTATGCCATCGCAGCCTTTAACAACCTGACCGTTGGTGTTAATTTTGGGTTTAGATAAATCTAACCCTATGGTAGCTTCATAAGAATGTAGCTATTCTTAAAATGAACTACAAGGTTCCGTTTTGGATTCAACGACTTAAAATCTTTTCGTTCCTGAAAAGCTTGGGTTTTTGAGTGCAAGACGGAATTTTTAGTTAAAAGTATCTTCGTGAAATAGGTGTCTTTATTGATTTTAAAGGCAATATCCCCAATTCTGGAACAAATTAAAATGAAAGGAGTGTAGTATTGGAGGTTTTTTTGAAAAATGGGAAGTAAATAGCCTTATTTAGGCTGTTTTGTTGAGGCGACAAGCCTAATGATCTTAATTTTCTATGGGGCGTATTTTAAAATCGCAGTGGCAGAATTTGTATTTTTAAAATGCACTTCAGTAACGATGTCACGGCTTTCTGCTGTTCTGGTATATTTACTCCCCAATAGAATAATCATAATGACTAAGAAACAATACAGTCTTTTCATATTGAAGCTGTTTTATGAATGGGTATTATATGTTTAACGTTTTAAAGCCAATGATTATTGTAAAAAACCGGCCAAAAGAATCATATTTTTATGGGGTATTCGGAAAAATGTCAGGAATAGCATTATAAAGTAGGTTTTTAGACCCTTTATTTAGGTTTTTTTTGTTTTTACTTTATTTAAAGTCATTATTGTTCTATCAAAAATCTGTATTTTTGGGAGATTAAAAATAATTTTAAACTAACATTATAATGAAAGTTACCGTAGTTGGAGCAGGTGCTGTAGGTGCAAGTTGCGCAGAATACATCGCTATAAAGAATTTTGCATCGGAAGTAGTAATATTGGATATTAAGGAAGGTTTTGCTGAAGGGAAGGCCATGGACTTAATGCAAACGGCTTCCTTGAATGGTTTTGATACCAAAATAACTGGAATTACTAATGACTATAGTAAAACAGCAGGAAGCGATATTGCGGTTATCACCTCTGGTATTCCACGTAAACCAGGTATGACTCGTGAAGAATTGATAGGGATAAATGCTGGGATCGTAAAAACAGTTGCTGCTAATTTATTGGAGCATTCGCCAAATGTGACCCTGATAGTTGTAAGTAATCCTATGGATACTATGACCTATTTGGTACATAAAACTACAGGTTTGCCTAAAAATAGAATTATAGGAATGGGTGGAGCTTTGGATAGTGCCCGTTTTAAATACAGGTTGGCAGAGGCTCTGGAAGCCCCTATATCAGATGTAGACGGTATGGTTATCGGAGGTCACAGCGATACAGGGATGGTGCCTTTAACGGCTCATGCTACTAGAAATAGTATTAAGGTGTCCGAATTCTTGTCAGAAGAAAGATTGTCTCAAGTAGCAGAAGACACTAAAGTAGGAGGAGCTACTCTTACTAAGTTGTTGGGTACAAGTGCATGGTATGCGCCAGGTGCAGCCGTGTCTTCACTGGTACAAGCTATTGCTTGCGATCAGCAAAAAATGTTCCCTTGCTCTGTATTGTTGGAAGGAGAATACGGGTTGAATGATATTTGTATCGGTGTTCCTGTAATTTTGGGGAAAAATGGCATCGAGAAAATTGTCAAAATCGAATTGACCGAAGATGAGAAAAACAAAATGCAGCAGAGTGCAGAAGGAGTAAGAAAAACGAATGCTCTTTTGGAATTATAAGCTTTAAAGAGATTGAAATTTAAGGCATCCGTCACCATAGCCACTGATGAAAATCAGCTTGGGACGGGTGCCTTGGTTTTGAAAAAATATAATTGTTAGTTCCTTAGGGAAATAATATATTTGCACGCTATTCACGAAAACCATTTATAAATTAATATAACCAATGCAGAATAAAGGACTTATAAAGCTTTTTGCTTTCTTGTTTGGGTTAGTCAGTATTTATCAGCTATCCTACACTTTTATTACGAATAAGGTTGAAAAGGAAGCCACTGTCTTTGCTACCAACAATATTCCAGAATCAGAAGAAAATTATATCGAAAAAAGAGAGGCCTTGGAAGCCAGGTATTTGGATTCCATAGGAAATAACTCTATTCTAGGATATACCACTTATCACGAAGCTAAAAAGAAGGAACTTAATAAAGGACTCGATTTAAAAGGTGGTATCAACGTAACCCTACAGATATCTGTAAAGGATATTTTAAAAGGTTTGGCCGGAAATACCAAAAATGCTGTCTTCAATAAAGCTTTGGCCGATGCAGATATAGCTTCCAAAAGTAGTGATGCTACTTATATTGATCTATTTTTTGAAGCCTTTGATAAAATTAAAGGGGACACTAAATTAGCTTCTCCAGACATTTTCGCCAATAAAGGCTTAAGTGATGTTATTAACTTCCAAATGACCGATGAGCAGGTGAAGCCTATCTTGAAAACCAAGATAGACCAATCTATTGTTTCTGCTTTCGAAGTATTGCGTGAGCGTATCGATGGCTTTGGAGTTACACAGCCGAACATCCAGAGAGAAGGAAATTCTGGGCGTATCCTAGTAGAATTGCCAGGAGCCAGAGATATCGCAAGGGCACAAGACTTGTTATCGAGTACTGCACAATTAGAGTTTTGGGAAACTTATAAACAAAGCAACCCAAGTCTAGGTGCTTTTTTACAGGCGGCTAACGAGAAATTAAAAACGATCGTTCAAGTAGAGAAACCAGCGGTTAAGGCTAAACCAGAATCTGAATTGGATTCTTTATTATCGGATGTCTCTCAGGATTCATTGGATTTCTCACAAGAGGCTAACCCTTTGTTTAGCTTGCTTCTACCTACAAATCCTAACGGAAATGCATTGGTAAGCGCTGCTGTTAAAGATACTGCTAAAATTGGCGAGTACCTTAGAATGAAAGAAATTCGTCGTTTGATCCCTGCTGATATCCAATTTGTGAAATTCGTTTGGGAACGTCCAAGTGAAGGGGCAGAGATCGTAGACCTATATGCATTAAAATCTAATAGAGACAATACTCCTAGAATTAGTGGTGATGTTGTTTCTGATGCTACTGATACTTTTGACCAGTTTAATAAGCCTGCGGTTTCTATGACCATGAATACAAAAGGGGCCAAAGAATGGGAAAAATTAACAGGAGATGCTTTTAACAACCAAACTGGTATTGCTATTGTTTTAGATAATAAGGTGTATACCGCACCGGGAGTTTCTTCAGGGCCAATTTCAGGAGGACGTTCCGAGATAACCGGGAACTTTACTATTAACGAAACAAAAGATATCTCCAATGTTTTAAGAGCTGGTAAGTTACCTGCCTCAGCAGATATTATTCAATCAGAGATTGTAGGACCATCATTGGGACAAGAAGCCATCGATAGTGGTTTTAATTCCTTTATGATTGCTATGTTGATTGTTTTGGTATGGATGGTGTTTTATTACGGGAAGGCTGGTATTGCTGCTGATATTGCCTTGTTGTTGAATATCCTTTTAATATTCGGGGTATTGGTGAGCTTAAATGCTGTGTTGACATTGCCAGGAATTGCTGGTATTGTTTTAACTATTGGTATGTCGGTAGATGCTAACGTACTTATCTTTGAACGTATTAAAGAAGAATTGGCGAAAGGTAAAGGACAAAGCCAAGCGATAGCCGACGGTTTTGGAAACGCTCTTTCTTCAATTATGGATGCTAACATCACAACAGGTCTTACTGCATTAATATTATTTGTATTTGGATCTGGACCAATAAAAGGATTTGCTACTACCTTACTTATAGGTATTGTAACTTCGTTGTTTACCGCTATTTTCATTACTAGGCTGATCGTAGATTGGTATGTTTCTGGTAAGGGGAAAAGTTTGGACTTCTCTACAAACATCACTAAAAGTTTGTTTAAGAACATCAATATTAACTTCCTAGGAAAAAGAAAGATCGCTTATATCGTTTCTTCTATTTTTGTGACCATCGGTTTGTTCTCCTTGTTTTTTGGGCCAGGGTTACAGCAAGGGGTCGATTTTGTTGGGGGACGTTCTTACACGATTCGATTTGAAAAGGTGGTGAGTCCTTCTGAAATAGCTTCGGAATTGAATACTGTATTTGGTAGTGGTACCAATGTGAAAACATTTGGTGATGCAAATCAAATTAAAATTACGACACCTTATAAGGTAGATGTAGAAGGGATTGAAGTAGATAATGAAATTCAAGAGAAGTTATACACTTCCTTACAAAAGTATTTGCCAGACGGTACTACTTTTGACGAATTTACAGTTGGAAGCACTGGGAAATCTGTAGGTATCATGCAATCTATAAAAGTTGGTCCAACCATTGCAGATGATATTAAAAAGAATGCCTTCTTAGCGATTTTCGGTTCGCTAGCGGTAGTGTTCTTATATATCCTTCTTAGATTCCGTAAATGGCAGTTCTCTTTAGGAGCTGTGGTAGCTGTATTCCACGATATTTTGATCGTATTGGGGGTATTCTCTGTGTTAGGTAAGTTAATGCCTTTTAACATGGAGATAGATCAGGCATTTATTGCTGCAATATTGACGGTGATCGGTTATTCCCTGAACGATACAGTGGTAGTATTTGACCGTATTAGGGAAATCATTGCTGAGAAAGGTTGGAGTGCTGGTCAAAATACCAACTTGGCAATTAATAGTACTTTGAGTAGGACCTTAAACACCTCTATGACTACCTTGGTAGTATTATTGGCAATTTTCATCTTCGGAGGTGAATCGCTAAGAGGATTTATGTTTGCTATGATTATTGGTGTTATTGTAGGTACCTATTCTTCTATTTTCATCGCAACTCCTGTGATGTTCGATACCTTGAAAAAGAAGGTTCAAGAAGGAGAAAAAGTAGAATAATTAAGATTACATTATAATGTTATATGAAAAGAGCCGCTGATTAGCGGCTCTTTTTTTTTCTTACAGTATTTCTCCTATTGATCCCTGAGGGGTCATGCTGAGCTGGTAGAAGTGATGCGGTAATAGACCGGGTTCTTTTCTGTGCGATACAAAGATGATGGCTGTTTGGCTCTCTTGGGCAATCTTATTGACCAAGGAAACGAACAAGGCAGCACTGCGATCGTCCAATCCGGCTGTTGGTTCATCCAATATCAGTAAAGGAGGATGTTTAATCATGGCCCTTGCTGCCATGATCAGCCGTTGTTGTCCTAGGGTGAGTTCGCAAAAATTTACGTTCCTAAGCTCCCACATACCCAATAGTTGCAACCACTGTTTTGCTAGGTTTAACTGATTCTCCGTGGGGTGCAAATAAAGCCCTATAGAGTCGTTTAAACCAGAGATAAGCATATTCCGTGCAGCATGTAGGCCCGAAAACTTATCGGTCATTGCTGGGGTGTAATACCCTATATTTTCCTTTATTTCCCAGACGCTTTCTCCGCTGCCCTTTTTTCTGCCAAAGAGATAAAGCGCTTGTCCGTATCCTTTGTGGTTATCTCCTGTGATCATGGAAAGTAGTGTCGATTTTCCACTGCCGTTCTTTCCGATAAGTTGCCAAAACTCACCTTTCTTGATGGTCCAATTAATAGCGTTTAGTATAGGTTTGTTGCTATAGGTTACAGAAATATTTCTGCAGTCTATTAAGGTCTCTGTTGGGAAATCTTTACTGTGTAAAGGAGGTGGAATCTTAGCCGAAAAAAAGGAATCCGCCAAAACTTGTCCCTCGGCCGTATCCTTCTCGTTGTAGGGAATAATAGTCCTGTCCTTTAAGCGTACCGTAGAAGTAGTAAACGAAAATGCATCACTCCTACGGCTGACCAATTGTATGGTAGATATTTTATGCTGTTGCTGTGCTAGACCGTCTTTTAAGGCTATTAGGGAATCAGTATCGAGATTGTCAAAGGGGTTGTCGAGGATTAAAAAATCTGGAGTTTTATTGATCAGGTATTGTAGTAAGGCTTTTTTCTGTTCGCCACTTGACATGGTCTGTAGCGATTGTTTGCCTGTATGATCTATAAGAATAGTGTCGTGCCTATCTTCCTCGTCCATATACCGATCTATGACAGTTTTGGAGAATAAAAGACCCTTTTGATCGGCAAGAACTTCAAAGCCCACAGGTAAATTACCTGATAAAATACGATGTATAAAATGAGATTTTTTAGAGCAGTTATCCGTGAAAACAGCCCAATGTTTTTTTTGCTCCATATGCAGTTGTTTCAATAAGTATTCAATACTGAAAGAAAGCTAATTTACTAATCTTAGCCGAGGCTAAAAAAAAAAGTATGACGGCAAAAGTTGGGTTCTCTGGAGACTGTGTTTTTTAATGCGAATAAGCGCAATATTCTAGGTTGCAAAGCTGCTAAATAACAACTTTTTTTGTGTTAATTTCGTTGAAATTGCACAAGATCTCCAACCTCAAGATTAAGAGAATCTGCTATTCCAGCATTAATTTCAAAAACATATTTCGCAGGTACTGTAGAGGTCAAACCGGCTTCATCAAAGGGATTGGCGTTTTTTTGGAAACTTACGATATGCATGTTCTCATCTATGAAAATAATGTCCAATGGGATTTCGGTATTTTTCATATAAAAGGAGCGCATTGCAACATCTTCAAATATAAACAACATGCCTTGGGTATCTTCCATCGAACTGCGATACATGAGTCCAGTTTGTGTCTCGTATTCACTTTCGGAGATTTCTATATCGAACTTGATGTAGGCTGTTTCGGTACCTTTTTTTAGAATACTAAGTTCACCGTCCTTGGTAAAAGTTATGGGCGCCCGCTCAACGATATTTTTGGGTTGCTCCTTGCAAGAATGAAGAGAAAAGAATATGCAAAAAATAGCGGTAAAGAAACCAGCTTTTAATTTAAAAGTAGTCATCAGCGATTATTTTGTTTACGAGCAACAGCTTGTTTAAATTAAAAGGCAGTACAACAGCTTATCAAAAAAATAAATTGTTGTTCTACCTTATAGATATCGTAAAGGAAAATTATATGGTATTTCCTTCTCTTTTTCTAAACATAAAAAATAGGCCAATGAGAATAAAAGGAATGCTTAACCATTGGCCGGTTGCCAATAATCCCAAGGATTCCTCAAATCCGCCTTGGCTTTTCTTTACAAATTCTACAAAAAAGCGAACGGTCCAAAGCAATACTAGGAATAGGCCAAATAAATAGCCTGGCTTGTTTATTTTGTCGGTCTTCCAGTATAGGTAGTACAAAAGGGCGAATATAAATATATAGCATATTCCTTCATATAGTTGTGCAGGATGTCTGTATGGAATGGCTTCTAGGTATTCAGAAAACCGAGGGTCTTTTTCAATAAGGTCGTAGGCGGCATTCACCGTTTTTTGCTTTGTAACCGCCAAGGCTTGTGCAGGATGTAAATCATCGGAATCGCGTACAAATCGCGTAGCAAATAGAAATGATTTATCTACTATTTTTCCGTTGATTTCCGAATTGAAGAAGTTTCCTAAACGCACACAAAAGGCCCCTATGGAAACAGGAACAACAATTCGGTCCAAAATCCATAACATATTGAATTCAGGAAATTTTCTAGTGTAGAGGTACATGCCTATGATGATTCCTATAGCGGCACCATGGCTGGCCAATCCGGTAAAACCGGTGAATTCGTAGCCCGGAAAAAGGCCAAAGAGCCTGCTATCCGCACTTTCTCTAATAGGAAGTAATATTTCTGCTATGTGGTTTTGATAATAGGGCCAATCGTAAAAAAAGACATGTCCCAAACGTGCGCCCAACATGGTGGCTAAAACAGTGTATATGAATAAAGAATCTAACTGTTCGAGAGATTTTTTTTCCTTCAGGAAGATTTTCTTCATAATATACCAGCCAAGGGCAAAGGCAATGATCCAAAGAAGGTTGTAATATTTTATTTGTATAAACCCAATATTAAAAAGGGTATCGGCAGGGTTCCAGGTAAAGCCTAAAAAATACATTTGCAATTAATTTTAAGGGACTAAGATAAGTAATTAGTAACAAGAAATAAGGATTAGGAATTATGAATTAATGGATAATTCCTAAAGAGAATAAAGAAAATAGACTTTTGGGCCTTTCTAGTTAGGGTACCGGATCAAAACCGCTACCGCCCCATGGATGGCAGCTAAAGATTCTTTTGATGGCTAACCAGCCGCCTTTAAAAAGTCCGTGTTTTTTAAGCGCTTCCAAGGTGTAATGGGAGCATGTGGGCGAATAACGACAACTAGCGGGAGTTAGGGGCGAGATTAAGATTTGGTACAGTTTTACCAAAAGTAAAAATGGGGCAATAAGTATTTTCTTCATCAATATTTAGGTTGTTTTGGTAGCCTGCTATTAATGTCGGTATTCCGTGCTGCTATAGGCCATTGTTACAATGGATGTAAAAAAGTAGAAGCTTGGTTAAGAAAAACTAAAAGTAGTACCGTCTTTACCGTCCTTTAATTGGATACCCATAGTTTCTAGCTGTTCCCGTATTTTATCAGATGTGGCAAAATCTTTATTGGCCCGAGCATCGTTTCTTAATTGAATTAAAAGACCGATGACATCAGATAGTTTGTCGCTGTCCAAGGCAGTAGCATTTTTGTTTTCTAACCCTAGGATGTCAAAAATAAAATCGTGCATCGCCCCCTTTAATACTTCTAGATCCTTTTCGGTAATACTTTCCTTAGATTCTTTTATGAGGTTGATGTGCTTTACGGCTTCAAATAAATGGGCGATTAAAATCGGGGTGTTAAAATCGTCGTTCATGGCGTCATAACACTTTTGTTTCCATGCGGCAACATCAAAACTACTAACAGTAGCAGTAGGAAGTTTGGCTAAATTCTCCCATGCTTCCATTAATTTATGGAATCCTTTTTCTGAAGCTAATAGCGCTTCGTCACTTAAATCCAAAATGCTATTGTAATGGGCCTGCATCATAAAGAAGCGTACCGCGGATGGAGAATAGGCCTTGCTGAGAATTTCATTCTCACCAGTAAAAATCTCATGTGGCAATATATTGTTGCCCGTAGATTTAGCCATCTTTTTGCCGTTCAGGGTAAGCATATTGGCGTGCATCCAATAATTAACTGGGGCATGCCCGTTGCAAGCCTCTGCCTGGGCGATTTCACATTCGTGATGCGGGAATTTTAAGTCCATCCCGCCACCGTGAATATCAAAAGTTTCTCCCAGGTACTTGGTGCTCATGGCGGTGCACTCTAAGTGCCAGCCCGGAAAGCCATCGCCCCAAGGAGAAGGCCAACGCATAATGTGTTGGGGTTCGGCTTTTTTCCATAAAGCGAAATCCTGAGGATTTCTTTTCTCGTCCTGAGCAGCTAATTCGCGGGTGTTAGAGATCATATCTTCTAATTTCCTGCCGCTCAGCTTTCCGTATTCGTTGGTTTTATTGAACTTTTCAACGTCAAAATATACGGAACCATTGATTTCATACGCCAAGCCTTTGTTAAGGATGGTTTTTATGATTTCGATTTGCTCAATAATATGGCCGGTCGCCGTAGGCTCTATGCTTGGAGGTAAAAAATTAAATTTTTCTAAAATGGTATGAAAATCCAAGGTGTAGCGCTGTACTACTTCCATGGGTTCCAATTGCTCCAAGCGTGCTTTTTTAGCAATTTTATCCTCACCGGTTTCGGCATCGTTCTCCAAATGACCGGCATCGGTAATATTTCTTACATAACGTACCTTATAGCCCAAATGCTTAAAATACCGGAAAATCATATCGAATGACATAAAGGTACGGCAGTTGCCAAGGTGTACATTGCTGTAAACCGTTGGTCCGCAAACATACATGCCGATATGACCTTCGTTTAAAGGTTTAAAATCTTCTTTTTTTCCAGATAAGGAGTTATAAACTTTTAAATGTTGATTTTGGTACAAATGCATTTTAAGCTAAAAGAATTAAAATTTGGTGTCTATGTTTATGTAGTCTAAAAATTCGCGTCTTACCGCTTCATCTTTAAATTTCCCTCCGTATTCAGCCGTTACCGTGCTACTTTCGATATCTCTGATACCTCTAGAGTTCACACATAAATGCTTGGCGTCTATTACACAGGCAACATCTTCTGTTCCTAATACCTTTTGGAGCTCCCTTACAATCTGTATGTTAAGACGCTCTTGTACCTGTGGTCTTTTGGCGAAATAATCTACGATCCTGTTCATTTTCGATAAGCCTACAACAGTCCCTTTAGAGATATACGCAACGTGTGCCTTACCAACTATCGGTAACAGGTGATGTTCACAAGTAGAGTATAAGGTGATGTTTTTCTCTACCAACATTTCACCGTACTTATACTTATTACTAAAAGTAGATGATTTTGGTTTACGCCTAGGGTTTAATCCACCGAATATTTCGCTTACGAACATTTTAGCCACTCTATTCGGAGTGCCTTTTAAACTGTCGTCCTCTAAGTCGAGCCCTAGGGTAAGCATAATTTCGTTTACGTTCCCTTGTATTTTTGCAATTTTCTCTTCATCACTAAGGACAAATGCGTCCTTTCGTAAAGGAGTGTCTTCAGCGGCCGATACGTGATCGTCTCCTAATTCTTCAAATTGCTTTTCCAATGCGTTGTCGATTTTCATTAAAATATGGCTTTTTAAGGCTGCAAAGATATACATTATATGCCACTTTATAACACGATTAGGTGCTTACACAACATAAATTAGTGTTAAGTACAACAGCTGGCTATTTTTATAAGACACAAATTTTGCATGGGTTCATGAGGAAGCTAGTTTATCTATTTATATTGATGTGTATTGTGAGCACAGGCAATGCCTGGGCACAAGTTTCTTCCGATTGTGCCAACGCTGTGCCAATCTGTAATAATACCCCCGTAAATGGGGGAACTGATGGTTATGGGGCAGACGATTTTAAAGAGGTGCAAACTTCTGGTTGTTTAGAGAAAACCCTCTCTGGGGCTATTGAGTCTAATTCGGCTTGGTACAGATTTAAAACAGGGGCTCCTGGTCAGTTGGGGTTCAATATCGGTATAGATCCTGAAGAAGATTGGGATTTTGCCCTGTACAAGGCAAGTGATTGCGGTGAACTAGGGGATCCTATTCGTTGTAATTTTTACGACAATAAGGAGCAGAATACCTATATAGGGGTAGGGGAAGATCCTAGCGCGGTTACAAATAATGTGCAATATGAACAATGGTTAGAAGTAGAGGCTGGGGAAGACTATTACCTGATGGTAAATAATTTTAGTAATGTCAATTCTGGTTTTTCTATACAATTCTCTGGTAACGTATTTGTTACCAACCCATATGATGCCTTGGATTGTTCAATTATCAATAACCTTTTGGGGCCACCAATAGCATCCTGTGATACCGAAACAATAAGCTTGGACGCAGCAACGGACGATGCCCTAAAATATTCTTGGTATAAGGATATAGGTAATGGGTTTACGGTACTTCCGGGAGAAATTGAGGAAACTCTGAAAGTTGTCGAAGCCGCTATGTATAGGGTGGTGGTAGAGACTAAAAGCCAAAACGATATTATTAGTGATGTACAGGTAGCCTTTACAAAGGCACCAAAATCTTTTGGGGTAAGTGACGAGTATTTTTGCTTTGGTGAGATAGATGCCTATAACTTGTCGGAAAAGGATGCCCGAGTTTTGGGAGACCAATCTTCGGATGAGGTTGTCGTGACATATCACGGTACACCTTCAGACGCTTTTTATGGTACAAATCCATTGTCCAAAAGTTTTCCGCTGAGCGTTGGCGAACATCAAATTTTTATCAGGACTACCGCAGTAGAAAATTCTAAGTGCTTTGATGTGTCCGAAGAATTTTCTATAACAGTATATGAGCCATTGGTAAAAGATTTTCCTTTGATGGTCTATTTGTGCGAAGACAATACCAATGTGATCATTGGTGATGTGTCTCCGGATCCTAGGTATTACTATCAATGGGATTCTGGCGAAACATCCTCAAGTATCAGCGTGGCTCAAGGTGGTACGTATACGCTTTCTATTTTTGATGGGGAAAGTGATGGTGTTTGTGAAAACACCTTTGAAATACAAGTGGTCGCTTCTAAAACACCTCGTATAAAAAATATAAAGATAAGTGAACTACAAGATAATAATAGCATAACTATAGTGCCTATTGGGGAAGGGGAATTTGAATTTAAACTAAATAACGGGCCATACCAGGCAGAACAAGTATTTGATAATGTTTCACCAGGCTTGCATAGGGTAACCGTAAACGACCCTAGAGGCTGTGGGTCGGTTACAGAAACTATTGTGGTCGTTGGGTATTCTAAGTTTTTTACACCCAATGGAGATGGGGTAAATGATCTATGGCATATCAGTGGGGTCTCTAGTTTAAAAGATCCTGTGGTTTTTATATACGATCGGTATGGGAAATTAATCAAACAATTGACGAAAAATAGTATTGGGTGGAATGGCACTTTAGATGGGCATGTGTTGCCGGCTACAGATTATTGGTTTAAGTTAAGTTATCTAGATACCAATGGTCAGCGGTCATATGCTAAATATATCAATAGTCATTTCTCATTAAAACGATAGTCTTGGAATTAAAAGCTATTTGTTCAGGGCGTATGTATTAAATATAGGATATAAAAAAGACGGGCATATCCCCGTCTTTTTTAACTGTAAATAGTTTTTTTTAGAAGTTTAAGATGTAGCTTAAACCAAGAACAGTATTTTTGGAGCTAATAGTAGCCGGTTTTGTTAAGCCAACATCGTATAATTGTTTGTTTCTATCTTGGGTAGCATAACTGTAAGCTAGGTCTAGTTTGCTGCCGCCAAAATCATATCCTATCCCTAAAGAGTAGCCCTTTAAATCGCCTATGGCAGCTCCATTGTCGTAGGGGCTTTCTTCAAACCTGTATCCTGCCCTAAGACTAAAAGCTTCTATGCGGTACTCTCCACCTAATCTAACAGTAGATACGGCCCCTAGTTGGGTAGCCATAAAAGCATTTTCTGAAGCAAAGCTAGGATCCGAAGTGGGTCTTAATTCTGCTTTTGACATGTCTTGATACCCGTAATCAAAACTTAACAGCCCTTGTCTTCCAAAAATAACGGCCATGCTAGCGGTGAGTTTCTCGGGAGTTTTAATGGTGTATTTGTCAAAAACATTAACCACATTAAAATTGATAAAGCCTATATCGTCATCGGCCAGGTCAGAATTTATTCGCTGAGATGTCTCATCCGACAAACGATACCAGGTTGGGGACTGATAGCTTCCTCCGACCCTGATAAATTGGTTTAGTTTTGCTATGGCACCCATGCTAAAAGAAAAGCCCGTTCCTGTAGTCTTTAAGCGATTTTCAAAACTAGTGTTCTTTATAGGTGAATCTAAGTCGTATCCACTTTCAGTGAATTTGGTCAGTTTGTCATAGAGTACGTTATGTATATTTATAGCGGCCCCAATAGAAAGGTTGTCATTGTACTGTGATGCTAGGTTTGCTGTAAATTTTCCGTTGTGTCCTAGGGTGTTTTCTGAATACTTTTGGTTAACACTGCTGTATTTGGCGTTAGATACATAGCTTGTGTTATTGTCGTTTGTTTCGTCCATCGGGTCTATTAAACCGCCATAATACCCCAAAAAAGCTTGTTGGTCTATAAAGCCTAACTGAGCCCCGATATCTAAGTAAGCTTCTTCTATGAATTCATCATCTTGTATTAATAATGGGCCAAAAGGAACGCCATTAGCATTCGCTAAAAAATAGTTGTCAATACCTTGATTGCTGAGTCCTGCAATAAAAATTTCCCCATCAAAATTATTGGCCAGATCATAATTAAAGGCCAAGGATACTTTTTTCCAATTAGGATTTTTGGTGTTTTTAAAAACGAGCACTCCTCCAACCTGATTGATTTCAAAGGCATTATTGGAAGCAAAAGTATTTCCGTTAAAATAGGAGGCGTTAATTTTAGTATTGGCGTTAGAGGCTGTTAGGGAAAACTGGCTATTGTTAAAGACTGCGCTACCGGCCGGATTAACGTTTAGGGATGATAAATCTCCCCCGAGGGCTCCAAAGGCACCACTTAGGCCTTGATAACGCGCTGTACCTTGTAAATTTTCGCCGCTATAGCGAAGCACATCGTTAATGTTTTGTCCGCTTACTATAGTACATGCCAATAATATAAAGAAGGTTATATTTCTTTTCATCGGTTTAGTTTTAATATGTTTTACTGGGTTTATTTGGCCTGCTTTTATCTTCCTCCACCTCTTCTGCTTGAAGATCTAGAAGAAGAACTTCGTGTGTTTCCGCTAGAACTTCTAGAACTACTAGAACTTCTTACGGTTCCGCTAGAGGATCTTGAAGGGCTGCTTGAGCTTCTTATAGTGCTGCTCGAAGGTTTGGAAGTGCTACGAGAACTTCGGTATGTAGAACGGCTAGGGCTAGTGCTCCTAGAGCTACTTCTGTAGGTTCTATTTGCCGGAGCAGTACTTTTATAGGTGCTGTTGTTTCTGGAAGAGGAGTTGTATCTAGGGGTGGCCCTAGTACTTCTACTGGTTCTATAGGATTGATTTCTAACCTTTGCATCTACGCCAATGGCTCTTCTGGTTGTCGTTTGCGATCTATATCGGCTATTGTTGGTAGAGATATTGCTTCTGTTGTTCGAAGAGCGTGTGTTGCTCCTTAACCTGGTAGCATCGTTGGTTCTTGCGTTAGTAAGATTAGATCTTCCTCTTAGGTTGTTACTAGAGCTAATTGCGTTAGTTCTGTAGTAGCCTCTTCTGCTATTGTTATAGGAATAGGCGTTGTTGTAATATTTAGGATAGTATCTGTGCGAATAGTAAGGGTAGTGGTAGTATGGGCGATAGTAGTGGTGTCCCCATCCGTATCCGTAACCAGACCAGCCCCAATTATTGTAGCCATACCCATAATAGTTCCATGACCAAGGGCTGTAATAACCACCCCAGTACCCAGCATAAAATCCCCAAGGACGGCCCCAACTATTGTAGTAGCCTCCCCATCCGTAATTGTCGTAAATGTTGATGTTAACACTGGTAGGGTTGTCGCCCCAAGCACCATACCCGTTATAGGTATTGTTGGAATAGGTCGATTCCGAATTTTCATCCATACCCTCGTTCATGTTGTTTCCGTAATAACCATCGACATCGGTAAAGACTTCTTCGGCAAGAATGTTGTCGTATTCATTAGCTTTTTGACCAAAGTATTCACCAAAAGTATTCTCCTCTTGAGAAACTTGTTGCGGTCTAGATTCTCGTACGATGGTGACTTGCTGCTCCAAACCATCACCATAAATGCCGTCATTGTCATAATATGATGCCTGCTGGTAAGATCCACAAGAAGTCAATAATATACCAAGAACCATAACTGTGGCAGTTAAATATGTTCTTCCGGGAAGTAGAGAATGTGTCATCATCGTAAATTTTATTGTTGAACATGGTAAAAATAGTTAGTTTTACCAAACTATTTTCTAAAATATAAAGTCGCAAGTTTTGTGCCAAACTACAAGTAATGAGTAAAAAGTTAACGAAAAGGGCAGAGGATTATTCCAAATGGTATAATGAACTCGTGGTAAAGGCGGATTTAGCTGAGAATTCGGGAGTTAGGGGTTGTATGGTAATTAAACCTTATGGGTTTGCTATATGGGAAAAAATGCAAGCCGCCTTGGATAAAAGGTTCAAGGAAACCGGACATGAAAATGCGTATTTTCCCCTGTTTATCCCCAAGTCTTATTTAAGCAAAGAGGCAACCCATGTAGAGGGTTTTGCCAAAGAATGTGCCGTTGTAACGCATTATAGATTAAAAAATGCCGAGGATGGTAGCGGTATAATTGTAGATCCTGAAGCAAAATTGGAAGAGGAGCTTATTGTTAGGCCAACTTCTGAAACCATTATATGGGATACCTATAGAAGGTGGATACAGTCTTATAGGGATTTGCCATTGCTAATAAACCAATGGGCCAATGTAGTGCGATGGGAATTGCGTACGCGATTATTTTTAAGGACCGCAGAATTCTTATGGCAAGAAGGGCATACTGCCCATGCCACGGAAAAAGAGGCCATAGCAGAGGCGGAACAGATGGTAGATGTCTATGCCGAATTTGCAGAAACCCATATGGCTATGCCAGTAATAAAAGGGGTTAAAACGGCTAGTGAGCGTTTTGCAGGAGCTTTGGAAACCTATTGTATTGAAGCTTTGATGCAGGACGGAAAGGCATTGCAGGCCGGTACTTCGCATTTCTTGGGACAAAACTTTGCCAAGGCCTTTGATGTGAAATTTGCGAACAAAGAAGGAAAACAGGAACATGTCTGGGCAACCTCTTGGGGAGTGTCTACACGCTTAATGGGAGCCTTGATCATGACCCATAGTGATGATAATGGTCTGGTGTTGCCGCCTATGTTGGCGCCAATACAAGTGGTTATTGTTCCTATATATAAAGGAGACGATCAATTAGATGCTATTTCGGAGAAAGTAAATCCTTTGGTGAAAGAACTTCGTGCCAAGGGAATTTCTGTGAAATACGACAATAGGGATACTCATAAGCCCGGATTTAAGTTTAATGAATACGAACTTAAAGGGGTTCCTGTTCGTTTGGCTATTGGTCAGCGCGATCTGGAAAACGGAACTTATGAGGTGGCCAGAAGGGATACCTTGACTAAAGAAACGGTAAATGCCGATGAGGTGGTTGCCAAAATAGAGTTCTTATTAGAGGATATTCAAAAATCTATTTATAAGAAAGCATATGACTTTAGGGAAAACAATATTACTGAAGTAAATTCTTATGATGAGTTTAAAACGGTGCTCGAAACTAAGCCAGGTTTTATCTCGGCGCATTGGGATGGTACCGAAGAGACCGAAGAGCTTATAAAAGAGGAGACTAAAGCAACTATCCGTTGCATTCCTTTGGAGGCAAAAGAAGAGGCCGGAAGCTGTATGGTTACTGGAAAACCATCGGCAAAAAGGGTACTGTTTGCGAAGGCTTATTAATTTTTTTCAAAAAAATCGAATAAGACTTGCTGCAGTAAAAATTAGTTGTATATTTGCATCCGCAATTAAGCAATTAATGGTCCGTTCGTCTAGGGGTTAGGACGCCAGGTTTTCATCCTGGTAACAGGGGTTCGATTCCCCTACGGACTACAAAAGAAGTAATTT
>NZ_FQYX01000017.1 GCF_900141935.1 Arenibacter nanhaiticus | reverse complement strand
CCTAAAATATAGCCGCCACGCTACTCCTTACCAGTACGGGCACGAGCGTAACCCTGGCGCCAGCCATTCATTAGGGTATTGTAAACTATATTTTTTTAACGCTACATTACTACTTCCTACTTTAAACAATTGTTACATTTTCACATTAATCAATTTTTACATTGATCATTGTTTCCTGCTAATTGTTCATTGAAATCTGCGTTAGGGATTGCAGCGGCATCCTTTTTTAGAGGGTACAGCCCCTAAAAAAGATATAGCGGAAAGCGCGACCCGTTAGGGAAACGCCCATGGTTTTATAAAAATACAACTATTTGATGTAAATACCCCTGCTAAACATAGGAAAAGACCTTTATTACACATTGTATAATCGTATATTATACGCTAATTTTACAGATTAGACCAAACATCTACTACATGTTAAAAACCAAGCTTCTCATAATATTTTTTCTAACTTACATTACCTCATGGGGACAAGAGGCTAAAAATTTAATCCCACTGAAGGTCACTATTGACAACAAGGACATTCTTACCAAAGATATGTTGCAGGACAGTCTTGGCTATATATGGCTTGTACATTCTAGGCGCATGGTAAAATACGACGGGGCTAGCTACATGGATATTCCGTTTGATGCTATTTTCCCATCGAAAAACCACCACCATACCGACTTTATAGAGAAGGCAGAATTGGATGAAAACGGGAAGCTTTGGGTATTGTCCTTAAACGGACGTATAGCGCATCAGAATGACAAAGGAACCTTTACACCATATAACCTCTTTACCCAGAAACAAACATCGCCTTCCAAGAAAATAAACAATATAACAGCCAACTCTAATTATTTGCTCTTTGGCACCGAAGACGGCAAAATTTACTATAAAAAACCTTCAAGCACCCAAATTGATAGTGTTAACCTAGACCAAAACAACACTTCTATCATAAGAGGAATACATGATATTGTAGAAAAGGACGGTATTATTTGGTTTTCTACCAAGAGCGGTAGAATTTATAATTATAATATTAATACTAAAAAGAGCTCGGGCGTTTTGGCCTACGGATACAAGATTAACAAGGCTTATGGCAAAATATGGTTTGCCAATTCGCAAGGCAATCTTTGTAGTTTCACACCCAGCGAAAGTACCGACACCTATCATACCGAGTTGCAATTAAGAAGTATCATTAAGGATATTTATTTTGACAGCAAAGGAAATGTTTGGATTGCCACCGATGGGAACGGAGTTTATCAAATGAATACTAGCACCAAAGAGGTAGCCCACTTCTATAGAAATGAAAACAGTGAGTTTTCCTTGGCCTCTAATACAGTCGTCAAAATTAAAGAAGACAACCATGGCAATATATGGTTGTTTCCCAACAACGAACACTTACAAATACTTCCAAACTCCCTTAGCGGCTTACATTACCATTCTGGTCACGAAGACAACGCCCCAACACGCATCTTGACTATGTATAAAGCTACTAACGACATTCTTTACATAGGTACCGACGGACGGGGTCTTACCCTTCATGACACAAAAAATAACACCACCACGACCTATGATGAAAAAGAAGGTTTTGAAGGAAAGTATATCCAATCCTTAATAGAATTAGATTCTGGAACCTTGTTGGTTGGAACCTACCAACAAGGCTTATGGAAGGTTAATCCGAAAACAAAACGATTAAGCAAATATGATTTGGAAAAGGAACTTGGATATCCGCCAAGTTTTATAGGCCTACTCCATAAGGACTCAAAAAATAGGATTTGGTTGTCGACCGAATCAGGCGTTTTTATATTTGATTATAATATGAATCTAAAAGCCCGCTTTTTTTATGGGGACAATGGGTTAAAGGGCACTACCGCTATGAATATTGCAGAAGACAATAACGGCGGTATTTGGATTAGCATCAGCAATGGTGGCCTATTTAATTTTGTAGAAAACAAGCATGAACTGAGCAGTTCTCAATTTAAAAATATTACCCCTGAGAACAGTAGCTTGAACACTAACCTATATCATTATATCAATGATATGACGGTAGATGACAACAATAATTTGTGGTTTATTGCCAATAGCACCTTAGCCGTTTACGACATAGATACTCAGCTATTTAAAAAATTAGAATTTCCGAACGATTTTAAGGAGATTCGCTTTAGATCAGTTCTTTCTTCGGATACTAATACGCTATGGCTGAGTACTAATGAAGGGATCTTTAAATATAACCCGAACACCCAAAATGTAGAAGAATTTGGTATTGCCGACGGGCTTCAAGGATACAATTTTAGAAGCGGAAGCAGTTACAAAGACAGCGATGGGCTCCTGTATTTTGGAGGCTCTAAAGGATTGAATTATTTTGATGCGCAGCAAATGCAACAAAAAAAGGAATACCCAAAATTATTGATCAATGGCATTGAGGTACTCAATAGACCTGCCGCATCTATTATTCCCGATCAGATAAACAAAAAAATAGAAGATATTGGACATTTAACCTTAGGCCCGTCTCAATCCTCATTTAGCTTTAGGTTTTCTGCCTTGGGAAACACCTTAAAATCGTATTACCAATACGCCTATAAACTTCACGGTTTTGACAAGGAATGGATTTCTTCCAAGAGCAACAATATGGCCACCTACACCAATATACCTCCTGGCCGCTATACTTTTGAAGTGAAGGCCGGGACCAAGAAGGGTCTTTGGGATATTTCTCCAAAAAAAGTAGCGATTGTCATTGAAGCCCCTCTATGGAAGCAAACTTGGGCCTACATTCTTTATTTTATCGTGCTATGCGGGATGCTATATGCGATTACTACTTGGTTGAACCTGAAGAACAAATTTTTGGTTGCTTCTTTAAAAAACAAGCAAAACAAGGAGTTCTATGATATGAAGATGAATTTTTTCTCTAAAATGTCTCATGAAATCCAAACTCCGATCACCCTTATTAGTGCCCCAATAAAGGATATGATTAAAAATGCCAAAGAAAAGGACAGCAACCAGCAGCGACTACAAATGGTTTGGAACAATACCCAAAGGCTCTCAAGGATTGCTGCCGAGCTTACCACGATGAAGAATTATGAATTAGGAAAGCTTCAGCTCAAGGTTACCGAAGGGAATTTAATTGATTTTATAAAGGATATTGCCTATGGGTTTAAGGAACACGCCAAATACAAAGGCATTTCCCTGAAGGAAACCTATGCCGAGCTACCAGAAGCCTTGTGGTTCGATACTCAACGATTAGAGCATATTGTATACAACCTCCTTTCCAATGCGATAAAATTTACGCCAAAAGATGGCTGTATTGACCTGGATGTTTCGATCTGTGAAAAGCGAAAATACATTTTAATAAAAGTTTCCGATAGTGGTCCTGGTATCCCAGAAAAGGATATCGATAAAATCTTCAACCTCTTTTACCAATCTAAAAACGGTAAGGAAATTGGCGGTACCGGCATTGGCCTTGCCTTGGTAAAAGAATTGGCAACACTACATCATGGCGATATTACTGTACATAACAATAGTAGTACCGGCGCTACCTTCACTCTAAAAATTCCGCTTAGCGGCGATGATTACCGAAAGGAAGAAAAGCAGGATGTAACAATACCAGAAGAAGCCCCAATAAGAACACGACCTACTTTGATAGAAAAAAACTCTTCTAAGAAAGAGAAGACCATTGCCATCATAGACGACAACTTGGACATTCAGATTTATTTGAGATCGATATTCGACGATTCGTTTAACCTTATTAGTGCGGATAATGGGCTATTAGGAAAACAGCTTATTGAGGAACATCTCCCAGACCTGGTGATCAGTGATATTATGATGCCTGAAATGACCGGGATTGAACTTTGCCAAGAACTTCAGAAAACGGAAAAAACCAGTCATATCCCAGTGGTCTTATTGACTGCTAAAAGCAGTACGGAAGTTAAAATATCGGGAATGAATGCCGGGGCCATTTCGTATTTACCGAAACCTTTTAACAGGGACGAGCTCTTGCTAAAGGTAGAGAACATTCTGATGCAGCAAGATCGGTTGATGATCAAGTTTAAATCGGATCAACTGGGTTTGCCCAATACCACGGAGGTAGACTCTAAAAGCGATGAGTTTATCAGAAAAATGGTGGATGAAATTGAAAACAATATAGATGACATCAACTTTAAGCTCGAAAATATTTCAGACGCTTTAGGAATGAGCTATTCTGCCCTTTACCGTAAATGTACCCAAATAACGGGGAAAAAACCTGTAGAATTCCTTAGAATGTACCGTTTAAAGAAAGGGGCCATTTTGATCAGCAAATACGATTACCTTGTTTCCGAGGCGGCATACTCTGTTGGTTTTGGGGATACCAAATATTTCTCCAAATGTTTTAAAAAGGAATATGGCATGACCCCTGCTGAATTTAAGAAAGTAGCTCAAAAGGATGATTTGGAGACATTCTTAAAGAAGCATGATTTAAGCTAAGGATGTCATTTTTGGGCTCCTAGCTATCTATAAAAACCAAACCCCATCCTTTTTTTAAGTAGGATGGGATTTGGTTTTTTAAAGAGGTGGACTTTTAGATCCTAGATTTCTTACTGTTTTACATACCTATGCGCCCTCCCAGTTGACAACCGTAATTCTTGGTCTTCCATTTCTAACTTGAATCCGATAACAAAAACCTTGTCCTTAGATTTTTGGACTTTTACTAGAACATCTGTATTAGAAGAAAGTCCAAAATTTTGATTGCCTAGCTCCTTTTTATATTGCCAAGACCAACTTCCCTTTTCTTCTCGCGATGTATTTTTGTTTCCAAAAACCACGGTTGCCGTGGCATCGTCGTGCAAGGTAAAGGCGGTCACGACCTCGTCCTTGGGATGAATTCTTTGAAAAGATTCTGACGAAAAGCGCCAATCTCCGATCATTTGTTCTCTTTGCGTCTTTAGGGAGGTATCTTTTGCTGTTTTGCTTTCTAGGCAAGACACCAGTAGCAGTACGCAGACTAAAGCTGTTATGGTATTTTTTAATTTCATATTTTTTTTAGAGGTTACTATTGGGATGCATACATTAGGTTATAACAGCGCTAGTTATACCACAAGCTAAAACACCCCTAGTTGTATTGGAATAGATTTATATTCATGGGAAACCTCCTAATTTTTGGTCTCCGAGGAAATATCAGATTCCTTTTTTAGGACTTTTCTGCTCACTTTAAAACCAATACCCAAAAAGACTAGAATAATTCCAAAGATCAAATAGTCCCACTCTCCGCCATACCTTACGGAAGGGAAGCCCGAATTTCTTTTGCTTTGGGAAAGTATCACTTTGATAATATTGGCTATCACAAAGCCAAATCCGCCAATAAAAAACAATTTGTTTAATACGATCAGGAGCCCTGAAATATCCTCCCTATTTGTGTCAGTAGTTTTATTAATAAATTTGTCCCTTAAAAAATTCAGTATAGCTAGCAGTAAAGAAAAAATAATTATCACCAGCACTAATTTTACAAAAAGCACATCATACCCATCCATACCGGTCATATTCACATTAAAAGATTGTTGATAATCCATAACAAAGCATTTAAAAATTGTTAATAGGTAGTTATGTTCATAGAAAACTCCCTGTCCATTGCTTTCGAGGGAGTTTTTTTTAGAATGCTAACTGCTCTTAAGATTCAATTATTATCTTTCCTCTTTTATAAGATTCTTTGTCTTCTTTATTTCACATTAAACTGAAAAAGGTCTGAATAGGAAATATTTCCTTGAGCATCCTTTGTTTTTACCTTCCAATAATAATTGGTGGCGGCCTTTACCTCAACGTTTTCTAGTTTAGATCCTGTTAGGTTTTCTTTAAAGAGCTCTGGGGAATCACTTTCTCCAAAATAAAGATCATAGGAGACGATATCCTGATCGACATCGCTCCCACTCCATTCTAAAGCAATCCCCTCCGATGAAAAGGCCAGCTCCTGATTGATTATGGGAGCGACTACCTCTGCTGGAAAGGGAGCATAGGAGGAAGACGCAACACTGGCATTATAAAATTTCCAAACAGGACTCTCGGCTTTTTCCGGAGATCCTTGACTTCTTGAGATAACATACCAAGAATAGGCCACTCCCCTATCTAAATCAAGGGCTACCTCACTTTTAGAAATATTATGTCCTGTTGTTACACCTGTAGACAGGTTTTTTAACTTCAGTTCATACCTATCGGCATGCAAGGCATCTTCCCAATCGAAGGTAACAGTGCTTTTAGTGTCACTTTTTACAACACCTTCGATACATTCCGAATTGTTCAATGGAAAAACCAAAGTGGCAGCTTCAGGACTACCTACCTCTTCTTCTTTAGGTGCATCACCACCTTTACTACATGAAAAGGCAGTAAATATCATCAACAGTGCAATTAACGATTTTTTCATTTTTTAATTATTTTAAAGTTATGTATCCCTTCTTGAGTCGTTAAGCGAACCGAATAAATTCCACTATAAACAAAGGCAACATCGACGCGCAACATACTACTGGTTACTGCCTGGGTTCTGGCAAGAATTAATTTACCCCCATTATCATACATTTGTATCTGTACCATTTTAGACTTGTCTTCTCCTAAATTCATATATAGGTAATCTTCTACCGGATTAGGATAGACCAATATCTCCTTGGCAAGCATGATTTGCTTTTCAAATACTCCCTGACAATCTTTTTCGGTAGTTACCGATATATGGTTGGCACCTTCATCCAAGGCTAGGGTAATCTCATTTTCTGATGTTTCCCAGACTTTTCCATTAATAGACACCTTATAACTAGCACCGTTGTACATTTTTAGGGATATTTCTTTGGTATCTGGATCGTAAAACGACATTACGGCAATATCTTGGGGCTCACTGACAGACACATCATAGCAACGTTTAAAACTAGGCTGACCATCGACGGTAAAGCAAAGCTGATAGGATCCGGCTTTTAAGCCTGCAATCTCCAAAGTCTCCGTAAAGTTATAGGAAGAAGTCTGACCATGGCCTACTACCTTCACTTGGTAGTTTAGGGCTTCCTTGGCAACAATAATTAATTTTCCATTATCGCTAGTTCTACAGGTTTCAGACAGTACTTCTACCATAAAATTGTTCGCCGGAAGCGCAAATAAGGTACAGCCATTTTGATCTACTACAGCGTTCGGTTCAGATTTTGGACATTGGTCGTCAACATCTAAGACACCGTCATTATCGTCATCATCTTCACAGGCGTCTCCTATGCCATCGCCATCAAAATCGGCCTGGTCATCATTATCCATCCCCGGACAATTGTCGGCAAGGCAACCTATAAGGCTTACTTCTGCTATAGAGGCAAAAACTTGCGCATTGACTTCTGACAAGGCTTTTATTCTCATATAACGTCCTTTTACTGGTTCGTCAAAATTGATACGCTGTGGACTGGCATTATTTTCAAAAACTCCGGTATGCACAGCTTCTCCCCAATTATTCTTGTCATAGCTAAAGTAGAGTTCGTACTCTGAAATTCTTCCGTTAGAACCATTGGATCTCGGTAAATAAGTAAATTGACTTATACTGTATATATTCCCAAGGTCAATTTGTAATTCATGCGGGTACGGATCCGTTCCTGTACTCCATCGGGTATGCCATATCGTATTGGGATCATCGTCAAAAGCCATGGTACCCAACCCCGGATAATTTGTTTCCTCACTACTGACATGAACCAGAGACCATTCGTTCTTAGGTAATTCTCCTGGATTGCTACAGTCCGTAATAGAGGGGCAGGTAGTAGTGACTACCATTTCTTTGATGGTCTTGGAATATACTTTTCCGTTTTGGGTGACCGTCATAGTAACATCATAAGCTCCTGGATTCCCCAAAACAACTTTGGGATTCCTACTATTGACATCGCTGATATAAGATGGTGTAGGCGTAATATCCCATTGCCAAGCAGCCCCTTCATGTTTAATCATGGAGTGGTCGTCAAAATTTAGGGTATCTAGCATACAATTACTGTATCCTTTTTCGACCCAGGGGTTTAAAACGGGCTCAAAATTTTGGTCTTGCATATAACTTTCCCATACACCGCCACTACCGGCTACTCTTATTTTTGCATCCCTATAAAAGGGAACTGCTGTAATGACAGAAAAATTATCTGGGAAATTTTTTGAAAACAATTCCCAATCGTTCATTGATGCGGTTCTATAAAATATTTTTGCAGGCACACCATATCCTTTCTTGGTCACCAAATAAACCAAATCTTCGCCCGTAGCACTAGGTTGTATTACAAGGGCCTTGGTATTTAAGTTAACGCTTCCGGTAATATTTTCCCAAGAATCTCCTCCGTTTATAGATTTAAAGACCTTTCCTTTGCTCCCTCCCCATGTTCCATTGGAAAAGGTAGCATAAATCGTATTCTCGTCATATGGGGAAACCACCATACTGATACGCCCTTTCATACCATCGCCTCCATTTTCACTACTAGTAAGTGAAGTTTTATTAGCCCAAGTAAGTCCACCGTCTTCACTTTTGTAAAGCCCGTAATTTTTAACATCGACATACATGACCTTGGGGTTTTTAAAACTCACCTCAACCTGCATGACCAAGCCCGGAAAGCTTTTTAAAGAAGAGAAACTTTCGCCCATATCGGTACTCGTCCAAAGATCGTTCCCTTCTCCAAGGAACAATACCTCATGATAATTAGGATGATGCACTATGCTTCCTCTATTCCCCCCGTACTCGAGCATATTAGGAAACTTAGAAAACAGAAACCTTCCTTCTGGTGCTCCTTCCGCTGTTTTAGGCAGTATCCATCCATTTCCTAGATCGTTAAAGGCGACATGTCTGCTTTTTCCTTGTAACACCCAACCGGTTGGCGATTCGGCCCCTCCCATTCTTAGGGCCTTGTCCCCGTAAAAATCGGCTATAGCAGTATTGCCGTTATGATACCGACCTCCTACAATGATATCTTCGTTCCACCCTTGATCAAATCCCCACATATCCGAGCCTACCATCCCGTTAATTAAAGGCTGAAAATCGGTTTCAAAGGCATCCGTTGAAAAACTTAACCCACCATCGGTAGCCACGTATACAGAGTCATCGGGCATCCAATAGATATCTTGAATATCTGGGTGAATAGAAAAGCGCCCAAAGTACCCCCCGATGGCATCAAAAGAACTTCCGCCATTATTGGTTTTGAACAAGGTTGTTGTTCCCACCATAAATTCGTTTTCATTTAGTGGAGAAACCTCTAGAACAAGATCGTAATATCCCTGACCGTTATTATAAGGAAAGGCCTGGGTATTACATTCTATAACTTTTGTCCACACCCAATCCCCATTGGTTAAAGTCCCTTTATATAGCAAAGGAGAACCTTCGCCGAGCATGGTTGCATATAAAATATTGGTATTGGCTGCCGACATGGCTAGCAATCCGCCCGAATGTTCTTTTAAAGCAGCTGGAAAACTTTCCATTTTAACAAATGTATTTCCCCCATCGGAAGAGGATACCACCTCAAAATTTCCCTGGCCATTTGTTGTCAAACCAAAGATCACATTGCTGTTCCCAGGCATAATCTGAACATCCCAGGCCTTATTAGTCACTTTTTGTGTCCAAGAATTCCCTGCATCTGTACTAACGTATATTCCCTTATTAGAAGAAACTACCAATTTATTAGGGTTATTCTGATCTATAAGGATATGATTTACGTGCATTTCGGTATTCAGTATTGGCAGCCAAGTTTCTCCGCCATCCAAAGTTTTATGTACTTGGTTGTGAGAAGAGGCATATACTAAATTGGCATTGGTAGGGTGTATGGCAATACTGGTTACTCCCGAATGAAAAAGGTAATTTGGCGCCATCAATTTCCATGACTGTCCCTTATCTACAGACTTATTAACAAAGCCAGTTTCTGTACCAACATAAATGATATTGTTATTGGATTTAGCTACGGCTACCGAATATACGTTTACTTGCCAAGGGGCAATCCCTGGTATATTGGGACTATTGGATTCGTTTAACCAATAGGTATTCTTTGGCCCTAAAAAGCTCCAGTTGGCATTGGAGGTATCCGTGCCTTTAAATTGTATGGCTGCGCCTTTATTTGTTAAGGACGATTCATCTTTCTTGGGTAGCTGAATAGTTCCATCGGATTGCACATAATCTGATATTACCCGCCTCCATATCTTATAGTATTTTTCAATAGGGGTTTTCCTTGGATCTGTAGCCTTATAGGCCTTATACCCCTTTTCTATCTCCTGGAAATTAACGGGGTACTCATATAGTTTTTTCGCCCAGTCGGGAAAATTTTCTTGATAATTAGGCTTATAAGTTATGATTATTCCCGGTAATTCGTCGTAGGGAGTAATGGGTATCTGGGCCTTGCTTTCTGGTATAAAACCAAGGAAAGCAATAATAGCTATACCTTTTTTTATTAAAGAAGTTATCGTTTTTTTCACGATTTTATTTTTTAAGGTTGGTTAGGCTTATTTAATAGAGAAAAAAAAGGAATGTATCCCTTGCACAGTAGCACTACCCTAATGTTTTAAATGCTACCCTTAGGAATATCCCCTTACGGCTTCCTGCTAATAAACAGGTATTTACATAGATAATGGCAATCGTGTCCATCTTTCTTTTACCCAATTTATTGTATTCGGGCTCCAGGCCATCATCAATGTATTGTCGTCAATCAATTCAAATTTAAGGATGCTATTTTTTCCATTTAGCATAGGATTTACGGTATGTTGAACGATGTTTTCTACCAAGGTATTCTCTGATGTCACCTTATAGGTTCCATATTGTCCAATTCCGGTGTCTTTTGATGGATTTTCTATTCCCCATGTTATAAAAGTATAATAGGTACCATCTGCATTGATTACCTTATAATTTCCACTTTTTACATCCATAATCTCCCCTGTTCTAGGATTGGTTACCCCTGTCTGTTTCCAGATGCCCACAAGGGTTTTGGAAGCAGGTATATGCACTAGGGAGTTTTGAGCCGATAAAGGCACGGATAAAAAGGTTAATAGAAATAAAATATAGATGTTTCTCATAGGATGATATGATTATTGTATGTAATTAATCGTTTGTTGAAAAAGCAAAATTTTGAATAACCTTCCAATTTATATTCTTACTACTATAATAAGAACACCTAAAACCCTATTCGAAACTTTAAAATGTTTCTTATCCTCTTAATTGAATAGGAAGTATGGTTAGTTTTAATAAAAAAAGGAGGAGGAACTATGCCCTCCCCCTATATTTATTAATAACTATTTACTCAAGTCCGTAGACATTGATCTCTGCCAAGAAGGCATAAAAGTTAGGTCCTTCCAAGGCCACATATTTAAAATACCTAGCTTTTGGGTTTTGGGGCATTGCATATACCTGCCCATCATTAGTTTGCGGATTCATATTGTACGACCCAAGGTCTGTCCAAATTTCGCCATCTAAACTAACTAAGAACTGATGTTTGGTCTGTCCTCGTGAATCTCCTTGTCGTCTAAACACCTCAAAACTTGTGATGGTTTTCTCTGCGCCCATATCGATTACAAAATGATGTGGATAAGGAGGTGCTTGGTTTGACCAATCTGTATGCCAAAACGTAGACAAATCCCCATCTATAGTATGTAAGGCTTTGCGCGTTGGCTCATCAGAAGAATACTCTACTACTGTCCAAGCTGATTTGTCTAGCAATACTGCTGCTTCTGGCGTTACCGTAAACTCCTTTGGTCCAAAAGAGTTACCATATAAATCTGCAATAGTCACTTCTATGATTTGTTCTCCTTCTTCCATTCCCGAAATAACAGCTTCACCATTGATATCGGAAGATGTAACCGTTTGTGTTTTTACGGCTCCGCCAGCGGTAAAACTGAAGGTCAATTGTAAATTCAAGCCATCCGGATTAGACCAAGAAGCCTCTACTCCACCTAGTACACTCGCAAAAGAGATTGTTTCCAAAATGCTTGGTATTGCTGGCAAATCAATGTTTTTCCAATCGGATTCAAATTGATCAATAGAGGTTTCTTCATCTTCTATGGCCTGGGTTGGCACGTAATAGGTACGCACCATAATAGCAGCATCCAGGGATACGTCGGTCAATACGGTCTCACTTTCGTCCTTGACAACCTCAACAATAGTTTCCTCCCCACTGTTATTGGTATAGAATACCTCAGATTTCCTTTGGTATTCGTTACTTAATCCAAAGGTAACGGTCGCATCCCCTTCTGAATAAGAAAAGCTATTGACCGGTCTACTCTCTAGCAGGGACCTATATTTTTCGCCATAGGAAGAGGCAAAAACCGATACAGGAACCGAAATATTCCCGTGTGCATCTCTACTAAACACCTCAAACTCATAGTTCTTCTCCTCTAAGTCGGTCACCATCAAATTTAACTGATCCGTTTCAGCTTCAGATTTTTCATAAGTAAACACCTGTTCGGAGTTTCCTTGATCATAAGAAACTACAATTTCGGATACGCTAAAGGCAGAGGTGATATACCCACTGATCTGCACTCTATTTTTACCCGCCATGGCCGTAACTGAATCTACTTTATTGGTATAAAATGTTTCTCCATCTTTAATGTACTCTTGGTGAACATCGTTCTGGTCTGCACAAGACACGAACATGGCCACCCCAAGTACCCCTAGGAAAAACGATTTACTTTTATTATATATTGTTTTCATTTTTCGTTGGTTTTAGTTTATAATATTTCCCCAAAATGTTATTTCCGATGCATTGATATAACCGGCACCGTCCCAGGTTTCGTGCACTGCAAGTCTGAAATACCTAATTTCTGGTGCTTCATCAAAGGTATATTCGTCCCCTGCGTTTAGGTGATCTATATCCTCATCGGTATTTTGACCTATTGGCAATCCCGATGGCTTAATAGACTCACACTCTCTTAAAAGAATCCAGTTCTCCAGATTTTCAGGATCTGCAGGCAATTCTTTGGCTCCGTAAACGGTATACTTTTTGGGATTTCCATGAGTATAAGCATGCAAGGACCCGTGAGACAATCTTTGATAAAGTGTAAACCTACTCAATTTAACCACCACCCCAAGATCGATAGAAAAGATCTGTGGATTAGGACGATCTCCCTGAGTATGAACGATTGATTTCATATCGTCATCATAGAAATTAGTATAATCTCCTTCCCAGGCATCCCAATTGGTATCATTGGCCAAGATTAATTTTTTGAACTGTTTCTTATCCAAACGCTCTTCAAATAATGGAATGATCATTTTATTAGGCGTAGCAGGATAAATAGTATCCGAAAAATTATCGTACCGATCTCTGATTACTGCCGCAAACTTTTGTTCTACGGACTCATATCCCCTTAATGAAAAACTAGTTTCGGACTGGGAGGTATAAATAGTCCTCACCTCTTCTAGTTCCTTTTTATCGTTTTCGGCAAACAACGAAATAGAAATAGGCGTCTTTTCTTCATTGACCCAATGAAACTTGGCCCCACCAAAATCTTGGGTAATCGCTAGATTTTGTTCAATAATTTTAACTGGAGGTGTCAGCGGATTTCCCGTAAAAGAAACAGGTTTCGAAGCATTTTCCGAACGGTCTACCGCAATGAGAGTAATGGTTTTCTCTTCGGTATCTCCAAACCCTAGGATTTCTATTTTATTGGTATATCCAGAAGACCTAGTTTCTACCTGTTCTCCTTTACTATTGTTATATACTGCTTTCACATATAACAGGTCACTGTCTTTAGGCAGGTCGTAGGTAATACGAAACCCTCCATATACAGGGGTAAATTGCACATTTTCGACCCCCGCGGGAGCTTCCCCATCAATGGTGATGGGTGTATGCTCATAATCTTCTTCACAGGCTACTACCAAGAGCAGGCATACGAATAATAGACTAAATATTTTTTTCATCTCTTTATATTTTTAGTATTTGTTTAAACTTACCATCCTATATTTTGCTCTAGGCTTGGGTTGTTAATAAGTTCGGACTCTCTAATAGGCCACAAATAATCTTTAGTGGTAAAAGAAGGCGTATACAATATTCTTACATTGTAATAATCTTCCACAGATTGTCCTAAGACACTCCACCCCTTTATTGGCTTGTTCATATATACTTCGGCCAATTTCCATCTTCTCAAATCCCAGAACCTAGGACCTTCAAAAGCAAGCTCTATCATACGCTCTCTTTGAATAATCTCGCGCATCCCTTCTTTGGTGGTGGGTTTGTTTGGTTCTAAAGAGAAATCTCTCCAGCTTTCTACCACTCCATTTAATCCGGCTCTTTCTCTAATGGCATCTATATACTGATATACTTCTGCATCAGGGGCAGCCTTCACTTCATTCAATGCTTCGGCATAGTACAAATACAGGTCTGCCAATCTGATAATTGGGAAGGCATACCTGTTAGGACTAAAACTAGTTCCGTTTTTGACCGTTGTTTTTAGGTTGACCAACTTTTTAGGCCAGTAGCCTGTTACGGAATACTGAGAAATTTCAAACACAGAGGCAAATTCTCCTTTCCTACCATGTACGTACCAAGGATCGGTATCTAATTCTCTTCCGTTTCCAAACCAAGTGCCTCTATCAAAAGAAAGGTCGGCATAGAACCTGGTTTCTCTGTTAAAGTTTAGGATAGCCGTTTTTTGTCCTGGCTCGACATGAAAACGATCCTTACTGGTTGCCGATTTTGTTTTATATCTGTTGGCATAGTTGTAGGTTACGTCTTCGTCAATAGGCACCCCATTTTCTGAATAATACATTTCGGCCACTCTAAGCGTAGGCGCATGCCTTGAAGCTACCGGATTGGTGGTATATCCGTACAGTCTTGGCATAGCTTCTGACTGAAGTCCATTAACATTACCCGTATGCCCCCAAATGATTTCCTTGTTCCATCTCTCGGTCACCCTTCCTCTTAAGGCTGCCTTTAAGATGGTAGTATCATTTTGATCAAAAGGATCCTGATAATCATCCTTTGTGTACAATGCAACCCCTGCAGCCTCGGAGATCTCTATTGCTTCTTTAGCTGCCAAGGCCGCTCTTTCCCATTTAGAAGCATCATATTCCAAAGGAAACAAAGCTGCGCCTTCAGAATTGGTCAAACCGCTATATACAGTATTCCCATTAAATAAAGGACTTGCATAGGTCATCAGCACCCTTGCCTTTATAGCTGCAGCCGCAGGTTTGGTGATTCTTCCTAATTCTTCGTCCTCGTATTGTAAGGTCTCTGGCAAAAACTCAATAGCCTCGTCCATTAGTCCTACGATATATTCAAAAGATTCTTCCAGAGTGTTCCTTTCCGAACGAACTGCTTCCGTAGAGGCCGATACCTCTACTGCATCGTCCACAATAATGATTGGCCCATACATCTTTACTAAATAAAAGTGATAGTAAGCTTTCAGAAACTTAACCTCTGCCTTCCATTTATCTTTTAAGTATTGATCCAAACCTGGCACCTCATCTACGTTATCAAGAAAAATATTACACTTTCTTATCCCTTCGTATAAACCACCGTTCCACTTATCAAATCTAGGATTGTTTATATTCTGGAAACCTTGGGCCATCGTAGGGCCATTATAACCTTTAATAGCTTCAGGAAACCAAGTTTCATCGCCTCCCTTAAGGGCCGGGTTATCGTTTACATCCCCAGGACTAGGCAAATAACCATAGCAGTTATACAGAAAATTCTCTGTATTATATCGGTTGGCGAATGCTAATTCTATTGTTGCCAGGTTATCTGGAACAATGTCTAAATAATCTTCCTCGCAAGATGATACCATCCATGCCAAAAGAAAAACAAATACGTATTTATAATTTCTCATATTCTTTTTTTTAAAGTGATATTTGAATACCGGCGTTAAATACTCTTTGGGTAGGATACCCCAAACCGTTACCTGCCATTTCCGGATCCCACAACTTAAACTGACTAATGCTAAACAGGTTATTTCCGGTCACATATATCCGTACTTTTTCCATTCTAAACTTGTTCATTAGTTTTTGAGGCAAGTTATATCCCAATTCAACAGACTTTAATCTTAAAAAAGATCCGTCTTGCATAAAGTAGGTACTCGTCTGGTTGTTGTTATTGTTGGGAGTAGCCGATAAACGTGGCCATTTGGCATAGATGTCCCTATTGGTCTCGGACCAGTGGCTATCTGCCCAAACCTGCAATAATTGGTTGTTACCTTCTGCCCCAAATTGAGTATCTATAAAAGGTGCGGTGTCATAAGGATTTATCCAAAAAGATTCATTGGCAAGTCCTTGGAAAAAGAAAGACAAATCAAAATCCTTAACCCCTCCTGATACACCAAATCCATAAACGATCTCTGGCGTAGTAGGGTTCCCGATAGGCACTTGGTCTAATTGTGAAATTCTACCATCTCCGTTCACATCTTTATATTTAATATCTCCGCCCCCGTACTCTCCAAAAGTTTGTACTGGTGAATTGTTCACTTCCGCTTGGTCTACAAATAGGCGTTCGGCAATATATCCTCTTACCTGGCCTATAGGCAGGCCTACCCATGACTTCCATGGTGTAGCAGAGTAATCTGGCTCCTCCATTTTGGTGATCTCATTGGTAGCATAAGTAAAATTACCCCTTGCTTGCAACCAAGCCCCATTTCCTAAATCTGTAGAATACGTCAGCGTACCATCTATACCTTTACTTTTGGCTTCTCCAATATTAGCTCTTACGCCAGACTCCAAGCCCATATGGGCCAAGATGATCCTATTAGCCAAAATATTGCTTCTTTTTTCCGTAAAGTAATCGGCCTCCAAGCTCCATTTTTCAAATAAGCCAAGTTCCACACCGATATTCAGTTTCTTAGCAAGCTCCCAAGTGATATTCTCATTGGCATATCGTTGAATAGAAACCCCAGATTTGCCATAATCAAAATCAGTACCGGTTACATACCCTCTACCGCTAGTCAAATTTACTTGCGACAGGTAAAAGAAACGGTCGCCAGAACCACCAATATTATCATTACCCACTAGCCCGTAGGTTCCTTTAAGCTTCAAATTGCTCACTACCGGTTTTATGTTTTCAAAGAAATCTTCGTTAGATATAACCCAGCCCAATCCTGCAGAAGGGAAAAATCCCCAACGCTCGTTCTTGGCAAAACGCTCAGAGCCATTGTAACCAAAGTTAAACTCTCCGAAGTATTTATCGCCATACCCCAAGGTGTAACGACCAGCAAGCCCCATGTTTCTGTATGGTAACGATGCCTGTAAATTTCCAGCATTGGAAACCGTTCTATTGTTCATGGTATACACCATCATTCCGGACAGGTCAAAATCTTCGCCTAATTCTTTGTTATATCGTAAAGAAGCTTCTAAATAGGTAGAAGAGGTAACAAACTTTCCTGCCTCATTATAATCCAAATATTCGGTCCCACTTTCCTCGTTCAAAGGCTTTAGGCTTACAACATTGGTTTCTCTATTCAATACTGGCTGATAGTAGTAAGGTCTGTAAGATCTATTGATTGCATTTCCAGACTCTCTATTGGCGTTCACTACAACTTTACCCACCAAGCCTTCGGTGACAAAAGAGAAATCTTGCTCTAATTCAATTTGCGAAATAATTTTAGACGATCCACTTTCTCTATACCCTTTTACCATATCGGCATAAGGGTTGATATAGTTACCATCGCCATAATTACCAAAAAGAACATGGTTGATATAAGAGTTTGTTTCGTCCTTTTCATAATAAGGTCTAAAATACACTGGGTTACTCCTCATCACCTTACGGTACAGTTCTTGACCAGAATCGATAGGACCGGAATAATCATCATAATTCCCGATAAAATTCAATTTCAAGGTCGTTGTTTCGGTCAAATTAATATTGGTATTAGAACGCAACTGAAATTTCTTGTAATCTATGTTATTACTAAAATTGCTTATAGAAGGTACATTAAGTACTCCATTATCTTTAGAGGCGGCTACGGACACATAGTACCTTGCCACTTTACCTCCACCATTAATACTAAAATTGAAGCGCTTGTTTAAGGTACTTTCCTTAAACAACTCTTTTTGCCAATCGGTCGTAGGATATAACAGCGGATTATTTCCAGCAATAGTTTGGTCAATTTTTTCCAATGAATACGGCAAAATCCCTAAAGGATCCCTTGTTCTTACTGCTTCGTTATGAAGTTTCATGTATGTAATAGGATCGGCAAAATCTACATCCTTTGTAGCTCCGGAGGAAGAAAGTTCAAATCTAGCACTAATGCTAGGTGGTCCTTCTGTTCCTTCTTTTGTAGTTACATAGATCACCCCGTTTGCCCCTCTAGCCCCATAAAGAGAGGTAGCTGTTGCATCTTTCATAATAGAAAAAGATTCAATATCATCGGGTTGCAACCTTGCCAAGTCATTGGTCGTCAGTTCTACCCCATCGATCAAGATCAGTGGGCTGTTTCCATACCCAAAGGAAGTAACCCCTCTAATAAAGAACTGGGCATTATCCTGTCCTGGCTCTCCAGTTCTTTGGTATGCAATCATACCAGACACCTTTCCTGCCAAGGCAGTGGTTAGGTTACTGGAAGGAATTTTCAATTCTGCTGGCTTCACAGTGGCGATAGAAGCAACAACACTAGTTTTTTTCTGTTTTCCAAAGCTTACCAGAACAACTTCATCTAGCGCTTCAGCATCTTCGGCCATAACCACATCAATAACGTCACTACTGGCTACCGTAACCCTTTTAGACTTCATCCCTATATAGGAAAACTCTAGAATATCGCCTTCATTGGCCTTGATTTGGTACTCCCCATCAAAGTTGGACTGCACACCTCTTGTAGATCCTAATACCACCACATTTACAAAGGGAAGCACTTCTCCCTTTTCATCTTTAATAGTTCCTTTGATTACTCTTGTCTGTGTAACACTTTCACTCCTACCCTCTACAGGCGATACCGTATCATAGGCCGAGGAAATTTGAATGGACAAGAAAAACAAGGCGGTAAAGAGCGCATGCCCTAACCGTAATTTCCTTTTTGAACGGACACCTTCATGTCCGCTTTCATACAGAATTGTTTTTTGCATCATGTAAATAAGTTTTAGATTATTTTAAGTTAAATTTTAGTTGGTTGAATGTGTTCCTATCGCCACAACAGAAACCACATTTTTAACTTTCGTTAAAATTCTCTAAAAACTAGGTCACCAATAGTGGAAATTATTGCCACTTTAGGGGGTCATTTCTTCTAATCTGTTAATTTTTTAAGTAAATACGGGGCTTTCGAGGGGATACCTCTTTATTACCTTAAAATTAACAACCTATTAATTTTACGTTAAAAGGTCTCAAAAAAAATAGACTTAAAACTAAAATTCAATCCCTCACAACGTTGTTCAACTAATCACTTTACAATATCTTTGCTCTTGTTAAAATGAATCCTATGATTAAAATTACTTTACCCGACGGAACTGTTAAGGAGTTTGCTAAAGGAACAACACCTTTAGAGGTAGCCAAAAGCATAAGCGAAGGCTTGGCAAGAAATATTATTTCTGCAAAATTTAATGGCACCACCGTTGAAACGGTTACCCCTTTAAATGAGGACGGGGCTCTTGTGCTTTTTAGCTGGAACGACAAAGAGGGTAAAACCGCATTTTGGCACTCTACTTCGCACGTCATCGCTCAGGCTTTGGAAGAATTGTATCCCGGCATAAAACTGACCATTGGACCTGCCATCGAAAATGGCTTTTACTATGATGTAGATTTACCTGAAGGAAGTATTTCTGAAAAAGATTTTCAACAGATAGAAAAGAAGGCTTTGGAAATTGCCAGAGGCAAGCACGACTTTAAAATGCGTTCTTCCACCAAAGCAGAAGCCTTAGAATTTTACAAATCCCAGGACAACCAATATAAGGTAGAGCTGATAGAAAACTTAGAGGACGGTACCATTACCTTTTGCGACCACGATACATTTACCGATTTATGTAGAGGTGGGCATATTCCCAATACCGGAATCATCAAAGCTATTAAGGTATTAAGTGTTGCCGGTGCCTATTGGAGAGGTGACGAAAAGAACAACCAATTGACCAGGGTTTATGGAATTTCTTTCCCAAAACAGAAAGAGCTTACCGAGTACTTGGCGTTATTGGAAGAAGCTAAAAAAAGAGACCATAGAAAACTTGGCAAGGAACTAGAGTTGTTTACCTTTTCACAAAAGGTAGGACAAGGTCTTCCCTTGTGGCTTCCTAAAGGAGCTGCCTTAAGGGAAAGGTTAGAGAATTTTTTAAAAAAGGCACAGAAAAAGGCCGGATACGAAATGGTCGTCACCCCACATATCGGTCAAAAGGAACTTTATGTTACTTCGGGCCATTATGCCAAATATGGAGAAGACAGTTTTCAACCTATAAAAACCCCGAAAGAAGACGAGGAGTTTTTATTAAAACCAATGAACTGCCCACACCACTGTGAAATTTATAACACAAAACCCTTTAGCTATAGGGAACTTCCTAAGCGATATGCAGAGTTTGGAACGGTATATCGTTATGAACAAAGTGGTGAATTACACGGTCTTACCAGGGTACGAGGGTTTACTCAGGATGACGCCCATATTTTCTGTACTCCCGACCAATTGGCCGATGAGTTCAAGAATGTTATTGACCTTACCTTATACGTATTGGGATCATTAGGTTTTGAGAACTTTACGGCACAAGTTTCGGTAAGGGATTTAGAAAAACCAGAAAAATATATCGGTTCTGTAGAGAATTGGGAAAAAGCAGAAAGCGCCATTATCAATGCGGCTAAAGAAAAGGGATTGAATTTTGTGATCGAGAGTGGGGAAGCTGCTTTTTACGGTCCAAAATTAGACTTTATGGTCAAGGACGCCTTGGGAAGAAACTGGCAGTTAGGAACCATTCAGGTAGATTACAATTTACCGGAACGTTTTGACCTTACTTATAAGGGAAGCGACAACGAGTTGCACCGCCCAGTAATGATCCATAGGGCTCCTTTTGGAAGCATGGAACGTTTTATTGCCTTACTCCTAGAACACACAGGAGGAAATTTCCCACTGTGGCTAGTGCCAGAACAAGCTATTATACTGCCAGTGAGCGAAAAGCATGAAAAATATGCCGAAAAAGTTTTAATTTCCTTGGAAAATAACGACCTTCGCGCCCAAGTTGATAAGAGAAACGAAACGGTAGGCAAGAAAATCCGAGAAGCAGAAATGAACAAGATTCCATTTATGCTTATTGTAGGAGAGAATGAAGAGAACGAAGGAACCATTTCTATAAGAAGGCACGGAGGCGAAGATTTAGGAGCTTTAACGGTAAAAGCCTTTTCAGAATTGGTCACTAAAGAAATAAATAGTACCTTAAAGTCCTTTTAATAAAAAAATTAAGTTTAATTAAAAACCACAAGTCATAGCAATACGTAAAAGATTCAGACCCCAACCTAGAAGGGAAAATAAAAACCCGCATAATATCAATGAACTGATTTTATCGCCCAAGGTTAGGTTGGTTGGCGACAATGTAGAAGTAGGTGTGTACAGCACAAGGGATGCTTTAGCCAAAGCCCAAGAATTGGAATTGGATTTAGTAGAAATATCCCCTACCGCTGATCCACCAGTTTGTAAAATTATCGATTACAAGAAGTTTCTATACGAGCAGAAGAAACGTGAGAAGGTCATGAAGGCCAAAGCCACCAAGGTAATTGTTAAAGAAATTAGGTTTGGTCCACAAACAGACGAGCATGATTACGAGTTTAAAAAGAAGCACGCGGAGAAATTCCTTAAAGATGGTGCTAAATTAAAAGCTTATGTATTCTTTAAAGGTCGTTCTATTGTGTACAAAGACCAAGGTGAAATTCTTTTACTAAAGTTGGCTTCCGAATTGGAAGATTTGGGTAAGGTAGAACAAATGCCAAAATTGGAAGGAAAGCGTATGACGATGTTCCTTGCTCCTAAGACAAAAAAATAAGATTTATTTTTTATCGGAGTCCTGTACATTAGGCCAAATCAGTTGTTTTATACTCCTGTGACATCTAATTAAGAGAAATACTGAATTACATTCAGCATTAAAAAAAGTAAGCGAGATAACTTAATACATAGGAAGAAAATGCCTAAACAGAAGACAAAATCCAGTGCCAAAAAGCGTTTTAAGCTTACCGGTTCTGGTAAAATCAAAAGAAAGCACGCCTTTAAAAGTCATATTCTTACGAAGAAGTCTAAAAAGCGTAAGCTAGCGTTAACACACTCTACTTTGGTTCACCAAGCAGACGTTAACAGTATTAAAGAACAATTACGTTTAAAGTAATCGTTTTTCGGTAATTATTAACCCTGGAGTTAGGCTTTTACAAAGTATTCAACAGAAGAATCGCCTACTACAAAAAACAATTTAAATTATGCCAAGATCAGTAAATTCAGTTGCTTCAAGAGCTCGTAGAAAAAAAGTAATGAAGCAAGCCAAAGGTTACTTTGGAAGACGTAAAAACGTTTGGACAGTAGCTAAAAATGCGGTTGAAAAAGCAATGTTATATGCTTACAGAGACCGTAGAAACAAGAAAAGAACTTTCCGTTCTTTATGGATTACCCGTATTAATGCTGGTGCCAGATTACACGGATTGTCTTATTCTCAGTTTATGGGTAAAGTAAAAGCCAACAACGTTGAGCTAAACCGTAAGGTTTTAGCCGATTTGGCCATGAACCACCCAGAAGCTTTTAAGGCTATCGTAAACAAAGTAAAATAAATTAATAAACGTATCTCGCTTACTTAAAAGCCTGTTCCTTTTGGAACAGGCTTTTTTTTATCCTAGGATCCCCGCAAGGATGTCTTACTACATTTACTACAAATCAAGCTACAATAGACTTATATGCACCATAGCTCAGAACCAGTTACTGCATATCAGCTCTAAACCCAAAGCCTAACCACAATGGTTATTGATTTTCCGAAAGCGGCACAAATGGAATTTTAGAATCTGTCGCCTTCTAAACCCGTCCAGATTAAAAAGTCGCATTCTATTCAAAACCTAACAAGCAGCAGCGTTTTGCAAAAAAACCGAATGCCGGCCTAAGGCCTTTTTATAACATTCAAAAACCAGTCTTTCACTACTATTCTTAAGCGACTTTAATCTTAGCGATGGCCGCCTTAAACTCCTCCCAATCAATAAGCTCATCGCCGCTAGTATCATATCCCTCTATAAGTTTATTAGCCACCATACCCCGTATAAACCCACTAATTTCGGCTTGTTTTAACAGCGCTACCACCTCACTCTTTTTTAGCTTCCCATCTCCGTTCTCATCAAAAAAATTAAAGGCTTCTTGCGGATCGCTAAAATGATTCGTGACCAGGATCTGAATTTTATTTAATATCTCTTCTTTTGCTCCCATTGTTTTCAAATTTAATAGCTTTTCTAAGATACAAAATTTATATCACCCCTAAATACCAAAACAACTAAGCACAATGTTTCTACCCTGGGCATAATCCCGATGCTCGCATAAATACACCCCTTGCCAAATCCCCATATTGAGGCGGCCATTGGTAATTGGTATATTTAGGGAGCTACCCATCAAGGAAGCTTTTATATGCGCCGGCATATCATCGGGCCCTTCATAATTATGAAGATAATAGGGGGCATTTTCGGGAACCATAACGTTTATGTGACTTTCAAAATCTTCCCGCACCGTAGGATCGGCATTTTCATTGATGGTTAAACTGGCAGAGCTGTGCTTAATAAACAGCTGCAGCGTCCCTGTCCTAATTTTTTTAATTTCAGGAAAGCTTTTTATAAGCTCGTCGGTAATAATATGAAAGCCTCGTGTATAGGCGCGTAATTTTATTTCCTTCTGATAAAAAAGCATAGATTCCATAATTTAATTGTTGTCAAATTTCGTGAATTATTAAGAAATGTGAAACTTTTTACAACTAGGCTTTAAATCAATTAAATACCGATACCTTTGCTGTTAAATTATATGAATATGGACTTATCTAAGGTAAAAATGGTGGTAACGGATATGGACGGCACCTTACTCAACTCTAAACACGAGGTCAGCCCACAATTTTTTTCGTTATTTGAAGAATTAAAGAGGCGCGACATACAATTTGTTGCCGCTAGTGGTCGCCAGTACAATAGTATTGCAGACAAGCTTCACCCTATTAAGGACCAAATAACCATCGTTGCGGAAAATGGCGCCTATGTAAGGCAACAAGAGAAAGAGCTACTAGCTACCCCCTTACCTCCAGAAACCATTGCCAATGCTTTGGCTATATTAAAAGATATTGAAGGGGTACACCCTATACTTTGCGGAAAAACAAATGCCTATCTCAACGGAAATTCGGACCAATTTATAAACAAGCTAAAGGAGTATTATACTGAGTTTACCGTCATAGATGATATTACCCAATTTAAGGGCGAGATCTTAAAGATTGCCATTTATCATTTTGAAAGTTCGGAGAAGTATATCTATCCAGCAGTACAGCATTTAGAGGCCGAATTACAGGTGAAGGTTTCTGGCGCCAATTGGCTAGACCTATCCCATAGGAACGCAAATAAAGGCTATGCCCTGCAGCAATTACAAGATCAGTACAATATTGGCAAAAACGAAACTATGGTCTTTGGCGACTACAACAATGATTTGGAAATGTTGGCGATGGCAGATTTCAGTTATGCCATGGCGAATGCCCATACCAATGTCTTAGAAGTTGCCAATTACACTACTCGCAGTAATGACGACTTTGGTGTTGAATCTGTTCTTGAGGCGCTGATTCATAGCCAACAACTGTAGAGAACGCACTTCTTAAACGACAATACTTTTATGAACAGCCCTTTTTAGGGCTATTTTTAATTCTCCCACCCCTACTGCTATCTCAGCTGCTATATCCCACAATCAAAATGTTAAACTAAAAGAAGAAGTCTGCGCTATTAGTAATCTTATTAGCTTTCGGGATAACTATTTGGGCGTTCCCTCCTTCGTCGGGCGGGCTCTTCGCTATATCCCTCGCTCCGCTACGGGGATGCCGCTGCGATCCCTAACGCGGGAAAATGGCACAATGAGTAGATTTGAAGGTTTTAAAATGAGGCAATGTAAAAGCGTTATGAATGCTACCACAATTTAAAAACGAAGAGAATGCAGGTAACGAGCTCAAATAAAAAAGAAGGAACCTCCTGAGACGAGTAGCTACTAAAATATTAAAATAACCCTCATTGGAAGTCGGGTTATGGCAATATTGTAATCGTAGATAAGATTACCTATAAAACCGGGAGACTTTAGGGGACAGTTCGCAAGTACGGGTGAAGATACCCCAAATTAATAGGACAATGTCTTATGCATGGCCCCTTAGGTCTTTTGCTTCTTTTTCCGTGCCGCCGGAAATAGCACATTATTAAGGATTAACCGATAGCCCGGAGAGGTAGGATGCAGTTCTAGTTCTGTTTTAGGATCACCAACCCTGTGCTGGTAATCTTCCGGGTCGTGACCACCATAAAAGGTAAAAAAACCTTTCCCTTTGATCCCGTGAATATATCGGGCCTCCCCATTTATTTTATTTTCACCCAACACCAATACCGTAGGCTTTATTTCCTCCCTTGTAAAGGCCGTCGTTTGCCCCATAAACCCTTTTACCAAAGCGGTATGGTTTTGACAAAGCATTGTAGGGATAGGATCCCATTTTGCTGAAAAATCCATCAAAGAAAAATAATCTGACTCTTTAGGAACCCTCGATCTTTTATTGGTCATGTCTATGGACGAAAATTCATATTGCAAGGGATTCCGTTCCAAGGTAAAATTTGTGAAGGCAAAAGTACTCTCAAAATCAAGTTTGTTTTGATAATTGGCCTCGGAAGGATCGCCATCGAACATAGGCTCGCATATATCCACACCAGCGGCTGCCAAGGCAATATCAAAACTATCGGTAGCAGAACACATGGCAAACATAAATCCGCCTCCAATCACGTAATTTCTAATTTTCAAGGCAACGTCGCGCTTTTGTTCAGACACCTTGGAATACCCTAATTTGGCCGCCAAGGCTTCAGCATTTCTTTTGCCTTCAATATACCAGGGTGTAGCTCTATACGCGCCATAAAACTTTCCATACTGCCCTGTAAAGTCCTCATGATGCAAGTGCAACCAATCGTACAGCACCAATTTATCTTCTAAAACTTCTTCATCATAGACTTTATCATACGGTATTTCGGCATAGGAGAGCACCATGGTCACGGCATCGTCCCAAGGCTGATTGTCTTTAGGTGAGTAAACAGCTATTCTAGGCGCTTTTTCTAATATTACAGCTTCCTGATTTTTGGATGGACTACTGATACCTTCCAAAATAGACAAGGCCTTGGCATCTGAAATAACTTCAAAAGATACTCCTCTAATTTGGCATTCTTTACGGATACTTTCTCCGTCTGGCAATAAAAACGCCCCACCCCTATAATTTAATAGCCACTGTACTTTTTGTTGTTTGGTAAGTACCCAAAAGGTTATCCCATATGCTTTTAAATGGTTCTTTTGAGATTCGGCATCCATAGGTATAAGGATGTTAGAAGCAAAGCTGCTCCACGAACCCATCAAAAACATCAAGACCAACAACCTCCTATATAGCAGTTTTGAAAGCACGGGAAGATAAAAATCTAGATTCACTTCAAGGGTTTAGACCGTAAGATACACTATAAAATTCTTCTTTTAGAATTAAAAGGGCACATCATTATCATCTATACCACCATTGTTCATAGAACTTCCAAATGCCTCATTGGCATTGGGAAGATTTTTGGTGATAAACGGATTATCCTCATCGGCGTTCATTTTGGACTGATACTCGAAGGGAGAATCAAAATCATCCAAGTTATCGAACTTACCTAAGTTTCCGATAAACTTCAATCGGATATTTTCCAGACCACCGTTTCTGTGTTTTGCCACAATGAATTCTCCTTGACCAGCTGTTGGAGAACGCTCTTCATCGTCCCATTCATCAATCTTGTAGTACTCTGGCCTATAGATAAAGGACACAATATCCGCATCCTGTTCAATCGCACCGGATTCCCTCAAATCCGATAGCACAGGGCGCTTACTACCGCCCCTTGTTTCTACGGCACGCGATAACTGCGATAAGGCAATTACAGGTACACTCAGTTCTTTTGCGAGTGCTTTTAAGTTACGAGAAATAGTAGATATCTCTTGTTCCCTATTCCCACCTTTCTGACTTCCTCCTGCTGTCATTAACTGCAAATAATCAATGATGATCATTTTTATTCCGAACTGAGAGGCCAATCGTCTGGCCTTAGCCCTTAAATCGAAAATAGACAAAGAAGGGGTATCATCTATAAACAATGGGGCATTTTCCAAGGCTTTCACCTTTACGTTTAATTGCTCCCATTCGTGTTTTTCTAGTTTTCCGGTCCTTAATTTTTCAGAAGACAATCCGGTTTCCGAGGATATTAACCTGGTAATTAACTGCACCGAGGACATCTCCAGAGAAAAGAAAGCTACTCCGATATTGGAGTTTACAGCAATATTCCTTGCCATAGACAAGGTCAAAGCCGTTTTACCCATACCAGGACGTGCTGCTACAATAATCAAATCACTAGGTTGCCACCCAGAAGTAAGCTTGTCCAACTTATCAAATCCGGACGGAATTCCACTCAACCCTTCCTTACCGGCAATTTCCTCAATTTTTTTCTTGGCCTGCATCACCAAATTTTGTGCGGTTTCTGCAGATCTTTTTAAATTCCCTTGAGTAACGTCGTATAATTTAGATTCGGCGGTATCCAACAAATCAAATACATCGGTAGCATCGTCGTAAGCTTCCTCAATAATTTCGTTGGAGATCTTAATAAGACTTCTTTGAATAAATTTTTGAAGAATAATACGGGCATGAAACTCGATATGCGCCGAAGAGGCCACTTTTTGGGTCAGTTTAATCAGGTAAAAATCACCCCCTGCTCCTTCTAGGCGCCCGTCCTTCTTTAATTGGGACGAAACTGTTAATAAGTCAATCGGTTCGGAGTTTTCGAACAATTTAAAAATAGCCTCAAAAATAAATCGATGGGCATCTTTATAAAAGACTTCGGGATGCAAGATGTCTATCACTTCATCGACACCTTTTTTGTCAATCATCAATGCACCGAGAACAACCTCCTCTAAATCAACCGCTTGAGGTGGTATTTTTCCTTTTTCAAGGTTTATGATAGTCGACTTATCTATCCGATGACCAATAACAGGATTTGTTTTTTCCATGAGTGCTAAATTAGACAAAAAAGCTTTAAAAAGGTGGTAACGATATCAACAGTTCATCAACAATTTCATTGTTAATAAGTTACAGATATTGTTGATAAGCAAAAAAAATCCGGAGAATTATTTCCCCAGATTTTCTCAGCTTGACAAATAGGCTTGCTATCCGTTATATACACCCATATTAGCGTATTTATCCATACGTGAATTCACCAAATCTTTTGGTGATAACTTTTTTAATTCTTCGTAGTGCGAAGTAATTTTACCTTTTATGATTTCGAATGTTTTCTCGCGGTCGGAATGTGCTCCACCAGCAGGCTCCTTCACGATTTCATCGATCAATTTCATTTTTTTCATATCGGTAGCCGTTAGCTTAAGAGCTTCGGCCGCCAATTCTTTGTATTCCCAACTTCTCCAAAGGATAGAAGAACAAGATTCTGGCGAAATAACAGAGTACCAAGTATTTTCCAACATCAGCACACGGTCTCCTACTCCTATCCCTAAGGCACCTCCAGAGGCTCCTTCACCAATAATCACAACAATAATCGGCACCTTTAAACGGGTCATTTCCAATATATTCCTTGCAATAGCCTCTCCTTGCCCTCTTTCTTCGGCTTCAATTCCTGGATATGCTCCCGGAGTATCAATAAAGCAAACAACAGGTACGCCAAATTTTTCCGCAGATTTCATCAGTCGCAAGGCTTTTCTATAGCCTTCGGGATTTGCCATCCCAAAATTACGATACTGTCTAGTCTTGGTATTATACCCTTTCTGTTGCCCGACGAACATATAACTTTGGTCGCCTATTTTACCAAGACCGCCAATCATAGCCTTATCGTCTTTCACATTTCGATCGCCATGCAATTCTAAAAAGGTATCCCCACAAAGGGCTTTTATATAATCTAAAGTATAAGGCCTATTGGGGTGTCTGGATAATTGCACCCTTTGCCATGCGGTAAGATTCTTATAAATTTCCTTACGAGTTTCTGCCAACTTTTTCTCTATCTGCTTACAGGTCTCAGAAACGTCCACATCACTTTCCTCTCCGATGATCATGCACTTATCTAGCTGCTCTTCTAGTTCTTTAATTGGTAGTTCAAAATCTAAATACTCCATAGGTTTAAAAGTTTGTTTCTTTCAAAAAGCAAATATAAAACTTTAAAGGGAAGCTACCCTAACTCGCTTTTTTTAATTTTCCTCTATTTTTCAAAATACCGTTCGCCACAACTGTACAAAGTATCATCAAGGCCCCTACATAAAACAAGGCGTCCATCTTTTCGCTATCTCCCAAAAATATAAATGCCAGCACTAATCCGTACACTGGCTCCAAGTTAATGGTAAGCATTACGGTATAAGGCGAGATGAATCTCATGACTTTTACAGAAGCAATCAGTGCATAAGCGGTACATACCGATGCTAGAATAAAAATAAATATCCAATCGTTCTGCGATACCTCAAAAAATTCTGGTGTGAAGCCACCGGTAAACAATATATATAAGGATAAAAAGAGCACCCCACTGCCCAATTCATAAAAAGCTATCACTGAAGGTTTTTCGGACTGTATCAATTTCCCATTGATAAGGGAAAACACGGCCGACAAAAAAGCCGAAGTCAATGCCAAGAGCACCCCTAACAAATATCCGGACTCCACATCGAACATCACTAACAATCCTAGTACAACCACCACTCCAAAGAGCAATTCGTACCAAATCATTTTTCTTCCATACCAAAATGGCTCTAAGAGGGCGGTAAAAAATGCTCCTGTAGACAAGCAGGCCAAGGTTACCGAAACATTGGACACCTTAATAGCCTTAAAAAACGTCACCCAGTGCATAGCTATCACAATACCGCCAATAACCAACATTATCAAGGTCTTGGGCGGCACCTTTAAAGGAAACCTTTTAAAAAGGATATATCCGAATATTAAGGTAACAGCTATCGTCATCCGATACCAAACCAACGGCAAGGCATCTAAGGTGATTAATTTTCCCAATACAGCCGTAAACCCCCATACAAATACTATTAAATGTAAAAGGAGGTAGTTCTTAAATTTAGCGTTTTGCATTATTCAACAAATAAAGTCCAATGATTCCGAAGGCTACATTTGGTATAATCACAGCCAACAAGGGCGAAAAACCGGCTTGTTCTGCAAGGGTACCAAAAACCTTATCGAAAAATATATAAATAAAAGCCACCCCTATTCCAAAGGCCAAATTAACTCCCATTCCACCTCTTCTCTTTACAGAAGATACCGCTACTGCGATTATAGTTAGGATAAAAGCAGCCACAGGCAGGGCCCATCGTTTGTATTTTACCAGTACATAGGTATTGATATTGGAGGCTCCTTTTCTTCTTTGAGTATCGATAAATTCATTGAGCTCGAATAAATTCTTCGTTTCTGCGGCATAGGATACCGGAGTAAGGTCGTCTATTCTAAAATCAAAAATTGTATCTAACCTACGCTTGGTTTCCAGAATTTCGATATCGTCCACCAAGCTTCTTTTCTCATAAGACGTTAAGCGGTAAATACTGTCTTTTTCCACCCATCTGATGTTGGCAGCTGAAATCTTATAGTCCAGGGTATTCTCCTCATTGAAGTGTTCCAAGGTAAAATTATACCCGATCTGCCTAGCCGGATCAAAACTACTGACATAGATATAATCGTTTTCATTCAATTGATTGAAAAGATTTGTAGTAACCCTATCTTGTTTTCCTTTTTTTAGGTACTTATAAATAAATCCGTTGTACCCGATACTTGCCTGAGGCACTATGAACATACTCATAAAAAACATGATTACGGCGATCAAGGTTGCCCCAATAAGATAGGGACGCATAAATCTGCTATAAGAAACCCCCGAGCTAAGAATGGCGACAATTTCGGTGTTATTGGCCAATTTAGAAGTAAAGAAGATCACCGACAGAAACAGAAAAATAGGAAATAATAAGTTTCCTATAACCAGCGTAAAATTTAAATAATACATGGCTATTTCTGCAAATGGCGCCTCATTATCGATCATTTTACCTATCTGTTCTGCCAAATTCGCCATGATCCCAATAGGAACAAATAGCAAAAGCATCACAAAAAAGGTTGCTAAATACCGTTTGAGTATATATTTATCTAATATGGTTATCACTTACAATCTTTTGTCCATTTGTTTTACCATGATCGATTTCCATTCCGAGAAATCTCCGGCTAAAATATGTTTTCTAGCTTCACGAACCAACCAAAGATAAAAACCTAGGTTATGAATGGTAGCTATTTGTTTCCCCAAATATTCGTTGGCAGCAAACAAATGACGTAAGTATGCTTTTGAATATTCAAGATCTACAAAGGTGGTTCCCATTTCGTCAATTGGCGAAAAATCGTTTTCCCACTTTTTATTTTTGATATTAATGGTACCATGAGCGGTAAAGAGCATTCCGTTTCTAGCATTCCTGGTCGGCATCACACAATCGAACATATCTATACCTAGGGCTATATTTTCCAGGATATTAATAGGGGTTCCTACACCCATTAAATATCTAGGCTTGTCTTCTGGCAATACTTCACAAACCACTTCGGTCATGGCGTACATTTCCTCTGCTGGTTCTCCTACCGAAAGACCACCAATAGCGTTTCCTTCCGCTCCAACGCTAGCGATATATTCTGCCGACTGTCTTCTTAGATCCTTATAGGTAGACCCTTGTACAATAGGAAAGAACGTCTGTTCATACCCATAGGTAAAAGGTGTTTTATCTAAATGTCTTATACAGCGATCTAACCACCTATGCGTCATATGCATAGATCTTTTTGCATAGTTGTAATCACATGGATAAGGAGTACACTCATCAAAGGCCATAATAATATCGGCTCCGATATCTCGTTGGATCTCCATAACGCTTTCTGGCGAAAAGAAATGATAAGAACCATCTATATGGGACTTAAACTTTACCCCTTCTTCCTTTATCTTTCTATTTCCGGATAATGAATATACCTGATATCCGCCGCTATCGGTCAGAATATTACGGTCCCAACCCATAAATTTATGGAGTCCACCTGCCTGCTTCAATATTTCTATTTTGGGACGCAGGTACAAGTGATAGGTATTCCCTAGAATTATATCAGGATTTATTTCTTCTTTCAGCTCCCGTTGATGCACCCCTTTTACCGAGGCTACGGTACCTACCGGCATAAATATAGGAGTTTCAATTTTACCATGGTCAGTAATAAGCTCTGCGGCTCTGGCCTTGGATTTTGGGTCGGTGTGTTGTAAGGTAAATTTCAAGAAATATGATTTTTATGAGCGCAAAGATAGTCAACCAAGCTTACTAATTTCCCTAACAAAAAAATAAAGTTATGTTATCGGCAATGAAATTTGACAAAATAACACTATTCGAACTTGTATAGCCAAAAGATAGCCATTACTTTTGATAACTTTTTAAAAACATACATAAAATGCCTAAACTACAAGAATTACAAGATTTGACCATTCAGGTACGCAGAGATATACTAAGAATGGTTCATAAGGTCAGCTCCGGGCATCCAGGAGGTTCATTAGGGTGTACCGAATTTTTGGTAGCACTGTACAATGAAACAATGCAGTTACAACCCGAGTTTGACATGGATGGTAAAAATGAAGATCTTTTCTTTTTATCAAACGGTCATATATCTCCGGTTTTCTATAGTGTATTGGCAAGAAGAGGATATTTTCCCGTTGACGAATTAAATACTTTTAGGTTAATCGATTCTCGTTTGCAAGGGCACCCAACTACTCACGAAGGTCTACCAGGGGTTCGTATTGCCTCAGGATCTTTAGGACAGGGAATGTCTGTAGCCTTAGGAGCAGCACAAGCGAAAAAATTAAACCAAGATCCTACCTTAGTATATTCCCTACATGGTGATGGAGAATTACAAGAAGGGCAAAACTGGGAGGCCATCATGTATGCCGCTGGAAAGAAAGTAGACAACCTTATTGCGACCATTGATTACAATGGACAGCAAATTGATGGTTCTACCGATGATGTATTGCCAATGGGCGATTTAAAATTAAAGTTTGAAGCTTTTGGTTGGGACGTTCTTGAAATTAAAGAAGGAAATAACCTAGAAGCTATTATAAAAGGACTCGCAGAGGCCAAAAGTAGAACTGGAAAAGGCAAACCTGTTTGTATCTTATTACATACTATTATGGGGCATGGCGTAGATTTTATGATGCATACCCATGCTTGGCACGGTAAAGCTCCCAGCGACGAGCAATTAGAGAATGCTTTGGCTCAAAACCCAGCAACTTTAGGCGATTATTAATCCCCTGCATTTCCAAATAACAATAAAGAAAATACACTATGAAAAAATATATAGATCAAGGTAAGAACGATACAAGGAGCGGTTTTGGAGCTGGACTTACTGAACTAGGAAGAACCAACCCAAATGTAGTTGCCCTTTGTGCCGATTTGATAGGTTCCCTTAAAATGGAAAAATTTATTGAGGAAAACCCAGAGCGTTTTTTCCAAATAGGTATTGCCGAAGCAAACATGATGGGGATTGCAGCTGGACTTACCATTGGAGGAAAAATTCCCTTTACCGGAACCTTTGCAAACTTTTCTACAGGAAGGGTATACGATCAAATCAGACAATCTATAGCTTATTCTGACAAGAACGTAAAAATATGTGCCTCACACGCAGGACTTACCTTAGGTGAAGATGGTGCAACACACCAAATATTAGAAGACATAGGGATGATGAAAATGCTCCCTGGAATGGTCGTAATCAACCCATGTGATTACAACCAGACCAAAGCGGCAACCATCGCTATTGCAGAATATGAAGGTCCTGTTTACTTGCGTTTCGGAAGACCAAAAGTAGCTAACTTTACTCCAGAAGACCAGAAATTTGAAATCGGGAAAGCTGTAATGCTTAACGAAGGTACCGATGTTACTATTGTAGCTACGGGTCATTTAGTATGGGAAGCATTGATCGCTGCCGAGAACTTAGAAAAAGCAGGTATCTCTGCCGAGGTTATCAATATCCATACTATTAAACCACTAGACACGGAGGCTATTTTAAAATCTGTAGAAAAAACAGGCTGTGTTGTTTCTGCCGAGGAACACAACTATTTAGGAGGATTAGGAGAAAGCATTGCCGGATTCTTAGCGACTGCACGCCCGACACCTCAGGAGTTTGTAGCTACCCAAGATACTTTTGGAGAAAGCGGAACCCCAGCGCAATTAATGGAAAAATACGGCTTAAACGCAGCCGCGATTGAAAAAGCCGTTCAAAAAGTGCTTAAAAGAAAGTAATCTTGGTATCATTTTTGGTTAATATTAACTTTAAAAATTAATTCATTATGATAAAGAAAACATTTTTACTGGCAGTATTTGCTTTAGGAAGCTTCACTGCTATCGCGCAAAAAGATCCTGGTTTTGGGATCAAAGCAGGTCTAAATTATGGTGCTAACGGTGATTATTTTGAATCTACTGAAGATGCTTATAAAAATCCGGATAGCAATGTTGGTTATCACGTTGGATTTTTTGGCAAGGTAGGTACGGATATTTACTTTAGACCAGAATTGGTGTATACCAAAACGAAATCAGACTACGAAAACAATAGTCTTGACATGAGCAAACTAGACCTTCCGCTTCTTGTAGGTGTTAATCTAGTTGGCCCACTACAGGTTTTTGCCGGTCCATCTTTCCAATATATTTTGGATACGGATTTTGACGGGATAACCATTGGCGATGTTGAAAATGATTTTACAGTTGGATTGAATATTGGTGCCGGTATTTCTTTTGGGAAGTTCGGAATAGACCTTAGATACGAAAGAGGCTTTACCGAAAACGAAGTAACCGTATTTAATTCTAACGGGATAACTACTGGTGACAGAATAGACACTAGACCAGATCAATTAATTTTAAGTTTAGCCATTAGCCTTTAAGAAGCTTTAACTTTTATAACATTAAAGTACAAAACCGCCTATTGGATATATTCAATAGGCGGTTTTCTTTTATATTGAAGCCCATGACTTGAAGGCTATGGCTATTGATATTACAGCCCCCTCTTCTTTAAATCCATAGTTTGAAGGCCATGGTAATTGATACTGCAGACTCCTCTCCTTTAAATCATGACTTGAAAGCCATGATAATTGATCTTATTATATTTATTGCGTTAGGGACCGCGGCGGCATCCCCGCAGCGAAGCAAGGGATATAGACAAGGGCCCGCCCGACGAAGGAGGGAACGCCCAAAGCATTATTAGAAGACCTCCAAGAATCCGGCATCAACCCATAATAACTACACCCCCATTATTTTTCTTCATCCTGCCACAACACTCATCTATGTTCAATTTGGACACGAAATGTCGCTACAAAAAAAAACCAGCTTCTGAACTATTTTCAAAAGCTGGTCTTATTTAAATTATAAACAGAGACAGACTATTTCGTATCTGCATCTAAATAATCAGGAATGCCATCCCCATCCGTATCTGGGAAAGTTACATTCCCTTCTGCATCAATTTCTATTTCGTCCCTTGTTGAGACACCATCTCCATCATCGTCTTTATCCATATAATTCGGAAATTTATCCCCGTCGGTATCATCGTTAAAAAGATCACCATCGCCATCTAAATCTTCAAGAGCAGTAATTACTCCATCGCCATCGTGGTCAGACGATTTCATGGCCAACAAATTTATTTCAAAAACCAAAGGGTCATAAGATTTTCCAGTAGCACTTCCGTTAAAATACCCTAGTCCAGATGGTATAAAAAGCATTCCGATCCCTGAACCTGGCACCGTATAAGTACCATCGCCATTCTCTTGAACCTCACCACCGGTCTTAAATTTAGTAATCCCTTTTCTAAATCCGTTTACCAGCCCTGGCAAGTCAAACCAAACAGGAGCTCCTATTTGACTGTCAAAAATATCTCCGCTCAGTGCTGTACCCTGATAATTCACGTATACAGAATCTACCGAAGTAGGACTAACACCTTCTCCTTCCCTGGCTATTAAATAATAAAGATTGTGAGGAATATCTGTTTCTACGATTGCTTCCGCTCCCAAACGCAAATCTGAGGTAGACACTTTTACTACTTCTATCTTCACCTGATCTATTAACGGAGTTTTCTCGGAATTAACTCCAGCTATCGTATCAATCACGATCCTGTAATCAAAATCCTCTGTTGGGTTTTCAAAGGCTTCGTAATTGTAAAAATGAGTTTCCAGAAAGGTTTTTATCTCGGCATCATTTTCCACCGCCACTTCACTTAATAATCTTGGCGGTGTTGGGGGTATAGAAGATCCACCGTCATCTTTCTTACATGAGTATACAAAAGTGACAATTAATGCGAGGAAAAGAATTCTTTTAATATTCATTGATTTCTTATTTAAAGGCCGCAAGATACAATTTTCCCCTATTTTTGTAGAAGACGTTAACAAAGAATTTCAATAGTTTATGCGGATTGACAAATACTTATGGAGCACCCGTTATTTTAAGACCAGAAATATCGCTTCGGAAGCATGTAAAAAGGGACATATAAGGATTAACGGGCAGGTGGTTAAACCTTCCCGAGAAGTGTACCCTACGGACAAAGTTATTGTCCGTAAAGATCAAATTAATTACGAATTTACTGTTTTAGACATCCCAGAAAGCAGGGTGGGCGCCAAATTAGTAGACATCTATCGAAAGGATACTACTCCAAAAGAGGCTTTTGAACACAATGAACTTTTAAAGTTTTCCAAGGATTACTACAGAAAGAAGGGAACAGGACGCCCCACAAAGAAGGACAGAAGAGAAATAGACGACTATTTGCATGAAGAACCTGAATAAAGAATTTTGGGAAGACAGGTATATTAATCAGGATACCGGATGGGACATAGGCCATATTTCTACCCCTTTAAAGTCCTATATAGATCAACTCCGTGATAAAACGATCAAGATTTTAATTCCCGGGGCCGGAAACGGCTATGAGGCGGTGTACCTAGCAGAACAGGGGTTCTGCAATATTACAGTCATCGACATAGCCAAACCCCCGTTAGAGCAGTTAAGAGGCAGGCTTACAAAAACCGATAGGGCAACACTTATTGAGGGAGACTTCTTTGATCTTGAACTTTCCGATTTTGACCTTATATTGGAACAGACCTTTTTTTGCGCCTTGGACCCGAGTCTACGACCGGCCTATGCACGTAAAATGAAACAACTCTTAAAACCCAAGGGAAAATTGGCAGGGCTACTGTTTAATTTCCCCTTAACGGAATCAGGTCCGCCCTTTGGTGGAGACCAGAAGGAGTACAAAATGCTTTTTTCAAAAGACTTTACCATTAAGATATTAGAAAACGCCTACAATTCTATAAAACCAAGAGCAGGTAAAGAACTGTTTTTTATCTTTGAATCCAAATAATTGCACATTATGGTCAACAACATATTATCACACCAAGAAATACAACACAAAATTAAGCGCATCGCCTATCAAATATACGAAGCCAATGTTTTTGAAACCGAAATAATCATCGCTGGGATTGTTGGGGGCGGTTTAAACTTCGCCAAAAAAATCCAAGCTGTTCTCAATACCATTACGGAAGCCCAGATTACCTTATGCGAAGTGAGCATGAACAAATCGAATCCGCTTACTACCGGCGTACAGACTTCCATTCCAGAAGAAGAATACACCAACAAATCGGTAGTTTTGATAGACGACGTCCTTAATTCGGGTACTACCTTAATATATGGAGTGCATCATTTCCTTAGAGTTCCCTTAAAGCAATTAAAAACAGCTGTGCTAGTAAACCGAAATCACAAGAAATATCCTGTAAAAGCAGATTTCAAGGGCATTTCTCTATCTACTTCTTTACAAGAACATGTAGAGGTAGAGTTTAGCCCAGAAAACGACCGTGTCTATTTAACGGAGTAAGCCTTTTATCTCTTCAACAATTTCCTGAGGCTCTTTATGATCACAAGTTATGATGTAGGGAGCCTTTAGGTAATAGTTATTTCTTTCGAACAAGTGCTTCCCTATAAACTCTGGCAACTCATCATTGGGTATATTTTTTATCAAAGGCCTGTGGTCTTTTTCTTTTATAAGACGTTCTGCCAGTCCGGGAATGGACACTTTTAGGTAAAAAACATAGTCGGCCATGGCCAACATAGTCTCCATATTTCCAGAATAACAGGGTGTGCCCCCACCTGTAGAGAGAATAAAATTATTTTTTTCCGTTAAAACTTCATTTAAATATTGGTGTTCTTTTTTACGAAAAAAGATCTCCCCATGTGTCTTAAACACATTGGAAATAGAATCTCCAAGTCCGTCTTCAATAACTTCATCCAAATCTAAAAAACTGCTTGCCAAATCTTTAGACAACAATTTACCGATAGTAGACTTCCCACTACCCATATATCCAACCAATGCTATTTTCACAATTCTAATTTCCTGTAAAATTGCCTCATTAAAATGGGATATCAAAAAAAAACCAAAAAAATTGAAAAAGCATTTGGTGGCTTCACAAATGGTCGTATATTTGCACCCGCAAACACGCCGTGTTCGCCACAAATAATGACTTGGTAGCTCAGTTGGTAGAGCATCTCCCTTTTAAGGAGAGGGTCCTGGGTTCGAGCCCCAGCCAAGTCACTAAAGTTAGGTTTCCACTTAACTTTTTTAATTTTTAATAACGCCTAAAATAACGGTTTAGGGTTATCTCTGAAATATTGAATAAAAGATTTAAATGCACAGCAGTCAGATGCAAGCATAGATCTGATCATTAGAAACGTATATTAAAACAGATTTATTTTTATACGATATACATTCTGACTTGGTAGCTCAGTTGGTAGAGCATCTCCCTTTTAAGGAGAGGGTCCTGGGTTCGAGCCCCAGCCAAGTCACTAAAGTTAGGTTTCCGCTTAACTTTTTTTATTTGAAATAGTTTCTATATCATTTCTTTTAGAAAGGCGTCCGATTTTTGGATATCTAACTCAAGAGCCCACGTGGTGAAATTGGTAGACACGCCACCTTGAGGGGGTGGTGTTCGCAAGGACGTGCTAGTTCGAATCTAGTCGTGGGCACTAAGCAGTATAAATAACAGTTTTTTCATTGTTTTTTATTTTTTGTCCTGCGCAGCATATTAATGACTTGGTAGCTCAGTTGGTAGAGCATCTCCCTTTTAAGGAGAGGGTCCTGGGTTCGAGCCCCAGCCAAGTCACAAAAAGCTAAGTGTATCATTCACTTATTATTTATCTGACATCGTTTTTAAATCCTTTGTTTAAATTTGACAAACAGGCCTTCTTAGGAGGGCAAAATTGACAAAAAAGGTTTTTATTTAAAACTAGTCTACAACACAAAATATCATAGATAGCAATTATTCATTGTCTTGGTTTTTTGTTCTACATACATTATGACTTGGTAGCTCAGTTGGTAGAGCATCTCCCTTTTAAGGAGAGGGTCCTGGGTTCGAGCCCCAGCCAAGTCACAAAAAAGCTAAGTATTTCACTTAGCTTTTTTTGTTTAAAACAGTTTTTAAAGGCCATTCTTTTTGCCAAATTACAGGATCACTTTACTACTTTTAGAAATAAGCGCCTTTAATTTTCATTTGGCATCCTCGCTTAAAAAAAAAAAAATCCTCTTTTAATCCTGTTTTTCCTTCCAACCAACTATATTTCATAGGCGACTATTCTATCGCCAATCCTCTAAATTCAACATATCAGCTGAATTTCCGTACTTTTTAGCAACTAATAGTACTATCTATTGAATATTAATCGTAATTTTGTTTAGCTTTATTTAATAAAACATGAACAGAGTTAAGAAAGAATTCAGTATTCGGGATTTAGAAAATTTATCTGGCATAAAAGCGCATACCATTCGGATTTGGGAAAAGCGATACAATCTTCTTTCTCCAGAACGCACCAGCACCAATATAAGAACCTACAGCATTACAAGTCTCCAAAAGCTATTAAACATCACCTTACTATACAACAATGGTTATAAGATTTCTAAAATAGCTGAATTATCCCAAAAGGAATTCAAAGATTTAATTTCTACTATAACGACTTCAAAAAGCAAACAAGATCATGCGGTCGCTTCCTTTAAACTAGCGATGATGAATTTTGACCAAGCTTTATTCTTTGAAACCTTGGACCAGGTCTCCGAAAACAGAAGCTTTAAAGCTGTTTTTAAAGATGTTTTTCTCCCTTTTTTAAATGAAATTGGTCTCCTATGGCAAACTGACACTATAAGCCCCTCCCACGAACACTTTATTACGCATTTAATAAAGCACGTGATTTTTGTTCACACCGAAAAACTACATTCGAATACCGACTATACTACAGACAAGACCTTTGTCTTGTTTTTACCAGAAAATGAAATTCACGAACTAGGGCTGTTATATTTAAATTACGAAATTAATCTAAGCGGCTACAAGACCATATACTTAGGACAGTCTATGCCGTTGGAAAATCTGGTAGATTTAAACAAGTATTTTGACAATCTATATTATATCTCTTATTTCACTGTGGCTCCTTCCAAGGATAAAATAGATGCCTACCTAACCGATTTTCAGAATTTCATAGGAAAAAGCAACAAAAGCGAACTTTGGCTGTTAGGACAACAAACAACGCATTTAGAGCAAGCGAAACTACCGCGAGGTATCCGAACCTTTAGCACCATCAATAGAGCCATTAAGGAATTGAACAAACTAGAAACCGTTAATTTATAGCTATTAAAATGAGTAAAAAGGCAGTCGTCATAGGATCGGGGTTTTCATCGCTATCCGCAGCTTGCTATTTGGCAAAGCAAGGTTATAAGGTATCTATTTACGAAAAAAACAACACACTTGGTGGTCGGGCAAGACAGTTTACCAAGGACGGCTTTACCTTTGACATGGGTCCCAGCTGGTATTGGATGCCCGATATCTTCGATAATTTTTTCAATGATTTTGGAAAAAAAACTTCGGACTATTATCAGTTAGACAAATTAGATCCGGCTTATAAAATATTTTTCTCGGACGATGTAATCACCATTGGGGACTGCATGGATAAAATTTGTCTGGAATTTGACCGTATCGAAAAAAACAGCTCCGAACAATTGCGCAAGTTTATTGCCAAAGCCCAGGACAACTACGAAATTGCCATTCATAAAATTGTTTTACGTCCGGGGAATTCCCCATTAGAACTGGTCAGCAAAGACACCATTATCAGAATAGACCAATTCTTTAAAACCATCAGTCAAGAAGTACGCCGCAGGTTTAAAAACCCTAAACTTATTGCAACCTTAGAATTCCCGGTATTGTTCCTTGGAGCCAAACCTACAAATACGCCCTCCTTTTATAGTTTCATGAATTATGCCGATTTTGGCTTGGGCACATGGCACCCCAAAGGAGGCATGTACCAGATCATAAACGCCATGAGCAGCTTGGCAGTAGAGCTCGGTGTTGACATACACACCAACAGTCCCGCAGAAAAGATCCTTGTCACCGACGGTAAAGCTACCGGAATAACGGTGGCCACCCAAAACATTGCAGCCGACATTGTAGTTAGCGGCGCCGACTACCATCATTCCGAAAGCCTCTTAGCCCCACAATACAGACAATACTCCGAAGCCTATTGGGAGAAAAAGGTCTTTGCCCCCTCCTCCCTCCTCTTTTATGTGGCTTTCGATAAAAAACTAAAAAACGTTTCTCATCACAATTTGTTTTTCGATACCAGTTTTGAAGAACATGCCAAGGAGATCTATGACAGTCCACAATGGCCAAAAGCGCCATTGTTTTATGCCAATTTCCCCTCGATAACCGATGACTCCATGGCACCTGTCGGGTATGAAACAGGCTTTTTTCTTATCCCCATTGCCCCAGGGTTAAAGGATACACCGGCGTTGCGCAATCAGTATTTTAATATTATATTGAAGAGATTTGAAAAGCTAACGGATCAAAAAGTTAGTGCCAATATTCTTTTTAAGGAAGATTTTTGTATTGACGACTTTATAGAACAATATAATTCTTATAAAGGAAATGCCTATGGAATGGCCAATACATTAATGCAAACAGCCTTTCTAAGACCTAAATTAAAAAGTAAGAAAGTAGCCAACTTATTTTTCACAGGACAGCTTACGGTTCCAGGACCAGGAGTACCTCCAGCATTAATTTCAGGAAAATTGGTTTCTGAGCTTATTCATGATAATTAAAAAAAAAACCTATGAAGAACATTTTTGATAGCGTATCATATAAATGTAGCAAGTTGGTTACGGAGCAATACAGCACCTCTTTTTCACTTGCCACCAAAATGTTACACACTTCTATTAGATACGACATTTATAATATTTATGGATTTGTTCGTTTTGCAGATGAAATTGTTGATAGTTTTCACAACTACAACAAGCCGTATTTATTCGACAAGTTTGAACAAGATCTTATGGAGGCCTTGGAACAAAAAATTAGCTTAAACCCAATTTTAAATTCGTTTCAACACACTTTTCATAAATATGATATTCCCCTTCATCTGGTACAATATTTTATGAAGAGTATGCGAATGGATTTAAAAAAGACCATTTACAGCACCCCTAAGGAATACCAGGATTACATTTATGGCTCGGCGGATGTTGTTGGCCTCATGTGCCTAAAAGTATTCGTAAGTGGCAATAGTTTACAATATGAGCATTTAAAGGTATCGGCTATGGCACTGGGATCTGCTTTTCAAAAAGTAAACTTTTTAAGGGACTTAAAAACGGACTTTGAGGAGTTGAATAGATCTTATTTTCCCAATACAAACTTAAAACAGTTGAACGAAGAGGATAAAATTCGTATTATTAATGAAATTAAGGCCGATTTTAAGCTAGGGTATTCTGGCATTACCCAATTACCCCCTCAAGCAAAGTTTGGAGTATACACGGCCTATAAGTACTATTATAAGTTGTTACAAAAACTACAAAGCACGCCACCGCAATTCATTAAAAACAGTCGCATACGAGTATCCAACCCACAAAAATTTCGCCTTTTGGCACAATCGTACCTCAATTACAAATTAAAACTAGTCTAGAATGAAAACTATTATTTGGATCCTTATATTTCTTGCTACTTTTTCCTTCATGGAATTTATGGCCTGGTTTACCCATAAATACATTATGCATGGATTTTTATGGAAATTACACAAAGACCACCATAAAAAAGACCACGATTCTTGGTTTGAGAGAAATGATGTCTTTTTTATCTTTTACGCCTTAGTGAGTATGGGATGTTTCTATGCCGGGGCCGAAACAATCTTTTGGTATGGTTGGCCGTTAGGCTTTGGTATAATGGCCTATGGTGCAGCGTATTTTATGGTACACGATATTTTTATCCACCAACGCTTTAAACTTTTTAGAAACGCCAATAACTGGTATGCAAAAGGCATTAGAAGGGCTCATAAAATGCATCATAAACATTTAGGCAAACAAGACGGAGAGTGTTTTGGAATGCTTTTCGTCCCCTTTAAATACTTCAAGAAATAGCATTGAACATTCATTAAGGAATTGCCCTTATTGGATCACTAATTGATCTAATAGCTTCCTAGTTTCATCACTGTTCCAATCGGCAGCACCCGTTTTGGCTACAATAATCTTTCCTGATTTATCCACGATATACGTAGCAGGTATACTTTTTGAAAACAGTGTGGTTGGGGTTGTAGAAGCCTCGAAATACACGGGTAGCTCATACCCGTTTTGGGTTAAAAACTGCTTTACCCTTTTCTCTTGGTCCTGCGCTACGAACACAAAGACCACCTTATCGCCATAGTCGTTGTACAATTGTTGCAAACTAGGCATTTCGGCGACACAAGGAGGACACCATGTTGCCCAAAAGTTTACCAGAATTACCTGTCCCTTTTGCGCTTCAAAATAAAAGGTACTATCCTGAAGATCGCGTAATTTCCAATCGTAATCCCCTATAGTTTGCTGTTCGCGTTCTGCAACGGGTGTAGGATTAAATGCTAAAAGCCTATTGATCTGTACTTTTATATGAAACCCGACAGGCGTAAATAGGAAAATCACCAAGGCCACTACCATCAGTAGGGTAACCAGCCGTTTTTTTTCTATTTTCTTCATATCCAGATCCTTATTGTTTTTCGACCGTCATACTTCGACTGCGCTAGTACAAGCATGTAATTCGCATAGCTGAATTGATAGTTGCGACCGGTTTTGGGTCTTGCTCATTTCATACATATGAAGGTATGGAATTTAGTCGTACCAAAAAACACAATACAAGCTTTCGTACGTCCTTCTGACAACAATATTCACCAGTCCATACTTATACATGAATAATCCTTTTTGAAAACCTATGCCCTAGCTAAATTTAAATATAGCCTACTTCTCTAGAAGAGAGTTTAGCAATTGGTACATCCTAGCGTTATCCCAATCGGCAACCCCTTCTTTTTGGATGACTATTTTGCCTTTCTTATCTATAAGGTAAGATCGCGGAGTATTACTTCCTGACAGCGGAGAACTGTCCCCAACAACGGAGTAAGTGACTGGAAAAGTAAAATTTCGTTCCTGCATAAATTTTTCCACGGGTTCTTTTTCTTCATTTGTAATAATATAGAAGTCGACTTTTCCCTTATAGGCATCGTACAGCTTTTGAACACTTTCGAGCTCGGCATGACTAGGCAGCTTCCATGTTCTCCAAAAATTCACAAATACCACTCGCCCTTCCGATTCTTTAAAGTTGAAAAAATCCCAATTCTCATCCTTCAACCTCCAGTTGTAATCGGCAATAGTTTCTCTATTGGCTTCTTTGGCAACTGTAGGGGAAAAGGAAAAAATCCTATTCAACATCACCTTACTATAATCGCCCAATGGCGTTACAAAAAAGGATAAAATCACCGCCATTATGGCTATATTTAAAACCGTCCTTCCCTTAACTCTCATGCTGTTTAACCTTTTGCCAAAACTAAAAAACTCCTGATAATAATCAGGAGTTTTTACTAAGTATTTAAAATCTAAATTAAGCGACGTTTTCTCTCTTGATAACGTTAAGGGCAGACCCTTCTTTAAACCACTCAATTTGCGATTGATTGTAAGTATGATTCAATTTAATCACGTCTTTACTACCATCTGCATGAACCAATTCTAGGGTCAATTGCTTATCCGGTGCAAATTCATTGATATCGATAAAGTTAAAGATATCGTCTTCCTGAATTAGATCGTAATCGTTTTCATTGGCAAAGGTAAGCCCCAACAACCCTTGTTTCTTAAGGTTTGTTTCATGGATACGTGCAAAAGATTTCACGATTACCACGGCAACTCCTAAATGTCTAGGTTGCATAGCCGCATGCTCACGAGAAGATCCTTCTCCATAGTTATGATCACCAACAACAACCGTTTTAATACCAGCCGCTTTATAAGCACGCTGTGCATCTGGTACACCTACGTACTCACCTGTCAATTGATTTTTTACAAAGTTGGTTTTCTTATTGAAGGCATTCACAGCTCCAATAAGGGTATTGTTCGCTATATTGTCCAAGTGTCCCCTAAAACGCAACCATGGTCCGGCCATTGAAATATGGTCGGTGGTACATTTTCCAAAAGCTTTAATCAACAATTTAGCGCCTTGTAAATTTTCTGGTTTAATTGGCACAAAAGGCTCCAATAACTGTAGACGTTCAGAGCTTGGATCTACCTTAACCACCACTGAAGAACCATCTTCATCTGGCGCTAAGTACCCAGCATCTTCTACTTCGAACCCTTTTGGAGGCAATTCTATCCCTCTTGGTTCATCCAATTTCACTTCTTCCCCATCTTCATTGATAAGGGTATCGTTCATCGGGTCAAAATCTAACCTTCCAGAGATCGCTATTGCGGCCACCATTTCCGGAGAACCTACAAAAGCATGGGTATTAGGATTTCCGTCCGCTCTTTTAGAGAAGTTACGGTTAAAGGAATGAACGATGGTATTTTTCTCGTCTCCTTTAAGATCGCTACGATCCCATTGTCCAATACATGGTCCACATGCATTTGTAAATATAGTAGCACCAAGGTTTTCGAAGATTTCCAAAAGACCATCGCGTTCTGCGGTAAATCTAATTTGCTCTGATCCTGGGTTAATCCCAAAATCGGACTTCGATTTTATCTTTTTATCAACGGCTTGTTGTGCGATAGAAGCTGCCCTGGTCAAATCTTCGTAAGAAGAGTTTGTACAAGACCCTATCAAGCCCCAATCTACTTTTAAAGGCCATCCGTTTGCCTTGGCTTTTTCACCCAATTCACCTACTGGAGTAGCTAAATCTGGCGTAAACGGACCGTTTAAATGCGGTCTAAGGGTATCTAGATCGATTTCAATAATTTCATCGAAATAGTTTTCTGGATTAGCATATACTTCAGGATCTGCCGTTAGGTAATCCTTTACTTCATTGGCAGCATCGGCAACATCGTTACGGTCTGTAGCACGTAAGTAACGCTCCATAGACTCGTCGTATCCAAAGGTAGAAGTAGTAGCTCCTACTTCGGCACCCATGTTACAAATGGTCCCTTTACCGGTACATGAAAGATTTTTGGCCCCTTCACCAAAATATTCAATAATAGCACCGGTTCCTCCTTTTACGGTAAGGATACCAGCTACTTTTAAAATTACGTCTTTGGCCGATGTCCACCCAGAAATACTCCCGGTTAATTTAACACCGATCAATTTTGGAAATTTCAACTCCCAAGCCATACCGGCCATCACGTCTACAGCATCTGCTCCACCTACTCCAATAGCAACCATCCCTAGGCCACCAGCGTTTACGGTATGAGAATCGGTACCGATCATCATCCCCCCTGGGAAGGCATAATTCTCTAGTACTACTTGGTGAATAATTCCAGCCCCTGGCTTCCAAAATCCGATTCCATATTTATTGGAAACCGATTCTAAAAAATTAAAAACTTCCGAACTTGTAGTATTGGCTACTTTTAAATCGGCTACAGCACCGGTTTTCGCTTGTATTAAGTGGTCACAATGCACAGTAGTAGGAACGGCCACTTTAGGCTTTCCTGCTTGCATAAATTGTAACAAAGCCATTTGAGCCGTAGCATCTTGACATGCAATTCGATCTGGTGCAAAATCTACATAGTCTTTTCCTCTTTTGTAGGCTGTGTTAGGATTTCCATCCCATAAATGAGAATATAAAATTTTCTCAGAGAGCGTAAGAGGCCTGCCAACAACTTCACGAGCTTTATCTACACGTGATGTCATATTAGCATACACCTTTCTAATCATATCAATATCGAATGCCATTATCTATTAAGTTTTTAAGTTAAAGTAATTTGTCAAAATTAAGAAAATACATTGCGGATTTAAAATTTTTAAAGTAAGATTCCGACAATTTTCCATAATTATAAAAAACACTGCTATCAAAAGCAGGTAAATGCAATAAAACAGCTGTTTTTATGTGCACTTCCCCTTGCTCCGTTCCAAGCAATGTTCTAATTTCCTACAAAAGTTTGTTTATTATATCTTCTTCAGAAATACCTTCGGCCTCCGCTTTATAATTTTTAATAATACGGTGCCTTAAAATACCATGCGCCACTGCTTTAACATCCTCTATATCGGGAGAGAATTTGCCATTTACGGCAGCAAAGGCTTTGGCTCCCAAAACCAAACTCTGGGATGCCCGTGGTCCTGCGCCCCAATCTATGTATTGCTTTACGTAATTTGATGCACCATTAACATTGGGTCTTGTACTATGTACTAATTTGACTGCATATTCGACCACCTTATCCGGTACGGGTATTCTGCGTACCAACTGTTGGATCCCTAAAATCTCCGCTGCACTAAAAAGCGGGTTAATTTGTGGTTTTTTATCTGAAGTGGTTGCCTTTACCACCATGATCTCTTCTTCAACCGAGGGATATTTTAATTCTATGGCGAACATAAAACGATCTAACTGCGCCTCGGGCAAGGGATAGGTACCTTCTTGCTCTATAGGATTTTGTGTTGCCAATACAAAATAAGGCATATCTAGTTTATAATGCTGTCCGGCGATCGTTACCGCCCTTTCCTGCATGGCTTCCAAGAGCGCTGCCTGTGTCTTAGGAGGGGTCCTGTTAATTTCGTCGGCCAAGATAATATTAGAAAATATAGGGCCCTTAATAAACTTAAACTCCCTATTCTGATCTAGTATTTCACTCCCTAGGATATCGCTCGGCATTAAATCTGGGGTAAACTGAATACGCTTAAACCCTAGTCCCAATGCCGAAGCTATAGTGTTTACCATTAACGTCTTGGCCAAACCTGGCACCCCGATCAGTAAGGAATGCCCTCCGGTAAAAATTGAAATCAACAGCTGGTCTACTACCTGCTCCTGACCAATTATAACCTTGGCAATCTCCTTTTTTAGGGCGTTGTTTTTTTCTACTAATTCCTTAATGGCCGCAACGTCTGACATGCAATTAATCCTTTAACCAATTATTTGCAAAATTGCAATCCTTATTGGCAGCATTAACGCTTACATAGGTATCTTGGATATGTTTGTCCATCCACTTTTTGATCGCTTTAAATTGTTTATCCCTTAAGGCCAATTCTTGGATTTTTATATAATCCTTGGCAAAATCGGCCACATGCTCATCGTACCTATTGGTAATCTTCATGATTTTGTATTTCGCCGCTCCTCCTCTAGGGTCGTTCTCCAAAATAGGACGAGAAATCTCATTGTCTTTTATATTCCTGACCTGGTTGTACAGGGCAGGCTCCATTTTAGTAAGCTCAAATCGAGAACTGTAATCGGAGGGGTTCCTCAACAATCCACCATCGTATTTCGTTTCTTTTTCATCAGAGAAATTTAATGCGGCCTCTGCAAAGGTAAATTCACCATCCAAAACCTTTTGGCGAATACTGTCTAATTCTTTCCTAACATCATCCATGGCTTTTTGAGAAACTTCAGGAGAAATAAGAATATGTCTTAAATCCAATTCTTGTCCTCTAACTTTCTCCACATAGATAATATGATACCCAAAAGGGGTTTCAAATGGATCTGAAATCTCACCCTCCCTAAGGCTAAAGGCTACATCTTTAAACTCCTTCACAAAAGGCGTTTGTCTTGTCATACTATAAAACCCGCCGTTAGATTTAGAACCTGGATCTTGAGAATACAGAATAGCCTTTACACTAAAACTCGCCCCATTATCTTCCACATCGGCTTTAATTTCATTTAGCTTATCGATCACTTTTTGTTTTTCCTCTTCTGAAGCTTTTGGCTCCTTTACAATTTGTGCAATCTCTAATTCTGCTCCAAAAACAGGTCTTTCATCTACTGGAATATTGTTAAAAAACTGACGTACTTCTTCAGGGGTAATTTCAATTTCGGAAACAATCTTGTTCTGCATCTTTTCAGAAAGCATTCGCAATTTGTTAATCTTGAACAGATCTTCCCTAAAACTAGCCTCGTCTTCTTTTTTGTAGTACTTCAGTACTTTTTCAATAGAGCCGATCTGAGAAACCAATTGTTGTATTTGCCTATCTCCTGTAGCGTTCACTTCGTCATCTGACACTAAAATACTGTCCTGCACGGCCTGATGGGCGTACAAACGGTCTTCCATTAGTTTTCCTAACAGCCCACAGCGCGTAATATCGGCCATAGAAGCACCTTGACTTTTTAGGTCGATCAAGGTTTTTTCAATATCGGATTCTAGAATTACATAATCGCCAACTACAGCAGCAATTCCGTCCAACTTAATTTTTTTAAACGCACTGACCGAATCGTTTTTTGTTACAACTGCCTCCGCTACATTCGCCTCTTGCACATCTACGGTGGTATCCGGATCGTTTTTAACTTCTTGGGCATTTAAGGTACCCATTAAAAATAAAAAGGAAAATCCCGTTTTAATTAACTTATTCATACACTTCAAATTCTTTTTCTTTAATAGCTTCATCTATAATTTCTGCTTCCAGCTTTTTCATAAATTCTAACTTCCGTCTACTCAAAAGCAATTGTTTAATGGTTGGTTCTACATACGATAATGGAGCGATTTGGTTAATTTCCAACACATCATTAATCTTTGCCAAATATACCCCTAAAGAGTCCTGTAATTCAAAAAATTGTGAGTTTTTTAAGTACAATCCCTGATTATCAGGCACTATCAATGGAATTTCTTCCATAACCCGTATAGCACTCACCCAAATTGAATCGTTTAAATTATACTTTTTAAATTGTATACTTATAGAATCTAGATATTTTTTATCTTCTTCCCTAAAACGCTTTAACTTACTTATTACCAGATCTTTATCCGAGTAATTCACTGGCAAAGCTACGAATCTTAACTTTACCAATTTTTCTTTGAGTTGAAAATTTTCCTTTTGTCGCTCATAAAAATCATTCAACTGTTCCTTACTTACCGATGTATCCTGAGACTGAAGTACCAATGCTTCCTTATAAGCCCCGGTATATAGGTCCGTACGATAGTTTGAAACCAATTGTTCAAAGATCTTCAATTTTTCTTCCGGCAAATTTATTTTCGCTTTGCTCAAGAGCAGCTGTTTACTGGCCCAGGTATTAATATAATTGGCCACATAGGTAGCACTATCGGCTTTTGACCTATTGTTTTCAAACAGGGATTCTATATCCTCTTTGTACAAATAAGCCTCTCCTACCCTAGCGATGGGTGTTTTGTCCTCATTATTCTTGAAAAAAGAACCACAAGACCCTAGAACCAACCCCAACAAGGCTACTAATAGCCATTTAGACGTTATTTTTAATTTTTTTCGGAAAAAATACATATAGCAAAATTAACAATTCAGCAATCCTGTGCAAGTTCACTTTTTTTAATAAAAAAAAATTATATTTAACAGAATATTTACGGCAAATAACGGTCATAAGCATTGCAAATTCGCCTATGATTGGTACTTTTATCGCATGAATGAAAGAAAAATAAAATTAATCTGGGATTTTAGGGGGCCTTCTGCCTTAAAAACGGCGGAACACCACCGCATTCATCTCGAGCAATACATCACCGCTGAAAAACTAGCCCTAAACATTACTGGATTTAAGGACCTAAGCGATATGCACTCCATCGCTTATCTCGTCGTTATGGAATCAGAAATGATTGCCGTCCGAGACGCCTTAAAACCACACCGAGGAGAAGTGTATTCTACTGAATAAATGTTTTTGACAAGGCATATGACCGCAAGGACTCTTTTCGCAGGCTTTTTATTAGCGTCATTCCTATTTTCATGTGCCGAGGATATCCCACAAAAAAACATTTTAGAAAGCGCTCTATCGACCACAGACCCAACTATTAAAAGGGTTATGGATAGCGTTTCGCATTACGACCTACAGATACGGTATACACGGATAACCAGATATAAGGACAGCGTTTCATTTAAGGATTACGATTTCCGAACAAATCAACAAGCCTACTTTTATCCAGGAAATACGGTTGGGCTGCTTACTGCAGTGCTGAGTTTGGAAAAACTTAACGAATTAGACAAGCTGGACTTGCATTCTCGTTTTTATATCGAAGGCGACACTCTAGAAACTACTTTTACCAATGAGATCACAAAAATTCTCACCCTTCATGACAACGAAGCCAATGACAGACTTTTTGAATTTTTAGGACAGGATAGGATTAACAACGCCCTAAGGAATAAAGAAATTTTTCCTGTATGTATTTCCCATAGATTGTCTCCGACAAATGCCTTTGAGCTTACAACAAAACCTATAATAGCCTACCTTAACGACAGCACTACCACGCCATTAGCCCCAAGCATAAACACCCCTCCCTTAGCTTTAAACCTCCCAAGGGCAAAGAGAGTGAAATCCCATAAGGAGGACGATTCATCAACAGAAGCACCTATTGATCTTAGTCTTCACAATTATTTCCCCCTCGAAGCCCAAAATCAGGTATTAAAAAGAATCTTTTTTCCCGATAATTTTCCAGCACACCAACAATTCAACCTTAGCACAGAACAATACCATTTTCTCCGGAAGGCCATGCAGGTCTTGGCAACCACAGAAAAAAGCCCTTCAGAGGTTGAACCCTTGAACTTTTTGTCCATGCAAACCAAAGAGGCCGACCTTAACAATATAGCGGTTTACCATAAAAGCAGCCATGACTACCATACTTTTACCGATTACACCTATATTAAAGACAGTACCAACAAAGTAGAATTTATGTTGAACGCTACTATTTTGGAGACTAAAAACCATATCCTTAATGATTCCTTTACACCCCATGATACTTTAAAAACACCTTTCCTCACCCAATTAGCAAGGGAGATTTACACTTTAGAAGTTAACCGAAACCAATAACTCTAAAACTCATGGCTTTTAAAGTCTTTTTTATTTTTTTTATAGGACCGCCATTATTTTTAACAACTACGGTAAGTTATTTTAATGATTAATTCTATGAAACCAGGGAAGCAATAGTCCATTTAATGGTACCATTATGCCATCATAGGATTAATAATTTACAATGGAGAACACCCTACCCAGAAATAAAGTACAAAGAAATCATAAAGTACATTTATATTTTTGCAAGGTAAATCCAATAATATGATATAAATTTATAGCTTAAAATAACATCAAAAAAACCTAAAAATGAAATTAAAAGCCTGCTGTCTAATACTAGTTTTAACGGTATTAAGTTGTACCGAAAAAAACAAAACATTCTCTGCATCAGAAATATCAATCTTACCAAAACCTGTTTCCCTTGTTTTAGCAGAGGGATCTTTTGCATTTAAAGACGGCTTAACTATAAGTACTACTTCTAAAGAGCAGCAAAATGCCAGCAATGACCTTAAGTCTTTTATAAATAAGGAGACTGGGTTTAATTTAGAATTAACCGAAAATTCGGGTTCTGTTAATTTTGAGAAAGCAGACAACTTAGCCCCGGAAGCTTACGAGTTAATTGCAACCCCAGAGAACATCACTATTAAGGCCAATGATGACGCAGGATATTTTTATGGCGTACAAACTTTAAAACAATTGTTTTCTAAAGAAGTTTCGGAAGAAACGAAGGAGCCTCAATATTTAGTGCCGTCGGTCACTATTAAGGATAATCCGCGATTTAAGTGGCGTGCTTATATGCTTGATGAGTCACGTTATTTCCAAGGAGAGGCGTTTGTAAAACAGATGCTAGATCAAATGGCTTTATTAAAAATGAATGTTTTTCATTGGCATTTGGTAGATGATGCAGGTTGGCGAATCGAAATTAAAAAATATCCGTTATTGACAGAAGTTGGCGCCTTTCGCACCGATTCTGAAATTGAAACTTGGAAAAGCGGGAAAACTTCAGGAGAACCTCACGGAGGGTTTTACACTCAAGAACAAATTAAAGATATCGTTGCCTACGCAGCTGAAAGAAATATTACCGTAGTTCCCGAAATTGAAATGCCTGGACATTCAAGTGCTGCCATAGCGGCTTATACCTGGTTAGGAACGGCGGGTGTAGATATAGATGTACCAGTGCAATTTGGACGATTATATGACAATTATGACGTTACCAAGCCCGAGGTGATTCAATTTATTAAAGATGTTTTGTTAGAGGTATTTGAATTGTTTCCTTCTGAAGTCATTCATATAGGAGGTGATGAAGTAGGGTATAAAGTATGGGAAGAAAGCAAACATGTCCAAAAGTATATGAAGGAGAATAATATTAACACTCCTGCCGATCTACAAATTCAATTTACCAATAACATTTCAAAATTTATTGAAGAGCACGGCCGTAGAATGATGGGGTGGAACGAAATTATGGGCAAAAACATTCATAAAGGCTTTGAAGAAAAGAAAGACGATAAGGAAGCCGAAACGGAATTGGCTAAAAACGTAGTAGTCCATTTCTGGAAAGGAGACCTGGCATTGGCGCAAGATGCTGCTAAAAAAGGCTATGGAATTGTCAATTCGCTACATAGCAACACCTATTTAGATTACAGCCATGAAAGTATCTCTTTAGAGAAAGCGTATAGTTTTGACCCTATTCCTGAAGGCTTGGAAGAACAATATCACGAAAACATTTATGGCTTAGGTTGCCAAATGTGGACTGAATGGACACCGACCAATTTAGACGTTGAAAGACAAACTTTCCCTAGAATTGCGGCCTACGCAGAGGTAGGTTGGACGCCTCTTGAAAACAAAGACTTTGAAAGTTTTAAAGTGGCTCTAAAAAAAATGCAGGAACATTGGAAGGCTTTAGGAATCAATTACTACGAAGACAAGGCAAAATTTGAAGCGGAATCACAGGTTCAATAGCAAACAACACTAGTGTTTGAAAAATATTTTTTAAAGCGGGATCTCCTAGAAGGATTTCCCGCTTTTTAGTATTTCATATTTTTCTACCTCAAAAAACTTTAGATATAAACAAAGGTGGACAATTCAGTGAACTCCTTTTTTAAAAACAATTTTTAAACCTCCTAAACCCTAAATATAGTATACGACCTACCATAAAAGAGGACACTGCTACCAAAGGTTCACCGATTTGACCTAGATAGTGGAACCTTATTAATATGGTAGAAATAGAATGTTAATCCCTATTGCTTTCGCCAACGAAAGAAGTATCTTTAGGATAGATGATGCTTTAGAAGTTACCCGAAACAAATAACACTGAAACTCATGGCTTTTGAATCGTTTACCAAAAAGATTTACATAAAAACAGCCCTTGAAAAACTGTATTGGTGCTGGGGCACGCCACAAGGCATTACTTCTTGGTTTTTGCGAGATGCCCGTTATACTGCTCAAGAAGGACAGACTGTTAGAGGAGCAAGCGATAAAATTGAAGCAGGCGATCATTACCGTTGGGAATGGCACAATTGGGACGGAGAAGAAACTGGTGAAGTGTTGCACGCCAATGGCAAAGATGCCATCGCATTTACTTTTGTCAATGTTTGCAGGCTTACCATTAGCATAGAAAAACAAGACGACTATGTTTTGCTGACATTGCATCAAGACCAAATCCCCACGGATGACAAAAGTAAACTTCACATCCATTATGGATGTAGCAACGGGTGGACCTTTTGGCTGACCAATTTAAAGGCTTACCTAGAACACGGAATACTCCTTAATGAAACAACTATAAACCTTAGAAACGTCCCCATGGCCGAACTTGAATTTGTCAACATCTAAGCCGTTTTTTCTTTTTTCCCTTAGGCGCTATCAATAGAATTTGACCCTTCCTAGTATTACAATCTCCTCCTTTGCAAACATCCCACTATTGGTTGCCACCAAAAATCGATCTAAAAAAAATAGGAAGAAACTAGCCCAAGCCTCAATTTTATTGAGATTTCTCCAACCACCCCTATAAACCTCTGACTTCCAAAGTATTAAATAAAACGTTATTTTATTTACGACCGTGTCAAACTCTGAGTTTTTTTGCTAGTTTTGCCGAATTTATAGAGATGTTTACAAAACCTCAGATTGCCTTGTTAATTGGGATTTTATGCATTGCCATTTTCCCTATTTTAGTAAAGCTAAACTACACCCCTGGTGTTATATCGGCATTTTATAGAATGGCCATAGCCTTGGCTGTGCTACTACCCTATGCCATCATCAAGAAAAAAATTAAAATACCGTCTACAAAGATTTTATTGTTAACTCTTTTGTGCGGAGCTCTCTTTGGTTCTGACGTTGCTGTATGGAATATTGCCATTCAGGAATCTACAGCCACCCAAGCCTCATTACTGACCAATTTATCGCCTATTTGGGTAGGGATCGCAACTTTCCTTTTTTTAAGCCCAAAGCCTTCCAGAAATTTCTGGATAGGAACGATGATAGCTCTATTCGGTATGATTACCCTTGTTGGGTTTCGCTTTTTTCTGGACCTATCTTTCGATATCGGTTTTTATTTTGGAATCTTATCGGGGGTATTTTACTCGGCATACCTACTCTTAAGCAAGCACTTACTAGGCAGTACCGATGTGGTGTCCTTTCTAACGCTAAGCCTTTTGGGATCGTCCATATTTTTAGCGGGACTTTCTTGGTACATAGGCGAGCCCTTCAGCGGTTTTTCAAATATAGGCTGGGGCGTATTAATCGTACAAGGCTTAGTTTGTCAATTATTAGCCTGGGTACTTCTCAGTTATGCCACGAAACATATGCGTGCCACCAGAGTATCGCTAAGCCTATTAGGCCAAGCATTCCTAGCCGCACTATTCGCTTGGATATTCTTAAATGAGGAAATCACCTTACAAATGGTCATTGGCGGAATCATTCTACTGTCTGGCATCAGGGTTACCTTTATAGATAGACCCATTCGTTTATTCCCAAAAAAACAGATTAAAACAAGCCTCTAATTACTCATCATTATCCCAAGGAGTTGCATCTGTATAAAAGGTATTACTCGTACTATTCTTTCCCAGTGACCGACTTGCTATATGTTTGTACAATGTCGTGATGACAGCTATTAGGCGCTAATTTTTCACATTATTTGCATTTTAGTCTGGGCGTTCCCTCCTTCGTCGGTCGGGCTCTTCGCTGTATCCCTTGCCTTGCTGCGGGGATGCCGCTACGATCCCTAACGCAAAAAAAACAGCAATCTTAGGGTACAAATAATACGGTTAGATGATTTAAAGTTCTGAAAACAGCTTGCTGTAGCAATGGTTCCATCTAGGAATATAGCCGCTCAGGGACATGCCCATTGGCGGTGCTGATGATATTTTTTGGAGCAAATATCCACTTCATCGGAGGCATTTTTTTATGGCAATGAAAAGCCGCATTCTTAAGGAGCACTCATAAAACAGGCCATTCTCGCTTTCCCTTCTGTCCCAGCAATCACTTCTGGGGTTTTAGGCCTTAACACAAGCTAGAAGAATCTCAAAGACCTTAGCATACACAACAAAAAGGAAGTAAACAAAAAATGCCGAATAGTGGCGGTAGGCATACCGCCGCTATTCGGCATTATAATTTGATGATTGTTATTTAAACCGGTTCTCCGTACAAATCAAAATCGGCTGCCTCGGTAATCTTTATATCTACAAACTCCCCTTGTTTTACGTAGTGCTGTGCTGCATCTATCAACACCTCATTATCTACATCTGGAGAGTCAAATTCCGTACGTCCTACAAAATAGTTTCCTTCCTTACGATCGATAATACACCTAAAGACCTGCCCAACTTTTTGCTGGTTCAATTCCCAAGAAATTTGCGATTGAATTTCCATGATCTCATTGGCCCGTTCTTGCTTCACCTCTTCCGGAACATTATCTTCTAAGTTATACGCATGGGTATTTTCTTCGTGGCTATAGGTAAAACATCCTAAACGTTCAAAACGCATATCTTCTACCCATTGTTTCAGCACCTGAAAATCTTCTTCGGTTTCACCAGGATACCCCACGATTAAAGTGGTCCTAATAGTCATGCCAGGTACGGCCTCTCTAAATTCCTTCAACAATTTAGTGGTTTTTTCCTGAGTTGTTCCACGGCGCATACTTTTAAGAATGGCGTCCGAAATATGCTGTAATGGAATATCGATATAGTTACATATTTTAGGCTCTTGGTTCATTACCTCGAGCACATCCATAGGAAACCCAGCAGGGAATGCGTAGTGCAATCTAATCCACTCAATCCCTTCAACCTTTACCAACTCTTTTAAAAGTTCGGCCAAATTTCTTTTCTTATACAGATCCAATCCGTAATAAGTAAGATCTTGAGCAATCAATATAAGCTCTTTTACCCCCTTAGCGGCTAATTTATTAGCCTCTATTACCAACTCTTCTATAGGAGTACTTTTATGCTTCCCTCTCATTAATGGGATAGCACAAAAGGAACAAGGTCTGTCGCAACCTTCCGCTATTTTTAAATAGGCATAGTTCTTTGGAGTTGTAGTTAAACGCTCCCCAATAAGCTCATGCTTATAATCTGCCCCTAGTGCTTTTAATAAGTTTGGTAGTTCGCTAGTCCCAAAATACTCATCTACATTCGGAATTTCCTTCTGTAAATCGGGTTTATAACGTTCACTTAAACAACCGGTAACAAAAACCTTATCTATTTCCCCAGCTTCCTTCTTCTGAACATAATCTAAAATAGTATTTACACTCTCTTCCTTGGCATTGGCTATAAACCCACAGGTATTGATGACAACGACATTCCCCTCCTCTTCATGAGCAACATCTTTACCATTGGCCTTTAACTGCCCCATGATAACCTCTGAATCGTATAAATTCTTGGAACACCCCAAGGTTACCATATTAATCTTATTCTTTTTAAGTGTCTTTGTACGCATATTTATTTAAATAATATGCAAAAATACAACTTGCAAAATGATTGTTGTTCGTTTATAGCTTTTTTTATGAATTCTTAGCCAAACTATTACACCTTAAAGACCTCAAACCGATCATATCCAGAAAGTATTGGAGATACAACACCGCACATTATACGAACCCCTGATAAAAATTTAACCAATTCCCTAACAAACGCTACCCTCGGTTAAAAAATTCATCCTTAAACCTTTAGGTCAATTATTCCCTTCCTAAGATTCCCAGCGCGTGTTATACCGTCAGAAATAGAAACTAAGCAGCAGGAATAATAACCTTTATAAAACCTAGAGACACCTTTAACACTAATAGACCGTAAAAAATAATTCGACAATTAAAAAAAAACAGCAGTAACCTATCCCGGCACCAATGGTTATCACCAGAAGAAAAAGGTTCCTTGGACCTGTTTTTGACAAGCATCGTTATTACAATAAGAGTATAAGAAAAGAAGCAGTGCGTTGTTAACCGTGGAGTTGCGTTAGGGATCGCAGCGGCATCCCCGCAGCAAGGCAAGGGATATAGCGAAGAGCCCGACCGACGAAGGAGGGAACGCCCTAAGCATCCTATAAAATCATTAAAAACAAGAAATTCCCTCTATGGGGAAAATAATGTTCTTGCGCTATTGAATTTGATAGCCATCTATTTTGGACAGCTATCAAAATGACAATAGATATTTTTTAAGCTTTGTTACTAAAAAAGGAATCTACAAACTCCATTTTATTGAACACTTGTAAGTCTTCGATACCTTCTCCGACCCCAATATATTTTACCGGGATTTGAAACTCATCAGAGATACCGATAACCACCCCTCCTTTAGCCGTACCGTCCAATTTAGTAACCGCCAGGGAAGTAACTTCCGTTGCCTTGGTAAACTGCTTGGCCTGCTCAAAGGCATTTTGACCGGTAGAACCATCCAAGACCAATAAAACATCGTGCGGGGTATCGGCTACCACCTTTTGCATCACGCGTTTCACCTTGGTGAGCTCATTCATCAAATTCACCTTATTGTGCAATCTTCCGGCGGTGTCAATAATAACCACATCGGCGTTTTGCGAAACGGCAGAACTTAAGGTATCGAATGCCACCGAAGCGGGATCACTCCCCATTTCCTGGCGTACAATGGGTACATCGACCCGATCTGCCCATACTTGCAACTGATCTATGGCTGCTGCCCTAAAGGTATCTGCGGCACCGAGAACCACTTTAAGGCCTTTCTTTTTGAATTGATAGGCCAGCTTCCCGATGGTAGTAGTTTTCCCCACACCGTTTACCCCAACAACCATAATGACGTATGGTTTCTTGTCTTTTGGAATACTGTAATCGGTTTCGTCTCCAGAATTGGTTTCGGACAACAATCCTGCTATTTCTTCTCTTAGAATCAAATTCAGCTCCTGCACCCCGAGGTATTTGTCCCGGTTCACCCTTGCCTCTATTCTCTCTATGATCTTCAAGGTAGTATTTACGCCTACGTCTGACGACACAAGGACCTCTTCTAAACTATCTAAAACTTCGTCGTCTACTTTAGACTTTCCAACAACGGCTTTACCAAGTTTTGAAAAAAAACTGGTTTTAGTCTTTTCTAGACCCTTGTCTAAAGACTCTTTTTTCTGGGTAGAAAATATTTTCTTAAATAAACTCATTTCTGTAGAACATTCTTTTCCTCAAAGATATGAAAATAAAAAAGCCACCTTCCAAAGAAAGCAGCTTTATAACCTATAATAAACAGATTATTATTTCTTACCTAACCAATCGTTCACCAATTCCGGCGCCATTACTGACTCCGCAAATGAATAAGCACCAGTTTTAGGTGACTTTACCATCTTAATGGCTTTAGTCAATCTTTTTGAACTTGTTTGTAAACTCGCTACCGTTTTCTTTGCCATGACGTTTTATTTTATTTCTTTATGAACTGTCATTCTCTTCAAGATAGGGTTGAATTTTTTAATTTCCATCCTATCTGGAGTGTTCTTTTTGTTCTTAGTGGTTATGTACCTAGAAGTACCTGGCTTGCCAGACTCTTTATGCTCTGTACACTCCAAAATAACCTGAATTCTGTTACCTTTCTTTGCCATCTTAATTTTCGTATTTCAGGATTACTTAATCAACCCTTTTCCCTTTGCTTCCTTCAAAACAGCGGAAATTCCTTTTTTATTTATACTCTTTAAAGCCTTTGCAGACACCTTTAAGGTGATCCAACGATCTTCTTCTGGAATATAGAAACGTTTTTTGGAAAGATTTACATCAAATCTTCTTCTGGTCTTATTAATCGAGAAGGACACATTGTTCCCAAACATGGCTCTCTTTCCAGTAACATCACAAACTTTTGACATTTCGCTACTTTTATTTTGTTTTAAACAGGTTGCAAATTTAAGCTAATTTTATCGTTCAGGCAAAATTCTTGACTAGAATTTTAAAATTTCTTTTTGAAGCATTTCAAACGCCTTATTTACAGACTTTTGCACAATGCGTTCTCGATGGCTTCCCATCATATATTTTTCGACGACCACACCTTTTGGTGAAGCCACGGCTATAAACACGGTTCCAATGTCCGCATCGGAATCTCCTTTTGAAGGTCCTGCGTTTCCAGTTGTAGCGATGGCAAAATCTGTTTTCAACAGAGTTTTTAAATTCTCTGCCATGGCAGCAGCCACCTCCGCACTGACCACGGAACACTTATCTATAATCGTCTCAGGCACTTTAAGCACTTCTATCTTGGTTTGGGTCGCATAACTCACCACACTTCCCTTAAAGTAAGCCGAAGCACCGGGAAGGGCTGTAATTTGTTCTGCAATTTTCCCTCCGGTAAAACTCTCTGCCGTCCCCAAGGTCATTTTCCTTTTCTTCAGTAATTGCGCTACGACCTCCTCTATAGACTCATCTCCTTCTTCGCCATACACTAGGTCGCCCAAGAGCGATTTAAGTCGCTCTACCTCATCATTCATTTGAAGGAACAGCGTTTCCCGATCGAGCCCTTTGGCAGAAAGACGCAATCTTACCGACCCCAAGCTAGGCAAATAGGCCAATTTTATAAAAGAAGGGAGATTGGTCTCCAGCGGTTCTATCTTTTCGGCGATGGCACTCTCTCCCATTCCATAGGTTACTATGGTTTTATGAAAAATAAAGGGACGCCTAAATTCCTCAATAATTCTTGGAATAACTTGTGTCTTTATTAAATTTTTCATCTCGAAAGGAACCCCGGGCAGAGATATCACCACCTTCCCCTTATCACCGATCCACATTCCGGGAGCAGTACCGTATTCGTTGTGCAGCACTTTCGCCTTAGAAGGCACCCAAGCCTGCATTCTATTAACATCGGATATCGGTGTAGTGATGTGTTTTTTAAAAATACCTTCTACATGAGCCAGCACCTCCTTGTTTTCGACCAAGGTATCCTTAAAGTACTCGCATAAGGTATGTTTGGTAATATCGTCCTTTGTAGGCCCCAGCCCTCCGGTAATTATAATAATATCTGCTCTGGACTCGGCCTCTTTCAAGGCTTGCAGGATATGCATCTTATCGTCTTGCACCGAACTTATCTGATAGACAGATACCCCGATTTTGTTGAGTTCGGATGCTATAAAAGCAGAATTTGTATCTACGATTTGACCGATGAGAATTTCATCGCCAATAGTTATTATTTCTGAAAACATTAAAAGCTAAAATCGTTTTTTAATTCAGAGACCACCTGATTGATATCCTCTTTCAGCAAGGGCACCAAACGTGTTATCTCTGCTTCTTCGGATTTGCCTTTTTTTCCAAGAGTTTCAATGTTTAAGGCGATTTTCCGGGTATCCTCCATCCCTAACAAATCCACATTCGGTTTTATTTTATGAGCCAGTTTATATACACTCTCAAAATTTTTCTGCCTCAAGGCAACTTCCAACTCCGCCAAATCTTGAGGCACCTCTTCCAAGAAAACTCCCACTACGGCCATGATAAAATCATTGTCACCCTCGGCTAGTTCGTTAATTTTGTCTAGATTATAAATCATTTATTTTATGTTTAGTGAGAATACCTCTTCATTTTCGAGGGTTCCCGAAAGATAATCATTTGCACTTATTCTACCAACCCCTGCTGGCGTCCCTGTAAAGATCACATCTCCTTTTTTCAGCATAAAAAACTGGGACACATACGCAATCAGTTCATCAATAGACCATAACATAAGGCCGGTATTCCCCTGCTGAACGACCTCTTCATTTTTTAGCAGCTGAAAATTTATATCGTTTAGGTCTTTAAAATTAGATTTCGGCAACCATTTTCCAATAACGGCAGCCCCATCAAATCCCTTCGCTTTTTCCCAGGGCAACCCCTTTTCTTTTAGCTGTGCCTGTAGATCTCTGGCCGTAAAATCTATCCCCAACCCTATCTCATCGTAATAAGTATGGGCAAATTTAACATCAATATGCTTGCCGACTTTTTTAATTTTCACCAATACTTCTACTTCGTAATGCACCTCATTAGAAAATTCCGGAATGTAAAAATCCTGTTCTTTAGGCAACACGGCAGAATCGGGCTTTATAAATACCACCGGATCATTTGGCCTTTCATTGTTTAACTCCTTAATATGATCCACATAATTGCGGCCGATACAGATTATTTTCATTTCAATATATTATATCTCAAGGATTATTATGTCGGCAAAAAACATAGAAAAACAGCATTTCTATACCAAGCCCCTTATTTTTTTTGAATGATTAAAAGTTTAGGACAACTTATTATTTAGCTTACTTAGTTTTATCTGAGTAAGCACCTTTTTAGTATAAAGCGGAAAATCTGCGTTCAAGATCCAGCCAAAATACCCTGGTTCTTTCTCTAGAATATCGTGTACTTTTTTCCCTTTGTGTTTTCCGAAGGCAAATATTTCCTCGCCCTCCTTGTCCAATCCAATAAATCCGGCAAAATCTACCGATTGTTTTCTAGTGGTGAATTCAGATAATTTCTTAATATTATTTTCCAATTCCGGATAGCGCTCCAATTGAGACAACAATACCTCATAAGTAGCCAAAGTATCGGCTTCTGCACTATGGGCATCGATCAGGTTTTTATCGCAATAAAACTTATAGGCCGCTTCTAGGGTACGCTTTTCCATTTTGTGAAAGATTGTTTGCACATCTACAGACACCATATTTTTCATATCAAAATCTACCCCAGCGCGCAACATTTCTTCTGCCAAAAGAGGAATATCAAAACGATCAGAATTAAAGCCTCCCAGATCGCTATCCTTGACCATTTTATAGATCTCTTTGGAAAGTTCTTTAAAGGTCGGCTCATTAGCTACCTTTTCATTGCTTATTCCATGTATAGCGATTACCTCATCTGGTATTTGCATTTCCGGATTTACCAGCCAGGTTTTACTTTCTTTATTTCCGTTTGGAAAAATTTTCAGGATCGCTATTTCTACAATTCTATCTTTTACTACATTGGTACCAGTAGTTTCCAGATCGAAAAAACAAATAGGCTTTGTAAGGTTTAATTGCATAATTCAGGGCTTTTTTGCAAAGATAGGCTTTACCTAGATTTAGACTAAAGATTGACTCACTTTCTTGCCTTAAACAAAAATATAGGATATAAAAAAAGCCCCTTAAAACAGGGGCTTATATATTAGATATTAAAAACTTTAGGCTACACCTCACGGTTTACATCCCAAGCTTCCAAATAATCGGCTACTGCTTTTACAAACATACCCCCCAAGGCACCGTTCACCACTCTGTGGTCATAACTATGCGACAGGTACATTTTGCTTCTAATAGCGATAAAATCGCCTTCTTTTGTTTCTACCACGGAAGGCATTTTTCTGATTGCTCCCAAGGCAAGAATCCCCACCTGAGGCTGGTTAATAATTGGGGTACCAAAAACGCTGCCAAAGGTCCCTACATTGGTCACCGTATACGTACCGTCTTTTATTTCATCGGGTTTTAAGGCATTGTTTCTGGCTCTGTTGGCCAAATCGTTTACAGCCTTGGCCATCCCTACCAAATTTAACTGGTCTGCATTTTTAATCACCGGCACTATTAAATTGCCGTCCGGCAATGCCGCAGCCATCCCTATATTGATATTTTTTTTCTTTATGACGGTATCCCCATCCATAATAATATTCATCATGGGATACTTTTTGAGTGCCATGGCAACCGCTTCCAAAAAGATAGGGGTAAAAGTAAGTTTTTCACCTTCGCGCTTTTCAAAGGCAACCTTGGTCTTATTTCTCCAATTCACGAGATTGGTAACATCTACCTCTATAAAACTTTGCACATGGGCAGAGGTAGCAAGACTAGCGGTCATGTGATGAGCAATAAGTTTCCCCATCCTACTTAACGGAATAACCTCATCCCCAACAACTGTAGACTGCTTGGCAGCAATAGTATTCTCTTTCGCTGCAGCTGGTTTCTGCACAGGCCTATCTTCTCCTTTTTGAGCTACAACACCCCCTTCGACAGCTTTGTTAGGTTTCCCTTGCGCTATATAATCCAAAAGATCGTTTTTGGTCACTCGACCCTCACTACCGCTACCTGCAATAGCATCTAATTCGGCAACCGAAATCCCCTCTTTTTTGGCTATGTTCTTAACTAAGGGAGAATAAAACTTTTCTGTACGGCTAAAATCCATTGTATTTGCCGTTGCTGTTTCTTGGGCAGCGACTACCGTACTTTCTAATTCTGCTACTGTTTCTTCAGACACTTCTTCAGAAGAAGCATCCATTGCAGGTGTTGAGACATCGGCACCATCAATTTCAATTATAGCCACCGTTTGCCCTACCTTAATAACATCATCAACGGAAAATAATTTTTCTATCAAAACCCCATCTACCTCACTAGGAACTTCAGAATCGACCTTATCCGTGGCAATTTCAAAAATAGCTTCGTCCATTTCAATGGTATCGCCCACTTCTTTTAGCCAAGTGGTTAAAGTTGCCTCTGCAACACTTTCACCCATTTGCGGTAATTTTAATTCAAATTTTGACATATCCTTAATTAATGCTGTTTTATTGATTAATGTTTTGCGAAAATAACAAATAAAAAGCCTTACGGTTACTTTTTACTCATTTAATATCGCTATGTTTTAAAAGAATTTTCGAAGGGCACTCTATTTAGAATACTTCTTCCCAAAGTCACTTCATCCGCATATTCCAATTCATCGCCCACGGCAATTCCCCTAGCGATAGTAGAGGTCTTTACTGGCAATCCTTCCAATTGTTTATAGATATAAAAATTGGTAGTATCTCCTTCCATAGTAGAACTCAGCGCAAATATCAATTCCTTTATTTGGCCTTCTTTCACTTTATTGATCAGGGACCCAACGGTTAAATCGTGTGGACCAATACCTTCCATGGGTGAAATTTTCCCACCCAATACATGGTAATGTCCTTTAAACTGGTTGGTGTTTTCTATAGCCATCACATCGCGAATATCTTCTACCACACAAACTATCGTTTCATCGCGTTTTGGATTCGCACAAATTTCGCACAGTGCAACATCCGAAATGTTATGACAGTTCTTGCAAAATTTTATTTGATCTTTTAACGACACCAAAGCTCCTGCCAATCTTGTGGTTTGTTCTTTGGGCTGTTTTAATAAATGTAGTACCAACCGCAAGGCCGTACGTTTCCCTATACCAGGTAATTGGGATACCTCATAGACTGCGTTTTCTAATAATTTAGAAGAAAATTCCATACTTACAAAATTACAATTTTATACCATTTAATTCATAATTTCCCGTTGTAGTCTATTTTAATTTTGCAAATAGTTTGCTTAGAACAGCTTGCGTGGCCAACACCTGTACCAATTCCCCCAAAAGAAGGTCTATCCAGAATTGAAGAATCGTTCCGGAATATTTTAATATCCTAGTTTTTTGTACTTTTCCGCCCTGATACAACCAAATTATGACCGCTACCCATATCCTACTCCTTATCGGATGTTATTTCCTCATGCTTTTAGCGATTTCCTATTTTACGGGAAAAAACGATTCAAACGCTGATTTTTTCAAGGCGGGAAAACAATCCCCATGGTATTTGGTAGCCTTCGGTATGGTAGGCGCCTCCTTATCTGGCGTCACCTTCATTTCTGTTCCAGGATGGGTTGAAACCTCTCAATTTAGCTATATGCAGGTAGTTTTTGGGTACTTGGCAGGTTATGTCGTCATTGCCTATCTTTTACTGCCCCTTTACTACAAACTTAATGTCACTTCTATATATGAATATCTAGAAGGCCGTTTTGGCATTGTCAGCTATAAGACCGGGGCCTTTTTCTTTTTTATTTCGAGGGTTTTAGGCGCTTCTTTTAGATTATTTCTAGTTGCCATCGTACTACAACAGTTTGTTTTTGATGCTTGGAACGTTCCTTTTGAGTTAACCGTCACCCTATCTATTCTCCTTATATGGATCTATACTTTTAGGGGTGGTATAAAAACCATTGTTTGGACAGATACCTTGCAAACCTTGTTTATGTTAATTTCTGTAGGCCTCTCCATATATTTTATCAACCAAAAAATAGGATGGGATTTTAGTGAGTTCTTAGCTTCGGCAGAATTAAAACAGTACAGCAAAATACTATTTACGGACGATTTTTTTAATAAGACACACTTTATAAAATCATTTATAGGAGGTATGTTCATCACCATTTGCATGACTGGGTTGGACCAGGACATGATGCAAAAGAACCTTACCTGTAAAAGTTTAAAGGACGCCCAAAAAAACGTCTTGAGCTTTAGTGTGGTCCTTATAGTGGTTAACTTTGTTTTTTTATTATTGGGAGCCCTATTATTTATATATGCGGCAAAGAATTCTATTGCCATTCCCTTAATGGATGGCACTCCAAAACCCGATTTACTTTTCCCAGAGATTGCCTTAAACAGTGATTTAGGGATTATTGTGGCCATTACTTTTATGTTGGGTCTTATTGCGGCCGCCTATAGCAGTGCCGATAGCGCCCTTACGGCGTTGACTACTTCTTTTTGTGTCGACTTTTTAAATATTAACAAAAAGCCCGAAAACACACAAAAGTCCATCCGTAAAAAAACCCATATCGGCATGAGTGTCTTGCTGATTATTGTCATTGTCATATTTAAGCATGTGCTCGACAAGAATGTTATTGACGGTCTATTGACCGTTGCCACCTACACCTACGGCCCCTTGTTAGGACTCTTTAGCTTTGGGATTTTCACCAGGTATAATATTAAAGACCAATTTGCATGGGTCGTGGCATTGACTTCTGTAGTACTTATTGTTCTGATAGCGAACATTCCTAAAGAAGCTTTGGGTGGTTATGAAGTCGGATACGAACTACTGCCTTTAAACGGATTGATTACTTTTATAGGCCTTTGGTTTATCAGGAAAAAAGAATAAATACGAAATTTAATGAAGTCCTTTGATAGAGAAAATTGATGGCCCCCTTAAAAAACCTATTGGATAAGATTAACTGTCCCTTTCACAAGGTTGTTTTTAAAGGAAGCGTATGTCTCCTTGGACAAGACGGTTAACATATCAATTTTTAAATAGCAAAACATTGCCCGCGAACAAGATATGGTGACTTTTATGCTTCAACGACCTTTTGGTTTTACCGAATGTTAATTATGATGTTAAAGTCTGATTTCCTTGTAATTATACAATAAAACATCCGACCTTTATAGTGATTTAAAGACAGTTTCATTGATAAAGCTGTATGTTTTATGGTTAATGGTTAGTGTTTAGTATAGTTTATCAATGAAAGAAACCCGGAGTTAAAATTCCGGGTTTCACTTTTTTACCATCTGATGATAGCACTACCCCAAGTAAAGCCACTACCAAAGGCGGCCAATACCACCAAATCTCCCGATTTTAATTTACCCTGTTCCCAAGCCTCTGTAAGTGCTATTGGTATAGAGGCGGCAGTAGTATTACCGTATTTCATTATATTATTAAAAACCTGGTCGTCTTGCAGTCCAAATTTCTTTTGAATAAATTGAGAAATTCTAAGATTCGCCTGATGCGGCACCAACATATTAATATCCTGGGCCTGCAAGTTGTTTGCTTTTAGGCCTTCTATAATTACTTCACTAAAGCGTACGACGGCATTCTTAAAGACAAATTGACCGTTCATATATGGAAAGTAAGACTCATCATTAGGATCATTATCGGCGATAATATCATTGACCCAACGACTCCCCATGCCAGGCGCTATCAGCGCCAATTCCTCGGCATGTTGCCCTTCGGAATGCAGGTGTGTTGAAAGGATACCTGTGTTATTATCTTCGGTACGACTAAGGACTGCTGCTCCGGCCCCATCACCAAAAATCACAGATACTCCCCTTCCTCTTGTGGTCATGTCCAATCCGTGCGAGTGAAGTTCCGAACCAATCACAAGCACGTTTTTATACATACCTGTTTTTATAAATTGATCGGCTACCGATAGGCCATAAACGAATCCGGAACATTGGTTTCTAACATCCAAGGCCCCTACAGTTTTAATCCCCAAATCTCTTTGTACCAAAACGCCAGGTCCTGGAAAATAATAATCGGGACTTAAGGTAGCAAATACTATAAAATCGATATCGTCCTTATCAATCCCCGCGCGTTCTATGGCAATCTTGGCGGCTTTTACTCCCATGGAGGTAGTGGTATCCCCATCGCCTTTCACCACGTGCCTTCTTTCTTTTATCCCGGTTCGTTCCTGGATCCAAGCGTCATTTGTATCCATTATTTTGGATAAATCGTCGTTGGTGACGATATTCTCGGGAACATAGTACCCTAAGCCGGTTATTTTTGAATTGAACATTTCGTCTTCCTTTAGGTTTAGGGGCACAAGGCGCCCTTTGGTTATTGTAAAATCTAAAATATATATAAATTATACATCTAGAACTAAGATAATCGAAAATATACCAATCCCCAATTAAAAAAAGAATCTCCTTGACCAACATCAAGAACACCGATGATATCATCGGACATTAAACTTCTCCTACCATAATATCTAAGACACATCCACAAGCATTCGCTACTTCTCTAATGACAAAATTGACATTCGAAAAATAAACAATGCCAGTTTGTCACCTTGGGACACTATGGTATTTTTTTTGTCCATCAATACCCATAACTCTAAAAAACTATTGAAGTATGGCCACAGGCAAGATTAATGTTTCCGTTGAGAACATATTTCCGCTTATAAAAAAATTCCTTTACAGCGACCATGAGATTTTCCTCAGAGAGCTAGTGTCTAATGCTACCGATGCTACCTTAAAATTAAAACACCTTACTGCAATAGGTGAGGCCAAGGTAGAGTACGGCAACCCTATTATTGAGATAAAAGTAGACAAAGAAGGCAAAAAAATCCATGTAATTGACCAAGGTCTGGGAATGACCGAGGAAGAAGTTCAGAAGTACATTAACGAAGTAGCTTTTTCTGGCGCTGAAGAATTCTTGGACAAATACAAAGACTCTGCTAAGGACTCTGGTATTATCGGACATTTTGGTTTAGGTTTCTACTCTGCCTTTATGGTAGCTGAAAAGGTAGAAATCATTACTAAAAGTTTCAAGGACGAACCTGCAGCACACTGGACTTGCGATGGTTCTCCAAACTTCACTCTAGAAGCATCGGACAAAAAAGAGCGCGGTACAGAAATCATCCTTCATGTTGCCGAAGATTCTCTTGAGTTTTTAGAAGAGGCCAAAATTGGTGGACTTCTTGAGAAGTACAACAAGTTTATGCCTATTCCAATTAAATTTGGAACTAAGACGGAGACTTTACCGAAACCAGAAGATGCTAAGGAAGAAGATCCGGCACCTACTCAGGAAGTAGATAATATTATTAACAACCCTACTCCTGCCTGGACAAAACAACCAGCAGACTTAAAAGAGGAAGATTATAAAGGCTTCTACAGGGAATTGTACCCAATGCAGTTCGAGGATCCTTTATTCAATATCCACTTAAATGTAGATTATCCTTTTAACCTAACAGGTATTCTTTATTTCCCAAAATTAAGTCAAGATCTTAATGTTCAGAAAGACAGGATACAGTTATACCAAAATCAGGTTTTCGTAACAGATAATGTAGAGGGAATTGTTCCAGAATTCTTGACGATGTTAAGAGGAGTTATTGACTCTCCGGACATTCCATTAAACGTATCTCGTTCTTACTTACAGGCCGATGGTGCTGTAAAAAAGATATCATCCTATATTACCCGTAAGGTTGCCGATAAATTAAACTCTATCTTTAAAAACAACAGAGAAGATTTAGAAGCCAAATGGAACGACATTAAAATCGTTATTGAGTATGGAATGCTTTCTGAAGAAAAATTCTTTGAAAAAGCCGATAAATTTGCCCTTTACCCGACCGTAGATGGCGCTTTTTACACTTTTGAAGAATTACAGGAAAAATTAAAGCCTGCACATACGGACAAGGACAACAAGCTTGTAATCTTGTACGCCTCCAACAAAGAGGAACAACACAGTTATATCGAAGCTGCCAAAGCTAAAGGCCTAGAGGTATTGTTATTAGATTCTCCTATTATTTCGCATTTAATGCAAAAACTGGAGACTTCTAAAGAGAATATCTCTTTTGCTCGTGTAGATGCAGACCACTTAGATAACCTTATCAAGAAAGAAGATGCTCAAATCTCTAAGCTTTCTGACGAGGAGAAGGAAACCTTAAAAACCGATATTGAAACTGCTATCAACAACAAAAGCTATACTATTCAATTGGAAGCTATGGATAGCGACGCCTCTCCTTTCATGATTACAGAGCCAGAATTTTTGCGACGTATGAAAGAAATGCAACAAACCGGTGGTGGCGGAATGTTTGGAATGGGTAATATGCCAGAAATGTACAATCTGGTGATCAATACCAATCACGAACTAGTTTCAGAAATCCTGAATACCAAAACAGCTAAAAAGAAAGAACGATTAATCAATCAGTCTTTAGATTTGGCCCGTTTATCAAAAGGATTGCTAAAAGGTGAAGAACTTACCAATTTCATTAAACGCAGTTATGAAATGGTAAAATAAGATAGTACCGTATATAGTACTTGAAAAGAAATGAGGCTGTCTGAAAAGACAGCCTTATTTTGTCTTCATAATTTTGACCAATCATGAAAACTTCCAATTTATAAATTTATACGAGAAAAAGCTTTTGATATAAATAAATGTCCCATGCTATTTTGTATCGTATATACATACACCCCAATAATAGCTTCCGGCATGATGGAAGGCAGAAAAAAATGTTGGCCAATAACAGCTAAAGCTTACCTTTAAGGAAAAAGAATATGAGCTACCCATGGCATCTTTATCTTATGGCTTCTTTGTATATCCTTGCGGGAATGATGCATTTTATAAAGCCAAAAATGTATCTAAGGATAATGCCAAGGTATTTACCTCACCCCAAGATACTGGTTTCCTTAAGCGGTATTGCAGAAATACTAATAGGAATTGGCATGTGCTTTCCAGTAACACAACCACTTGCCATCTATGGAGTCATTGCTATGTTGAGCGTTTTTCTTTTAGTACATTTCTATATGCTAACTGGCAAAAAGGCCTCGGCCGGATTCCCTAAATGGATATTAGTGCTCAGGATCCCTCTTCAATTTGCTCTTATGTATTGGGCGTATTCGTACCTGTCCCCATAGAGTGTTTTAGAGTGAGAAATCGTCTGTCATTATTAAACAAAGCTTTATTACCTTTATACAATGAAAATTATCTCTACCAATATTGGCCCTATTACCACCATTGTCAGAAATGGACAGAAGGTACAAACGGGGATTTATAAACACCCTAGCACAACTCCCATTTACTTGGGAAATACTGATGTTTTAGATGATACGGTAGTTGACCGCGCTCATCACGGCGGAGTAAACAAAGCTTGTTATCTATTCTCCACGGACCAATACCCTTATTGGCAGAAGTTATATCCCCGCCTAGAATGGAATTGGGGAATGTTTGGTGAAAACCTCAGCATTGAAGGTTTTGATGATACTCAAATAAGAATAGGAGATATTTATCGGATTGGGACGGCTTTAGTACAAGTAACGCAGCCTAGAGAGCCTTGCTACAAACTTGGGGTTAGGTTTGAAGATGAGGCCATGGTACTACAATTTTTAGAACACGGCTATCCCGGCACCTACGTAAGAATTTTGGAAGAGGGTTATGTACAAAAGGGCGATGCTGTTGTCCTGATAGAAAGATCAGAAAATACCTTGACCGTTTCAGAGTGTTTAAGGATTATTCTTTCCAAGGACAAGGACCGCTTGCTACTTCAAAAAGCTATTGACAACCCTTCCTTTCCGGAATACAAGAAAGAGCGACTAAAAAAATATTTATAGAACGCCCTAAATTAGGATTACGGTGTGGGCTATGTATAAGTTTAACCAAGTAAAAATATAGCAAAAGAGAAGGTAGCAACACTCCCCACAATCGTCAGGGAAAACTGCCTTATTTATTTCACTATCATGAACGGACTTTTTTCACATCCCGAAAAACTGGATCTTCCAGACAGTGATATTACTTACTTTCCTAATTTTTTAACGAAAATGGAAGCGGACCAGTACTTTAACACATTGCTTGCCACCGTGCCATGGCAACAAGACCTGATTACCGTTTTTGGAAAAACCCATCCCCAGCCAAGGTTAACAGCCTTATATGGCAACAATGACAAGCTTTATTCCTATTCTAACATTACCATGTATCCCAACAGCTTTACGCCTCTTTTATCAGCCCTAAAAGACAAAGCCGACACAGTTGCCGGACTAAGTTTTACCAGTTGTTTATTAAACTTATACAGAACCGGCAAGGATAGTAATGGCTGGCATGCCGACAATGAAAAAGAATTGGGCCTACATCCTGTTATTGCTTCGATAAGTTTGGGAGAGGAACGATATTTTCATCTTAAACATAAAACTAAGGCGGCACAAAAACATAAAATACGCTTGCAGCATGGTAGCCTATTACTGATGAAGGGTGAAACCCAACAGCATTGGCTACATCAGATACCCAAAACCACCAAAGCCATTAAAGAGCGTATAAATTTGACCTTTAGGGTAATAAATTAAAAAAACCGACTCTAAAGAATCGATTTTTTTATCATTCACATCCAAAAAAAAGTTTTGCAATAGGCAAATCCTAGTGCTAGCTTAGACTTTAAAACATATCATTCAACACCTTTGCCAAACGGAGTCCACCCTTCTGTAACTGCTGCTCTACAACGGACCAATATTTATAACTGTATTGGTATCCTAATTTCTCACCCACCTTTACGGAACCGTACAATTCCTCTGCTAAGACATGAGATTCTTCCACCCAGTCCAATACATTGCCTTGTTGAATGGTTTTTATCTGTGCTTTAGAAAGCTTCGGCATATTATTGGCCAATTCCATATAGCTCATTCCATAACCATCGATCATATTGCTATCCCAGAGGCGATGAAGGTTTGTGCCTTTCCCAAACCATCTTACTTGAATATCGTTACCTCCTTTATCTTCCAATCGTCCAGCGTGCATCGGTTGATGTAAATCGCCCACCAGATGCACCAGCATTTTTAGGTAAAAGACCTTGTCTTCTTGGGTACTGTTTTTAGCCGTAACAATATCTATGCACTGCTGAATTCCGGTCACTATATCACCGGACTTACTAGGGGCAACCTCTGTATATTTTTTCCCTAAAGGATAGTTTACATAGTGCCAAGGACCGAATTTAGAAAAACTGCGATCTGACTTTATATCATCGCCAAAAGTAGCCACTAAGGCCAATCCTTGACCGTTTAATAATTTATCGATAGCTCTTTTGGCTTTACGCGATAAATGGTTCTGGGCAATTTCACCAATAGTCCTATGGCCCGTTTTGGACCATTCCATGTCATTGCCAAAAGAAAGCTGCACGACAAGAAAAAATAAAAAAAACACCTTCTTCATATGTAGATATTTATTGTTTTTTAACGGTTATATTTAATTCGCATAACCGAATTCGTATTTGCGACCAATTTTCGGTCGTGCTCAAGACATCACTATATGGTTTTTAATTCTTTCAGACTTAGATGATCATAAAGACCATGTAAAAACCTTGATAATTTTAATTGTATTACTGCTACCGACAGTAAGTTCTTATTAACTCACCCTGAGCGGACCAAAATTACCAAATAGTTTTTTAAGGTATTGTTAAGTCTTGCTCCTTTTTAATTTTTTAAATTACTATTGTAGTACCTAAATCATTCCAAGGATGCAAATACCTATTAAAAATCGCTTTTTAAAGTTCGGAACCCTATTTTTTTTAAGTTTTCTATTCGCTGGTTTCCTATTTTTCTTAAGCATTTACCTAGGAGCTTGGGGCAAAATCCCGAACAAAAAAGAACTATCTGATTTTAAATACCAGCGCGCATCCGAAGTTTATTCTGCCGATAGCGTCCTTATCGGGAAATTTTATTTATTTGATAGGCAGCCAATAGCCTACGAAGCTATTCCCCAACATTTATTACAGGCATTAATAGCGATAGAAGACGAACGTTTTTATGAGCATAAGGGGATAGACTATACCAGTTTAATGCGAGTAATGGTAAAATCGATTGCCCTACAGGACAAATCTTCTGGTGGTGGTAGTACCATTAGTCAACAGTTGGCCAAGAACATCTATCCTAGGGAAAAATCCGGGAAATTAAATTTAGCTGTTTCCAAATTAAAAGAAATGATAATCGCTAGGCGAATGGAAACTATTTATTCCAAAGAGGAAATTTTAACCCTTTACCTCAATACCGTTTCCTTTGGCGACAACACCTTTGGCATAGAAAGCGCTGCCTTAAAATTCTTTAACAAAACCGCCAATGCCCTAACGATAGAGGAAAGTGCCGTGCTCGTAGGCATGCTAAAAGCCACTTATGGTTATAATCCCAGGGTATTTCCAGAAAACAGCTTAAGCAGACGAAACCTAGTACTGCAATCTATGCAGCAAAACGATTTTATAACAGCTAAACAAAAAGACAGCCTTACCAGCCTACCTATACAGCTCAACTATAAGGGCTACGACCATAACGAAGGGATCGCCCCTTATTTTAGGGAAGAGGTGCGCCAACAGCTTTTGAGCTGGGCAAAGGCCCAAAAAGACAAGGGCGATTCTTATAACATCTATACGGACGGTCTTAGAGTTTACACCACCTTGGATTACAAGATGCAAGCTTTGGCCGAAGCCTCTATGGCCGACCACATGAAAACACTACAAGATAATTTTGAAAAAAGTTATGGTAAAAATGCCCCGTGGCTAAAAGACAAGCGACTGATAAAAAAGATCATCCACAATTCCCAAGCCTATAAACGTCTTAAAAAAAATGGCCTTTCGGAACAAGAAGCCTTGGAGCAGTTAAACCTTAAAAAAGAAATGGTCTTAGCAGACTGGGGCGTAGAAAAAAGTCAGCTTGCCAGTACTGTGGATAGTTTGCTACATTATACTAAATTTCTAAATACCGGATCTCTTTCTTTGGACCCATCATCCGGAGCCGTTAAAACCTGGATCGGGGGCGTTAACTTTAAATATTATAAATACGACCATATTTCACAAAGTAAGCGGCAGGTAGGTTCGGCTTTTAAACCTATTGTATATACGGCAGCCTTAGAAAAGGGCATTTCTCCTTGTACTTATTTCTCTGCCCAAGAAGTTGCCTATGAAAATATGGAAGGATGGTCGCCCAGTAACGCTGGCTCTAAAGACGAAACCTTTCTTAATTACTCTATGGAAGAAGCCCTGAGTAATTCGGTCAATACGGTTGCTGTAAAAGTATTAGAGAAAACCGGCATCGATTATGTCATTCAACAGGCAAAAAAGATGGGTATTAGCAGCGAATTACCTGCCCTTCCTTCTTTGGCCCTAGGTACCGCAGAATTAACTATCAACGAACTTGCCGGCTCCTATGCTAGTTATTTAAATCACGGGAAATCGGTAAAACCATTTATAATACAACAAATTGCGAATAACAAAGATTCTATCCTTGAAGTTTTTAATCCTATCGTTGCCAAAAAGAGGGCTTTTTCTGAAGAAAACGGTCAAATCATGATAGAAATGATGAAGGCTACCATTAATAGTGGTACTGCTTCTAGAATCCGATCTACCTATGGACTTAAAAATGATATGGCCGGAAAAACGGGAACCACCCAAAATAATAAGGATGCATGGTTTGTGGCCCTTACCCCACGATTAGTTCATATTACATGGGTAGGGTTAGACAATCATGAAATAGGTTTTAGAAGTACCCGTTTAGGCCAAGGGGCAAATGCTGCCTTGCCAATGTTCGCTACTTGGATGCAAAAACTCAATGCAGACAAATCCTTTGATTACATTACCAAGGCAAAATTTGATGCCCCGACCTCAGCTGTTCAACACATATTAAATTGCGAGCCCGTAAAACGAGATGGTTTCTTTAAAAGGCTTTTCAAAAATCCAAACAAGAAAAAAACAAAGAACTTTAAATCATAACATTACAGCTAATTAAAACTATTTTAATTTTGAAAGGGCGGTTAAATTTTATACTTTCATTGTAACATGACCAATTATGGCAAGCGTCTCAAAACGGTTGAATTACCTTTGAATCAGCTTTCCAAAATTGCTTTTTGGTTTAGGACGAAAAAGAGGCATAAGAAAGGGTTCGGTCCTGACACCTCTCTAGTTTTAGGCAAAAAGATATCGTTATAGTAACTATGAAACCTTCCTTTTAACCATGAGATTATTTACGGAAACACAGCGCTTTAACCAATGGTGGGTTCTCTTATTACTATGGGCAACCGTTGGTTTTTTGCTGTATGCCTTTTTTCAATGGTTTGTAATGGGTACTGCCGTTGGCAATGTAGCCAGCAATGATACCACAGGGCAGCTAATTCTTGTAATAACCCTTGTATTTACCCTAGTGCTTTTAATAGTGGTACAGCTAAAAACAGAAATAGATGAATTAGGCATTCATTTTCAATTCAGGCCTTTTCATTTTCGAAAAAAAACGATCCTCTGGGAGGAAATGGAAAGTTGTTCTGTTCGAAAATACAACCCGATTATGGAATACGGCGGATGGGGTTACCGCATTTCCCTAAAACACGGGAAGGCTTACAATGTACGTGGAAATATTGGCATACAAATCATTCATAAATCGGGCAAAAAAATTCTTTTGGGAACGCAAAAGGAGGCAGAGATACAAGAAATTATATCGCAGTGTATTAAAAAATATAAAAACACCTAAACTATTCCTCTACCCCTTTGGCCCCTATAAACTTCATCTTCTTATATAGGGCTATAATTTAGAATCCCTTGTTGTGTTTCATGAGCACTTTGAATTATTCTTACATTGAACAATAGCTCCATTTTGATATTTTTTCGCGTTAGGGACCGCGGCGGCATCCCCGCAGCGGAGCAAGGGATATAGCCAAGGGCCCGCCCGACGAAGGAGGGAACGCCCAAGCAATCATAAAATTGACCCTACCAATTGGAATACCCTTATCCCATATTACATTTTTGGACTACATATTAACTTGAGGCATCATATCTTTCTGCCACTACAATAAAGACTTTAGGAAGTCAAAAGCTTCAAAAACATAAGAAAAATAGTCAACGGCCTGATTTTAGTATTAAAGCCTGTTTAAATATTAGTGCTACCACCTTATTTTGCTATTTTTGAAAGCTATGAAATACTAATTTCTAAAAAAACAATCTTACAAATAGCAATTGAGAATACTTCTACAATGAAATACAAAATATTATGCTCAGATATTGATGGTACGCTTTTAACGACTAAAAGTGAAGTTTCTGACTTTACCATCTCGGAAATTACCCGTATTAAGAAGGAGACAAAAATAACCTTGGTTTCGGCAAGGATGCCTTCTTCTATGCACTATATTCAAAAGCAACTGGCCATTAACGAGCAACCTATAATTTGTTATAATGGCGCTTTGGTATTGGACAAGGACAACCAGGTAATCTCTTCGACCCTCATTGAAATGACATTTTTACATGAGCTGCATCAGTTATCGGAGCCCTTTGAAATTGATTTAGGGCTGTATTACCAAGACGAGTGGTACGTGCCTAGGAACTCTGTTAGGGTAGAACGAGAAATTCACCATACCCATGTAACGCCGAAAATAAGGGCTACTACTGATACGCTACAGGACTGGAGCAACAGGAGCATTGGAGCCCATAAAATTATGATGATGTGCACTAAGGAATCTGCCGATGCCATTCTCCCCATACTGGAGGAAAAAATGGGCGAGACACTCCATTTTTACAGATCTAACGACACGCTTATTGAGGTTTCCCCAAAGTCGGTATCGAAACTTTCGGCCATTGCTTCTTTGTTATCCCCAGAGGAGACCCTAAAAGATGTGGTAGCCTTTGGCGACAACTACAATGATATGGAAATGCTTATGCATGTGGGCTGTGGGGTTGCCGTTGGCAATGCCAGGGAAGAAGTGAAGGCCATTGCAGATTATGTGACCTTACCACATACTGAAAATGGGGTTGCCTTTTTTATCCAACAGAACCTTTCATAAAATCTACTTTAAAGACCATACAAATCTATCATTCATGACTGAACCTATAATTACCAACGATGCTGTCGTTTTTGGACTCCTAACCTTATGTTTAGGGTTTATTTTTTACACCTCCTCCATTAAAACGGGATTTTGGAGCAAATTCTACAATTTTGTCCCAGCAGTTTTAATGTGTTATTTATTACCCGCTATTTTGGCCAGTAGTGGACTTGTTTCGGATGATACTTCTAATTTATATTATATGGCCAGTAGGTATTTACTTCCTGCGGCTTTGGTATTAATGACCTTAAGCATAGATTTAAAAGCCATAAAAGACCTTGGTTCCAAGGCTTTGATAATGTTCTTCACCGGCTCGGTCGGTATTATCATAGGCGGACCTATTGCTATTTTAATAGTCTCTATTTTTTCTCCTGAGACTGTTGGCGGAAATGATTTTGATGCTATTTGGAGAGGTTTGTCTACCATTGCCGGGAGTTGGATTGGTGGCGGTGCCAACCAGGCTGCTATGTTAGAGATATACAACTACAATCCGGAGAAGTATGGCGGAATGGTACTGGTAGATATTGTCGTTGCCAACGTTTGGATGGCCATTATCTTACTAGGGGTCGGGAAGACAAAAAAAATAGATCGTTGGTTAAAGGCCGACACTTCGGCCATTGAAAAACTACGGATTAAGGTATCGGCTTTTTCAGAAAAAATCACTAGGGTCCCTACCCTAACGGATTATATGATGATGCTCTTTTTTGCTTTTTCTGCCGTTGGGGCGGCACATTTTTTCGGTGACTTTATAAGTTCTTTTTTAATTGGTACTTTTGACGCTGTCAGTAATAAAAAAAGCTTCTTATCCTTTTTAGGGTCTAATTTCTTTTGGCTAGTTGTCCTTGCCACTGTTGCCGGCATTGCCCTTTCCTTTACCAAGGCCAAGAACTATGAAGGTGCCGGAGCCAGTAAAATAGGAAGTGTCTTTATTTACCTATTGGTAGCAACCATTGGAATGAAAATGGATTTGAGCAAGGTATTTGAAAACCCTGGATTGATCCTTATTGGATTCATTTGGATTACCATACATGCAGTTTTGTTAATATTGGTCGCCAAATTAATCAAGGCCCCTTATTTTTTCCTGGCTGTTGGGAGCCAGGCTAATGTGGGCGGAGCAGCTTCTGCACCGGTCGTAGCCGCTGAGTTTCATCCTTCCCTGACCTCTGTAGGAGTTTTGTTGGCCGTATTTGGTTATGTGGTTGGAACAGGTGGTGCTATCCTTTGTACAATTCTTATGGAAATTGCATCAAAAGGTTAAAAATTCCATTAACTTTAATGATATTTGTATTGCTAAATTTAAACTATGAAGAAAATATTAATGGCTGCTGCCATAACCCTTTTTATAAGCTCGTGTGGAGGCAATGCCGAAAATACGATGACGGTATCGGGTAACGTAAAAGGACTAAAAAAAGGAACCTTGTATTTGCAACATGTACCAGACTCGACTTTGGTCAATATTGATTCTCTTTCGATTTCTGGGGATGGAAAATTCTCTTTTACCACTACTTTGGAAAGTCCGGAATTGTTTTACCTATACTTGGACAAGAAAGACAACAACGATATCAACGACCGAATCACTTTTTTTGGAGAACCAGGAAGTATCACCATAAACACTGCATGGAATACCTTTGATACCAATGCCAAAATTGAGGGATCTAAAACCCATGAAAAGTTAAAGGAATATCAAGCGGTAATGTCTAAATTCAACACCAAAAACTTAGATTATCTAAGAGCTAGTCTTGACCCTGCAAATCAGGCTAATACTGCTGTAATGGATTCTCTTCAAGATTTAAGCGATAAGAATGTTCGCAGGGGGTACTTATTTGCGCTTAATTTTGCGATGAACAATGTAGACTCTTATATAGCACCTTACATTGCAATAAAAGAAGTATCGGACGCCAATATTAAATACTTGGACTCCATCAACAAATCTTTAACTCCCGAAGTTGCCGAATCCAAATACGGGAAGGAATTAAAAAAATATGTAGAAGCCTCTAAGGCCCAAGCGAAACAATAAACAAAAAAAAGCATCCTGGAAAGGATGCTTTTTTTTAGACTTTATTTTAGGATTACCCTATTTTATTAAGTTGTTCGATTAAAGCACCAGCTTTGGTCTCTAATTCTTGTTTTACAACTTTAAGATGTGCTTTTCTGTTCTCAACATCTTTCTTGTTCACTTTTTCAATTAAGTCATCAAAGGTTGCTATCGCCTCATCTACAATTGCATTTGCTTCTGTAGAGTTTTCTTTATTTGCCGAAGCCTCAACTAGGTAAACAGCTTCGATGATATCTCCTAAAACGTAATTGATGTCCTTTTTTAAATTCTTTATACTTGCCATTGCTAATATTTTTATGCAAAAGTAATCATTTTCAGATTGTAACCTCTAAAAGTTTTGCTCCGCTTGATATTAATTTAATGAAATTGGAATTTGCAGGGATCAAAACTGTCTCTCCTTTATTAATTTTAGCACTGCCAAAATCGTTCTCTACAGTTGCGCTTCCCCCTACACACATATATATGGTAAAAGAATCTCGCGTTGTGATGTCCAATTCCAAATCTTCTGTTAGCTCCAAAAAGTTAGTGTTAAAATAAGGGCAGGCCACCATCTGATTAACAGTATCTTTTTCCACAGAGTACTTCACCTTAAAATCGTCCTTCTTTTCGTAGTCTACTGCATCCAGGGCCAATTCTGTATGAAGTTCCCTTAGGTTGCCGTCCTTATCTTTTCTGTTAAAATCGAACACTCTATAGGTAATATCGGAAGTCTGCTGAATTTCGGCCAATAGCACTCCGGCTCCGATGGCATGTATTTTACCAGTATTGATAAAAAAGGTATCTCCTTCTTTTACCGTTTCATAATTTAACAACTCTAAGAGCGTATCGTCTTCAATACTTTTGGCATATTCTTCCTTAGAAACGTCCTTATTGAAGCCTACGATAAGTTCTGCACCCTTATCGGCATCCATGATATACCACATTTCTGTTTTCCCAAAAGAATTATGGCGTTTTTTGGCTAGTTCATCATTTGGATGTAACTGAATAGAAAGATCTTGTTTGGCATCGATAAACTTTATAAGAATTGGAAATTCATTCCCAAAACGCTCAAACACACTTTTCCCCAATAATTCTTCCGGATACTCATTGATCAGTTTCTGCAAAGAAGTTCCTTGTAGGTCGCCATTGGCCACAACGGACACATCACCCTCCACTGCCGATAATTCCCAGCTTTCACCAGTAATATCATTCTCGATGGGCTTTCCTAGTACATCTTTTAATTTAGTACCGCCCCATAGGCGTTCTTTCAGTATAGGATTAAATTTTAATGGGTGTATTTTCATATTGAAATTAAATAGTAATGTATAAATTTATATTGATAGTAGTCCTTAGGGGTATAATTGTTAGGAATAGCCCTAGACCTCATCTTCTTAAAAAAATTAAGCTTCGGGACCCGTATAGGTAACAAAATTTCTAGGGGTCTCGTATAAAACTACTTCTAAGTCGTTTGATGCGTCTATAAAGGGTCTAAGCTTGTTCCATATAAAAACGGCTATATTTTCTGCGGTAGGGTTTACCGTTTTAAACTCTTCAATTTCTATATTCAGATTTTTATGGTCCAAGGAATCTTCGATTTCTGTTTTGATAAGATCCTTAAGAACTTTCATATCTATTACAAAGCCTGTTTCCGGATCTATTTTTCCGGTAACACTCACTATGAGTTCGTAGTTATGTCCGTGAAAATTGGGATTATTGCACAGGCCAAAAACCTCCTCATTCTTTTCAAAACTCCAATCGGGCCTAAACAGTCTATGCGCAGCATTAAAATGCGCTTTCCTACTCACCTTTACTCTCATATTGCAGTGCTATCCTGAGTTATATGGTCATAAAATTTCTCGAAGATAATTTTAAACCAAGCTGTATAAATTTCTGGAGATTTCTCCATGTCTTTCTTTATATCTACGGGTTTCATCCATTTCCAGGAGGCTACTTCTTCTGGATTAATATTGGGCTCCCCATTGTAATGGCCAATCATCACATGATCGTACTCATGTTCTGTAAGCCCGTTATCGAAAGGTGCTTTATAAATAAAAGACACAACCTCCTTTAAAGGCACTTCAAATCCCATTTCCTCAACCAACCTTCTTCTGCCTGCTTCAGTATTGCTTTCTCCCACTCTTTGGTGGCTGCAACAAGTATTTGTCCATAATAAGGGGGAATGGTATTTATGGGCGGCTCTTTGTTGTATCATTGTTTCTCCTTTGTCGTTCATAACAAAGACCGAAAAGGCCCTATGAAGTAAGGCTTTTTCATGGGCTTCCATTTTAGGCATCACCCCAATTTGTTCATCAAATTGATTTACCAAAATTACTTTTTCCTCTTCCATTTTGTAAAAATAAAATCTTTCCCCAATTATATGGGTTAAGGCTATCATAAATATTAATTCAGCTTAAAATGTTAGAATTTTATACTCTAAAAAAGTGCCCATGGGCATTTTTTCAGAGGAAAATTCCTTTTTTTTGGAAAGTAATACTATTTTTTGAGAATTGACATTTAATGATGCTCAGACTACCTAAACTAGGTAACATTAGTCTATATTTTCATTAAAAACAACTGCTGTTCCCCTTCTCGGGAGGTGTCGCGGTATTTTGAAGGTCCTAAAAAGAATTGTATTAGAAAAACCGAGGTGATTTTAAATTCCCGAGTTTTTTAATAAGGTCGTATCTCAAGATTATTTCGAAAGAGCCGTCATTAAAAGTAGCCCTACCCAAGGCTGTAGTTTCTTTATCGTATCCCATCCCGATCAGGAATTCGCTGGATAGCTGAAAGCCAATCATGGCACTAACAGCAGCATTCCAACGGTATCCTGCGCCTACTATAAACTTCTCGTTATACATGAAATTAGCCGATACATCTATTTGCAAGGGCGCCCCTTGTACAACCTTTGACAAGACGGTAGGTTTAAATTTTAGAGTCTCGTTAATATCAAAAACGTAGCCTGTTATCAGGTAAAAATTCATTTGCTCCTTTGCCGTTGATAGGTTTTCCCCGTCAAAATGTGTCGTTTGCAAAAATCTGGGCACCGACACCCCCAAATAATATTTTTCGGTATGATAATATACCCCAGCCCCTATATTGGGAGCAAATTTATTTTTTATATCCTGTTGCAGGCTAGGATCTTGCCCGCCTGGATTATTTTGGTCCTGATTAAGCTCGGAAAAGCGGATGTCCAACAAATGAGCACTGGCTTTTAGCCCGAAACTAACGCGCCCCGTTGTTGATGTAAAAATAGTATAGGAGAAATCCGTATCAAAATAGGTTTCCGAGGTTGGCCCAATCTGATCATTTACTATAGAAACTCCCAATCCTACTCCTCTATACCCTATTGGGGAATGGACATTTAATGTTTGAGTTTTGGGTGCTCCTTCTAAGCCCACCCATTGGGAGCGGTGCAGCGCGGCAATACTCATATGACCGCGAGAACCTGCATATCCGGGATTTACGCTAACGGTATTATACATATATTGAGTATACTGCGAATCTTGCTGAGCCTGAACTTTTAATCCAAGAAACAAAACCATGACCGTCATTCCAATAGTTAACAGCTTATAGGCTGATATGGTATTTAAAAAGTTTAGCATTTATTATCTATTTATGTAAATATATCCCGTAAGGGTGGTCATTTTCCCATCGGCAGTTTTGGCGTAATTCAATATATAGAAATAGGTGCCTACCGGTAATTTATTATCCCTTGCTACGGTCACCCTTCCTTCGGAGGTGCCATCAAAATAATTGGAGCTATTGTTATACCCTCTGGTTCCATACACCAAAACGCCCCATCTATTGTATACTTTTATGGTGTTATTTGGATAATTCTCAATCCCTTTAATGGTCAATACATCATGTATCCCGTCATTATTGGGTGTAATTATGTTGAAGACTTCGAGCTCGTCTTCTAAAACAATCAGATCAGAATCTAAATAATTTGGAATACCATCCCCGTCAAAATCATCATTGGCAAAATTCCTGTCTCCATTGGTATCTTCATCCTGTGTTAAAATTCCATCTCCATCGTCATCAGGATCTCTATAGTCTACCTCGTCATCGCCGTCTGTATCGGGAAGATCATTTATCGGATCGTCAATTTCGTCGTTCACATCTATATCTATTAAAACAGCACCCTCATAACCATCATCTAGACCGTCATTATCCTTATCGGAGCCAATAATTACCACATCCGGAATACCGTCATGGTTGTGATCGTGGCCTTCTATATAATCGGGCACCCCATCCTCATCACTATCGTCATCCAGGTAGTCGGGTATACCGTCTCCATCCGTATCTATAGGAAACAGTCCTAAATTCCCATCTTGTTCATAGGCATCGTCCAGACCATTATTGTTGGCATCTATACCACTAGGGGGAATATATCCTAATGTTGTCTGTGCTTCTACATTATCGGGTATACCATCGTTATCACTATCGATATCCAAATAATCGGGAATACCATCGCCATCGGTATCTGTCGGATTTGTAGAAGGGTCGTTATCTCCATCTAAATTTAAATCCTCAAAACTATCCAGAATACCGTCGTTATCACTATCGATATCAACCACGTCCTTGGCATTTACCATTACTTGTACTTTAGCGTTGCTACACTTTAAATTAGCATCACATATGGTATAGGTAAATTCGTCTGGCCCCACATAATCCAAATTCGGGGTATAGGTAAAATCGTCATCGGTAAGGTCGTTAGGGGTCCCGTTATCGTTTATAAGCACGGTACCGTTTACCGGGATTGTGGTTACTATTGTACCCGTCACTGGAATATCGTTATCGTTTGCCAGAATATTAATATTCATAGGCTCGTTTTCCCAAGTAACTATGGTATCATCGAAAGCATCTACAATTGGCAAAACAGTTACATCAACGGTAGCCGTACTACAATCTCCAAGGATATTACAAACGGTATAGGTAAAGGAAGTGTTTCCATTAAAATTAGGATTTGGCGTAAAGGTAACAAGGTCATCGGTCGGATTATTCGGTGTTCCATTATCATCAATGCTTATGTTGCCATTAAACGGATTAGAGACCGTAAGCATTCCATTATCGGGTAAATTTAGGTCATTATCAAAAATGGGGATCACCACCGACTCATCTTCATTGACTACTATAAGATCATTCAGAAGGTCACTGGATTGGTACATACATACCACGGTAAAATTGGGCAGATTTGTATCGCAGCCAGCTTTGGTAAGGGTGGCCGTATATTTTTCTACGTTCGTAGTTGCCGTAACTACGGGCCGTAATTGATCGCCACTGACAGCGGGAGTCCAACTCACCGTGGCGCCTCCGCCAACACTTGACGAAATATCGAGGGTTACTTCATTATTGGGAGAATTACAATCGGTTACTATAAAGTATCCACTGGCATTAGCGCCACAAAGTGTCCCGTCATAGGTTGCAAAATAAATACCTGGTTGGGTCACCTCATAAAAGAAGTCGGTTCCCAAAACAGTATTGGTGTCTGTGGCCTCGTACCATTTGTAGTTATGTTCATCGCTACTATGAGGTGCCTGAAGCAAAAACTGCGCGTATGCCCCATGACCCCCTAGTAATGTACTTACTAGAGCAACAAAAAGAATTTTATATTTAGTGCTTGTTTTCAAACCTTTATTCTGTGTTTGTTGTTTCCTCTAATTATTTTACTACAAAAACTACGTTGATAAGGGAATTATAATCTGTTGGTGATGCAATAACATCATAGGTCATTACTCCAAATTCATCTACACTTACATTTGCAAATACAGTATTATCATAATAAGTAACATAGTAATACAAGTCTGTATTAGCATAAGTTGGTATGGCTGCTGGCGCTAAATTACTTGATACCATAGGCGATCCAAACTGGGCAATATATTGAGAATGTAAATTAATGGTTCTTCCTGTTCCTGTTGAAGAGGCGTCCACCGCAATGGAAGGCGGATAAAATATATTTGGCCGTACATTATTAACAACATATGGATTTGCACTGCTTCCATCTCCGGTGACACTAATATCATTACCAGCTGTCATTATTGTTTCAGTTCCGTCCGCAGTGGGAACCGTAACCGTATTTCCACCGGTGATACTCAATTGATCTCCAGCAATGCTCAAAGTTTGCTCATCCGTATTGTCCATATACCCGCTTAGATCTACCTGGTTACCTCCTGTTGCAGGATTGGTAAGGTTTAAAATATTAGCTGCTAAATTTAAATCTGTAAGCTCATTGGTTGAACTGTTGTCATTGTTAGCGGGGAAGTTTACGGAAAGATCAAAATCGTTCACTGTTCTAGTCACAGTCACAGACGCATCAGCAGAAGCAACGTTTTGAATCTCGTTGGTAGGATCACTGTCCGCATCGTTTACATTTAGGACAAGGGTATTCCCATTCTCTATGGTAATGTTGCCAGCCGCACCTGTTGTGGATATCACCTGATCATCGGTTCCACTATCGTTCAATGAAGAAAGATCTACAGTCGTTGTTCCACCGGCATCAATGATATTAAGGTTCGTACCTGTTAAATTAGCACTGGTAATCAGTTCATTTGTTGGATCTGCATCGGCATCGCGAAAATCGATGGTGGTATTCCCTCCTCTTTCCAAGGCTATATTAACGGATTCATTTGCGGTGACAACAGCACTACTGATATTTTGGTT
>NZ_FQYX01000063.1 GCF_900141935.1 Arenibacter nanhaiticus | reverse complement strand
TTTAGTTACACGTAACTTTGGAGACCTCCCCAGGTAATGACATCTTCTTTCCCTCGATTCCTGCCAGATCTACTGCTTCGGCATTCACTTAAAAGTGTTTCGGACTTTACAATGATGTGCTTGCTCATCCATCCTCACAGCCTCATATCTGGTTCCTGTTCGTCAGTACCGAGTTTTGTAGTCTCGCTTCCTTCAGATGTAACCTCGCAGTTACCACCCTTGCGACTTACTAATGGTTCAAGGCGTTACCCCTGCCCATAAGGGACTTGCACCCTCTAGATTAATTATCTACTTTGCAGTAGATAAAAGATGCCCATGCTGGGCACACACAATGTATAACCGCAATTACGGCGGATTCGACTACGTCCGAATCCACTCGGAATTGCTAACGTCTGTGCTAAACCAAAAAACTTCGTATATTTATCCGTAACTGACGGTTATACGAGACCGTTGGCAACAAGCTGAAAAAACAAAAATTTATTACCAATTTGGTAACTTTTTTTATTATATTTGCGACAAACAAGTATAATGTGAGAGTAATAGCGAAACGAACTTTACGAGACTTTTGGGAAAAACACGCTGACTGTGAAGAACAATTAAAGTCTTGGTTTAGAGAAACTGAAAAATCCGAATGGAAAAACATTAATGAATTAAAAAGCGAGTATCCAAGTGCGAGTATTTTAAAAGACAACCGAATTGTTTACAACATTAAAGGTAATAACTATAGATTGATTGTAAAATTCAACTTTGAATATCAAATATGCTGGATAAGATTCATCGGAACTCACGCAGAATATGACAAAATAGACGCAAATAATATCTGATTATGAAAATAACACCAATAAGAAACGAAAAAGACTATCAAAACGCTCTGAACAGACTTGAAGAGATTTTTGATGCAAAAAAAGGAACTGAACAGGGAGATGAATTAGAAATTCTTTCTATCTTAATTGACAGATATGAAAATGAGAACTTTCCAATTGGAATGCCTGACCCAATTGAGGCAATCAAATTTCGAATGGAACAAATGGGAATGAAACAAAAAGATTTAGCCGAAGTTGTCGGATTTAAAAGTAGAGTTAGTGAAATTTTAAGTAAAAAACGTAAACTGACTTTAGGAATGATTAGAAAACTGAACTCAACACTTCATATTCCGACTGAAGTTTTAGTTCAAGATTATTAATTAAAAGCCAGTTGCCAGTGTCTCTGCGTTTTTGGTTGTTTTGGCTTCGTTCTAAACCACTTGGCGGTTGTTCTGCATCGCGAAACCGAACAATTATAAATTCAAAACCCGGCAACTACTCTTAGACGAGACCGTCAGACTGTCTCAAAACCTCGCTTCAGGAATAAATTATTCGGGTAAGTGTCTTAGAGAAAATCCAAATACGCCATTCTCACGAGGTTTAAACGAGTATTGAGACAGACTGCCGTTACAAGCAACCAAAAAAAAAAAAATCGAAAGCCATTACAAAAGCTTTGAAAGAGCAATAACACCTTCTTTCAACTGCTTTTCTGACAAAGAAGCATATCCGATTCGAAATCCATTAATAGGAGCCGAAAAACTGAACTTATCTGGTGTAATAATTCCGATTCCTTGTGCTTCCAATTTCTTTGCTATTTCAAAAATATCAATTGATACTTTCGGAACAAGCCAAAAAGCTAAACCTCCTTCGGGTTTTATAAAACTTACTTTTTCGCCTAAATACTTCACTAAAAGTTTTTCAAAAAAATCTCTTTTAGCTTTATAAAAAATTATTGCTCTTTTTATATGTCGCTTTATATTTCCATCCTGAATAAGTTGATAAACTGCTTGTTCCATAATCACATCACCCTGACCATCAATAATCTTACGTAATTCTGCCACCTTATTAGCTAAACTTATACTTGTGGCAAGAAAACCTATACGTAGTGCGGGTGCAACAATTTTACTAAATGTTCCAAGATATACATAGTTTTCTATATGTTGAAGGCTTCCAATTGGTAGTATGGGTCTAATACCAAAATGAAATTCGTGGTCGTAATCATCTTCTATAATTGTAAAACCATATCTATTAGAAAGTTCGATTAATTTTAACCGTCTCGGTAAACTAAGAGAAACTGTTGTGGGAAATTGATGATGAGGCGTTACATAAATTGCCTTTATTGAGTTTGATTTCAATAATTCCTCTAATACGCTTACTTTAATTCCACATTCATCTACAGGTACGGGTAAAATGTCAGCCCCTGCCGTTTTCATACTTGCCCAAATAGGTTTATATCCTGGGTTTTCAACTGCTACTATATCTCCTTTCTGTAAAATACAATGTGCAACTAGATAAGCTGCCATTTGACTGCCTCTCGCAATGAAAATTTGCTCAGTAGAAAATTGTACCCCTCTATTAAGACTCAACATTTGAGCGATTGATTTCCGCAAATCATTATTTCCTCTTGGGTCGGAAATACCTAAAGTTTTCCATCGAGCCTTTCGTGCAAGTATTTGCCTGTAAGCCTTTGCCAATTCATCTACGGGAGCAATTTTAGTATCAGGCAAACCATCATCAAAAGACAATAGCATTTTTGATGGCTCTAACTCTCTAGCTACTTTTTCCATTTTTTTAGAATCAGCTGAGTATTGATTTGGGAGTTGATTTGAAATAAAATATCCTTTACGCTCCTTCGCCACTAACCATTCTTCAGCCACCAAAAGGTCTAAGGCTTTTACAACTGTGTTTCGATTCACTTTCAACTGGGTAGATAACACTCTACTACTCGGCAATAAAAGCCCTTGATTTAACCGTTTTGTTTTAATGGCTTCAATAATTCCTTCTACAATTTGTAAATAAACAGGTGTGGTATCACTAGTATTAATTTCAATATTCAATTTCCAAGGGCGAATCATCTGGACTATTTACTTTTGTTAAAACTGAACCATAAAGATAGTCCAAAAATTCAACAATTTTGTAGAGCAATAATGCAAAACATTTAAAAATTCTATTTATGGAATCTAAAGAAAAACTATTTAGCTCAAAAGATTTTCACGAAACTTATGCTAGACCAAAGTATGTAAAACCTTCTAAACTTGTTCACAAAAATGTGGAACAAGAAGGTGTACACGACCAATTTTCAACAGAAAGAAAACACCCTGTTTTTTTTGTTGACCTTCCTTCTAAAAATGTTAGTATGACTATTGGCGGTTTATTACCCAACCAAATTACCAATAGACATAGACATACTTACGAAACTGTACTTTACGTACTTGAAGGAGAAGGATGGACAGAGATTGAAGATGAAAAAATAGAGTGGAAAGCTGGTGATGCTGTTTATATTCCATCTTGGGCATGGCATAGACACGGGAATATTAACAATAAAAATAATGCTAAATACCTTGCTTGTGAAAATGCACCACAACTTCAAAACTTAGGTGTTGCCCTTAGAGAAGAAGAAGGCAGAGATTTATAAAACTGAAAATACAAACTATTTAAAAGTATAGAAATGAAGAACGTACCTTTAAAAGGCATTATAGCCTATCCAATCACCCCTTTTGATAAAAATGAAAAGGTGGATATTAAATTATATAAAAAGTTAGTAGAACGATTAGTGAAAAGTGGGTCGCATGGAATTGCTCCACTAGGTAGTACTGGTGTCTTGCCATACCTTACAGATGATGAAAAAGAAGCCATAACGGAAGTTACCTTACAGCAAGTCAATGGTAGGCTTCCTGTAATGGTTGGAGTATCTAACCTAACTACTGAACGAACTATCTATCACGCAAAATTCGCAGAAAAAGTAGGGGCTAATGCTGTTATGATTATTCCTATGAGTTATTGGAAACTTACAGATGATGAAATTGTACAGCATTATGATAAAGTAGCAAGTAGTATTTCCGTTCCTATAATGGCTTATAATAATCCTGCAACTGGTGGAGTTGATATGTCGCCAAAACTTCTTAAGAGATTGCTTGAAATACCAAATGTAACAATGATTAAGGAAAGCTCAGGAGATGTACAACGAATGCATTTTTTGAGAAAAGAACTAGGTGAAGAAGTAGCTTTTTTTAATGGCTCTAATCCACTTGCATTGGCTGCTTTTGCAGCAGGAGCAACAGGTTGGTGTACCGCTGCTCCAAATCTTATTCCTAAATTAAACATTGAACTTTACAATGCAATTAAAAATAATAATTTAGTAGAAGCACAAGAAAAATTCTATAAACAATTAGAACTCTTACAGTTTATTGTGAGCAAAGGTTTGCCAAGGTCTATTAAAGCAGGTTTAACCATTTTAAATGAAGATGGCGGTTATTTAAGAAGTCCTCTCAAAGAAATGAATCAACTAGAAATAGAAAAATTAACAGACATACTTTCTAAAATTTAAACAATTCGACTTATCTAATCTTTTTTAAATACTGTTTAAAACTGATAGATTTCGCCCTAAATTTAAGAGTAAAGGCAGCTTGTAATCGAGTAGACGGGTCCGCCCCTAAATAGAAACGGACTGCGCCTCTCACACCACCCAGCGTACGGGTCTCGTACTGGGCGGTTCGATAATGAAACTTAACGTTTGTAGTATTCCAATAAACTAACATAACCTTTCCTCTTTAACCGTTTTACGGTGATCGTAGTTCGCAGTATTGGGCTTTGGGCTACAGCCCATCCCCCCATTCTGGTACGGCTCCAAGCGTAGGCTTGGTCTTGGTCAATGCCCAGACGAATCAGGTTTTTCCGTTTCCGTTCGGGTTTCTTCCAATGATGCCAAATACAATACCGCAGTCGGTTGCGCAGCCATTCTTCCAGCTTTTTGAGCTTG
>NZ_FQYX01000010.1:96292-127464 GCF_900141935.1 Arenibacter nanhaiticus | reverse complement strand
CAAATTGTAAATTCTCTTCAACATTAAAGAACCTACCATCAATCGTATTGGCATTGAGGGTTTCCCAGTATTGGAATAAAAATCTGCAAACTCATCTTCAAAGTATTTCCAATCAATTTTGTCGCCCAATAACGCTAACTCATGCCTTAAATTGATGAACTCCTTAAGAAGAGGTTTAAATAAGTCTTTCTGATGCTGTGAAGGTGATTTTCCAATCATTTATTGCAAGGTTTTCTATACAAGATAGTGATTTACTTGCAATTAAAGACATCCAAAAAGAGCTTATTTCAAGCGTAAAAAACTGAAAAGAAACAACTTAAAGATTTTTTAAGGAGCGACTAGTTAACAAGCCATTATTCAGCATCTCCTGACCCTGCGCTTACATCAAGGTATATACTAGGATTAACGTAGAAATGAAAAATTGTTCAAGGCACCGATTTAGGGAATGGCTAATTTGTATCTATTGCAAGGGGTTCCTTTGTTTTTTTAATGATGTTACACTTAATTTCCCCTATTCCCAGGTCTTATATAGTAAGTTTTAATATTCCAGAAGTCCGCACTCCGGGTCTTATTTCGCCCAGGGGCAAGTATATTTCGTCTTCCCAAACCAGCGCATTGGTTACTATTTGCGGCAAACTAGGCAAGCTTCCGGCCTTGGTCCACTCATCATTTTTTGTATCGTAGGACCAAAGAATTCTAGAAAAGGAAGTTGCCCGCAACAATGCCATACTTTCTTTTTGCAAGGCTTCTTCTTTTTCAAGAAGTGCTTTCTGAGGATAGGCAAGGGAGGTTTTAATCGCCTTAATTTCAAGTTCTAATGCTTGTCTTTTGGCCAAATATTGTTGTTCTCCTCCTGCGCCACCAAAAACAAGAATTTGCGTATCCTGCATGGCTAGTACAGGAGCTGCTCCTATAAATCCACCTTCTAACCCTGGAGTGTAATTGGTGGGTACATCTTTCCTTTTAGTCCATTTTTTGTCTTGGATATTATATTCATGGACATCAGATAGCATTACAGTGTTTGGACTAGCATCTTTCTGAAAGGAAGCACCGCTCATAACATACAAACAATCATATGTACCATTGTTTTGGCCAACTACAACCGCTTGGGTCCTACCAACTCCAGGGAATTGGCCAAGAGACTCCCATTGTTGCTTTGTTGCATCCACGGACAAGTCTAATGCAAATATAGTGTTGCTAGCGTTCCCCCCAATTTCTTGTTGTCCGCCAACCACATAAACGACATTACTGATGACACAGGACGACATATTGCATAATGGCACTGGCAGCTCGGGCATTTCGGCTACCACAATATTTTTTTGCTCACTGTCCCATGAAAGGCGAAAGACCTCCCTAAAGACCTCCTTACCATTATCGCCACCTATACAAATGATTCCATTGTCTGTAGATACAGAAACTCCGTAACCTATAGGACGCGGTAGTTTTACAGCTATCTTTTGTACCCAATGATAGCCATTATCATCAGATTGAAGCGCATAAATAGTATCGTACCATACTTTTTTTCCACCTTCCCATAAATCCTTGTCGGGAAAATTAGCTCCACCAGCAATGATCATGAGTCCGTTATGTATTCCGCTAAAACAACCGTTCAGGCCTTTTTCAACAGGAATATTGGCAACTGTAGTACCTTCCATAGGTTCATTATTTTATGATAATTATTAAATAACTTAAAATCAGCCGAAACGGAATACTTAACGCACTATTCTATAACAGCAATACTATTGCTCTTTATTTTTAAATATCAAACTAAATAGGTAACCAAATCCAAAACAAGAAGCCACTCCGATTAAAGAATACATTAAAAAGTTAATAGGCGTATATACGCTTATGTACCATAATAGTATTCCACTTAGGACCAAACCTATCAAGGTTCCGGTTGCGTTGGCGCGTTTTGTAAGCATTCCTAATAGGAACATTCCACCGAGTCCTCCTGTGAACAATCCCAAAAATCTATAAAACTGATCCCAAAGCGACTTTATGTTGGAGTTGGCCATCCACAAGGCAAGAATCACCCCGATCACCCCTACTATTACAGTGGCTATACGGGCCACCTTTAGTAGTTTTACATCACCTATTGTTGGATTATAACGCTTGTATAAATCGTTACAAAAGGCTGTAGAAACCGAGTTTAAGCTACTACTAATACTGGACATGGCCGCCGAAAAAATTCCCGCTATCAATAGTCCCGAGACCCCCACTGGCAGCTCTTTAACAATATACCAGGGGAAAAGAGAATCGTTGTTGGAAATGGCCGGAGAAAGATGTTCTGGCATTTCAGAATAATAAATAAAGAGCAAAGAGCCGATGCCGAAGAATATAATCGTGGCCGGTAAGGTCATAATGGCATTGGTATACAAGGTTTTTTGAGAATCTTTTATACTCGAACTCGTCAAATAACGTTGCACAATGGTTTGGTCAGTACCTTGAGTAACCATGGCCGAAGCCAGCCCCCCAATAAACACCACCCAAAAAGTAGAATCGGTAAAATTGAGGTCGAAGTTTACTATATTAAATTTTTCCTGATCGGAAACATAGGTGATCATATCGTTAAATGGCATCTCGGTATGCAATAGTACCCATACGATAGCTACAATACTTCCACCCATCAGTACCACGACCTGTAACACATCGGTCCAAATAACCGCTTCTATACCCCCAAAAGTGGTATAAAGCACACATAGTAGTCCCATTAAAAGGATACAGGTTTCTACAGAGATACCGGTTACTATGGAAATAGCCAAAGAAGGCAGCAATAATACAATCCCTATCCTTCCTAATTGGAATAGAATAAAGGAAATACTTCCGATTGCCCTGGCCAAATAATTAAACCTTCGCTCCAAGTATTCATAGGCCGTAGAAATATGTAGCTTATTGAAAAAAGGAATAAAAATAAAGGCGATTACTGGGGTAATAGCAATAGCGGCAATGTTTAGGAGAAAGAAAGACCAGTCCGTAATAAAGGCCTTTGCTGGGATCGCCATAAAGGTAATGGCACTTAACAGGGTTCCAAAAACACTCAAGCCCGATGCCCACCACGGAATACGTCCACCTCCTATGAAATAATCGTCCGTAGATTTTTGTTTTCTAGCAAAATACACTCCGATCAACAAAGATATCAGCAAGTACAATACCAATACCCCATAATTCAGAGCCCCAAAGGCATGGGTAGCCTCAAATACTTTTAAACTATACACCTTGGGTGTTCTGATGCCAGGCGACACTTCTCCCGACACCAAGAGTATGTCATCGGCTTCCTTTATTCCCAAGGTGGTCACCGGTATCTTTATAGCTAAGGTATCGTATACAAACCACTTTTTGGTGATGCTGTTATAGGCGATCACTTCCTTACTGAACCCAGGGTGGTTATTTAAAATGTTATCTCTTTTAGCGATTAAACTTTGAGCAATACTATCATTTTCTTCGGCATTTATCTTTAAAGCCAAAGACTCGAGTTGATCGAATAATATTTCGTCAGAACCACCGTAGACCAAAATCCCCATAGATCCACTGCTCTCGGCCGTTGCCCCCATGAGCACCCTAGCTTTCCCATCGATCATTAAGTCGCCTTCCTCTATCCAGTTTTTCTTTTGTAGGTCATAAGAAAGATAGCTGGTCAAGGCTTGGGATTTTTGTCCCTTTACCTGGTTTCTACCTCCAATTAAGAATATGTTTTTTGAATTTGAAGTTTCCTGGACTGCCATGGCGTGCACAGCTCTCGGGGCTCCAGGAAAATCTTTCAGTTTTTCCCAGCTTCCTTTTTTAGAAACATCCAAGCGGTAAAAAGAATTAGTACTGGCTTCCTTGTTCATCCCTCCGGCAACATACACGTAATCGTCTACCAAAACGGCGGTAGTATAGGCCAATGGCTCTGGCAGATTGGGATAATCAATGATATCGATATCCTTTTTGTCACTATTATAGGCCAGTAAAAAGACCTTGTCGCTTACGAGCTCCTTGTTGTCTCCTCCGATGATCAAGACCCCATCTTCGGTAGACACGGATGCACCATACCCCAAGGGCATGGGTAGCTTTTCTGAAGACAACCGCCAGGTATTGTTTTCTAAAATGTAAATAGACTGATGCCATTTCTTGGCCCCACCCTTCCATGGTAGCCCAGAAGGGAAGTTTGCACCCCCACCCACAATAACTATATCTTTATGTATTCCTCCCATCATTCCCGCATATCCCAAGGATACTTCTCCAGAGACTTCGGCAGGCAAACTAGGTACATTGTTAATTTGTATTTTTGATGCCTCTTGTCCAAATAAAAAGGACGAAAACAAAATAGTGATGACCAGTGAATATAAAATTCTAGTTACTTTCATAATAAAAAATGATTTCCGTGACTTTTGAAGGGACAAGATACTAAAACAAGTATTATGTATAACATATAAAACTGATTTTATTTTAACATCACTTTCTATTACTGAATGCCTTAAGAGAAATCCCTACAAAAAACAGTCTATGATATAGGGCGTCACTACAGCGGTAACAATTCCGTTTACACACATGGCCAGTCCGCTATAGACGCCGGTTAACTTGCCCTCTTCCAAGGCTCTTGCCGTTCCAATACCATGCGCGGCGGTCCCCAATGCGGCACCTAAGGCCGATTTACTGGTAATTCCCATGAATTTTAGAATAGCTGGCCCAAAGGCATTGCCGAAAATACCAACAAGAATAACGATCCCAGCGGTAATTTCCGGTATTCCCCCAATCATTTTGGAGACTTCTATAGCAATAGGTGTAGTAACGGATTTTGAAGCTAGGGACTTTACAATAACCAACGGCACATTAAAGAGCAATAAAATAAGGACTACACTAACAATACTCATAAGACCACCTACGATAACCGCAATAAAGAAGGGAATGAAATCGTTCTTTATTTCCTCGTATTTTTCATAAAAGAACACGCCCAGGGCCACGATGGAAGGACCTAGAAAAAAAGTCAATAGATCCCCGCCCTTATTATAGGCCTCTATATCGATCTTAAAAACCACCAATACTACAATAATAGACACTGTAGCCATCAGCACTGGATTGAAAATGGCCAAGGGTATTCTTTTTCTAAGGGCATTGGCCCCAAAAAAAGCTAACAATGTAATAAAGACGCCAAAAATCGGACTTTCGAACAAATTATCCATTTTTACCGAATTTTTGAAGAATGATAGCAGTCAGATATAAAGTGATCACGGCACTAACCACTACCGCTATGGCAATATATGCCCAAAAGGCTTGAATAAGTTGATAATATGCCAGTAAGCCAACCCCGTAAGGAATAAAAAATAACACCAAATACTTAAGAAGTTTATCCGAGGCAGGTTTCACAGCGCTGAGCTTGATCAGCTTAAATTTTAAGGCGAAAAATATTAGAAACATCCCCACAATATTCCCCGCGATAGGTATATGAAGAACCTCCTTTAAAAATTCCCCTAAAACTAAAAAAGAAAAAATATACAAAAGCGATTTTACCATGGTTGTTTGGGTGTATTAGGTTTTAAATACAGTTTGCAAGAAACATTTTTAAAATTAAAAACTCCCGTTATTTCTCAGAAAATTAGCGAGGAATAACGGGAGTAACAATAATGTCTCCTTATCTAAGAATTAGCAGCATTAAATTAGAATACGTATAGGGTAACCCCTAATTATTTTTTAGAGGCTTGCTGTTTTGCCTCTATATTTTCAAAACTTTTCCAGCATTGAAACATAGCTCTAGGCACGTGGAAACATCCTTTCCATTTCCCTCCTTTTAAGGTCAGCAAGGGTTTCCCTTCCCTATTGAGATACCCAAACCACTCCCCATTCTCGGCATCGGAGAAATGAGACCAGGCATATGTGTGTACCTTTTCGTACCATGCCCATATTTTTTGATCTCCGGTTTGTTCATATGCCTTGGACAAGGCTACCAAAGTTTCTAAATGTACCCACCATAGTTTTTGATCCCATTCTAGTTGTTGCACCGGTTTCCCTTTGGCGTCCAGAAAATAGAAAATTCCACCATTTTCTTCGTCCCAACTATATTCTAAAATATTTAGGATGACCTGGGTCGCTTTTTTTATAAGGTCCCTATCATTTTTTCGAACCCCTATATCAATCATAAACCACATGGCCTCTATACCGTGGCCTGGATTCAATAGTCTGCCATTAAAACTATCATCAAGAGAACCGTCGGGCATCACAAATTCATAAATGATACCAGAGTCTTTTTGCAAAAATACCTCCATGACCTCTTGTACACTGAAGTTGATGGTTTTTTCTATTTCCTCCTTATCCAACACATCTTCTAGCTCTAAAACCAGGTTAGACAAGATCATCGGCAAGGAAAAACCCTTTAAAGGCCTAGCATTGGTGTTTTTTTCATAACTTCCCTTTGGGTTGTCCTTTTTCTTTAGAATATTGAAATAAGTTTGCTTAGCCAGTGCTTTTATTTCTTCGTCTCCTGTAGCTTTAGCATATTGGCTAAAAGCCATGGCAGCGAAGCAGTCCGAAAATATATTATAGGGCTGTACCAAGGGCTTTCCCTCCTTGGTCACCGAAAAATAAAAATTCCCATCCTTATCCATTCCGTGATTTCTGATAAAATCTATTCCGGATTTGGCAATTTCCAACCATTTTTCATTTTTCTCTACTTTGTTATAGAGCATAGAAAATGTCCAGGCTTGCCGCCCTTGGAGCCACATAAATTTATCCGTATCATACACTTCCCCTTTTTGATCGAGACAGGTAAAATATCCGCCATTTTCTAGGTCTAGGGAATGTTTTTCCCAAAACGGTACCACATCGTTTAGCAAGGTATGCTTATATAGTTCTGAATATTTCATTTGGATTATTTATGTTATACATAATACAAATCTAAAAACTTTTCTTATATTACAGTACTTCTTTAGCGTTAAATACTTAAGAATATAAAAAAGACCGTTATCATTATTAATAAGATTCTTACTTTTGTCATTCGCCAATCGATTTTCGATAGTAATCGACAAAAGAAAATGCAACCCTAAATATGAGTAAGCTACCATCAATAAAGCCATTAGAGAACGTATCCTTAGTAGACAAGGTAGAAGCCCGTTTATTGAAATTTATCAAAGAGAACAATTTAAAGGCCGGAGATTCTGTTCCCAAGGAAATGGAGTTTGCAGAATCTTTAGGAGTTAGCAGGACTGTTGTACGCGAAGCTTTTTTAAGATTGCGGACCTTGGGGATCATTGAATCTAAAAAGCACCGCGGGATGATTATTACCAATCCCGATATCATGAATAATTTTGAACGTATGCTAGACCCTACCCTACTAGGGTCTGATACGCTGAAAAATTTATTTGAATTACGATTGATTTTAGAAATGGGGATGGCCGACTTTCTTTTCCAGCACAAAACGGAGAAGGATATGCAGGAGCTCGAAGAAATTGTAACCTTAGAAGAAGAAACCAGCTACAATAAAAACGCCTTCTCATTGGACAAGGAAATTGCTTTTCACGGCAAATTATATGAAATGTCTAAAAATGATATTTTAAAGAAATTCCAGGATCTTTTACTTCCTGTATTTGAGTATGTACACCTTAATGATCCCAACTTAAACGACTACGAATACTCTAGCGGACAATTTGTTACCCACAGAATGTTAATGGACAATTTAAAGGTAGGGACACCAGACACTTTCCGGGTAGCCATGCACCGCCACCTGGAACCTCATTTTGACAAGATTTTTAATAAGAAAATAAAATAGCGGCAATAGCCGTTATTTTTTTGATCATTTTCAAAGCTCGAAACACCTTTAGCTACTCATTTTCTCGTTAGCTTATAGATTCATAGGTAGCTATTGATTGTTTTTTAACGGTCATACTTCGGCTGCGCTCAGTACAAGCATGTAATTCGCCTAGCTAAATTCATATTTGCGACCAGTTTCTGGTCATGTTCATTTCAAATTCCCAATGAACTTCCCTGCTTAATGTTGACCGTTTTTAGACATTAATTTGATTATTAAAGATAAGGAGTTTTCTTTTCTCTATTTCTTATAGCTATTGTTTATTGCTAACTGCTTATTGTAAATTGATATGGGCCCCTTACTACAAATGCAAATCGTTGCATTTCCTTCTCGGTCCTCTCTTCTCTATTTTCTTTTCTCTTTGAACTTCCCTGACTACTGTTCACCGTTCACTGATTACTTTTTTTCATTGTTTATTGCTAATTGTTAGCTGTTAATTTGAAATCCTCGCGTTAGGGACCGCAGCGGCATCCCCGCAGCGAAGCAAGGGATATAGCGGAGTGCCCGCCCGACGAAGGAGGGAACGCCCAAAACTTTTTAATAGGGACTATAGGGCCATACATTGATAAGTCAAAGATTCCACTTTTTTTTGACTTAACCCCAAAAAAAACAGCTTTAACCTTGGATGGCTAAAGCTGCATTTTTTATTTACTTTCTTCTCTTACTTTCTTCTTTTCTTAGAAGGCTTTTTATACTTATCATCTCCGTCTGTCAACCACTTCAAAGAAAAGCTTACAAATGGATTTTTAGTATAATCGTCCTGCTCAAAGAACAATCCAATATCACCATTTTTTAAGATAGTCATAGAAGAATAAGCAGATCCCCCGCTATAGATGGTCTTTCCTTCGGACCATGTTTTACCTTCATCGTAACTAATACGCACGGTCATATTCTGTCTTCCCTTTTCCATTTTGGCGTTCGAGAAAAGCAAACGGTTTTTCTTGTAACCGTCCTCAATAGAGGTATATCGTACGATACTAGCATTACAACCTGGATCTATTAACTGTGGCTCTGGAGTAGTAGTCCACGTTTTACCCTGATCCTTAGAAAGGTGCACATAACGCATTCCGCCTTTGTTTACCCTAGCATTGATCATCCAAGTACCATCGGCCAATTCCATAACCTTAGACTCATCAGCTGGCTGAATAGGCGTATCGATAAGGTACCAAGACTTTCCATGGTCGTCACTGGCGAATAAATGCAAGCCGCTATTTAGGTTTACCATAGTATGCAATAACTTTCCGGATCTTGTTTGTATACCACGTCCTGAAGTTATGAATTTAAAGTCCTTATGCCATTCTGGTTTGGCAATTTCCGCAGTAATATCTCTTGGCTGTGACCAAGTCTTTCCGTTATCGGAGCTCGTTACTACGTGGAAATAATACACATCCTTCTCCTTGTCCAAATCCATATAGTTATAAAACATAAATATCTCATTGGTTTCGGCATCTACGATCATAGAAGGATCGGAAGCAGACTGTCCGTATGGCAGGTTTACCACAGTTTCGGTATCGGTCCATGTTTTTCCGTTATTACTACTTCTTTTAATAACGATATTAATATCCTTGCTCCACTTTAAATCGCCACATCCTGGTACTCTTTCATCAATAGCGGCAATAAGATCGCCATTGGGTGCCGTTACGATAGCCGGAATTCTAAAACAAGCAACACCTTCTACGTTGGCTGCGTTAAATAGGTCTTGATATACCTTTACGCCATCGGCAATCTTGTGTGTTTCTGTTTGCGCCTGTAGCACCATAGAGGCGCAAATTAACAATCCGAAAAAAATCTTTTTCATACTCAACATGATAAATTTAATTTATATAATAATAACTGTTCTTACTCGTACATTTCATTAAGATCGGTGGCAGCTAGGCTTTCTAAAAACTCGCCTATATTTTGAACCGATATATCAAAAAAGGCCTTTCCGTTTTCCTTATTGGCCAATGTCGGATTTCCCACGCCAGTATCCTCGGTTACTTTTGTCCATTGCCGTTGTGCGGTCACCCAACCTTCTTTTAATCCTTTTATTTTAAAGGATTTCGCTTCTCCAGAACCCGCTTCTTCCAACGGCAATACCAGCTCTGGTGTCAAATGCATTACCACGGCAGTTTCGAGTTCCCCGGCATGATCTCCAGGCTCCTTAAAATAGTCTTTGGCATCGGTTGTATTCCACCAATGGAGGGCACAAACAAACACCTGTGGAAAAGCAATACTCAACTCCCTGATAAATTGTTTAAAATTGTTACCTCCATGCCCGTTGACAATAACAAGTTTACCTATGTTATGCGCTGCCAATACTTCTACGACATCCTTTAATACGGCATATTGCGTGCTCGGACTCATATTCATACAAAGCTTCACGTCCATTTGCCCTGTGTTTACGCCAAATGGGATGGTGGGCAACACTATGGTTTTAGCTCCTTTGCTCCACGCTAATGCTGCCGCTGCGATAGCTACATTTTCCGATAGAATATTATCCGTTGCATAGGGCAAGTGATAATTATGTGCTTCGGTAGCTCCCCAAGGCAATATCGCTACCTTATAATCCGTGTCTTTTACAGATTTCCAATTGTTGTCTGCCAATACATAAGGTCTAACATTCTGTGCCATAAATTAATTTTTCATTTCCTTAAGACTTGTTTCTATCTCGATCTTAGCCGGTTGTAAACATCTCACTGCTATTAAAAGTACCTGCTTAAAACAAAGTTAATTTAACCTTTATTTTCACCTTATAAATAAGGTTTTCATCACACTTTCGGACGTTTTTACAAGGTCGCCCGAGCAGCCAAACAGCTGCGTTGTTTACATCAATTTACCAATGGTTTTATGACCCTTTTCCATCGCTTGTACCCCTTAGGACTTAAATGCAATCCGTCATAGGTATATTTTGCCTTTAATTCTCCTTTTGAATTTCTAAAAGCACGGTGAAGGTCTATATAGCTCACCCCCATTTCCTCTGACAGCGTTTCTAGTCTTTTATTGACTAATGATATAAGCTGCTGATTGCTTTTATGCCCCGAAAATTTATCGCCCACCTGTGGATTTACCGGAAGAATACCCTGTACGAATATTTCCGTATCCGATGACGCCTCCTGGATCTCGCGCAACAATACAGCTATATTTTCTACAACATCATCGGCAGATTTCCCCCTGGCCAAATCGTTGGTCCCAACCAGCAGGAAGATTTTCTTGGGTTTGGACGAGGTCACTTCTGATAGTCTATTTAAAATACCGTCGGTAACATCACCACTAATACCTCTGTTGACAACGTTTTTATTTGGAAACAGTGCTGACCAGTCACCCGCTTCGGTAATACTGTTTCCTAGAAAAATAATTTCACCCTCCGTATCCGGGCTATTCTCGAACATTGCCTTTCGTTGGTAATAATGCTCAGAATATTTTTGGGCATACATGGCAACCGTAAAAAAGCAACAAAGGACAAAAACTAAAAACTTATTCATAAGGTAACATATTGATTTATAACTAAAAAGAAGCATCGAAAATTAAATCCTTCACTTCTCGTACATTCCTTCCATTTATTTCGACCGGAACACACGTAAACATCCATTTCCATGAGTTTCCTCCATGTGGAATTTTTATCAAAACGGTATTCCATCCTTTGTTTAAAGCAACAAGGGTCGGTTTTCTATAAAAGTAATCTTCATCGATAAAGGGAATTTCGTCCGTGGCCGATCCTAAATTTGGCTGTTGCCAAACCGGGGGTGCTATTTCCTGATCGTTCACCCATATTTGTGGTTCGGTAAAATGCCACTGCCCTATTTTAGGGGTTGGCCCTCCCCTTCTACCTCCAGAACGCGACCATCCCTGAAATCCTATCCAAAATTCTTGTGACCTATTATCGGGAGCGTAAATCCTCGTATAGGCATAATAGGTTCCCGATTTTTCTTCCGTAAAAGCAGGGAAGTTAAAGAAGTGCTTTAAATGCACGGTACCCCCTACAGCATCGTCGTTCCATTTGTATTCCTTCCCGTCATGCTCGTAGGTTTGTTTGATCTCTTCTTCTACCGGAAACTTCATAGCAAAATCGCCTTCATGGTCAAACGGACCAATAATTTTCCAAAATTTATCTGTTTGCCGGATATAAGGAAATTCTTTATCCTTAAAATATAGCTCTCTATGGACAAGAACTTTTTCTTCAAATTCCTTGAAGTCCATGAATTCTGCCGTATTTTTTGCCGGTAATTTTGCCCAATATTCTGGATAATCCTTTTCTTTTCCTCTCCAAATGGCTTCGGAATAAAATACAAGGGACGGGTAAATAGGGTTTTGTTTTAGAATATCGCGCTCCTCCAAAACATTGTTGTCGGGCCATGCTCCTAAAATTCCACCCATAGCCAAAGAATCTCCTTTTGGCTGCCTAGCGGGCTGTTGGAAAAACAATCGGGCCATGCCCGCAAAAGGATCTAGGTGATTGATATAATTACTTCTAGAGTCTATAAAACGATGGCCTTTTCGTCCTTCATGGTATGCCCACAATTGGTTGATGGAGGTACTATCTTCCGGAATAACAATACCCTCTTTCCAAACAATAACTTCCCTGTTCTTGTTTTTTACATGCTCCATAATAGCCAAGATCATTTCATCTTCGACATACTCGGCTTCGTTTCTAACTTCATCGGTTCCTATATGCACATAGGGCATCTCTTTTTCGCCGGCCAACCCCATTAACTCGTCAAAAAGATCCAAAAGAATAGGAAGTACTCTTTCATCTTTCATGGTCTTTATTCCCAACCCCCTTCTAAAGGCATCGGTATGTCCAGGAATATCAAATTCCGGAATTACGGTAATATAACGAGCTTTACAATAGGCCAAAATTTCCTTAAAATCTTCCTGAGTATAGTATTTGCCCACCCCTCTACTAAAGGCCTCATCGGACTGTAATTGGGGATACAGCTTACTTTCTAAACGCCATCCGGGATTATCGGTCAAATGCCAGTGAAAAGTATTGTATTTATATAGGGCTAGGATATCAATTTGCTCCTTTAGCTGCGCTACACTTTGAAAATTTCTTCCCGTATCGTGCAAAAGGCCTCTGATTTTAAAAACCGGCCAATCCCTTATTTTTATTTGTGGCAACATCCACTGCCCCTGCTCCTTTCGCAGTAGTTGTTTAAAAGTCTGTAGCCCATAAAAGGCGCCTTGAGGAGTATAGGCAGTAATCACAACTTCTTTCCCAATTTTTAAGGTATAGCCTTCTTCTTTTTCGGAAGCTTTAAATTTATCGCTTTTTATCAGCTTTACCACCAATCCTTTTTTACTTATAGCGATCTCTTCTGCTGTAAAAAACGGTGCTAAGGACAAGCCTTCATTTAAAAACGCATTCCCTTTTATATAAACGGACTTAAATCGTACTTCTTTTTTTCCATATTCCAATTCCTGTGGCGTGGGAATTAGAGGATACTTTTCTTCAAGAGAAGTATTTATAATCTGATTAGCATAGCCTGTGAAGGTTAAAATTAAAAACAAGCTTGCGTAAATAGTACCTAAAACCTGAAAGGCCACCTTTTTTTTTACAGGGGGCTTTTTTTCATCGGAAAATTTTAAGTTCCTCTTCATAATCTTTTCTTTGGTATGGTTAAGTTTAATTGGTCAAATTTGAGAAGGTTGCGGTGGGCAACCTCCCTTTATTGGTTAGATTGCCATCGGTATAAGAAGTGTATCCGTATCTGACATATCTAGGGTTTTTTATTTTTTTAGAGGTAAGCAACAGGACATTCTTTCTGATTCTAGCCTTGGCAGGAAAAAAAACCTTATCGGCACCGGCAATCTGAATGTCGCGCAGTTCATCCCCATCTGCGGTCGTTAGACCTTCTTTAAAAAGAAAATGCACTTCCAAAGTATCGTCTTTTACGTTGACAAAATCGAACAACGATCCAGAATATGGTATATTCATCCCATAATTTTTTGCCAATGCCGTTTTGGCCAATCGGTTTCCGAGCACCCATTTTTGTTTGGGATGCACATCGGTGGGGTGTCCTACATCCGAAGACACTACCATTCCTGTATTAGGAATAGCCAATAATTTTCTTTGAGAATCCCTAAACGCCCCCCAACCAGGCCTATTGATACTGCTAAGTTGCACAAAATTAAATGGCATATCTGGATTATTCCAATGATTTCTCCAATCGCTCACTAGGAGTTTAAACAATCTAGAGTGAAGTTGCGCCCGTTCCGCGTTAGATTCGCCCTGGTACCAGATAACACCTTTGATAGGATAGTTTTTTATGGGATTTATGCCCGCATCGAACAGCATGGTAGGATCAAAGGGATGTCTTGCCTTAACACCCAACTCCCGCATATTCTGCATGTTTTTTTCCTTCCGTTCATTTACCCATGGCTGCACAAGAGGGTGCAAATGCGTATCGTTTAGCAAACTAATGGTTTCATGGGTGGTTTCCATAGCCTCCCTACTGATCCAACTTTGAGTGGTAGCCCCACCAACGGCGTTACATATAATCCCTACAGGAACATTTAATTGCTTTTGAAGATGATAGGCATAGGAATAGGCTACGGCAGAAAAATTGGCCAATTTCTCCCCCGAAGCTTTATTCCAGCCAGATGCTTCAAAGTAATTGGCTGCATTACAATTTTGCAGTTCCTCTTTGGAAAAACTATGATCAGAGGTCTGCGCCTTGGCATCCATAGAAAACAAAAAAACATCGGGATTTAAGGAATCTTTTAAAATAGTATGCCCCTGCTCGTCGTCTCTGACCTTAAAATCCATATTAGACTGTCCGGACGCCAACCATACCTCCCCTACATATACCTCGTTAAATTTAACAGCCCCCGATTTTTTAGAATCTATAATGAGTTTATATGGGCCTCCCGCCTTATGTGACGCAAACTGAACACTCCACTCCCCATGAACAGACACTTTTGTTTGTTGTAATTCCCCATTAAAAGTAACAATCATCTCGTCCAAGGCATTGGCCGATCCGTGGACAACTATGGGCTGGTTTCTTTGAAAAACCATGTTTTCGCCAAACAGCAAGGGTAGCTTTATGCCTCCATAATCCCCACTGATATAGCGATACATTTTATTGGCAATAATAGCCGCCCCTTCTTTGGCGGGGTGCAAATCGTCGGCATAGTATTCTGGAAATCTATACAAGGGTTCATGCAAGTCAATTACATCAACCCCGGCTAGATCTTTCACTATTTCTATTTTAGCTTGAATTTCTTGATAATTTTCGCGCATCCCTTCTTCAAACCAATGATGACCAGAAAATGAAGGACTCATTTTGGAAATCACCACCTTTGGCCGTGAAGGCAGATCGCGATAAGCCTGAATAAAATCTAAATAATCCTGTACAAACTCTTCCTTATGATCGGGCCAATTATTATTCCCTTGGTCATTTAGTCCTAGATGAATAATCACCAGGTTCGGCATAAAGGATTTAGACGCTTCAAAAACCGGCTTTTCCCAATACGGCTTATGTCCGTTTTTTAGCAGTGTTGCCCCAGGATACCCAAAGTTCATCACCTCATAATCATCTCCCAATAGTTCCTGCAACCGGTAGGGATAGGAATTCACTTCACGCTGTTCCACTCCCGTACCATAGGTCACACTATTTCCCACACAAGCGACTTTCACCTTTTGCGCTTGCAAGGAAAAAAACAGAAAAAAACCAATCCAAACTAGATTTCTCAAGACAATAAATTAAAAGGCTCCAAGAAGAATTATAAAAATTCTTAGAAACAAACAGCTTTACAAATTTTCAACCAACTATACCTTTGCGGTATGAGACATAATACCCAATGTCTCCAATTCTAACTTAGCCTCTTTTAGTTGCGCCTCAGAAAGGGTGACATGCGGAAATCTGCTTGGTCCACAATCGACCCCTAAGACCTTCATAAATGATTTTGCCGCTCCATTGAAGCCTCCTTTAGCATTTAACACATCGACAAATTTCATTGATTTTGCCTGTAATGTCGCAGCTAAAGCATGATCACCATTATTAAAGGCCTCTAAAATAGCCAAGTATAAAGGGGCTAAATGATTATAGGTACTTCCTACCCAACCATCGGCTCCAAAAGGCAAACTTGCCAAGAAAATCTCGTCAAAACCAAATAAAATACTAGCAGAACCATTATTGAAGTCCTTTGCGTATTTATAATCAATAAGATTGTTATTGGTGAATTTAATTCCGGCAAGATTCGGAATCTGGGGTGTTGCCAATTCCAAAAACTCGGCCATAGAGAAGTTTGCACCGGTTAATACAGGAATATGGTAATAGTAGAATGGAAGGTTCGGAGCACAGGCGGCAATTTCCTTACAGTAAGCCACCAACTTATGAATATCTGATAACCTAAAATAATAAGGTGCCAAAACTGCAATCCCGTCTATTTTATTTTCTGCAGAATGCCTCGCCAAATCCTTGGCTACCTCTAAACTGGTATCTCCAACATGATTGATCACAAAAAAACCTTCAGGCTTATTTTCGCCCCAAGCATTTGCTATTTCTTTTCTCTCCCCAACGGTCAAAGAAGTAAAGTCTCCAGTAGAACCGTTAATAAAAGCACCTTTAACACCATTTGTCTTTAAAAACTTCCCATACTCAGGAATTATATCTAAATTTAGCGAAGTATCCTCGTGCATAGGGGCATAGGTCGCAGCAATAAGTCCATTCATCTTTTTTGTATTTATTATGTATTACATAATACATAACATACTCAAAGATTTTCAAGCACGCAAAAGAAATCTTTCTCTATTTTTACAATATCTACAGCATTATTCTAGGGTAATCAGTCTTTCCAAAATCCAAAAACTTAGCCCGCCCCACCTCTTTACACAACACCATCCTCTAACTAATATACGCTATAGTACAACACTTTAAATGTATTAATGGATTTTATTCAATAAAATAAATGACTCTACATTTTTTTAATAATTGAATACACAAAAAAATAATATCAAAATTTTGTTAATAAAGTTATTTTCTATAGTATTGCATTATGTAATACATAATAACTAACAACATGAAACAAAAAAACAAACTAATTCATTACGTACTTACGTTAGCAGCTTTTTTGCTGTTTAGTGGTGCGTATGCACAAGAAAAAACAGTCACCGGGACTATTTCCGATGGCAGCGGACTACCCCTTCCAGGGGCAAACGTTTTGGTAAAGGGAACCACCACAGGTACCCAAACTGATTTCGATGGTAACTATTCCATCCAAGCCAGTCCAAACGATGTATTGGTATTTAGCTACCTAGGGTTTACAACCCAGAACATAACGGTAGGAAACAAAACTGTCATTAATGTTTCCCTACAAGAAGATGCTTCAGTTTTAGATGAAGTAGTTGTTACTGGTTACGGTAGCCAGACCAGGGGAACTTTGACCACCTCGGTTTCTAAATTAGACACTGAAATTTTGGAAACTTCTACCAGATCTAACGCTGCAACGGCCTTACAGGGTACCATTGCCGGTCTTAGAGTTACCAACAACACTGGTCAACCAGGCGCTACCCCATCTATTGTTTTACGTGGCGGAACCAACTTTGACGGGTCTGGTTCTCCTTTAATTTTGATCGATGGTATCCCAGGCTCTTTTTATGCCTTAAACTCCGATGATATCGAATCTATCGAAGTATTAAAGGATGCTGCGGCCACCGCTATTTATGGTGCAAGATCTGCCAATGGGGTTATTTTGGTAACGACCAAATCTGGTAAGGTCGGAAAATCCTCTATCAACTATAAATACAAGTATAGTATTAATGAGGAAAGAGATGATCAGAAGTACCTCAGTGGTGCCGATTTCTTAAATTACAACAGACAAGGACATCGCTACTCAGAAGAAACGCGTGGAAATCCAAACTTCATCCGTCAATTCATCAATGGAGACAATTCATTTGGTATCGGAGGAAACACTACCAATTCTCCTTTCACCACCCAGTTGTTAACAGCAGACAACCAATACTTATTGAACCAACCTGGATGGCAAGCCATTCCCGACATTTTAGATCCTAGCAGGCAGATTTTATTTTATGACAATAAAAACGTAGGAGACCGTATTTATCAAAACAGTGCCACGAAGGATCATTATTTATCCTTTGACGGTGGTAACGAAAACGGAAACTACTACTTAGGGCTTGGACTTTTAGACAACGACGGTTTAATTTTAGGGTCTGGTTTTAAAAGATACTCAGGAAAATTTACAGGGTCTTATAAAATTACTGACAACGTAAAAGTTAACTCTAACGTTTTATACTCTCATTCTAACTTAAATCGAAGCCCATTGGGAGGTGACGATACCGTATTTAGAAGATTCCAAGGTCAGGCTCCTACTTCAAGGGATTACGACAACAACCCTGACGGTACTTGGTCCGATGTATATGCCGTAGGGCAAAACCAAAGTTTCGGTAACCCATTGTACTATCAAGATAAATTTGTTAGAAAAAACTTAGAACAACGTTTATCGGCCTCTGTCGGCATCGACTGGAGTATTTTGGATGAATTGGTACTATCGGTAGACGGAAGTCACTTCGCCATCAACAACCACAACGAGAGCTTTAACAGAGCGTATAGAGTAGGAAGTACTTCTGGACCTTTACGTACAGCACGTGAAGCATCGGTAAGCTTAGGCAGAACTTTAAGAAACCAGTTGACTGGTACTTTAAATTATACCAAATCTTTTGGCGATCATAATTTCAACGCATTGGTTGGAACAGAATACTACAAGGACAACTTCTTTACAACTTCTGCCGGAACAAGAAATTCTCCTACAGACTTAATTGAAACTCTTAATGCCGGAGCAGAAGCCGATGGAATCCCTTATAGTTTTGAAACAGAATACGTTATCGTGTCTACTTTTGGACGTTTGTTGTATGATTTTGACAACAAGTATTTGATCAGTGGTACTTTCAGACGAGATGGATCTTCAAGATTAGGAAACCAGAAATTTGGATTCTTCCCGGGGGTTTCTGCAGGTTGGAATGCCCACAACGAAGATTTCTTTATCGAATCTAACATCAACAAGTATATCACCAGATTAAAACCAAGATTGAGTTACGGGGTGAACGGAAACCAAGATGTTTTAAGTAATTATGGTGTTTTCGGAGCTTATGGAAGTCAAGGTGTATACAATGGCCAAACAGGCTATGCCAACTCTTCACTTTCTACTTTGGATCTAAAATGGGAAAAGTCAACTACCTTTAATGCCGGTTTGGACATCTCCTTTTTAGACAACAGACTTTCTTTTATTGCCGATGTATACTCTAGGGACATCAAAGACAAACTAGCAAACTTAACATTGCCTTATTGGACTGGTTTCAGTAGTATTTTAACCAACAACGGTACGATTAGAAACAAAGGTTTTGAACTACAGGTTGATGGTGACATTATCAGAACTGAGGACATCAGCTGGAGTGTTGGAGCGACTTTTACCTCTAACAAAAACTACGTGATCAAGCTACCTGAAAATGACAATGACTTAAACAGACAAGGAGGAGAGTTAATCTATAACCCTAAGACTGGTGAAGAAGAATGGACAGGTGGTTTCCAAGAAGGACAACGCTCTGGGAACGACCTTGTAATAGCTTTTGAGCAAGAGCGTATTTATGCCACTCAGGCCGAAGCCGATTTAGACAATGCGATCACGGACGAATTTATGCCGGCCGCCAGCCGAAATAAACGTTGGGCCGGGGATGCTAAATGGGTAGACCAAAACAACGATGGCGTCATCAATGGTCTTGACAGAAAGGTTATTGGACGTACCACGCCTGACTTTGTTGGAGGTTTGACTACTAATTTCAAATACAAAGATTTTAGCTTATTTGTTAAAACCGATTTTGCCACAGGACATTTAGTATGGAATCATATTAGAGCTAAAGGGTACGGACAAACTCAGGGTAACCTAAATCAGCCTATTGAAGTATTAGATTCTTGGACCCCTACCAACACGGATACAAATTGGCCACGTATGGTTTTTGTAAATGACGCAAAAAATGTATGGAGAGGTAATGAATCTTCCTATAGCTTGCAGAACTACGGTAACCAACAATTCTGGGAAAAAGGAGATTATTTAGCACTAAGAGAGGTAACTTTAAGCTATAATGTACCGGCAGAATACTTTAAAAATACCATCAAAAGACTAAACGTTTTCGTAACCGGTTCTAACTTACATTACTTTAAGAGTATGAGCGGTGACACCCCAGAAATCGGCGGTGTTCAATATGGAGCATTCCCGCTTCCAAAAACGATAACGATAGGACTTAATCTAACATTTTAAATAGTAGCAAAATGAAAAAATATATTTATATACTATTAGCTGCCGTTAGTTTGACTGCCTGCGAGAGCGAGCTAGAACTAACTAGTCCCAGCGAATTGACCGCAGCTGGTTTCTGGGATACCGAAGAAGGGGTGAGAACCGCGCATACGGGACTGTATGCGAACTTAAGATCTTCCGCCGATGAATTATGGCTATTGGGAGAAATGAGAAGTGATATTTGGGGTGGACGAACGTACGAGTCGGCATCAAACACTTCCTTGATCGAATCTAACATTACTGTTGCTACAGCTCCTTTTGGTGGCTGGGCAGGTTTATACACCAGAATTCATAGAATCAATGACTTTTTGGCAAATATTCCAAATGTAACTTTCGTTAATGAAGACGAAAAAAGCCACCTTATTGGACAGGCTTATGGTTTAAGAGCCTTGTATTACTACACTTTGCTAAAAACTTGGGGCGATGTGCCAATTTCTCTAGAGCCGTTAACAGATGTTGACCCAGCTTCTTTGAGCAAGCCTAGATCGCCACAGAGCGAAGTAATGAGCTTGATCAAATCGGACATTCAAGCTTCCTTAAGCGCTTTTGGATCGGACGGAAGCTTCTTTAACAACAGTAGAGTATATTGGTCAAAAGCCGCTACATTAGCCCTTAAAGGCGACGTGTATATCTGGTCCGGTAATTTATTGGGAGGAGGTAATGCCGATTTCACGGAGGCAAAATCAGCCTTACAACAAGTGGAAGCCTTAGGAGCAAGCTTAACAAGTGATATCTCTGAACTATGGGGCGTGCCGAACGAAAATAACAGCGAGTTTATTTTTGCCATCCAATACAAGCAAGATGAAGCATCCAACTTTTACAATAGCTTAACTGGTAGAAGTACCGAGATCAACCCTCAGTTTAACGACAACGGGGAGTCTATGAGCGACTTTATAATCGCTGGTGCCAACCGATATGGACAGTCAGAAAAAACCATATTGTTGTTAGATGACAATGACGATGCCCGTAAAGATGCTACCTTCATTAGATTGTATGTTGATGACAATGGCGGTTTGGGATATCCTACCTATAATGAACCTAAATATTTTGGTTCGGTCTTTAATAAGTTCCTAGGACAAGTAAATGGTTCTGAGCGTATTTTTGAAAATGATGTACCTGTATACAGATATGCCGATGTACTATTGCTTTTGGCCGAAGCCAAAAACCATTTAGGTGAAAATCCATCTGGAGAAATCAACCAAATCAGGGAAAGAGCTTACGGAGACAACTACAATCCACTTATCCACGCCTATATCAATGGCTCTAAAGAAGATAACGCTAACGCAATCTTAAATGAGCGTTACAAGGAATTTATTGGTGAAGGAAAAAGATGGTGGGATCTAAGAAGAGCCGGGAACAGTTATGTCTTTGACAATATCGAATTCCTAAGCCCTGGAGATGAGTTTAAACTTATTTTACCAATTACAACGGATATGATCGGAAGAAACCCATTATTGGAGCAATCACCAGGATATAATTAATATTGAGTTTAGTTAATAGTTGAGTTAGTTTTTTTTTAAAGGAGGGGGTTGTGCCCCTCCTTTTTTATTTCCACAAAATACTAGAATACCACCTACTTACAATTGCCAAGAAACCAATCCCTCTTTCCCACTTGCTAGCAGCATTTCAAAAAAACGCGATCGTTTTCTAATATTTAAGGTTATGGTTAAAAAAAATGCATTGCGGTACCACTTCCGGCGTTTTAAACATAGAACTGCTCCCAAGGAGCATAAGTTGCCCCAACAGTATAGCAAAGCTATCCGTTAAGACTTCCTTCCATACACAAGCCTAGCCCCAAATATTATAAGGTAAGTTCGCCATAACCAAAATACATTTACGATCTTACTCCCCCACCCCAACACTTAAATTGAAAAGCAATAAAAACATACGCTCCCCTTATAAAACCGTATAACTTTGTGACCTAAAAAAGCAAATGGCTGACTATTCTTTTTGATAAATTTAACTAGAATTTTTAACCTAATTTCTTGAACAATGACGAGCAAATTCCTAGCTAAATTCCACTCTACAGGCCAATATGTTAAAAAAACCAAACAAACCGTTAAAATGTTTAGCCCTTTCTTTTATTTTAATAGGTTTGCCCCATGATTTGCTGATATCAAGCGAATTATAAAAACGACAAAAAGAGGGCGTTGAATTTCGGGAACGCCCTCTTTATCTATTTCTCGAGAATTTCCATAAATTTTCATCCTACGGACATTAGACCCCTTCCAAAAGGATTGGCAGAAAAAGCAATGCATATCATTACAGCTTTTTTACCTACTGCCATATACCTCAACCAACCTTTCTATTGTTGATATGGAATCTCAATTCTTTACACCTTTTAGTATAATAACTTGGGCGTTCCCTCCTTCGTCGGTCGGGCACTCCGCTGTATCCCTTGCTTTGCTTCGGGGATGCCGCTGCGTTCCCTAACGCGGAATTCGGTGAAAATGGAGTAATTGATTAATTATGGAGGGTTTAAAAGGAGTTTATTTTATAATAAGACCCGATTATACAGTAGAACCTGGGCGTTACATCTATATAAAAACATATAAATGAGACAGGTATAAAAAAATCAAAACAGCCTATCCGAAATAATAGACCTGATGTTGCCTATAGATAAAACATCTATTAATAATAACTTTTTATGAATGCTAGGGCATATCTAAGAAATGGTCAGCCAATGAACAAATAGGGTATTCTTAGAATGGAAACGAGAAGAATAAGATAAGAATCACCTAAGCCACTTTAAATCCATTTAAAAAAGGCTGATTTACAAGCTGACTTAATTTGCCAATACTTAAAGGTTTTACAAAATACTCTTGCACCAATTCATATTGTTGCGCCTTAGCCCTGTCCGCTTCACTAAAAGAAGAGCTTACAATAGCAATAAAGGTATTGGCTTTATTGCGAACCGCCGGTAAGTTGTCTAAAAACTCCCAGCCGTTCATCACAGGCATATTAATATCTAATAGAACCAACAATTCTGTAGCGCCTGTAAACTCTTCTTTAATATATTGAAGGGCTTCCAGTCCGTTATAAAAAATAACAGGCTCTTGTAAGCCTACTTTGGTACAGGCTTTTTTATGCAATAAACAATCAAGTTTATTATCCTCTATTATTAGTACTTTCCTGTTCATAATCGGGTGATATTTTTAAGAAAAACTTCTCCGAAGCAGACTCTTTTCTCTTTTAGTTTTTTTTATTAAACAACAGTTTTCTTCCAGCCTAATTATTAGGTCACAAAATTAGTTTATTTGTAAGAAATATTAATTATTTATGTTAGAAAATAGAATAATTTTTATAAGATCCGGATTTAAGCACCTACAAAAAACAGGAGCAATAATAATCTATACCTCCTAATATTAAATTCATAAAATTTTAATTGACTTATTAACACCTCCAAAATATGGACCATCAGTAAAAATGCACTGTCCTAGAATTTTAGGGTATCAATAAAATTTATTATAAGCAAAACCTTAACAATACCTCAGTGGTTTTTGACTCAATATTTACAGTTCGACGAATATTTATGTTTTTGAACGAATTTTACAGTAGATTTGCCCAATATTGTTCTACAGATATAACTATTAAAGTTAGGTAGAACTTATAATATTTCACACGCAAAATTAATTATAAACAAAGGTATTTACGGTTTTCTAATAATATCTAATCGTTAACTCTTAGTTCTTATCTATAAAAAAAAAGAGTCCTTAACAGCATTTAAGGTGTAAAAATTTCATAATTTACATAACACTTAATTCTTGTATAAGGGATATTTAAATTAATAATATGGCTATCCAAAGCGTTGCAGCGCTCCCTTCCTACACTTCCCTCCATCTGACATCTAAATCTTACGATGATATTTGTCAAATGGCTGCATTTATCTGCAGTTCTTTGCCCTCGGCAGTTGTGCTTTTAGAGGTTCCAAAATATTTACACTCCCCATCGGAAGTATCCACTATAAAGGAAACTGCGCTAGAAAAATTATTTAAAGACCATCTTCGCAACGCTCCCAACGAAGTTTTTATCATAGAGAACAGCAAAAAAGACAAAAGACTTTCGGAAGAAATAGCAAGCGGCACGGGCAGCCTTCCTGCTTTTATGGCCTTTGTTCCTATCCTAGATGTTACTAAAATGGCAGTAGGAGTCCTCAGTATTCAGGATAATACTCCCAAAAAACTTAGATCAGAACAAGTTAAGGCCTTGAAGGTTGTAGCCAGGCAAGCCCTAGCATTGTTTCCGACCCCGCAAGCCCCACAAAAAAACGATGCCTCCAAAGCAGCCGAAGCATCCCCCCTTGGTTCAAATGAGTCGCCAAACAAAGACGAAAACACAACAGCGCTTTTACCCCAAAAAAACATTGAAAAAAAGATGCTATCGATAGATCCAAGGACTACTTCTCTTACACAAGCGGGCTATAACCTATTATCGGTTATAGATACACAGGGAAATTTTATCTTCGTGAACCAAGTGTTATGCTATACCTCAGGTTATACAAACAAGGAGTTATTGGGAACTAATATTTTCAGTTACGTCCACTTAGAGGACCGCGATACCGCTGTTCATAATTTTTCACAATTTATTCAAGGAGAACCCTTTATTTCTACACCTTATAGGGTTAAACATAAATCTGGTAGTTGGAAATGGTTTGAAATCATAGTTGCCAATATGATTTATGATCCCCATATTCAAGGTATTGTCATTAAAGCAAGGGACATTACAGAAAGGGAAGAATTAAAACATCAATTAGCAATCTCGGAAGAAAAATACCGTTTGCTTTTTAAGCTCAGTCCATTACCTAAGTATATTTTTGATATTGATTCCTTACAGATTATTGATGTCAATGAAGCCATGATCAATCTTTATGGTTACAGTAGGGAGGAGTTCTTGGCCATGACGGCTATAAATCTTAGACCTAAGGAGGAAGTCTCAAATTTTATAGCGGCCATTCAAAAAAACAAAGAACAAGAAAATGCTATTAAATTTGGGGTGTTTACGCACCAAAAGAAAAATGGCGACTTATTAAGAATTGATGTTACTGGCCATTATTTAAGGTATAACAATCTAAATTGTTTAATGATTGTTTGTAACGATATAACCGAAGAAGAACAACGCCGACAAGCACTAGAACTTTCCGAGCAAAAGCTAAAAAAGGCTACGGCCATTGCCAAATTAGGCTATTGGAGTGTTGATTTACCACAACTGTCTGCAACTTGGTCCGACGAAACCTATAAGATCTGGGGAAGAAAAAAAGAAAGCTTCGACATTAGATTTGAGAGTTTCTTAACGACCATCTATGTGCCAGACCGAAAACATTTTTTAAAGACACACGAGGAGCTGTTTTCAGGGAAGAAAGAACAGGACGTTGTATTTAGAATCGGGCTCCCTAACGGTCAAACAAAATGGATTCGTTGCTTAGGGCGCCTGATAAAAGATGCCGCCGGTAATCCTTTTAAAGTAGAGGGTACCGTACAGGACATCACACAACAAAAAAAGGAAGAAGGACAGCTGCGTCTCTTAGAATCCGTGGTAATCCATACCAAGGATGCGGTCATGATCACAGAAGCAGAACCCTTTGACGAGCCAGGACCAAGAATCCTCTATGTAAATGATGCCTTTTCCAAGATGACCGGGTATACCGCCAAGGAGGTATTGGGCAAAAGCCCTCGTATCTTGCAAGGGCCAAAAACAGACAAAGTAGCCTTAAAAATACTAGGGGAGGCCATGCGTCGCTGGGAGCCCTGCGAAACTACCGTTATCAATTATAAAAAAAACGGGGAAGAATTTTGGATCAATTTTTCCCTAAACCCAGTTGCCGATGCAACGGGCTGGTATACCCATTGGATCTCCATTGAAAGAGATGTTACCAAACAGAAAAACTTGGAACTCCAGAAAAAACTGCTGACCGACATCAGTAGATTGTTCAGTCAGCACGAAACCCTTCACCCTTGTTTAAAAAGTGTTCTGGAACTTATTGTTACTTTTAGAGATTTTACCATCGGTGAAATCTGGATGCCCGATACAGAGAACAAACAAATACAGTTGGTCGCCACCTATACAGAGAAAGATTGTGGGAAAATATTTTATGCGAACAGCAAAGAGGTCCAATTCTTTAAAAAGGGCCAAGGCTTACCAGGAAAGGTTTGGGAAGAACAACGGCTACAAAAATGGGATGATCTGCAAAAAAAAGAAGAATTTATAAGAAGAAAAGCTACTGAAAACACTTCTATGGATATGGCCGTTGGGATCCCCCTGACTCATAACGAAGAATTGGTGGGCATCCTAGTGCTAGTCTTAGAAAAGGCCATGTACCACCATACCTTGGAAGGCGAATTTTTTGAGCAGATTTCTACCTATTTAGGCGCCGAAATAAAGCGTAAACGCCTGGAAATTGAACTCGATCAGATTTTTAAGTTTGCCCCGAATATCGTTTGTATCGCAGGGAAAAACGGTTATTTTAAGAAAATTAATCCGGCTGCCACCAAAATTCTAGGCTATACGGAAGAAGAATTATTGAGCAGGCCTATTTTAGAATTTATACATCCCGATGACCGAGAAATTACAACCAAGACCTATGCAGCTCATAATGAGTATAACAAGATTAATAAATTTCAAAACCGCTATATCTCCAAAAACGGAAAAACTGTTTGGCTTAGCTGGAACACCAGCCCTGCCCCGGACATAGGGGTAACCTTTTCTATTGCCGATGATATCACAGAAACCAAAAAACTGCAGCAACTCTTGCACATTGCCAACAATTTGGCCGAAATAGGGAGCTGGGAACTAGATATGGAGTCCAAGAAAATTTATTGGTCTGAGATTACAAGACAAATCCATGAAGTAACTCCCTATTACCAACCTACCTTTGAAACCTCTAAAGATTTTTATAAAGAAAATTATTATTGGGAAAAGATGACTAGCAGTGTCCAAACGGCTATCAATAAACAGGAGGCTATAGAATATGACATGCCCATTATTACGGCAAAAGGCAATGAACGATGGATACGGGTCATAGGAAAACCTGAATTTAAGGACGGTAAATGTGTACGTATTTATGGGAGTATTCAAAATATCCAAAAACTGAAACTTACCCAATTGGCACTACAAAAGGCCTTTAAGGAAAATCACCGGATCTTAGAGAGTATCGGTGAGGCCTTTATTTCTGTAGATACTCAAGGAATCGTCTCCTATTTCAACAAACAGGCAGAAGAATATCTGGGAATTGCACGTAGAAAGGTTGTAGGACATTATTTATGGGATGTCATTCCTAAAAACAATTCTTTTTATGAAAAGTATAAAAATTTTGAAAACCTTTTAGAAAATAAGCAGAAGATTCACTTTGAGGAGTACCATTCAGAGTCAAAAAAATGGTTCGAGCTAAATATTTACCCTTCTAACCAAGGCATGTCTATCTTTATTAAAGATGTAACAGACCGCATAAAGGCGGAAGAAAAAATTAAAAAATCGAACGAGCGATTCGAAATTGTAAGCCAGACCTCCAAGGATTTTATTTGGGATTGGGACAAAATAAATAATACGCTATATTATAGCGAAGCTTACGAAACCTTGTTTGGCTATAAAAAGAAAAAAAGCCCTCTAAAATCATGGCAACCGCATATCCATCCAGAGGATACAAAAAGGGTCAAAGATTCCATTGACCAGGCTTGCAATGACCCCAACACCAGTAATTGGGTCGCAGAATACCGCTATCAAAAAGCAAATGGACAGTATGCTTATGTTGTGGACAAAGGGGTTATCATTAGGAACCCTAAAGGAGAAGCCATTCGTATGGTGGGCGTAATGTCCGATATTACCTTCCGTAAAAATTATGAAGAATCCTTAAAGAAACTCAACCGGGAATTAAAGGAACACGCCCTCAATATTGAAAACCAAAACAAAATACTCCGAGACGTCGCCTGGACCCAATCCCATGTGGTCCGGGCCCCGGTAGCGCGCCTTATGGGGATTATAGACTTGTTTAAAGAGGATATGTTAGACCCTAGGGAAAAGGAAGAAATGTTAGACCATATCCTTGCCGCCACCCAGGAAATAGACCAAATTATTACCGATATTGTCCAAAAATCCGAATCGTTAAGCGATATGGAAAACCCGGAACAAAACATCCTAGAATAGGCTATCCTTTGCGCTATTATGGGAATTATACGCCCTGTATGCCTTATTGCTATAGCCGCTTTTAAAGCGAACAATAATCATAATTATATATAGAGAGTTTCTGAACATGCCTACAGTATGTACGGAGACTCTATACACATCGGTAATGTTCTCATTTTGAAAAAGCTGCCTAGATTAACAAGAAATTCTCTTCTATATTTCATAAAACATTCCACATAAAAGAGTAAGTGATCATAATGTTTCTCTTGATGGCTTTTTGTATATTTATGATACTGCTATAAAATCTTCTAAAAAAATTAATACCAAGATCATAAAATAAGTTCCACCTAAATAAAAGGCCGCATGAATTTTATTTCAGATAACGTCATCCTTGGAAATTACGGAAAAATCTTTGCCACGGATGCCAAGGAAAAAGAGGATTTAGTAAGGATAAAAAACCTATTGATGAAGATCGCAGGGGTCACCGATATAGTAATGCTTGATACTTTTCCAAATGAATTTAAAGTACATACCAACAGGGTTGTAGAAATCAAATTGGCGGAAGACAAGGTAAAAATACTCGGTGTTCATGCCATTATAAAAGGATGGATTTCTATATAAATGTTAGTATCTACTTATATTAGTATGGCTAACCATATTGAGAGTTAAACTATATAAAATATCTGTATGGTAGGTTTTAATTCTCCTATAACATACTTGTTTAAATTTCACATATAACTTTAACTAACAATAAGCAATGAAAGGAGCATAACCGGTACTAAGCGCAAATGCGAATTACATGCTTGTACTGAGCGCAGCTGAAGTATGACCGTTAACACACAATAAATACCCACATATGAAAATTATCTCTTGGAATGTCAACGGCATACGGGCTGCCGTAAAAAAAGAGTTTTTTGAATCCATACAACTACTGAATCCGGACATCCTTTGCCTACAGGAGACCAAGGCACAAGAAAATGAGGCTGCCAAGGCCACTTCCCCATTACAGGGCTTTGCTAAATTTCACAATGCTGCCGAGAAAAAAGGCTATTCGGGTACCGCTCTATATTCCAAGGAAGAGCCCTTACAACTTACCAAGGTGGTTCTCCCTGTTGAAAGTACCGATGAAGGAAGAATTCAGTGCGCCGAATACGACAAATTTTACTTGGTCAATGTCTATGTGCCTAACTCTGGGCAGCAATTAGACAGATTACCCATGAGGAAAGAATGGGATGCAGAATTTTTGGAATACCTAAAAAACTTGGAAAAGACCAAAGCTGTCATTGTCTGTGGCGATTTTAATGTAGCCCATACTCCTATGGACTTAAAAAACGACAAACAGAACTATAATAAAACTGCCGGGTATACCCAAGTAGAAATCGATGGCATGCAAAATTTGATCGATGCAGGATTCACAGACACTTTTCGGTTCTTTCACCCCAACGAGGTAGCCTATACCTATTGGAGCTATAGGTTTAAGGCAAGAGAGCGGAATATAGGATGGCGAATCGATTATTTCTTGGTAAGTAAAAGTTTGGAGGCCAAAATAAGCTCTGCCGAAATTTTTCCGGAAGTGTTAGGATCTGACCATTGCCCCATAGCACTAACTATTGATATTTAAGCAGCCATCTCCATCATGATCTTGTTTTGAACATTAAACTTATTGATATGGTACCCATAGCACTACTTCTACCTTGTCTTCCCTGTAAATTTCTTACGCCTTGAAAAAAGGGCATGGAGCGCAGTTAAGGGCTAGAAAAACCGATTATTATAGTGAATAAAAATCAGCTATGACCCTAATCATGTCATTACAAGCTATTACCCTTTACATTTAATAAAACGAAAAAAATGAATACAGGTTTGGTGCTTTCAGGAGGAGGGGTTAGAGGCATTGCTCATATTGGTGCGATTAAGGCATTGGAAGAAATGAACATTTTCCCTACCCATATTGCCGGCACCAGCTCTGGGGCCATTGTAGGAGCCCTATATGCCACAGGCTTAGGATGGGAAGAAATCCTTGAGTTCTTTAAAACCGTACAAATTTTTAATATCAAGAAATACGCCCGCAACAAGCCCGGAATTGTAGATACCGATAAATTTTACGACCAATTAGCCTCCTATATCGCTATAGACTCCTTTGAATCGCTTAAAAAACCCCTTTTTATTACCGCCACCAATATTCTGGACGGTACCTTAAAAGTTTTCCATCAGGGGGAACTTATTCGACCGGTATTGGCTTCCGCTGCCTTTCCCGGGGTTTTTGCCCCAATAAAGATCCAAAATTCTTATTATTCGGATGGCGGAATCCTTAACAATTTCCCTTCAGACCTTATAAAAATACACTGCGACCAAATGATCGGTATTTATGTCAATCCTTTTGAGTCGATAAAAATAGAAGATCTAAAAAGCTCTTATAATGTAATAGAAAGGGCTTATAAGATAAAAATGGCCAATGATTCCATGCTTAAATTCAAAGAATGCGATCTGGTCGTCACCCCAAGAGACCTTAAAAATTACAACTCCTTCTTTAAAAAAGATATAGACATTTTGTTTAACATAGGGTATGAGGCCATGATCAATGCATTTAAAACCAAGAACAGCGCAAAATCGCCACATATAGCGACCAACATATTTGAAACGTAACCCATTTTTTGATAAAGTAGCCTTCTGCCTTCACCAGAAATAACCTTGTATTTATAAAAACAACTAGACGGCTCTTAAAAACGAAACCTTCCTTAACGCCCTAACTTTCTGGTCTCCAACAACAAAAGAAAATACCATTTAAAGCCTGTAAGGATGTCGGATAAAAAAACGTTTTTTTTTGCACACGAAATAAATATTTATCTATATTTGCAGCCGTTGTGAGGGCGCTAATATGCCAGAGCAGCAATATTGTGCCGATGTAGCTCAGCTGGCTAGAGCAGCTGATTTGTAATCAGCAGGTCGTGGGTTCGAGTCCCTCTATCGGCTCAAAAAAACAGAAGTA